>JBIQLW010000117.1:0-1530 GCA_044463945.1 Bradyrhizobiaceae bacterium | reverse complement strand
GAGCACATCATTCGTAATGATGGGGTCGCGTGTTCGAGTCACGCAAGCGGCACCACTTCCCTGCCTGAGGAAGTCAAAGTGCGCAGATGACCGGTGGTCCATACGATCCGAGAGCCGTCGCCAACCTCATGCTGGACGAGGCTGACCGGTCGGGGATCAAGGTCACCAATCTTGCACTGCAAAAGCTCCTCTACTTCGCCCACTCCATCTTCCTGATCGAAGCCAAGCGACCTCTGGTCAGCGGCTATTTCGAGGCATGGCAATATGGGCCGGTGCATCCTGCCGCCTACTCGGCTTTCAAGACGGCAGGCAGTTCTCCTATCGACTTCCGCGCCACCGGGCAGAACGTGATGACCGGCGAGCGCCATGCGCTGGACCTTCCCGAGGACCCGGCCATTCGGCGTCATCTGGCGCGTATCATGTCGTCCTACGGGCAGCTATCGCCGGGGCGACTGGTGGACATCTCCCACGCCAAGGGAGCGCCTTGGGATTACATTGCGGACAAAGGAAGAACATCGGTTGCGCTGGGGTTGCGAATCCCCGATGATGTCATCGTTAACCGATTCAAGTTCCACAAAGTTTCCGTTGGCGCGGCTCCGGTCGCGGGAGAACCGGATGAAGATACGCCGCTTACCTGAGATCGATCTTGCCCGTGTCGCAACGCTGCCGACGGATCAGAAGCGGCGCGAACTTGAGCGTTTTAAGCTCGGGCATCCGACGATCACCTACAAACCAGTACGCGCCCGGTTCGCCGATATCTTCAATGTTCAGCCTGATATGTTCGCGGCTGCCGACCCGACCGCGTGGCCAGTTCTGGAACGACTGATACAGGCAAAGGCGACCTCCGACGACGAATGCAACGCCAACCTGCTCGTCGCCAAGGGTCTGCACGACTTCGCGCGCGCAAATGCCTTGCGAAGCCGCTCTCAAGCCTTCTTCCCGCTATCGCTGAGCGTCAGCGAGAAGGTGGAATACTGGTTGCCGATGGTGATGGCGCTGGAGGGTGCCCCGCTGGTGATCTTCATCGACCCCCGGCGCGGCAAGCGCCTGACGGCAGAAGCGAGACGGTTTGTCTTCTCGATGATGCATGAGCATATCCGGGTCGCCAATCCGGACTTCACCGCCGCTCGGCTCGGGATCGTGCAGTTCGGCGATGCGGCTGATGACCAGCGCCCGGTGACGCTGAGCACCGATGAAAGCGTCGAACTCTTTGGTTTCGACCAGCTCGACCAGATGGTGCGCGAGACCTACGACATCTGGCGCGAGGTCAGCGAGGCACGCGAGGACGAGGTTCGCCGCAAGGCCGCTGGTGGCGGTCACGGCCCTCTGTTCGACTGACGGGCTCAGCGGCCTTCCAGCCGCCGCCTGACGGCCTTCCGCACCCGATACCAATAGGTCTGCTCCGCACCGTCGCTGTCGTACCACGCGCGCTCATGGCGAGCGAAAGCCTCAAGCTCCGGGTCGGGATAGCTAGCGATCGGCGTCCAAAATTGACCCCCTATAGATTGGCTGTTGCGCTGCCTGCTTTGT
>JBIQLW010000116.1:0-1562 GCA_044463945.1 Bradyrhizobiaceae bacterium | reverse complement strand
GTGGTCAAACGGTAGAGGTCTCTCCTTGCAGAGATCGCTATGACAGTCTGTCGAATCAGCCTACCTTCTTTCTCGTTTCTCGACCTGAAAGGGGGGAACCCATGGAAAGTGCAGGTGTCGGTTGGATCGCGGCGATCATCATTGGCGGGATCGCCGGATGGCTCGCTGAAATGTTCATGAAGAGCAACATGGGCGTGCTCATGAACATCCTTCTCGGTATCGTCGGAGCGATACTCGCGAATTTTCTGCTCGGCCTGATCGGTATCGTTCTGACGGGGTGGATCGGCTATCTGGTCGCCGGCTTTATCGGAGCCTGTATCCTCATCGCACTCGGGCGGATGGTCAGGCGGTAGGCGTCCGATCCGGGATGAACACGACGTGCGGGCGGCCAAATTCATTGGGCGCCCGTTTTCGTGCGGTCTGCGACATGTCGATGACGATTGCACGTTCGACGCTTCTGGAACCGATGGCCGGACCATCGGGTTTAAGGCCTGGCGGGTTTAAGGTTCGGCTGGCGCGATGACGGCGGCGCCCTGTCTTTCACCCCCAAGAGCGATACGCGCAAATGGCGATGATGAATGAGCGCCAGAAGATGCTGGCGGGAGAGCTCTACGATCCGTCGGACGGCGAGCTCAGCGCCGCGCGGGACCGTGCCCGCGACCTTTGCCAGGCCCTCAACGCGACCGCGGAGGCCGACAAGGACGCGCGACGGCGCATCCTTCGCACGCTGTTCGGTGCCGGCGGCGATACGGTCTGGATGCAGCCGCCGTTCTTCTGCGACTACGGCTCGAACATCGAGCTCGGCGAGCGCGTGTTCTTCAACTTCAACTGTGTGGTTCTGGACGTCTGTCCGGTGCGCATCGGCAGTTTTGCGCAGTTCGGGCCGGCGGTGCAGATTTATACCGCCACGCACCCGCTCGACGCCGCCGAGCGCCGGCGCAGGGAATATGGCAAGCCCGTCGCAATCGGCTCGGACGTATGGGTCGGGGGCGGCGCGATCGTGCTGCCGGGCGTTACCATCGGCCCGCGCGCGGTAATCGGTGCCGGCAGCGTGGTGACGCGGGACATTCCCGCGGACGTGTTTGCCGCCGGCAATCCGTGCCGCGTCATTCGCGCGATCGAGCAAAAATAAAGCCCCGTCATTGCTGACGGGGCTCCTTGCGATCAGCCCAGTACATCCGTGGGCCGTCGCGTCGCTCGATCAAACGAGCGACAGATTCAAACGAGCGCCAGATTTTCCGCGCTGGTCTTGCCGCGCATCTGGTCGGTCTTGGACTCGAACGAGATCTTCTGGCCTTCGCCGAGACCGCTGAGGCCGGCGCGCTCAACCGCGCTGATGTGCACGAACACGTCGTTGCCGCCGTTGTCCGGCTGGATGAAACCAAAACCCTTCTGGGCATTGAACCACTTCACAGTACCTGTCGTCATCTTCTCTTCTCCATGAGCACAAGCGCTCGCTGCCTCGCGCGGTCGTCGCGCAAAGGCTTATCCAATCTCAGCGATGTCCAAGGAAAAGAGCCCGAAGGCGCGGTTACAAGGCAATGCCAACAAATCGAACAGCA
>JBIQLW010000115.1:0-1647 GCA_044463945.1 Bradyrhizobiaceae bacterium | reverse complement strand
TATCGGGCCGTGCCGATATGTCTTGCTCTACGACGCCACCAGCATGAAGCCGCTTATTCTCTACGATCTGGGACAGGATGAGTACGCCGGCGCGACAACCGACTTCAAGCTGACTTTCGATTTGCTCGGTACTCCGGGCCGGATTTACACGCTGACGGTCTGATCCGATGCTTGGCTTCGGCGCGCTCGGCGAACTTCCACTCGCCAGTTTTGAAGAAGATCGCCCGGCGACATGGCTATCGTTGCCTGCCGTCACGATCGCCTTCGCGCCGTATGGGGCCGAGGTGCAGGCCGGCCGCCATCTCGCACTACCGGCTTTCGACATCGCCGCCGACGTTTCTCCCGCCGCTGTCGCTGCCGGCAAATCGTTCGGACTGCCGGCGCTCGATCTTGCCTTCATCGGCCCTCCGGTCGGATTCTTTGGCGGTCGGAACGTTGCCCTGACGGCACCCGAGATCGGGTTCGAGGCTTCTCGGATCGGGCTGCGCGCCGGGACGAATATCGATCTGATAGCCCCGGTAATCGCTGCCTCGACGCCGCCTATCGGCATCCAGCCTGGCAAACTGATCGGCCTTCCGGCGCTCGACGTTGTTTGGGACGCCCTCGCGCTCGTTCCGTCGCCAGGCAAGTCCTTCGGTCTTCCGGCGCTCGACATCGTGCTGCGATACGGCACGTTCCGCGTCGAAACCGGACGCATCTTTAATCTCGCGAATACGGTCTACGTCACCAGCGATGTGGGCTGCCTGGGCGAGGGCGCACTTGGTGAGTTCGCAATCGGTGAGGGTGAGCCGCTTGCACAAGAGTTCACACGCCCTGTCGAATTTCGGTTTTCGCCGTTCGCCGCCGGAATACAGGCAGGCAAGAACCTCGATCTGACGGCTCCCGATATTTCGTTCAACGCACCGGTTCCGGAAGTATCGGCCCGGCACCGCAAGCTCCGCGTGCTGGCCATCACTAGCTAGAGGCATCCAATGGTAAAGCTATTCGACCGTGTAAAGGTCAACATCCCGACGACCGGGACTGGAGACATTGAGTTTGGCGCTGCGGCGTCGGCCGCGTTCCTGACGCCCGCAGAGGCTGGCGTGCTGGACGGCGACGAGGTTCGCTACGTCATCGTCGACGGTCTCGACTTCGAGGAAGGCATCGGCCTGATCAAGGACTCTGTCGCCACGATGGAGCGTACCGTCACCAGATCCAAGATCGGCGGCGTCGTCGGAACAACCAAGCTCAATCTTGGCGGCACCGCCAGCCTCGGTCTGATCGCGAGCGCGGCGGATATCCTGACGCCTGACGACAACCTTGCGGCGGTGAGCGACCTCCCGCAGGCCCGCGCCAACCTTGAACTCAATATCTACCGCTGGCACAACTGGATCATCAATGGCGACTTCCGCATCAACCAGCGCGGCGGCACGCGGACGCCCGGTGTCGGCGTCTATGGCTACGATCGATGGAAAGGCCATGCCAACGGCCTTGAACAGGTCGTTGAAGATTTGCCAGCAGGTGATTACACGGTCGGCTGGGATGGTGGAGGCACGGGAACATTCGCGGGCACCACGGCAGCGTCTCCGTTCATGGCGACGAGTGCCGGCGGCAACGTGTCTGTGATTGTCCCGAGCAACGCGACCAATGTCTATCTCGTGCGCGGCG
>JBIQLW010000114.1:0-1775 GCA_044463945.1 Bradyrhizobiaceae bacterium | reverse complement strand
CTTCCAAGCTGAATACGAGGGTTCGATTCCCTTCACCCGCTCCAGTCGCCTTGCGAAATTCAGGATGACGCCCGCTGCGTTCGCGCCGCGGCCGCAGGCTGCCGCGCCGTCAGCGCCAGAGCCGACACCGCGACGACACGCCCGATGATCGCCTCGACGTCGTCGAGGTCGCAGCGCCCGTTGGAGAGCTTTTCGAGCCGCTCGCGGTCGCGGATGGTCTGATGCGTCATGGCGAGGGCGAAGTGCAGGCCCCAATAGATGTCCACCTCGGCGACATCGGGAAGCGAGCGCTGCATCGCCGCGGCAAAGCGGCGCAGATGGCTGATCTCGCGGTTGCGGATCTTGCGGATCGGCGGCACCGCCTCGATCGAGGCGCGGATCATGAATTGCGCGGCAGTGGAGCGCTGGCGGTCCGCGCCGAGGCAGCCGCGCAGCGTCGGGCCGACCAGCGCGCGGACCACCGCGTCGATCGGGGCGCGGCCGCCGCCCGCTTCCTCCGCCGCCTTCAGTTCGTTGAGCCGCTCGCGGTTGGTGGCGATGCTGCGCGTGACGAACAGTTCCGCGATCAACTCGTCCTTGGAGCCGAAATGATAGTTGACGGCGGCGAGATTGACGCCGGCCGCCGCCACGATGTCGCGCAGCGTCACGTCGGAGAAGCCGCGCTCGGCGTAAAGCTGCTCGGCGGCGGTGAGGATCGCCAGTCGCGTGCGGTCTGTCGCCATGTCGCGGTGCTCCGCTGCCTCCAGTCGAGGGGCGTTGGGGAGGTATTCCAAAAATCCCGATGCCGGGAGTTGCTTTTCAAACAACTGTATGAAACTATCGTTTCACAGCCGCGAATGTCAAGGCATGGTCCAGGGTTCGCGGCCGCTGGCGCTTCAAGACCCCGATGACCGGTTGCGGCCGCGCCAGTGCTTCCCTGTTTGCACGACAACCCGCGAGGATCCTCCGATGGATTTCACTATGTCCGACCGCCAGCGCGAATGGCTGGAGCGCGTTCAATCGTTCATGACCAAGCACGTGCGCCCGGCCGTGCCGACCTATCGCAAGCAGGACGCCGAGGGCAAGCGCTGGAAGGTGATCCCGGTGCTTGAGGAACTGAAGGAGAAGGCCCGCGCCGAAGGGCTGTGGAACATGTTCCTGCCGCCGTCCGAGCACGAGGACGACGAGTTTCGCGGCGCCGGCCTGACCAACCTCGAATACGCCCTGCTGGCGGAGGAAATGGGCCGCATCAGCTGGTCCTCCGAGGTGTTCAACTGCTCCGCGCCGGACACCGGCAACATGGAAGTGCTGATGCGCTACGGCACCAAGGAGCACAAGCGCCAGTGGCTGCGTCCCCTGATGGACGGCAAGATCCGTTCGGTGTTCCTGATGACCGAGCCGGCGGTGGCCTCAAGCGACGCCACCAACATCGAAACCCGCATCGAGCGCGACGGCGATCACTACGTCATCAACGGCCGCAAGTGGTGGTCGTCGGGCGCCGGCGATCCGCGCTGCAAGATCGGCATCCTGATGGGCAAGACCGATCCCAATGCCGCGCGCCATCAGCAGCAGTCGCAGATCCTGGTGCCGATGGATACCAAGGGCATCACCATCGAGAAGATGCTGCCGGTGTTCGGCTATGACGATGCGCCGCACGGCCATGCGCAGGTGTTGTTCGAGAACGTGCGCGTGCCGGCGAGCAATCTGCTGCTGGGCGAGGGGCGTGGCTTCGAGATCGCGCAGGGCCGGCTCGGTCCGGGCCGCATCCATCACTGCATGCGCACCATCGGCAAGGC
>JBIQLW010000113.1:0-1910 GCA_044463945.1 Bradyrhizobiaceae bacterium | reverse complement strand
TGCATCATCGACACGATCTTGCCGAAGGCGCGGATGAACTGGCCGAGCACGCCGGTCTCGTTCATGCGGCGCAGCACCGTTTCGGCGCCGGGCGAGGTGAGAATGGCGACGAACAGGCGGTTGGCTTCGGCGTTCTCGCGGGTTGCCGGCGTGATCAGCTTGAGCGAGCGCTGGGCGGTGCGCAGCGCGTCGGGGTGGAAGGCGAGTTCGTGCTTCTGTGCCAGGCGAAACAGGCGGATCAGGTTGACGGGATCGCGGCGGAACACATCGGGCGAGGCGATGGTGATGCGGTTGTTGTCGGCGACGAAATCGCCGTTGTCGTCGAGCCGCCGCCGCTTGGCGCCGGGGCGCAGCCGCGCCATCATCCGGCTCAGCATCGGCGCCGGCTTGGCCTGCTCGTCCTCCAGCTTGGCGCACAGGATGGCGGTCAGGTCGCCGACGTCCTTGGCCACCAGGAAGTAGTGCTTCATGAAGCGCTCGACGTCCTGCATGCCGGGGTGCGAGGTGTAGCCGAGGCGCTGGGCGATCTCGCGCTGGATGTCGAACGACAGCCGCTCCTCGGGCCGGCCGGTGAGGAAGTGCATGTGGCAGCGCACCGACCACAGGAAGTCGGCGCAGCGGCGGAAAGTGCGATACTCGTGGGCGTCGAACACGCCGCGCGCCACCAGTTCGTCGGTCGAGCGCACGCGGTAGACGTATTTGGCGATCCAGAACAGCGTGTGCAGGTCGCGCAAGCCCCCCTTGCCGTCCTTGACGTTGGGCTCGACCAGATAGCGCGACTGCCCGGCGCGGCGATGGCGCTCCTCGCGCTCGGCAAGTTTCGCGGTGACGAACTCCGCCGCCGTGCCCTGCACCACCTCGCGGTCGAAGCGCGTGACCAGTTCGTCGTAGAGCGCGCGGTCGCCGGCGAGAAAGCGCGTTTCGAGGATCGCGGTGCGCACCGTCATGTCGGAGCGCGCCTGCCGGATCGATTCGTCGATCGAGCGCGTGGCGTGGCCGACCTTCAGCCCCATGTCCCACAGGCAGTAAAGGATCGCCTCGGCGACCTGTTCGCCCCACGCGGTCTGCTTGTAGGGCAGGATGAACAACAGATCGAGGTCCGATTCCGGCGCCATCAGCCCGCGGCCATAGCCGCCGGTCGCCACCACCGCCATGTGCTCGGCGCCGGAGGGCACGTGCGAGCGGTAGAGGTGGTGCGTCACCGTGTCGTAGAGCAGGCGGATGATGGCATCCTGCACGAAGCACAGCCGCTCGGCGCAGCGGCGGCCGTGGCGGTCGGCCAGCAGCGTCTGTTCGGCGCGCGCGCGCGCCTGTGCCAGCACCGCCTTGAGATACTGCGCGAGCGCGGTGCGGAAGGCGTCGTCGCGCCCGGCATGGGTCTCGGTGAGGGCGGCGATCTCGGCCGCGATGCGCGCCTTGTCGAACAGCGCCGCGGTGTTCTCCAGACGGTGCGTCTCGGGATTGTCCATCTTGCGTCCGATATCGGATCGCGATGGCGCTGTCACGGCCGTTCCTGGGGCCGCAGCGCAATCGTTCTGCGCGGCTCGCCGTTTGGGGAACGCCGTGCTCGGGAACGGTCCGATCGGGAAGGGATTTTCTCGTTGACAGGGGTCATTAACTCATTGAAATAAGAGGAGTTTTCGAAAAATCGGAACGCGGCCCGCCAGCCGCAAACCTCACCTCACGGAGCCTCCCATGTCGCTGATGTCCCGACGGTCGCTGACCGTCGCCGTAACCGCCGCTCTGGCCGCCGCGGCCGTTTTTCCGGCGGTTGCGCTTGCCGCCGACAAGCCCGCCGAGATCCGCATCGACTGGTCCACCTATAACCCGGTGTCGATGGTGCTCAAGGACAAGGGCTTCCTGGAGAAGGAGTTCGAGAAGGACGGCATCAGGATTCGCTGGGTGCAGAC
>JBIQLW010000112.1:0-2130 GCA_044463945.1 Bradyrhizobiaceae bacterium | reverse complement strand
GTGCGGATCGTCTCCGAGGCCTGCGCCGGCCCGATCGACACCACCACCACCTCGGTCGCCTTGCCCGCTTCCTTGAGCCGCAGCGCCTCCTCGACGGCGATCTCGTCGAACGGGTTCATCGACATCTTCACGTTGGCAAGCTCGACGCCCGAGCCGTCGCTCTTGACGCGGATCTTGACATTGTAATCAACGACCCGCTTGACCGGCACCAGAACCTTCATCGGTTCCCCTTTTCCCTGAACACACGTCTACGGCGGCGGAACCTAATCGCCCCGTCCGGCGCGGTCAACGCAAGCGCGCCGCAGACGGGTTCAGCGATTTTGCCCGGGCACCCACAGCACGTCGCCGGCGCCGTCGGCATTGACCGAACGGGCCGCGACGAACAGGAAGTCCGACAGCCGGTTGAGATATCTGATGACGGCCTCGTTGACTTCCTCGGCCGGCTGGGCCGCGAGTTCCACGGCGATCCGTTCCGCGCGGCGGCATATCGTGCGCGCGACATGCAGATGGGCGGCGGCCGGGGCGCCGCCGGGCAGGATGAACGAGCGCAACTCGCCAAGCGGGGCGTTCAGCGTGTCGATGTCCTGCTCCAGCCGTTCGACCTGCGCCGCGATCACGCGCAGCCGCTCGGCCTTGCCCTCGCGCCGCGGCACCGCGAGGTCGGCGCCGAGGTCGAACAGGTCGTTCTGGATGCGGCCGAGCATGGCGTCGAGGTCGGGGCGCGCGGCGAGATGCAGTCGCGCCACGCCGATGGCGGCGTTGGTCTCGTCGGCGGTGCCGTAGGCGGCGACGCGCAGGTCGTATTTGGGGCGCCGCTCGCCGCTGCCGAGCGCGGTCGAGCCGTCGTCGCCGGTGCGGGTGTAGATGCGGTTGATCAGCACCATCGTCAGCGTCCCATCAGCCAGATCGCCGCCATCGCGATGACGATCGCCACGAACTGCATCAGGACGCGCAGCCGCATCAGGCGCTGCGAGGTGTTCGGCGAGCCGCCGCGCATCATGTTGAAGAGACCGAGCAGCAGGACGAAGGCGACGGCGCCGATGGCGATCGGCAGCACGACGAAGCTGAGGGCAGAGGACATGGGCCGTTCTTAGCACCGCGCGGGGCGCGGCGCCATTGCCGCTTCCGCCATTTTCGCGCGCCCGTCCCGCTTTCACCGCACGGCCGCCGATGGTAAGCGTGACAGAGGCGGGATCGATCGCAAGGATTGCCGTGACGCGACTTCGCAGCGTGTTCCGTGTCGCCCTGGACGCATTCGAGCGGTTCCTGGCCGATGACGGCTGGGCCATTGCGAGCCACATCGCGCTGTCGTCGCTGATGGCGCTGTTTCCCTTCCTGATCGTGCTGACGTCGCTGGCCGGCTTCCTCGGCTCGAAGGAACTGGCCGACCAGGCCGCCACCCTGATGCTCGAAGTCTGGCCGGTCGAGGTGGCGAGCACGCTGTCCGGCGAAATTCACGACGTGCTGACCACGACGCGGGGCGACGCGCTGACCATCGGCGCGGTGCTGGCGGTGTATTTCGCCTCCAACGGCGTCGAGAGCTTTCGCGTCGCGCTCAACCGCGCCTACGGCGTCACCGAGCCGCGCGCGTGGTACTGGCTCAGGCTGGAATCGATCGGCTACACGCTGGTCGCCGCCTTCACCGCGCTGGCCATGGCGTTTCTCATCGTGCTCGGGCCGTTGTTGATCGCAACCGCACGGCGCTACGTGCCGCTGGTGATCGAATCGAGCGAGGGGCTGCTCAACGTCGCGCGCTACGCGGTAGCGACCACCGCGCTGATCGCGGCGCTGTTCATCCTGCACGCCTTCCTGCCGGCCGGCCGGCGCTCGTTCTGGCAGATCCTGCCCGGCATCGTGTTCACCTTCGTCGCCTCGCTGGTGTCCGGCATCGGCTTCGGCATGTATCTGGCGCGCTTCGCCAGCAACTACGTGTCGATGTATGCCGGGCTCGCCTCGGTGATCATCGCGCTGGTGTTTCTCTATTTCATCGCCGCGATTTTCGTCGCCGGCGGCGAACTCAACGCCGCCATCATCAAGGCGCGGCTGCCGCGCGGCGTGTCGCTTGCAGAAGCGCAGACGCAAGAGCGCGCGGAGACACCGGCTTGACGAGGAAGGCGTCGGCGCCGGCGG
>JBIQLW010000111.1:0-2393 GCA_044463945.1 Bradyrhizobiaceae bacterium | reverse complement strand
TGCCGCGCAGGCTGGTGACGAAAAACATCTGGCGCGAGCGCTTCGAGGACATCGTCGCGTTCGAGCGCTATCTCGCGCGCAACGGCACCGTCATCCTCAAGTTCTTCCTGCACGTGTCGAAGGAGGAACAGCGCCAGCGCTTTCTGGAGCGGCTCGACGAGCCGTCGAAGAACTGGAAGTTCTCCATGGACGACGTCGCCGAGCGCCGGCGCTGGAACGACTATCAGGCTGCCTATGAGGACGTGATCCGCCACACCGCCACCCCGACCGCGCCATGGTATGTGGTGCCCGCGGACTACAAGTGGTTCGGCCGCGTGGTGATCGGCTCCGCCATCGTCGCGGCGCTCGACGCCCTCAAGCTCAAATTCCCGAAGGTGGACAAGGCATCGCTGCGCCAGTTCGCCGAGGTGCGGGCGGCGCTCGAACACGAGGGCAACGGCGGCAACGGCCGTGGCGCCGCCCGGCCCGCGCTGCAGCAGGCGGAAGAAGTGAGTAGGGCAGGCGATAGCTAGAGAGGTCTGTTGAACTGCCGCGAATGTCGCGAGGCTCCCTCTCCCCTTTGGGGGAGAGGGTTGGGGTGAGGGGGTTCAGACCTATCGATAGGTCCAATCCCCTCACCCGGATCGCTCACGCGATCCGACCTCTCCCCATGGGAGAGGTGTCAGTGGGGCAGCGGTTCTCCGCCGCCGCGCGCGAAAGGGCAGGGAGCCTGACGCTTTTTGACGTTGCGGCGCAGGGTGGATGTCGTCTAGAAAGAACCGTTTCCGCGACGCCCCTCAACCAACCGTCAACGGTTGCGGGCGAAGATGCGGACAGGATGGGCTTGGCAATGACGATTCGCGGCAATCTGCGCGTCAATGAGGAGGTGGTCGGTACGGCCGCCGCACCCGTTGTCGCGCTCGCGCTGCCGCCGCCGGCCCTCCTTGGCGGGCTCCTTCTTCTTATGCGCCCCTGAGCGCCGTCTGGGCCGTCGTGCCTGGGCACTCAGGGGATTTTCGCTACCGGAACCCGACGGGCGCCCGCGGCGCCGCATCTGATCAAAGGACCAGGCCCATGACTCCTACGCAAAAGTCCGAGAAGGACCGCGTCATCATTTTCGACACCACGCTGCGCGACGGCGAACAATGCCCCGGCGCCACCATGACCTTCGAGGAAAAGCTGGAGGTTGCCGAACTGCTCGACGACATGGGCGTCGATGTGATCGAGGCCGGCTTCCCGATCACCTCGCCGGGCGACTTCGAGGCCGTCAGCGAGATCGCGAGGCGCTCCAGGAACGCGGTGATCGCCGGCCTGTCGCGCGCCCATCCGGCCGACATCGACCGCTGCGCCGAAGCGGTGAAGTTCGCCAGGCGCGGCCGCGTCCATACCGTGATCGCGACCTCGCCGCTGCACATGCGGGTGAAGCTGAACAAGACCCCCGAGCAGGTGATCGAAACCTCCGTCGCCATGGTCCAGCGCGCCCGCAACCAGATCGACGACGTCGAGTGGTCGGCCGAGGACGGCACCCGCAGCGAGATGGATTTCCTCTGCCGCATCGTCGAGGCGGTCATCAAGGCCGGCGCCACCACGGTCAACATCCCCGACACGGTGGGCTACACCACGCCCGACGAATACACCCGCTTCATGCGCACGCTGATCGAGCGCGTGCCCAATTCCGACAAGGCGGTGTTCTCGGTGCATTGCCACAACGATCTCGGCATGGCGGTGGCGAACTCGCTGGCCGGCGTCGTCGGCGGCGCCCGTCAGGTCGAATGCACCATCAACGGTATCGGCGAGCGGGCGGGCAACGCCGCGCTCGAAGAGATCGTGATGGCGATCAACGTGCGCAACGACAAGTTTCCGTACTGGAACAAGATCGACACCACGATGCTGACCCGCGTCTCCAAGGTGGTGTCGGCGGCGACCTCGTTCCCGGTGCAGTACAACAAGGCGATCGTCGGCCGGAACGCCTTCGCCCACGAGAGCGGCATCCATCAGGACGGCATGCTGAAGAACGCGCAGACCTACGAGATCATGCGGCCGGAGACGGTCGGCGTGAAGCAGACCTCGCTGGTGCTCGGCAAGCATTCCGGCCGCCATGCCTTCGTGCACAAGCTGCAGGAACTGGGCTACAAGCTCGCCGACAACCAGATCGAGGATGCGTTCGTGCGGATGAAGGCGCTCGCCGACCGCAAGAAGGATATCTACGACGAGGACATCGAGGCGCTGGTCGATCAGGAGATGGCATTGCAGCACGACCGCATCAAGCTGGTGTCGCTGAGCGTCGTCGCCGGAACCCGCGGGCCGCAGCGCGCCACCATGAAACTCGACGTCGATGGCACGATGCGGACCGAGGAGACCGAGGGCAACGGCCCGGTCGATGCGGTGTTCAACTGCATCAAGGCGCTGGTGCC
>JBIQLW010000110.1:0-2540 GCA_044463945.1 Bradyrhizobiaceae bacterium | reverse complement strand
TTAGCAACATCAAAGGGGATTTTGAGCCATGGTGCGCTCGGAGGGACTCGAACCCCCACGGTGTTACCCACTGCCACCTCAAGGCAGCGCGTCTACCAATTCCGCCACGAGCGCGATGCGAGGGAGGGTCAAAGGGCTTGAGGCCGACCGTCTCGACGGCGCTCGTGTAACAAATCAAACCTGAGGCGACAAGGGCCGCGCGAAGGCCCTCCAGCTTCCTTCAAACTTAAGGACTCGCCGGGACCTAGCGGCGGTCCGGCGCCCGCGGCAGCATCTGCTTGACTTCCACGGAAATCCGGTTGCGATCCACGGTGACGACGCCGCTGGCGATCGGCAGGCTGTTGGCGAGGATCTTGACCTCGTCCTGCTCGGTGGCGTCAAGCTCGATGATGGCGCCACGGCTCAGCCGCATCACCTGATGGATCGGCATCGAGGTCGTCCCCAGCACGACCATCAGATCGACGCTGACTTTCTCCAGAGTTGACACCGGAACCCACGCCCGCCACTTGCAGAATTGCTGTGCGCCATCCCACCACCTTATGGTTAGCCAATGGTTAACACCCGCGGCGATCTCGACCTGACCTGCCTCCCCACCCCGGGCACGCCGCCGGCGCAATGGCGGATCGCGTCCGCGCCGGTCGCCTATCCCGATGCCGTCGCCGCCATGGAGGCGCGCGCCGCCGCGATCGCGGCCGGCACCGCGCCGGAACTGGTGTGGCTGGTGGAGCACCCGCCGCTCTATACGTCCGGCACCAGCGGCCGCGACGGCGACCTGCTGACGGCCCCCTTCCCGGTGTTCCGGAGCGGGCGCGGCGGACAGGTGACCTATCACGGGCCGGGCCAGCGGGTGGTCTACCTGATGCTCGACCTCCGCCGTCGCCGCCCGGACGTGCGGGTCTACGTCGCCGCGCTGGAGGCGCTGGTGATCCGCACGCTCGCGGCCTTCAACGTCCGCGGCGAGCGGCGCGAGGACCGGGTCGGGGTCTGGGTCAGGCGGCCCGACAAGGGGCCCGGCCGCGAGGACAAGATCGCCGCCATCGGCGTCCGCATCAAGCGCTGGGTGTCGCTGCACGGCGTCGCCATCAATGTCGAGCCTGAGCTGCGCCACTTCGACGCCATCGTGCCGTGCGGCATTGCCGACCCGCGCTACGGCGTCACCAGCCTCGTCGATCTCGGCCTGCCGGTGACCATGGAGGACGTCGACGCGGCGTTGCGGCAGGCGTTTTCGGAGATCTTCGGCGCGGCCCTTGCCGAGGCCATCGATACGGTGGAATAAGCCGCAATATCAGCGTTTTATCTAAGAATCCTCAGACCGTTGCGAGCACCGAGAACGGCTCGCCGGCAAACCGCATCCCAAGCATGTCGGCGCTTGCCGGGCCTGCGTCCACCGCATCGACCCGCGCCAGCGGCGGTCCCTGCCGGCACGCCGCCAGCATCGCCGCGACGGCGTCCTCCGGCCCGGAAAATACCGCCTCGACCGTGCCGTCGCGACGGTTGCGCACCCAGCCGCTGAGATTCCGCTCCCTTGCCTCGTCGGCCACCCAGGCGCGATAGCCGACGCCCTGCACCCGGCCACGGATCACGACATGGCGTGCGAAGGCTGCCATCTCACTTCAACCCGAGGAAATCGGCGCCGCGCAGAGCTACCACACGGGTCCGGCTGACGCGATTGATGAGATCGGAAGATGCGATATTCTTCAATTGCTTGGGTGGCGTATTTTGATAGATCGCCTGAAGCGTCTCATGCACCGCCTGAACGGCGGCGGCGATCGGTGCGTGGCCCTGCACCGCGATCCGCACCCGCTTGCCGGCGAGATAGTCGAAGCCGGCAATCTCCTCGCCCGGACTGCCGAGCAGGATCGGCAGCCGGGTCGCGCCCGAGATGGCTTCCAGATCGGCGCGGGTCTTGATGCCGGTGAAGAACAGCGCATCGACGCCGGTCGCTTCGTACGCAACGGCGCGCGCGACGGCGTCGGCGACCGAGGTGATTCCTGCCGCTCCGGTGCGGCCGATCACCACCAGCGCCGGATCGCGGCGGGCCTCGCACGCCGCCTTCATCTTGCCGACGCCTTCCTCAAGCGCGATCAGTTGCGGCTTCGCCTGCCCGAACGCCTGCGGCAGCAAGGTGTCCTCGATGGTCAGCCCGGCGGCCCCGGCGGCTTCCAGTTCCTCGACGGTGCGCCGGACGTTGAGGGCGTTGCCGTAGCCGTGGTCGGCATCGACCAGGATCGGCAGCGAGGCCGCGCGCGCCATCCGCCTCACCTGCTCGGCCAGTTCGGTGAGCGTGATCAGCGTCAGGTCGGGATCGCCCAGCACAGCGAGCGACGCCACCGAGCCGCCCAGCATCCCGACGTCGAAGCCGATATCCTCGGCGATCCGCATCGAGATCGCGTCATAGACCGACGCCGGGCGGACGCAAGCGTCCCCCGACAGGATCGCCCGCAACGCCTCGCGCCGCGCTCGCCACGCCATCGCCGGCCTCAGGCGAATTCGAGGATCAGGGCATCCACCGCCAGCGTCGCGCCGGGCGCGGTGTGGAT
>JBIQLW010000109.1:0-2672 GCA_044463945.1 Bradyrhizobiaceae bacterium | reverse complement strand
GCCGACAGCCCGACCCTGAGGCCGGTGAAACTGCCGGGGCCGGTGGTGACGGCAATGCGGGCGAGATCGGCAAAACCAACGCCGGAGGCCTTCATCACGCGCGCGACCAGCGGCATCAACGCTTCGGCGTGGCCGCGACGCATGGCCAGCGATTCGTGAGCGATGATGCGCGCGGCGCGGGTATCGAGCACACCGGCGGAACAGGCGTCGAGCGCGGTATCGATGGCAAGGATCAACATCGCATCAGTATCGCGCCCGCGACCGGAACGAGGTGAGCGCCCTTACATCGCCTGCACTTCGACGACATCGGGCACGAAATGCTTGAGCAGGTTCTGGATGCCGTGCTTCAGCGTCGCGGTCGAGGACGGGCAGCCCGAACACGACCCCTTCATGTCGAGATAGACGATGCCGTCCTTGAAGCCGCGGAAGGTGATGTCGCCGCCGTCGTTGGCGACCGCCGGGCGCACGCGGGTCTCGATCAGGTCCTTGATGGTCTCCACCGTCTCGGCATCGGACTCGTCGAAAAACTCCTGCGTGCCGCCGTGATCGGCCGTCTCGGCGTGGCGGCCTGCGAACAGCGGCGCGCCGGACATGTAGTGCTCCATGATGGCGCCGAGGATCGCCGGCTTGAGGTGCTGCCAGTCGCCCTCCGCCTTGGTCACGGTGACGAAATCGAAACCGTAGAACACCCCGCTGACGCCGGGAATGGCGAACAGCCGTTCGGCCAGCGGCGAGCGCGCCGCCGCCTCGGCGTCGGTGAATTCCATGGTGCCGGTTTCCATCAGGGTGCGGCCCGGCAGAAATTTCAGCGTCGCGGGATTGGGGGTGGCTTCGGTCTGGATGAACATGGCGCGATCTCCGGCGTATCGCCGGTTCAAGGCCGGCCCGCCTTACGGAATGGAACTTGTCTTGTAACAGATGGCGCGCGCGAATGCACCGATCAAGACCGGCAAGGCCCGGGACAAGGCCGGGACGAGCCTCACGACAGCGCGTCGAGGTCCTCGTCGCTGAGGTTGCCGGGCACGATGGTGACGGGAATCGGGAACGCGCCGGAGGTTTTGGCCACCGCGGTGACGATCGGCCCCGGCCCTTCGGCGCCGACCGCGGCGGCGAGCACCAGAAGCGCGATATCGACGTCGTTCTCGATCACGTCGAGGATCTGCTCGCGCGGATCGGCGCCTTCGCGGAACACGCGCTCGGGCGTGATGGCGGCCAGCCCGTTGGCGCGGCCGGAGGCGCGGTCGAGCGCGATGTTGGCTTCCTGCTCCGCCTCGGCGCGCATGATGTCGGCAACGCCGAGCCATTGCTGGTTGCGGTCGCCGGTGTCGATCACGCGCAGCATCACCACGCCGCCGCCGACGCGCACCGCCCAGCGGCTGGCATAGTAGACCGCGCGATCGCATTCCGGCGTCTCGTCCACCAGCACGAGGCATTTCGGCTTGTGGCCGGTTTCGTAGCTGCGGCGTTTGGTGTTCATCCGGCGCCCGTCCCCTGCGCGTCAAAACCGCGGGATGCTGCCACGACGCGCGGCGCATCGACAAGCGTTTTGAGCGCGGGTCGCGCGCTCACGACGAATGTGGCGAGGTGATGGAAACCCTCAACGCTTGTGGATGAAACCGACGATGTCCTTCACCGCGCTCATGGTTTCGGAGGCAATGACGTTGGCGCGGGCGGCGCCGTCGACCAGCACCGAATCGACATAGCCGGGGTCCTGCGTGAGGCGCTTCATCTCGCCGGCGATGGGCGCGAGCCGCGTCACCGCGAGATCGACCAGATTCGATTTGAATTGCGAGAACTGCGCGCCGCCGAACTCGGCCAGCACGTTCGCCTTCGGCTGGCCGGCGAGTGCCGCGTAGATGCCGACCAGGTTGTCGGCCTCCGGGCGCTGCGCCAGTCCCGCCTCCTCGCTCGGCAGCGGCTCGGGATCGGTCTTCGCTTTACGCACCTTCTGCGCGATGGCGTCGGCGTCGTCGGTGAGATTGATGCGCGAATAGTCGGAGGCGTCCGACTTCGACATCTTCTTGGTGCCGTCGCGCAGCGACATCACCCGCGTCGCGGGGCCGGTGATCACCGGCTCCGGCAACGGGAAGAACGTCTCGCCATAGCCGCGCGCCGCGATCGACTCGGCAAAGTCGTTGTTGAACTTCTGCGCGATGTCGCGGGTCAGTTCGAGGTGCTGCTTCTGGTCCTCGCCGACCGGCACATGGGTGGCGCGATAGACCAGAATGTCGGAGGCCATCAGCACCGGATAGTCGTAAAGGCCGACGGAGGCGTTCTCGCGGTCCTTGCCGGCCTTCTCCTTGAACTGCGTCATGCGGTTGAGCCAGCCGATGCGCGCGACGCAGTTGAACACCCAGGTCAGTTCGGCATGGCCCGCGACCTGGCTCTGGTTGAAGATGATGTTCCTGTTCGGATCGATGCCGGCAGCGATGAAAGCCGCCGTCACCTCGCGCGTCGAGCGGGCCAGTTCCTCCGGGCCGCCCCACACCGCTGGCGGCATGGTGATGGCGTGCAGATCGACCACGCAATAGATGCAGGAATGCGTCTCCTGCAACTTCACGAAGTTGACGATGGCGCCGAGATAGTTGCCGAGGTGCAGGTTGCCGGTCGGCTGCACGCCGGAAAATACCAGATCGTTATGCTTCGCCGCCATGACGGGAGGTCCTTGAAGG
>JBIQLW010000108.1:0-3201 GCA_044463945.1 Bradyrhizobiaceae bacterium | reverse complement strand
GGCGAAACCATCCAGATCAAGGCCAGCAAGAAGGTCGCCTTCCGCGCCGCCAAGGAACTCAAGGAAGCGATCTGATCGCGCCTCAAGGCAAGGCGCGCGCCTTGCTTGCGTTCCCCGACAGAATTTGCGTTCTGTGACGTCATCCCGGGCCGCCGCCACGCGGCCGCCCGGGGTGACGTTTTCATTTGAGAGGCTCGTTTGCGCCGGGTGCGCCGGCCAGACCATCGTGAATCAAGCCATCGCGAAGGAACTCCGCCGTGACTTCACCCATCGCGTTCGACCACGACGTCACCGCGCGCTTCCTCCGCTACGTCGTGATCGACACCCAGTCCGATCCGGACTCGCCCACCTGTCCCTCCACCGCCAAGCAGAAGGACCTCGGCCGCCTACTGGCGCAAGAGCTGCGCGAGCTTGGCGTCGCCGACGCCCATCTCGACGACCACGGCTATGTCTACGGCACCATTCCCGCCAACACCGCCAAGGCGGTGCCGGTGGTGTGCTTCTGCTCGCACATGGACACCTCCCCGGATTGCTCCGGCGAGAACGTCAAGCCGCAGATCGTGCGCAATTATCAGGGCGGCGACATCGTGCTGCCGGGCGATCCGGCGCAGGTGATCCGCGTGCGCGACAACCCGGCGCTGGCCGACCAGATCGGCAACGATATCGTCACCTCCGACGGCACCACGCTGCTCGGCGCCGACAACAAGGCCGGCATCGCCGAGATCATGGACGCCGTGCGTTTCCTGCTGGCGCATCCGGAGATCAGACACGGCACGCTCAAGATCCTGTTCACGCCGGACGAGGAAATCGGCCGCGGCGTCGACAAGGTGGACTTGAAGAAGCTGGGCGCGGATTTCGCCTACACCATCGACGGCGAGACCGCCGGCCATCTGGAGGACGAAACCTTTTCCGCCGATGCGGCGACCGTCACCGTCACCGGCGTCAGCGTTCATCCCGGCTTCGCCAAGGGCAAGATGGAGCACGCCATCAAGATCGCCGCGCGCATCGTCGAGCGGCTGCCGCAGGACACCTGCACGCCGGAAACCACGGAGGGGCGCGAGGGTTTCCTGCACCCGGTCGGCATCAGCGGCGCGCTGGAACAGGCGACGCTCGCCTTCATCGTGCGCGACTTCACCGAGCAGGGCCTGCGCGACAAGGAAGCGCTGCTTGAGGCCACGGTGAAGGACGTGATGCGCGACTTCCCGCACTCCACCTGCAAGATCGAGGTCACGCCGCAGTACCGCAACATGAAAGAGGTGATCGACGCCCATCCGCAGGTGACGGAGCACGCGCTGGAAGCGATCCGCCGCGCCGGGCTGACACCGGTGCGCAGCAGCATCCGCGGCGGCACCGACGGCTCGCGGCTGTCGTTCATGGGGCTGCCCTGCCCCAACATCTTCGCCGGCGAGCACGCCTTCCACTCGCACACCGAATGGGTGAGCGTGCAGGACATGGAGAAGGCGGCCGAGACCATCGTGCATCTGGCGACGATCTGGGAGGAGCGGGCTTGATTTCAGGCAATTGAACCGCTTGCGTCATCACCTCAGAGCCTGACCGAAAATGCGGCGTCATCGTCCGCGAAGGCGGACGATCCAGTAACCGGAGCAGGTCCGGGGGAAATGCGATGCGATACGGAAGACTGGATACTCCACCTTCGCGGAGTATGACGGCTTTCGTGTTGCACATTCATCCCAGAAAGCAATTTTCCGGTCAGACGCGAAGGTGCGCGCCCTCACGCTCCTTGCAATGACAACGAAAATCGAAACTACGCCTTCCCGCTCCCGCGCAGAAAATCGAAATCGCAGCCCTCGTCGGCTTGCAGGACCGCGTCGTGAAACAGCCGCGCATAGCCGCGCGCGGCCCATTCCGGGCGCTCCCGCACCGCCAGCGCGGCGCGGCGGCGTTGCAGTTCCGCCTCGTCCACCAGAAGATCGATGCGGCGGCCGGCGACGTCGAGCCGGATGCGGTCGCCGCTCTCGATCAGCGCCAGCGGCCCGCCGACCGCCGACTCCGGCGTGATATGCAGGACGATGGTGCCGAACGCGGTGCCGCTCATCCGCGCGTCCGAAATCCGCACCATGTCTTTCACGCCTTCGCGCGCGAGCTTCATCGGGATCGGCAGGTAGCCGGCCTCCGGCATTCCCGGCGCACCCTTCGGCCCGGCGTTGCGCAGCACCAGCACGTCGTCGGCCGTGACATCGAGCGCGGGATCGTCGATCCGCCGCGTCATGTCCTCGATCGAGTCGAACACCACGGCGCGGCCGGTGTGCTGCAACAGACGCTCGCTCGCGGCGGAATGCTTGATGACCGCGCCGCGCGGCGCGAGGTTGCCGCGCAGCACCGCCATCGCGCCCTCGCGGCGGATCGGATCGGCGCGCGGCCGGATCGCGTCCTGCCCCGGCACCTCCTCCGCGTTCGCCACCACCTCGCGCAGCGTCGCGCCGGTGATGGTCTTCGCGTCGAGGTCGATCAGGTCGCCGAGCTGCTTCATCAGCTTCGGCACGCCGCCGGCGTGGTGGAAGTGCTCCATGTAGTGCGCGCCGGACGGTTTCAGATCGACCAGCACCGGCACCTCGCGGCCGAGCGCGTCGAACGCATCGGGATCGATGCGGTGCGCGGTGCGGCCGGCGATCGCCGTGAGGTGAACGAGCCCGTTGGTCGAGCCGCCGATCGCCTGCAACACCACTTGCGCGTTGCGGAAGGCGGCGGGCGTCAGCAGTTCGCCGGGCCGCGGTCCCTTGCGCCTGGCCATCTCCGCCGCGCAGCGGCCGCTGGCCTCGGCGGAACGAATGCGCTCGGCGTGCGGCGCGGGGATCGTCGCGCTCATCGGCAGCGACAGGCCCAGCGCCTCGGCGATGCAGGCCATGGTCGAGGCGGTGCCCATCACCATGCAGGTGCCGACCGAGGGCGCGAGACGGCCGTTCACCGCCTCGATCTCGGCGTCGTCGATTTCACCGGCGCGATACTTCGCCCACAGCCGCCGGCAATCGGTGCAGGCGCCCAGCACCTCGCCCTTGTGATGGCCGACCACCATCGGCCCCACCGGAATCACGACGGTCGGCAGATCGGCGCTGACCGCCGCCATGATCTGCGCCGGCAGCGTCTTGTCGCAGCCGCCGATCACGATCACCGCGTCCATCGGCTGGGCGCGGATCATTTCCTCGGTGTCCATCGCCATCAGGTTGCGCAGATACATCGAGG
>JBIQLW010000107.1:1608-3575 GCA_044463945.1 Bradyrhizobiaceae bacterium | reverse complement strand
GGCGCGGCCTGGTCGGCATCGACGTAACTCATCGGGATATCTTCGCCGGGTGGGGTGGAGGGTCGACCCTAATCTAGTTGATGTCGCCGCCGGCGCAAGCGGTGACCGATGGCGGCGGCGCCGGTCAGCCCCGGACGGGAACCGGCGTGGCGAGATCGATGCCGTCGCAGGCGAGGCGGCAGGTATAGGCCAGCGCCTCGACGCCGGCCATGCGGGCGCGGTCGAAGGCGCGGCCATAGGCGGGATCGATGTCGCGGGCGAGCGCCAGCGCGCGCGCCGAGGCGATCTGGATCACGTACAGCATCACCGCCCGCGCGCCGGCCGCGCGCATCGCGGCGAGTTCGTCGAGGTGGCGGGCGCCGCGCGCCGTCACCGCGTCGGGAAACTCGGCGAGGCCGGGGCTGCGCATCAGGTGGACGTTCTTGACTTCGACATAGCAGGGCGGACGATCGGCCGCCTCCAGCAGGAAATCGACGCGGGACGCCGCGCCGTAGCGGACTTCGCGGCGGATGACCGGATAGCCGGCGAGTTCCGGAATCGCGCCCGCCGCCAGCGCCGCGGCGACAATGGTATTGGGATGGGCGGTATTGACTCCGACCAGCTCGAATCCGGCGCCGAAATCGGCCTCGATCAGCTCCCAGGAATAGGGCAGCTTGCGCTTGAGGTTGGGCGATTTCGACAGCCAGACCCGCGCGCCGACGGCTTGCAGCCCGGTCATCGCGCCGGGGTTGGCGACGTGGACGGTGACGACGCTGCCGTCGGCCAGTTCGACGTCGGCCAGAAAACGCTTGTAGCGGCGGATCAGCGTCGCCGGCGTGAGCTCGCATGCAAATCGCACGTCAGCCAGCCTCGTCGTCGATCGTCTCGACCGGCAGCGCGCCGCCGCGGACGCGCAGTTCGCGCACCGGGTAGGGCACGCGGATGCCCTCGCGCTTGAAGGCCTCCCACAGCGCGATCATCACGTCGCTCTTGACGTTGTCCATGCCGGCGTAAGGGTCGGCGATCCAGAACGTCAGCGAGAAGCGCATGCCGCGGTCGGTGAATTCCGACAGGATGCAGGACGGCGGCTTCAGTTCGGCGACCCGCGGGGTCTTGGCCGCGACCTCGACGGCGAGCTTGCAGACGGTGCGCGGGTCGGCGTCGTAGTTGGTGTTGAACGGCACCTTCACCAGCGTGTCCTTGCTGGTGTAGGTCCAGTTCGTCACCTTCTGCGTCACGAGGTCCTCGTTGGGGATCAGGAACTCGCGGCCGTCGCCGGCGGCGACCGAGATGTAGCGCGTGTTCATCGCGCTGATGCGGCCGAAATTGTCGCCGATGGTGACGAGATCGCCGGGCTTCACCGACTTGTCGGCGAGCAGGATGATGCCGCTGATGAAGTTGGAGACGATCTTCTGCAGGCCGAAGCCGATACCGACGCCGACCGCGCCGGAGAACAGCGCCAGCGCCGACAGGTCGATGCCGACCGCGCCGAGCACGATCGCCACCGCGACCACCACCAGCACGACGCGCACCAGCTTCGACAGCAGCACCTGGATCGAGGGGGTCAGGTCGCGCGAGCGCGTGATGCGCGTTTCGAGAAAATTGCTGACGAGGTTGGCGATCCACAGCGCCACCGCCAGCAGCACGGTGGCCTTGATGATCAGGAGCGGCGACAGCCGCAGGCCGCCGATGGTGACGGCGACGGCATCGAGAGCGCGCGCCGTGGGCTCGAGCTGGCCGAGGATGCTGAGCGCGGCGATGGCCCAGGCGCTGACCGAGATCAGCCGGACCAGGAACTGGTTGCGGATCATGCCGGTGATGAGCCGGATCGCGAGCCATGCCACGGCGAGGTGGGCGGCGACCGAGAGCAGGTAGCTGCGGCTCGGCCAGGTCGAGACCACCATGCCGAGGCGCAGGGCGCCGGCGAGCACGGCGAACACCAGCGTGCCGACGCTTTCGGTGAGCACCCGCGCGATCAGCCGCAGCGG
>JBIQLW010000107.1:0-1508 GCA_044463945.1 Bradyrhizobiaceae bacterium | reverse complement strand
GCCGGAGTGGATATCACTTTGCGTGAAAACGCCATGAAAAAAGCCCCGCTCCGACGGCCGGAGCGGGGCTCTTTCTACAATCTTTCAGCCTTACGAGGCGAAGTATTGCTGCGTGCCGTGAGCCTCGATGGCCTCGGCGAGACGGGCCAGGGCGTGGACGTAGGCGGCCGTGCGCAGCGACGTCTTCAGCTCCAGCGCCCGGTTCCAGATCTCGCGGCCTTCCTTCTCGATCATCGAGGCCAGGCGCGCGTGAATGTCCTCGAGCGGCCACGAATAGCACTGCTTGTTCTGCACCCACTCGAAGTACGACACCGTGACGCCGCCGGCATTGGCGAGAATGTCGGGGAGCACGACGACCCCCTTCCTGTTGAGGATCTCGTCGGCCTCCGGGGTGATCGGGCCGTTGGCCAGTTCGAGGATGACCTTGGCCTTGACCGCATGGGCGTTGCCGGCGTGGATCATGTCCTCGAGCGCGGAGGGCACCAGCACGTCGCAGTCGAAATCGACCAGTTCGTCGGGCGAGATCTGCTCGACGCCGTCGGCCTGCGCCAGCGCGACCACCGAGCCGGTCTCCGCCTTGGCGGCGACGACGCGGGACAAATCGAGGCCGGAGGGCCGGGCGATGGCGCCGTGCGAATCGGACACCGCGACGATGCGGTGGCCGTCGGCGGCGAACAGGCGGGCGATGTGCGAGCCGGCGTTGCCAAAGCCCTGGATGGCGATGCGGGCCTGCTTGGGCAGGCGCAGCTCGCTGGCGAGGTGATTGACGAGGTAGTAGCCGCCGCGCGCGGTGGCGTCGTCGCGCCCGAGCGAGCCGCCGAGCGCGATCGGCTTGCCGGTGACCACCGCCGGCGTCGCCTGCCCGACGATCGAGGAATACTCGTCGGCGATCCAGCCCATGATCATGGCGTTGGTGTAGACGTCCGGCGCCGGGATGTCGCGGTCGGGACCGATGATGCGCGAGAACGCCTGCATGTAGGCGCGCGACAGCCGCTCAAGCTCGGCCTTCGACAGCGTGTGCGGATCGACCCGCACCGCGCCCTTGCCGCCGCCGTAGGGCAGGTTCATCACCGCGCATTTGAAGGTCATCCAGAACGCCAGCGTCTCGACCTCGGCCTCGTTGGTGTCGGGATGGAAGCGGATGCCGCCCTTGGTCGGGCCGCGCGTGTCGTCGTAGCGGCAGCGCCAGGCCATGAACGATTTGCGCGAGCCGTCGTCCATGCGGATCATCAGGCGCACTTTGGTGGTTTCGCGCGGATAACGCAGTTTTTCGAGCACGTCGCCGTCGAGGTTGAGATGGCGGGCCGCCGTATCGAGGCGCTGCAAGGCGAGGTCGAGGGGGGATTGCTCCATGCGTATACTCTTCGATTAAGTCCGCACGTAGGGCGAGACGCCGCACACGGACCGTGGCAAGGGGTGTCCCGGTCGGGGAGCAGATGAACTCTGCTGGCGGGGTGTGAGGCAGGCTCCGGCCGGACGGTTGGTCGTCCCCCAGCGCACGGCGAAGC
>JBIQLW010000106.1:0-3590 GCA_044463945.1 Bradyrhizobiaceae bacterium | reverse complement strand
AAGCAGCTCAGGGACAATATGGCGCGCCGCGATCGCGGCCTGCGGGAAAAGGTGACGACGCTCGAAGCGGCGGCGTCCTTCGTCCAGGACGGCATGAAGGTCGGGCTCGGCGGCTCGACGATGTCGCGGACGCCGATGGCGCTGATCTGGGAGTTGATCCGTCAGCGCCGCAAGAATCTGTCCGTGTCGCGCTGCATCATCTCGACGGACGGCGACCTCCTGTTCGGCTCCGGAGCGGCGGATCACATCGTCACCAGCTGGTTCGCGCAAGGCATCCTCTGGGGCCTCTCGAAGGTGATGCGCCACGGGGTCGAGGCCGACGGCAAGCACTTCGAGGAATGGAGCCATCTCGCGATGGGCATGCGCTACCGTGCCGGCGGCATGGGCGTTCCGTTCCTGCCGACGCGGGTGATGCTCGGTTCCGATATCGCCGCGATCCGCCCCGAGGCCAAGCAGATCGACTGCCCCTTCACCGGGGAAAAGCTGCTGCTGGTTCCGGCGCTCAATCCCGACGTGGCGCTGATCCACGTGCAGCGCTGCGACGCCTACGGCAACGCCCAGATCGACGGCCTCCAGTTCATGGATATCGACCTGGCGCTGGCCGCCAACCGCGTCATTCTCACCACCGAGCGCATCGTGTCCAACGATCAGATTCGCCGTGCGCCGGATCAGACGAAGATCCCGTTCTTCTGCGTCGATGCCGTGGTCGAGGTGCCGTATGGCTCCGCGCCGCACGAGTGCTACGGGCACTACGAGCCGATGCTGGGGCACATGGAGGACTATGTGGCGCAGGTCAACGGCGATCCGGTGAACGGCATGCGCGCCTATCTCGACAAGTACGTCTACGGCCCGAAGTCGTGGGTGGATTTTCTGGCGTTGGTCGGTCTGGAGGAGGTTCTGGATGCGAGCCGCAGCGGCCGGAGCATCTATAATGACTGATGCTCCCAGCTATACTGCCAACGAAATTCTGGCGGTCCTGAGCGCGCGTCAGCTCAAGGACGGGCAGGTCGTGTTCGCCGGTATCGGCACGCCGCTGCTGGCGGCGACGCTGGCGCAGCGGCTGCATTGTCCCTCGCTGACCATCCTGTTCGAGGGCGGCGTGGTGGGGGCGTTCGTCGAGCCGGGCAAGCTGCCGCCCTCGACCAACGACCAGCGCTGCGCCAAGCGTTCGAACATGGTGCTGGGCAGCGCCGACGTGCTGCTCCTGATGCAGCGCGGCTATGTCGATGTCGGTTTCATGGGCGGCGCCCAGATCGATCAGTTCGGCAACCTCAATTCCTCCTTCATCGGCGATCCGCAGGCGCCGAAGGTGCGGCTGCCGGGAACCGGCGGCGGCAACGACATCGCCAGCCTCACCAACATCATCGTCGCCATCAAGCATCAGAAGCGGCGCTTCGTGGAGAAGGTGGATTTCATCACCAGCCCGGGCTACGTCCGCGGCGGCAAAAGCCGCAGCGAATCCGGGCTGCTGAGGGGTGGCGTGTTCCGCGTCATCACCGAACTCGGGGTGTTCGGCTTCGGGGAGGAGAGCGGCCGCATGAAGGTGCTGGCGCTCAACCCCGGCGTCACCCGCGAGGAAGTGCAGGACAACACCGGCTTCGCGCTGGAATTCGACGAGCGGCTCGAGACCACGGCGCCGCCGACCGCCCATGAACTTGAAACACTGAGGCTGATCGATCCCGACCGCCTCTTCACCGCATAAGCCTGTTACCGGAGAAAAGCCCTATGACCGCATTGACGAAGACGTTCGGCATCGCCGCGCGCAACTTCACCGCCTATCCCGAGATGCCGGACGCCCGTCAGCTTGTCGAATACGGCGAGCGCGTTGAAGCGCTCGGCTACGATTCGCTGTGGGTCTGGGACCATATGCTGCTCGGCGTCGAGCCAAACTTCCCTATCATCGATTCGCTGACGGTGCTGACCGCGGTCGCCGCCCGCACCAAGCGCATCAAGCTCGGCACCGGCATCCTGGTGCTGCCGCTGCGCAACGCCGTGGCGCTCGCCAAGCAGCTCTCCAGCATGGACCAGCTGTCCCAGGGGCGCATGCTGATGGGCATGGCCTCGGGCTGGTACAAGCGCGAGTTCGATGCCATGGGCATCCCGTTCGACCAGCGCGGCAAGATCATGGACGAGAACCTCGAGATCCTGCGCCGCCTGTGGCTGGAACCGTCCGTCTCCGGCGACTACCGCAACCACAAAATCTCCAAGGCGGTGATGTATCCGAAGCCGGTGCAGCAGCCGATCCCGCTCCTGATCGGCGGCTATGTCGATCGCGTGCTGAAGCGGGCCGCGACCAACGGCGACGGCTGGCTGACCTATTTCTACCGCCCCGAGCACTTCAAGACCTCGTGGGACAAGATCCGCGGCTACGCCAAGGAGGCCGGCAAGGATCCGGACAAGCTCTTGAACGCGTCGCAGCTTCCGATCATGGTCGGCAAGTCGCGCGAGGCGGTGCAGGCCGACATGATGGATTGGCTCAACAAGGAATGGGATTTCCCCGAGCACAGCGATTGCAGCCGCGACAGCGCCATCATGGGCTCGGTGGACGAGTGCGTCGCCCAGCTCCGCGAGCACCTCGCCGTCGGCGTGCAGAAGATCATCTTCGTTCCGTACAAGTACCAGCCGGAGCAGGTCGAGCTCATCGCGCGCGAGATCATTCCGCGCCTGAAGGCGTGAGCGTAAAAACGCGCCGTTCAAACGAAGTGAAGAGCGAAGAGGCTTAGGATGAGCGATCCGAACCGGCAAAAGATCCTCGACAAGGTGGACGCGTCGAAGGACCACGCCATCAAGTTCCTGCAGGACATGGTGGCGATTCCCAGCGTCACCGGTGACGAGGCGGCGATCCAGCGCCACATGTCGGACTACCTGCGCAAGATCGGCCTCGAGGTCGATATGTGGGAGACCGACTGGGAAGAGCTCAAGAAGCATCCCGGTTACCGTCCGGTCGACCGCGGCTACGAGGGGCGGCCGAACATCGTCGCCAAGCTGAAGGGCACCGGCGGCGGCCGCTCGCTGCTGCTCAACGGCCACACCGACGTCATCCCGGTCGGCAACGGCGAGGGCTGGAGCGACAATCCGTGGTCGGCGAAGATCGAGAACGGCCGTATCTACGGCCGCGGCTCCTGCGACATGAAGAGCGGCGTCGCCAGCCACGTGCTGGCGGTGCAGTACCTCAAGGAGCTCGGGCTGACGCCGAAGGGCGACGTGCTCATCAACATCGTGATCGACGAGGAGGTGTCGGGCCACGGCACGCTCGACACCGTGATCCGCGGCTACAAGGCCGACGCCGGCATCTCCGGCGAGACCAGCGATCTCGGCGTGCAGCCGGCCTGTATCGGCCGCATCTGGTTCCAGATCGACGTCGAGGGCAAGCCGGCCGGCATCCAGCAGCGCTATATGGGCATCAGCGCCATCGAGCTCGGCTACAAGATCGTCAAGGCGGTGCAGGAGCTCGAGGATCACCGCGTCGCCACCGTGAAGCATCCGTTGTATCCGAGCGCGATCGACTCGCTGCCCTGCATCATCGGCAGCTTCCAGGCCGGCAACTATCCGAGCGCCTTCCCGGCCAGCGCCGTGCTCAAGGGCAGCAT
>JBIQLW010000105.1:0-3669 GCA_044463945.1 Bradyrhizobiaceae bacterium | reverse complement strand
TGCGCAAGAAGGTGGCCGACATCACCGCCTCCGACGTGGTCATCAACATCGTCGAGATTCGCAAGCCCGAGCTCGACGCCACGCTGGTCGCCGAATCGATCGCCCAGCAGCTCGAGCGGCGCGTCGCGTTCCGCCGCGCCATGAAGCGCGCGGTGCAGTCGGCGATGCGGCTCGGCGCCGAAGGCATCCGCATCAACTGCTCCGGCCGGCTCGGCGGCGCCGAGATCGCCCGCATGGAGTGGTACCGCGAGGGCCGCGTGCCGCTGCATACGCTGCGCGCCGACGTCGATTACGGTGTCGCCACCGCGTTCACCACCTTTGGCACCTGCGGCGTCAAGGTGTGGATCTTCAAGGGCGAGATCCTGGAGCACGATCCGATGGCGCAGGACAAGCGCCTGGCCGAGGGCGAAGGATCGCGTCCGCGCCGCGACGCGGCGTGACGAGAGCTGAGAAGGTTTGAGGGCGTAACGCCATGATGCAGCCAAAGAAAACCAAGTTCCGCAAGGCGCACAAGGGCCGGATTCACGGCGTCGCCTCCTCGGGTGCGACGCTGGCGTTCGGCCAGTACGGCCTGAAGGCGATGGCGCCCGAGCGGATCACCGCGCGTCAGATCGAGGCCGCGCGCCGGGCGCTGACGCGCCACATGAAGCGCGTCGGCCGCGTCTGGATCCGCGTGTTTCCGGACGTTCCGGTGTCGTCGAAGCCGGCCGAAGTGCGCATGGGCTCCGGCAAGGGCGCGCCCGAGTTCTGGGTGGTGCGGGTCAAGCCCGGCCGCATCCTGTTCGAGATCGACGGCGTCGGCAGCGAGACCGCGCGCGAGGCGTTGACGCTGGCCGCCGCCAAGCTGCCGATCAAGACGCGCTTCGTGGCGCGCATCGGCGAGTAGGGAACACCGTCATGAGCAAGCTCAACATCGACGACATTCGCGCGATGAGCGAAGACCAGATGACCGACGCCATCGCCGGGCTGAAGAAGGAGCGCTTCAACCTGCGCTTCCAGCGCGCCACCGGCCAGCTCGAGAACACCGCGCGGCTGCGCGAGGCGCGCCGCGACATCGCCCGCATCAAGACCGTTGCCGCGCAGAAGCGCGCCGCCAAGACCAAGTAAGGGGCCAACGATGCCGAAACGAACCCTTCAGGGCGTCGTCGTCAGCGACAAGCAGAACAAGACCATTGTCGTGCGCGTCGATCGCCGCTTCACCCATCCGCTCTACAAGAAGACGATCCGGCGCTCGAAGAACTACCACGCCCACGACGAGAACAACGAGTTCAAGGTCGGCGACGTGGTGTGGATCGAGGAATCCCGGCCGCTTTCGAAACAGAAGCGCTGGACCGTGGTCCAGAGCGAGAAGAAAACAGCTTAACGCAGCGCTAGAGGCGCAGCAGAGAAAGAGGACGAGGTGCATCAATGATCCAGATGCAGACCAACCTCGACGTGGCCGACAATTCAGGCGCACGCCGTGTCATGTGCATCAAGGTGATTGGCGGGTCCAAGCGCCGTTATGCCACGGTCGGCGACGTCATTGTCGTGTCGGTCAAGGAAGCCATTCCGCGCGGCAAGGTGAAGAAGGGCGACGTCATGAAGGCGGTCGTCGTGCGCGTGGCGAAGGACATCCGCCGTCCCGACGGCTCGGTGATCCGCTTCGACCGCAACGCCGCCGTGCTGGTCAACAACCAGTCGGAGCCGGTCGGCACCCGTATCTTCGGACCGGTGCCGCGCGAACTGCGCGCCAAGAACCACATGAAGATCATTTCGCTGGCGCCGGAGGTGCTGTAATGGCCGCGAAAATCCGCAAGGGCGACAAGGTCGTCGTGCTGACCGGTCGCGACAAGGGCCGCACCGGCGAGGTGTTCGAGGTGCGCCCGGCCGAGGGCCGCGCGCTGGTGCGCGGCATCAACATGGTCAAGCGCCACCAGAAGCAGACCCAGAACCAGGAAGGCGGCATCATCTCCAAGGAGAGTCCGATCCACCTGTCGAACATTGCCGTCGTGGGCAGCGACGGCAAGCCGACCCGCGTCGGCTTCAAGATCCAGGCGGACGGCAAGAAGGTGCGTATCGCCAAGCGCACGGGAGCGGAAATCTGATGGCTGACACTGCTTACGTGCCGCGCCTGCGCGGCGAATACGATCGCAAGATCCGTGGCCAGCTTACGGAGAAGTTCGGCTACGCCAACGTCATGGAAGTGCCGGGCCTCGACAAGGTCGTCATCAACATGGGCGTCGGCGAGGCCGTCAACGACCGCAAGAAGGTCGAGCTTGCCGCCGCCGACCTTGCGCTGATTGCCGGCCAGAAGCCGATCATCACCTATTCGCGCAAGGCGATCTCCACCTTCAAGCTGCGCGAGAACCAGCCGATCGGCTGCAAGGTGACGCTGCGCAAGGCGCGCATGTACGAGTTTATCGACCGCCTGGTGACGGTGGCGCTGCCGCGCGTGCGCGACTTCCGCGGCCTCAACCCGAAGAGCTTCGACGGCCGCGGCAACTATTCGCTCGGCCTCAAGGAACACATCATTTTCCCCGAGATCAACTTCGACAAGATCGCGGAGACCTGGGGCATGGACATCACGGTCTGCACCACCGCGAAGACCGACGAGGAGGCGCGTGCCTTGCTCGCCGCATTCAAATTCCCGTTCCGGCAGTGAGCCGCTGACAGCAGCTCAAACGCGGAAACGTAAGGAGCCACACATGGCGAAGAAGAGTTCGATCGAGAAGAACAACCACCGCAAGCGGCTGGTGAAGAACGCCGCCGCCAAGCGCGCGCGTCTCAAGGCGATCATCGCCGACAAGAAGCTGCCGCTGGAGGAGCGTTTCGCCGCGAGCCTCAAACTCGCCGAGATGCCGCGCAACTCCTCGCCGACCCGCATCCGCAACCGCTGCGAGGTCTCCGGCCGTTCGCGCGCCGTCTACCGTCTGCACAAGCTCTCCCGTATCGCGCTGCGCGAGATGGGCTCCAAGGGTCTGGTGCCGGGCCTGGTGAAGTCGAGCTGGTAAGGGGAGCGCAAGGCATGTCCGTGAACGATCCGATCAGCGATCTCATCACCCGCATCCGCAACGCGCAGATGCGCAACAAGACCAAGGTCTCCTCGCCGGGCTCGCGCATGCGCGCCAACGTGCTCGACGTGCTCAAGGCGGAAGGCTACATCCGCGGCTACGCCAGCGTGGAGCATGCCGGCGGCCGCAGCGAGCTGGAGATCGAGCTGAAGTATTTCGACGGCGAGCCGGTGATCCGCAACATCGAGCGGGTGTCGAAGCCGGGGCGGCGGGTCTATGCCTCGGTGAAGAATCTGCCGCGCGTCAACAACGGTCTCGGCATTTCGGTGCTGTCGACGCCGAAGGGAGTGATGGCCGACCACGACGCCCGCGAGGCGAACGTGGGCGGCGAGGTCCTCTTCACGGTGTTCTGAGGATTTTGAAGGGATAAAGCCATGTCTCGTATCGGCAAGCGGCCGGTCGGCATTCCCTCGGGCGTCACCGCGACGGTCGATGGGCAGACCGTGACGGTGAAGGGGCCGAAGGGCCAGCGCCAGTTCGTCGTCCACGACGACGTCGAGGTGAAGTTCGAGAACGGGGCCGTCACGGTGGCGCCGCGCTTCGAAACCAAGCGGGCGCGCTCGCTTTACGGCACCTCGCGGGCGCAGGTCGCCAATCTGGTCGAAGGCGTCACCAAGGG
>JBIQLW010000104.1:0-3888 GCA_044463945.1 Bradyrhizobiaceae bacterium | reverse complement strand
GACCAGCCTCGCGTTCTTGAGAGAAAGACCACGGCAATGAACGGCCAGAACATCCGTATCCGTCTCAAAGCGTTCGACCATCGCATCCTCGATACGTCGACGCGCGAGATCGTGAATACGGCGAAGCGGACCGGCGCGCAGGTGCGCGGGCCGATCCCGCTGCCGACCCGCATCGAGAAATTCACCGTCAACCGTTCGCCGCACGTCGACAAGAAGAGCCGCGAGCAGTTCGAGATGCGGACCCACAAGCGCCTGCTCGATATCGTCGATCCGACGCCGCAGACGGTCGATGCGCTGATGAAGCTCGATCTCGCCGCCGGCGTCGATGTCGAGATCAAGCTCTAGGGCGTGATCCCGAACGGCGGGGACGTGACCCCGCGTCGGACCGTGAATTTGAATTGTCCGTCTCACGCGGACGGTAAGGAACAGGAAGCACGACGATGCGCTCCGGAGTGATCGCACAGAAGGTCGGGATGACGCGGGTCTTTACGGAGACCGGCGAGCACATCCCTGTGACCGTGCTGAAGTTGGGCAATTGCCAGGTGCTGGGCCACCGCACCAAGGACAAGAACGGCTACCTCGCGTTGCAGGTCGGCTCTGGCACGCGCAAGACCGTGTACATGCCGAAGGCCGAGCGCGGCCAGTTCGCCGCCGCCAAGGTCGAGCCGAAGCGCAAGGTCGTCGAGTTTCGCGTCTCCGAGGACGCGATGCTGCCGGTCGGGGCCGAGATCATGGCCGACCATTTCGTCGTCGGCCAGTTCGTCGATGTCACCGGCACCTCGACCGGCAAGGGTTTTGCGGGCGGCATGAAGCGCTGGAATTTCGGCGGCTTGCGCGCCACCCACGGCGTGTCGGTTTCGCACCGCTCGATCGGTTCGACCGGCGGCCGGCAGGACCCCGGCAAGACCTTCAAGAACAAGAAAATGCCCGGCCACATGGGCGTCGATCGCATCACCACGCTGAACCTGCGCGTGGTGCAAACGGATGTGGAGCGCGGCCTCGTTCTGGTCGAGGGCGCGGTGCCGGGATCGAAGGGCGGCTGGATCATGGTCCGCGACGCCGTGAAGAAGCCGTTGCCGAAGGATGCGCCGAAGCCCGGCAAGTTCCGGGTTGCGGATGCGCCGGCTGCCGCTCCGGCCGCCGCGGAGAAGGAGGGCGCGTGATGGAACTGAAGGTCACCACCCTTGAGGGCAAGGACGCCGGCTCGGTCACGCTGAACGAGACGATTTTCGGTCTCGACCCGCGCAAGGACATCATCCAGCGCTGCGTCAACTGGCAGCTCGCCAAGCGCCAGGCCGGCACGCACAAGACCAAGGATCGCGGCGAGATCGCCCGCACCGGCAAGAAGATGTACAAGCAGAAGGGCACCGGCGGTGCCCGTCACGGCTCGGCCCGCGTGCCGCAGTTCCGCGGCGGCGGGCGCGCCTTTGGGCCGGTCGTGCGCAGCCATGCCTTCGACCTGCCGAAGAAGGTGCGGGCGCTGGCGCTGCGCCATGCGCTGTCGGCCAAGGCCAGGGCCGGCGGGCTGATCGTGATCGACAACGCCAGCGTCGCCGAGGCCAAGACCAAGGTGCTGGCCGGGCACTTTTCGACGCTCAAGATCACCAGCGCGCTGATCGTCGACGGCGCGGAGCTGAACGAGGGCTTTGCCATCGCCGCGCGCAACCTGCCGCATATCGACGTGCTGCCGATCCAGGGCCTCAACGTCTACGACATTCTGCGGCGCGACCAGCTCGTGCTGACGCGGGCCGCCATCGATGCGCTGGAGGCGCGCTTCAAATGACGATCGATCCGAAGTTTTACGACGTCATCGTCTCCCCGGTCATCACCGAGAAGGCGACCACGGCCTCCGAGCAGAACAAGGTGCTGTTCAAGGTCGCGGCCAAGGCCACCAAGCCCCAGATCAAGGAGGCGGTGGAGAAGCTGTTCGACGTCAAGGTCAAGAGCGTCAACACGCTGGTGCGCAAGGGCAAGACCAAGGCGTTTCGCGGCACCTTCGGGACGCAATCGGACTCCAAGCGCGCGATCGTGACCCTCGAAGAGGGCCACCGCATCGACGTGACCACCGGACTGTAAGGCTCAACGGCGATGGCACTGAAAAAGATCAATCCCACGACGCCGGGTCAGCGCCAGCTGATCATCGTCGATCGCGCCGGCCTCCATAAGGGCAAGCCGGTGAAGGCGCTGACCGAGGGCAAATCCTCGGCGGGCGGCCGCAACAACACCGGCCGCACCACCGTGCGCTTCCGCGGCGGCGGCCACAAGCAGACCTATCGCCTGGTTGATTTCCGGCGCACCAAGGTGGACATGCCGGCGACCGTCGAGCGGCTCGAATACGATCCCAACCGCACCGCCTTCATCGCGCTGATCAAGTACGAGGACGGCGAGCAGGCCTACATCCTGGCGCCGCAGCGGCTCGCTGCCGGCGACACCGTGGTGGCCGGCAGCTATGTCGACGTCAAGCCGGGCAATTCCATGCCGCTCGGCAACATGCCGATCGGCACCATTGTCCACAACGTCGAACTGAAGATCGGCAAGGGCGGCCAGCTCGCGCGTTCGGCCGGCACCTACGCGCAGATCGTCGGCCGCGACCACGACTACGTGATCCTGCGGCTCAATTCGGGCGAGCAGCGTCTGGTGCATGGCCGCTGCGGCGCCACCATCGGCGCGGTGTCGAACCCGGACCACATGAACACCTCGATCGGCAAGGCCGGGCGCTCGCGCTGGCTCGGCCGCCGCCCGCACAACCGCGGCGTGACCATGAACCCGATCGACCATCCGCACGGCGGCGGCGAAGGCCGCACCTCCGGCGGCCGTCACCCGGTGACGCCGTGGGGCAAGCCGACCAAGGGCAAGAAGACGCGCGCGAACAAGTCCACCAACAAGTTCATTCTCGTGAGCCGCCACAAGCGGAAGAAGAAGAAGTAAGGATCGCTGCCATGGCACGCTCGGTGTGGAAAGGTCCGTTCGTCGAAGCCTCGCTGCTGAAGAAGGCAGATGCGGCGCGCTCGTCCGGCCGGCACGACGTCATCAAGATCTGGAGCCGCCGCTCGACGATCCTGCCGCAGTTCGTCGGCCTGACCTTCGGCGTCTACAACGGTCACAAGCACGTCCCCGTCTCGGTCAACGAGGAAATGGTCGGTCACAAGTTCGGCGAGTTCTCGCCGACCCGCACCTTCCACGGCCATGCCGGCGACAAGAAAGCCAAACGGTCCTGAGGACGAAGCGATGAGCAAACCCAAGCGCGAACGGCGCCTGCCGGACAACGAGGCCAAGGCCGTGGCACGGATGCTGCGCGTCAGCCCGCAGAAGCTCAATCTGGTGGCGCAGTTGATCCGCGGCAAGAAAGCCTCCTCGGCGCTCGCCGACCTGCAGTTCTCGCGCAAGCGGATCGCGGTCGACGTGAAGAAGTGCCTGGAATCGGCGATCGCCAACGCCGAGAACAATCACGATCTCGACGTCGACGATCTGATCGTGTCCGAGGCTCATGTCGGCAAGGGCATCGTGATGAAGCGTTTCGCGCCGCGCGGCCGTGGCCGCTCGGGCCGTATCCTGAAGCCGTTCGCGCAACTGACGATCGTCGTTCGTCAGGTCGAGAACGAGGCCGCGTAGGGCGCGAGGAGAGAACGATGGGTCAGAAGATCAATCCGGTCGGGCTGCGGCTTGGCATCAATCGCACCTGGGACTCGCGCTGGTATGCCGGCAAGAACGAGTATGGCCGGCTGTTGCACGAGGACGTCAAGATCCGCGAGCTGCTGCACAAGGAGCTGAAGCAGGCTGCCGTTGCGCGCATCGTCATCGAGCGCCCGCACAAGAAGTGCCGCGTCACCATCCACTCGGCGCGTCCGGGCGTGGTGATCGGCAAGAAGGGCGCCGACATCGACAAGC
>JBIQLW010000103.1:0-4040 GCA_044463945.1 Bradyrhizobiaceae bacterium | reverse complement strand
TCGGCGCTGTCGTGGATGTTCTCCTCGCTGCACACCTCGGTCGGCTTCGCCGTGGTCGGCGCGGTGGTCGGTGAGTATCTCGGCTCGGCCGCCGGCCTCGGCTATCTGATCCAGCAGGCGGAAGGGGTGTTCGACGTCGCCGGCGTGTTCGCCGGCATGTTCGTCCTGTCCGCCTTCGTGATCCTGATCGACTTCATGGTGACGCTGGTCGAGCGCAGGCTTTTGGTGTGGCGGCCGGAGGCGGCGGCGAGAGGCTGACCCGCGACGCCGACGGCGCGCTTCTCAAGGCAGGGGCGCTGCTCTATTGTGCCGCCAACAATAAGGATGGGAGATATCATGAGGATCGTCTTCGACAGGCTCGCGGCGCCGCTGCTGGCGCTGCTCATGATGTCCGGTTTCGCGTTCGCGCAAAGCAAGGTGACGATCGCCATCGGCGGCGGCGCGTGCCTCTGTTACCTGCCGACCGTGCTGGCGAAGCAACTCGGCGAATACGACAGGGCGGGCGTGAGCGTCGAACTGGTCGATCTCAAGGGCGGCTCCGATGCCCTGAAGGCCGTGCTCGGCGGCAGCGCCGACGTGGTGTCCGGCTATTTCGATCACTGCGTCAATCTCGCCGCCAGGAAGCAGGAGTTGCAGGCTTTCGTGGTCTATGACCGCTATCCGGGGCTGGTCCTCGTGGTGTCGCCGAAGCACACCGACGAGATCAAATCGATCAAGGACCTCGCCGGCAAGAAAGTCGGCGTCAGCGCGCCGGGGTCCTCGACCGATTTCTTCCTCAAGTATCTGTTGAAGAAGAACGGCCTCGATCCGACCAGCGCGGCGGTGATCGGCGTCGGGCTGGGGGCGACGGCGGTGGCGGCGATGGAGCAGAGCCAGATCGACGCCGCGGTGATGCTGGATCCGTCCGTCACGGTGCTGCAAGGCCACTACAAGGATCTGCGCATCCTCAGCGACACCCGCACGCAGAAGGACACGCTGGCGGTGTTCGGCGGCGACTATCCCGGCGGCGCGCTGTACTCAACCGCGGCGTGGGTGAGGTCGCACGAGAAGGAAGCGCAGGCGCTGACCAACGCGATCGTCAGCACGCTGAAATGGATTCACGCGCACTCGCCGGAAGAGGTGATGGACAAAATGCCGCCGGGGTTGGTCGGCAAGAACAAGGAGCTTTATCTGGCGGCGCTCAAGAACACCATTCCGATGTATTCGGAGACCGGCGCCATGGATCCCAAGGGCGCGGCCGCGGTGCTGGCGGTGTTCAGCGAAGGCTCGCCCGAGGTCGCCAAGGCGAATATCGACGTCAGCAAGACCTACACCAACCGCTTCGTCGAGCAGGCCGCCAAGGCGACGGGGGCGGGCGCGAAGTAACGGCGTGGCGTCCTTCCCCATTCATCGGGTCGCGCGGCTCGATCTTCGCGTGGTGCCGTGGCGCTGGCCGTTCGCGGATGCGCGGCGCGCCGAGATCGACGCGCACTTTGCGGAATTGAAACGCGGCACGCCGCAACTCTGGAACGGGCGCGTGCTGCTCGGCCGCGCGCCGCGCTTCACCGAGGACACGTTCAGCGCGGACTATTTCGAAACCGATTTCGCCAGTTTCATCGCGTGGCGCGACTGGGACTTTCCCGACGCATCGGTGTTCAACGGCTTCGGCATGGGCGCGCTGCGCAGCCGCGACGGCGCGTATCTGCTGGGCGAGATGGCGGCGCACACCGCGAACGCCGGCAAAATCTATTTCCCGGCGGGCACGCCCGACCTCGACGACATCAGGGACGGCCGCGTCGATATCGCCGGCAGCGTCGCGCGCGAGGTGGCGGAGGAAACCGGGCTGACGGCGGCCGACTATCGCGCCGCCGGCCATTGGGACTGCGTGGTCGCAGGTCCCCTGATCGCGCTGATGCGCGGCCTCGACAGCGACCTCGACGGGGAAACGCTGCGGCGGCGGATCGACGCCAATCTGGCGCGGCAGGCGACGCCGGAGCTTGCCGCCATCCATCTGGTCCGCAACGCGCGCGACATCACCGCCGCGATCCCGCCCTACATGGCCGCCTTTCTCGCCGCCCGGCTCCCGGAGGCGATGTGAATGACCGGAAACGAGGCGTCATCGTCCGCGAAGGCGGACGATCCAGTAACCGGGACGAGCGCAGGGGAAATCCGGCTGGACATGGGAATACTGGATACCCGCCTGCGCGGGTATGACGGCTTTCGTGTTGCATCCTTGTGCAAAAAGGCGAATTTCCAGTCGGACTTCTTAAGCAAGGAGACGCAAGCGTCATGGCCGACAAGATCACGCGGGTCACCACCTCGGAACTTGACTCCTACGTGCGCCCGTTCCGGGTCGATGGCTCGAAGGCGTTTCATCTCAAGCTGTTCCGGCGCGACGCCGACGGCGACCTCGTCAAGGACGAAGGCAAGGCCATCATCGAGGCCAACCGCAAGCGCTTGAGCGATTTGCAGGAGAAACTCTACGCACAGAACCGCTGGTCGCTGCTGCTGATCTTTCAGGGCATGGACGCCGCCGGCAAGGACAGCGCCATCAAAAGCGTGTTCGAGGGCGTCAATCCGCAGGGCTGCGAGGTCTATTCCTTCAAGACGCCGACCGCGACCGAACTCGACCACGACTTCATGTGGCGGACGACGATCTGCCTGCCGGAGCGCGGCCGCATCGGCATCTTCAACCGCTCCTATTACGAGGAATGCCTGATCGTACGGGTGCATCCGGAGATTCTCGCAGGCCAGCGCATTCCGCAGCGGCTGGTGACCAAGAATATCTGGCGCGAGCGTTTCGAGGATATCGCGGCGTTCGAGCGCTATCTTGTGCGCAACGGCACCGTGGTGCTGAAGTTCTTCCTCAACGTATCGAAGGAGGAGCAGCGCAAGCGCTTCCTCGCCCGCCTCGACGAGCCGGAGAAGAACTGGAAGTTCTCGCTGGACGACGTCGCCGAGCGCAGGCACTGGGACCGCTATCAGGCGGCCTATCAGGACGTGATCCGCCATACCGCGACGCCGTTCGCGCCGTGGGTCGTGGTGCCCGCCGACCGCAAGTGGTTCGCTCGCGTGGTGATCGGCTCAAGCATCGTCCATGCGCTGGAGAAACTCGATCTGGCGTTTCCGAAGGTCGATGAGGCGGCGCTGGCGCGGTTCGCCGCGGCGCGCGCGGCGCTGGAGAAAGAAGGGGTGAAGGCAGGCAAGGGCGGGGCGGATGATGCGGCGAAAAAGGCACGCTGAGCCCTGAAGACCCCCGGCGCGGCCATTTTTGCGTTGCGAGACGGTGCGGTTGTCGTTTAAGGTCGCCGCGGGCAGGCGTTCCGGCAACGATCCGTCAAGGGTTTTTGCCAACAATGCCGCCTTAAAGGGTTCAGCAATGCCGATTCGCAGCAACAGCTACGGGATTCACGGGGGCGCCGCAGGGCGGACCGCCGCGCGTCCGGCTGCGCCGGCACCATCCCTGTCGCTGATCGGCGGACTGCTTCTTACCAGCCCCTGAGGGCCGTCTGGGCGGTTGCGCCTGGGCACTCAGGGGTTTCGCGAGATCATCCGCCACCCGAGCGCCCCGACAAGCGGCGCACCTGACCAGAGGAACTTTCCGATGTCCACCGCTGCCAGGTCCGAGAAGGACCGCGTTATCATCTTTGACACCACCTTGCGCGACGGCGAGCAATGCCCCGGCGCCACCATGACCTTCGAGGAAAAGCTGGAGGTCGCCGAACTGCTCGACGACATGGGGGTCGATGTCATCGAGGCCGGCTTCCCGATCACCTCGGAAGGCGACTTCGCGGCGGTGAGCGAGATCGCCCGGCGCTCCAAGAATGCCGTGATCGCCGGCCTGTCGCGCGTCCATCCCAAGGACATCGACCGCTGCGCCGAGGCGGTGAAGTTCGCCAAACGCGGCCGCGTCCACACCGTGATCGCGACCTCGCCGCTGCACATGCGCGTCAAGCTCAACATGACGCCGGAGCAGGTGATCGAAACCTCGATCGCCAACGTCACCCGCGCCCGCAACCAGATCGACGACGTCGAGTGGTCGGCCGAGGACGGCACCCGCA
>JBIQLW010000102.1:0-4174 GCA_044463945.1 Bradyrhizobiaceae bacterium | reverse complement strand
GCGAAGCCGTATCCACGCGATGCGCTGTTCCACACGATGCGCTGTTTGAAATTCAGATCTGCATGAAGCCCGTGTCCCGGACGCGATGCGGCATCCTTCATGCCGCTTCGCAGAGCTTGACGAGAAACGAGGCGTCATCATCCGCGAAGGCGGATGATCCAGTAATCCCTGTGAGTGCGCGGGAAATTTGACCCGATGTGGCGTACTGGATACTCCGCCTTCGCGGAGTATGACGGCTTATCGTGCTGGGCCTCTGGACAGAAACAAACTTCCGGCTCTCGGAACCGGCAGCGCGGTATTTCATACCGCGCAGCATCCGGGACACAGCTACGTCAAAAGCAGAAAAACGCTATTTCGCGCAGCCCGAGGTCCGGTCGCCCTGGCGCGCCATCGGCTTGCCGTTGATGAAGACGCCCGTCGCCCCGCCGGTGACGGAGCCGCCGCAGCCGGTGCGGTTGCCGATCACGGTGGCGGGCTTGCCGTTGATGAAAACGTTGGGCACGCCCTCGACGATCGCGCCGTCGCTGGTGGTGTCGCCCGCCCGCGCGGCGGGCTTGCCGTTGATCATGACATTGTCCGCGCCGCCGGTGATGACGCCGGACGTCGTGTTGCCGGACTGGCCGAAGGCCGGTGCGACAAGAGAAGCGGCCGCGACGGCGAGCAGGGCGGAAAGGATGTTTCGCATTTGAACCTGTATGGAAGCCGTGTTTGTCAGGCTGATAGTGTCCCGGCGGTTGGTGGCGGCAATGTGTTGGCAGCGATCGTGCCGGGACGCAACCCACATATCCGCGCGGCGCGGCTTGTTCCAGTGAGGCGCATCCGGCATGGTCGTTCGCGAAAGGAATTGATCTTGAACGCCGCACCTTCCCCGCAAGGGGCCGCGCCTGAGGTGGCGATCGGCCCGGTCCGCTTCGGCAATGCCCTGCCGCTCGCGGTCATCGCCGGGCCATGCCAGCTTGAGAGCCGGGCGCACGCGCTGGAAACCGCGAGCGCGCTGAAGGAGATCGCGGGCCGCCTCGGCATCGGCCTCGTCTACAAGACCTCGTTCGACAAGGCCAACCGCACCAGCGCGCGCGCCGCGCGCGGCATCGGGCTTGAGACGGCGCTGCCGATCTTCGCCGAGATTCGCGCCTCCCTCGGCCTGCCGGTGCTGACCGACGTGCATGAGCCCGGCCAATGCGCGGATGTCGCGCAGGCGGCGGACGTGCTGCAAATCCCGGCGTTCCTCTGCCGCCAGACCGACCTGCTGCTGGCGGCGGCGGCGACCGGCAAGGTCGTCAACGTCAAGAAGGGGCAATTCCTCGCGCCATGGGATATGGCCAACGTGGTGGCCAAGATCACCGGGGCCGGCAACGCCGGCGTGCTGGTGACCGAGCGCGGCGCATCGTTCGGCTACAATACGCTGGTGTCCGACATGCGCGCGCTGCCGATCCTCGCCCGCACCACCGGCGCGCCGGTGATCTTCGACGCCACCCATTCGGTGCAGCAGCCGGGCGGGAAGGGGACATCCTCCGGCGGCGAGCGCGAGTTCGTGCCGGTGCTGGCGCGCGCGGCCGTTGCCGTGGGCGTCGCGGGCGTGTTCATCGAAACCCATCCCGATCCCGACCACGCGCCGTCGGACGGCCCCAACATGGTGCCGCTCAACGCGTTCGAAGGGCTGGTGCGGACGCTGATGGCGTTCGACAGGCTCGCCAAGGCCGGGCCGCTATGAACGGCGGCATCCGCGAGAGGCGGCGTTTGCCCTGATGCCGTCCGTGCTCTACCTGATCGCGCTGGCGTCGTTCGCGGCCAACCTGTCCGTGCGCGCGATCGATCCGGTGATTCCTCACATCGCCGACGATCTCTCGGTGTCGATCGCGCAGGCCGCCGGCCTGTCGGCGGCGCTGGCCTTCACCTTCGCCATCGTGCAGCCGATCATCGGCGCCGTCGCCGACCTGGTCGGCAAGGCCCGCGTCATGGTGGTGTGCCTGGCGCTGCTCGGGACCGGCAGCATTCTCGGCGCGTTCGCGGACAATTTCTCGTTCCTGCTGGTGACGCGCATCCTGTGCGGCGTCGGCGCCGGCGGCGTGTTTCCGGTGACGCTCAGCCTGACCAGCGATCTGGTACCGGTGGCGGGGCGGCAGGTGGCGATCAGCCGGGTGCTGGCCGGCGCGATGATCGGCAACATCCTCGGCTCGACGCTGGGCGGCGTGGTCGGCGACCTGTTCGGCTGGCGCGGCGTGCTGGGATTCCTCGGTGTCACCACGGTCATCGCTTCCGTGGCCGTCGGCGTCCGCCTGAGCCGCGCCTCGACCGCCATGGCGTCCGGGGGAGCGAGCTTCGCGACGCTGTGGCATGGCTACAAGGTGCTGTTCCACAACCCGCGGACGCGGGTCTGCTACAGCGTGGTGTTCGCCGAGGGCTGCTGCGTCCTCGGGGTGTTTCCCTTCGTCGCGGCGTTCCTGTTCGACCTTGGCGAGACCCGGCTGTCGATCGCCGGCATCGTCATCGCCGGCTTCGCGCTGGGCGGGCTGGTCTACACCGCGAGCATCGCGCGGCTGTTGCCGTGGCTGGGCGTGCGCGGCCTGATGATCGGCGGCGGCGCGCTGATGGCGCTGCAACTGGTGGTTCTCGGCCTCGGGCTGCCGTGGCAGGCGCAGATGGCGAGTTTCATGGTGATGGGGCTCGGCTTCTACATGCTGCACGGCTGTATGCAGGTGTTCGCCAGCGAACTGGCGGTGGAGGCGCGCGCGACCTCGCTGTCGCTGCACTCGTGCTTCTTCTTCCTCGGCCAGACCGCGGGGCCGATCGTCTACGGCGTCGGCATCGCGCATATCGGCAAGCTGCCGACCCTGATCGTCTGCGGCGTGGTGGTGACGCTGGTCGGCATCATCGGCGCGAAACTTCTGGTGACCCGCCCGGCCGCGTAGGGACTATCCGCGCCCGCGATAGGGCGGCACCCCCTGCTCGGGCAGCCACACGCCTTTCGGCAACCGGCCGGTCTGCCAGAACACGTCGATGGGAATGCCGCCGCGCGGATACCAGTAGCCGCCGATCCGCAGGAAGCGCGGCCTGATCTCTGCGGCGACGCGCTTGCCGATCGCGATCGTGCAGTCCTCGTGGAACGCGCCGTGGTTGCGGAAGCTCGCAAGATAGAGCTTCAGCGATTTGGATTCGACGAGCCACGCGCCTGGCACATAGTCGATCATCAGATGCGCGAAATCCGGCTGGCCGGTGATCGGGCACAGCGAGGTGAATTCCGGCGCGGTGAAGCGCACCACGTAGGCCGTATCCTTCTGCGGGTTCGGCACGCGGTCGAGCTTCGCGGCCTCGGGCGAGGCCGGCCAGGCGACGTCGCGGCCGAGTTGCAGGCCGGCGGTCTTTGTGGGGGCGCGGGGCGATCTGGACATAAGCGCTTGCGTAACGCCTGCGCGGCCGTCCGGCAAGGCGCGGGAACGGCCGGTCCCGGCCTTTCCCCGCCGGAGGCCATGTTGTAGAAGCAGCGCCAACTTCTCCCCGCCATTTTGCAAGAGGCATCCATGACCGCCATCATCGATATCATTGGCCGCGAAATTCTCGACAGCCGGGGCAATCCGACCATCGAGGTCGATGTGGTGCTGGAAGACGGATCGCAGGGCCGCGCCGCCGTGCCGTCCGGGGCCTCCACCGGCGCCCACGAGGCGGTCGAACTGCGCGACGGCGACAAGCAGCGCTACGGCGGCAAGGGCGTGCAGAAGGCGGTGGACGCCGTCAACGGCGAGATCTTCGACGCCATCGGCGGCATGGACGCCGAGCAGCAGGTGCAGATCGACCAGACCCTGATCGACCTCGACGGCACGCCGAACAAGAGCCGGCTCGGCGCCAACGCCATCCTCGGCGTATCGCTGGCGGTGGCGAAGGCGGCGGCCGACTCGTTCGACATGCCGCTCTACCGTTACGTCGGCGGTACGTCCGCGCGCCTGTTGCCGGTGCCGATGATGAACATCATCAACGGCGGCGTCCATGCCGACAACCCGATCGATTTCCAGGAGTTCATGATCCTGCCGGTCGGCGCGTCATCGTTCGCCGAGGCGCTGCGCTGCGGGGCGGAGGTGTTCCACACGCTGAAGGCGGGGTTGAAGAAGGCCGGACACAACACCAACGTCGGCGACGAGGGCGGCTTCGCGCCGAACCTGCCGTCGGCCGACGCCGCGCT
>JBIQLW010000101.1:0-4222 GCA_044463945.1 Bradyrhizobiaceae bacterium | reverse complement strand
TTGCAGACGCCCCGCGACGCGACACAACCATGACTCAATGACTCTGACTCAGGCGACGCTGTCGGCGACGCGGGACCAAACAACCGACTGGCGCTACATTGCCGTGGCAAAGTAAAAAACGGCTTAATCGTGAAAGCCTTCTCACTAGGCAATTATTGCCGGGCAGGTTATTGATTGGCGCGCGGGACGCTTTACGTCCGTGCGGCGCCGCGCGATGCTTGGCGTCATCCGAACCGTGAGGAACTGCGCTATGCGCTACGATGATTTCCGCCGCAGCGACAACATCGACGATCGTCGCGGTGACGATGGCGGCGGCTTCGGCGGCGGCGGTGGCGGCTTCGGTCTGCCGATGGGCGGCGGCGGCCTCGGCATCGGCACCATCCTCGTGCTCGGCATCATCGGCTACGCGCTCGGCATCGATCCCCGCTTGCTGATCGGCGGCGCGGAAATCCTTACCGGCGGCCAGCACGCGCCGACCTATGAGACCGACCGCCGCTCCGGTCCCGCCAAGAGCGGCGCGCCGAGCGACGAGATGGGCAGCATGATCGCCGGCGTGCTGGGCGAGATCGACGACCGCTGGGATGAAATCTTCTCGGCCGCCGGCCAGAAATACACCGGCCCGCGCATCGTGCTGTTCAGGAACGCCACCAACGGCGGACGCTGCGGCATGGCGCAGGCGGCGATGGGGCCGTTCTACTGTCCGCCGGATCGCCAGATCTTCCTCGACACCGCGTTCTTCCGTCAGGTCGAGACGCGCTTCCGCGGCTGCTCGGGCAACGCCTGCAAGTTCACCGCGGCCTATATCATCGCGCACGAGGCGGGCCATCACATCCAGAACCTGCTCGGCATCCTGCCGCGCGTCACGCGCTTGCAGCAGCAGGCCGGCAGCCGCGCCGAGGCCAATGCGTTGCAGGTCAAGGTCGAGCTGCAGGCCGACTGCCTGTCCGGCGTCTGGGTCAACCGCGAGGCCAAGAAGCGGCCGGGCTTCCTGGAGGCGGGCGACATCGACGCGGCGCTGACCACGGCGTCGGCGATCGGCGACGACACCTTGCAGCGGCAGGCGACCGGCCGCGTGGTGCCCGACTCGTTCACGCACGGCTCTGCGGCGCAGCGTAAGCGCTGGTTCATGATCGGCTATCAGCAGGGCTCCGTGCAGGCGTGCAACACCTTCGCGACGGATAATCTGTGACGTCGGGTTGCGTGCCCCGGACGCGATGCAATACGAAGTATTGCTTCGCAGAGCCGGCGCCGTCACGACGACGACATCCGCAACGGTTCCGGCTCTGCGGAGCAGCGTGAAGAACGCTGCACCGCGTCCGGGACACGAGGAATGAACTCGCCATGTCTCTCCCCGCCATGTCTCTCGATGAATCGAAACCCTTCATTCCGCTCAACATCGCGGTGCTGACGATTTCCGACACCCGCTCGCCCGACGACGACAAGTCCGGCGCGGTGCTGGTGGAGCGGCTGACGGCGGCCGGCCATCGCCTCGCCGCGCGCGAGATCGTCGCCGACGACGTCGAGGGGATCCGCGCCGTGATCCGCAAGTGGATCGCCGAGCCCGGCATCGACGCGATCATCACCACCGGCGGCACCGGCTTCACCGGCCGCGACGTGACGCCGGAGGCGATCGAGCCGCTGTTCGAGAAGCGCATGGACGGCTTCTCGATCGCGTTCCATATGCTGAGCTACGAAAAGATCGGCGTCTCCACCATCCAGAGCCGCGCCACAGCCGGCGTCGCCGGCGCGACCTACATCTTCTGCCTTCCGGGCTCGCCCGGCGCCTGCAAGGACGGCTGGGACGGCATCCTCGCCCATCAGCTCGATTACCGCTCAAAGCCGTGCAACTTCGTCGAGATCATGCCGCGGCTCGACGAGCACCTGCGCCGCCCCAAGGCCAGGGGCGCGACCGCGTGAACCGCCGCCGCATGGCTGCAATGCCTTGACACCTTTTCTGCCCGGCGAAATCATCGCCTCCAAGTGACTGCCGTTCACGCGGGCCTGCGGGCGCGCGGAGCGTTTGTCGGGAGGCCGCCATGGAGATGTTCGTCAGCCTCGACCGCCTGGTCGATCACGTTCGCGACGGCATGTCGCTGGCGATTCCGAACGACCACGCCGGCGTCGCGATGGCCGCCACCGCGGCGCTGATCGCAAGAGGCCCCCGCAACCTCGATGTCGTGTGCGTGCCCATCAGCGGGATGCAGGCGGATATGCTGATCGGAAGCGGCCTCGTCGCTTCGATCGAAACCAGCGCGGTGACGCTCGGCGAGGCAGGCGGCGCGCCGCGCTTTACCGACGGCGTTCGCGCCGGCGCGTTCCGGATGCGGGATGCGACCTGCCCGGCGCTGCTGGCGGGGTTCGTCGCCGGCCAGAAGGGCGTTCCGTTCATGCCGATTCGCGGCATCATCGGCAGCGACCTGATGCAGGCGCGCCCCGACTGGAAGATCATCGACAATCCTTATGCGGCCGACGATCCGATCGTCGTGGTGCCGGCGATCCGGCCCGACGTCGCGTTGTTTCACGCGCCGGAAGCGGACCGGTTCGGCAATGTCCGCATCGGCCGGCAGAGCGAACTCGCCGCCATGGCCCATGCGTCGAAGATGACGCTGGTCACGGTGGAGCGCATCAGCGACACCTCGCTGCTGGCGGACGAAAATCAGGCCGCCGGGGTATTGCCCGCGCTTTACGTGAGCGCGATCGCCGAGGTCGCCAACGGCGCGTGGCCGCTGGGGCTGTGGGGCGAATACGCCACCGACGACGCAGAGGTCGCGCGCTACGCGGCGATGGCGAAATCGGCCGACGGCTTCGCCGCCTATATGAAAGGCTTCGCGCAGCGCTTCGGAGCGGCGGCATGACGGCGCGCTCCGCCACCGCGCGCGAGATTCTGATCGCGACCATCGCCGATCTGCTCAACGGCGTGCGCACGGTCGCGGTCGGCATGTCGTCGCCGATTCCGGCGGCGGGGGCCATGCTGCTCCGCGCGCGGAACGAGCGGCTCGGGCGCGCGCCGGTGCGGGTCATCGTGCTCGGCTCGCGCGACCACAATTTCCTCACCAACGGCGCGTTCGAACTGTTCGACGCCGCGGCTCAGGGGCGTATCGACGCCTTCTTCCTCGGCGGCGGCGAGATCGACGGGCGCGCCAACATCAATCTGGTCGGCACCGGCGCCCACCCGCGCAACGACGTGCGCTGGCCCGGCTCGTTCGGCTCGGCGTTTCTTTACTACATGGTGCCGCGGGTCATCCTGTTTCGCGAGGAGCATTCGCCGCGGGTGTTCGTCGACAAGGTGGATTTCATCAGCGCGCCCGGCGTCAGCGAGGGCGTGAGACGCGAGGGCGGCCCGTATGCCCTGCTCACCGGCAAGGCGCTGTTCGACTTCGACAAGGCGCGGCAGCGCTTCCGGCTGCGCAGCGTCCATGGCGGCGCGACCGCCGACGATGTCAGGGCGGCCACGGGCTTCGCGTACGATCGGCCCGACGTGGTCCCCGAAACGCCGATGCCGGATGCCGCGACATTGACATTGCTGCGCGGGCGCATCACCGATGAGGTCGGCGAGTGCTACCCGCAGTTCGCCGGCGCTCTCGCCGCCGAGCGCGCGGCCTGAGGCGGCCGCCGGCTCCGTCAACGGAAGGATCGTCGATGTCGCGCCCGGTGCTGCTGTTCTATCAGGTGCTGGTGGCGGTGGTGTTGCTGGCGGCGTGGCACGTCTTCAGCACGGTGCCGGTGTTCGGCGTCATGCTGCTGCCGCCATTCTTCTTTTCCAATCCGCTCGATGTCGGCAGCCAGATCGTCGCGTGGTTCTCGACCGGCGTCATCTGGAAGCATCTGGCGATCACGCTGTGGGAATCGGTCCTCGCCTTCGCGATCGGCTCGTTCGGCGGCGTGCTGTTCGGCTTCTGGTTCGCGCGTCAGCCGAGGGTGGCGGCGGTGTTCGATCCTTACGTCAAGATGGCGAACGCGCTGCCGCGCGTCGTCCTCGCGCCGATCTTCACGCTGTGGCTCGGGCTCGGCATCTGGTCGAAGGTGGCGCTCGGCGTCACGCTGGTGTTCTTCATCGTCTTCTTCAACGTCTATCAGGGCGTCAAGGAAGTCAGCGGCACGGTGCTCGCCAACGGCCGGATGCTCGGCATGAACGAACGGCAGTTGATGCGGCACGTGTATTGGCCTTCGGCGCTGTCGTGGATGTTCTCCTCGCTGCACACCTCGGTCGGCTTCGCCGTGG
>JBIQLW010000100.1:0-4320 GCA_044463945.1 Bradyrhizobiaceae bacterium | reverse complement strand
CGTTCTTGCAGATGATCGGCTCGCGGAAGATCACGCCGCCGAGGATGTTGCGGATGGTGCCGTTGGGCGACTTCCACATCTGCTTGAGGTTGAACTCCTTCACCCGCGCCTCGTCCGGGGTGATGGTGGCGCACTTGACGCCGACGCCGTGCTTCTTGATGGCGTTGGCGGCGTCGATGGTGACCTGATCGTTGGTCCTGTCGCGGGATTCGATTCCGAGGTCGTAATAGTCAAGGTTCACATCGAGGAACGGATGAATCAGCTTGTCCTTGATGTACTGCCAGATGATCCGGGTCATCTCGTCGCCGTCGAGTTCGACAACGGGGTTGGTCACCTTGATTTTCGCCATGGGAAGTCGGGCCTTTTCACAAACTGCGCGTCACGGGGGAGGGTCGAATGTGGCTTGTCGCCGGGCTATAGCATCGCGCGGCCGGTGACGAAAGCCGAAGGCGCCGGGCCGGGCGGCCATTTCGACCGATTCCGTCCGTCGCGCTGGCTCCGTTCGCCGGTCACCGCGCGGGGTTGCCTCGCGGCGGCAAAAATGCTCGACAGGCGGCCGCGCGTCCTGCCGACGCAACGTGCTCCCGTCCCGACGAAGAAAGCGAAGCGGCATGTCCGGTTCAGGCACCGACAAGACCAAAGGCGGCCGGATCATCGAGGGTCCGGTGGTGGTGCTGGTGGAGCCGCAGCTCGGCGAGAACATCGGCATGGCGGCACGCGCCATGGGTAATTTCGGCCTGACCCGGCTGCGGCTGGTCAAGCCGCGCGACGGCTGGCCGAGCCTGCCGGCGCAGCGCGCCGCCGCGGGCGCCGATCACATTCTCGCGACGGTCGAACTGTTCGATACCGTTGAGGCGGCGGTGGCCGACCTGACGCTGCTGTTCGCGACCACGGCGCGCGCGCACGATCAAGCCAAGCCCGTGGTCGCCCCGGAGGCGGCGGCGCGCGAGACGCAGGCCGAGATCGTGCGGGGCGGCCGGGCCGGCATCCTGTTCGGGCGCGAGCGCTACGGCTTGCAGAACGAGGAGGTGGCGCTCGCCGACCGCATCGTCACCTTTCCGGTCAATCCCGGCTTCGCCTCGCTCAACCTGGCGCAGGCGGTGCTGCTGATGGGCTACGAGTGGTTCAAGCTCGCGACCGGCGGCGCACTGCCGTTCGCCATGCCGGAGCGTTCGGAGCGCGCCTCGCAGCACCAGATGCAGGCGTTCTTCGACAACCTCGTGCGCGAGCTCGACAGGGTCGAGTTCCTGCGGCCGCCGGAGAAGCGCGACACCATGCTGGTCAACCTGCGCAACATCTTCACCCGGATGGAGCCGACCAAGCAGGATATGCACACGCTGCACGGCGTGGTGATGGCGATTGCGGAGGGCCGCAAGGGGCCGGCCAAGGGCGGGGTGCTCGACGGCGGGCAGGCGACGCGGCTGCGGGCACTGTTGGCCGAACGGCAGGGCGCGGGCACCGCCGACGGCGGCACCGTGCGCGGGCTGGCGCGGCTCTTGCGCCGCAATCCGACCGACGCCGAACGGGCATTATGGAAGGCGCTGACCTCGGACCGCCGCTTCGCCGGCCGGTTCCAGCGCCAGACGCCGGTGGGGCGGCACATCCCGGATTTCGTCTCGTTCGTCCACCGCCTCGCCATCGAGGTGGTCAACCCGGATGAATCGGCGGCGGTGGCGGCGGATCGCGCGACGCGCCGGCAGTGGCTGGAACAACGCAACTATGCTGTCATCGATATCGCCGCGCGCGCCATCGAACAGGACCTGACCCATGAACTGGATCGGCTGGAACAACTGCTCCGTACCCGCTGACGCCGGGAGACGACCTTGATGCGCCGTTTCGCGCCGCTGCCTGCTGCCCGCGACGTCATCCGTATAGCCGGTTTCGCGCTTGCCATGCTGGCACCGGCCGCGCCCGCGACGGCCCGCGACCGGACCCCCGACACTTGCATGAATTCCGACAATGTTGATGCAAAAATAATGGCTTGCACCGATTTGTTGCAAGGTGGCGCGAAGCTGTCGAAGTTCGACAGGGCGAAATACCACGGCTATCGTGGCTGGGCCTATTCGCAGAAGCGGGACTATCCGCGCGCGCTCGCCGATCTCGATACCTCGCTGGCGCTCAACGCCAACCAGTTCGGCGCCTACGGCACCCGCGCCGGTATCCTGAAGACCATCGGCCAGTTCGACCGGGCGCTGGCCGATATCGATGCCAGCATCCGCCTGATGCCGCGCTTCGCGCCGGCGCGCGCCGTGCGCGGCGATATCCTGCGGGCCAAGGGCGATGTCGATGCGGCGTTGCGCGAATACGACAAGGCGCTCAAGCTCGATCCCGCCGATCTCGGGGCCTTCGTCGGCCGCTCGCTGACCTATCGCGTCGCCGGGCGGCTCGACGAGGCCGAGGCGGAACTGATGCGCGCGCTGGCGCTCGACGATCGCGTGGCCGAGCTTTACGTCGCCAAGGGCCTTTTGGCCGAAAGCCGGCACGATATCCCGCAGGCGCGGGCGGCTTATGCCCACGCCCTGACGCTGCCGAAAACGGTGCATTTCACCAACAAGCATGGCAGTCCGATCATCGACGCCACGCGGCAACAGGAAATCGCGCGGGCGCGGCTGGCGGTGCTCGATGAAGCGGCGGACACCGTGTCGTCGGCGGCCGGCAAACCGTCGGGAGATGCCGCCGCCAAACCCGCCAAGCTGGCGCTGGTGATCGGCAACGGCGCCTATCGCGCCGCCTCGACCCTGCCCAATCCGCCGCGCGACGCCAAACTCATTGCCGGGCAGTTGCGCGACATCGGTTTCGAGACCATCGAAGGCGTCGATCTCGACCGCGACAGGATGCGCAAGGAACTCACGGCGTTCCTTGCGAAAGCGCCGACGGCGCGAATCGCGCTGGTGTTTTTCGCGGGCCACGGATTGCAGATCGACGGCCGCAATTATCTGGTGCCGGTCGACGCGCGGCTCGACGGCAGCCGGAAACTGGCGGACGAACTGATCGATCTCGATTTCGTGCTGGCCGGCCTCGACGACAAGCTGCGGACCAACGTGATCGTGCTGGACGCCTGCCGCGACAATCCCTTCCGCGACAAGCCGGTGGTGGCGGATGCGGCCGGCCGCTCGGTCGCGGTCCATGGCGGACTGGCGTCGCCGTCGGGCCTCGGCGGCGCGGCCACCTCCGGCACCGGCACGCTTCTGGCGTTCGCCACCGCGCCGGGTCAGGTCGCGCTCGACGGCGAGGGGGCCAACAGCCCGTTCTCGGCGGCTCTCGCCCGGCATGTCTCGACGCCGGGGCTTGAAGTTCAGCAGATGCTCACGCGCGTGCGCTCGGAGGTTGTGGCCGCAACCGAGGGCAGGCAGGTGCCGTGGTCGAACTCATCGCTTCTGGGCGAGGTGTATCTGACGCGCTGACGCCGGACAGACGTCCGGCGCCACCCGCGTGGCGCCGGATCGGGGCGAATCGGCAAAGGCTCGCGGGGCTCAGGTGCCGGCCTTGACCTGCGCCACGGCCTCCGCCAGCAATTCGGTCATCTTGGCGCGAACCTGCTGCTCGGTGATGCCCTTGGCGGCGAGGTCGGCCACGACCTTGCGCAGCACGTCGGCGTCGCCCGCTTCCTCGAAATCGGCGGCCACGACCTCCTTGGCGTAGGCGGCGGCCTCGTCCGCGCTCTTGCCGAGCTGTTCGGCGGCCCACAGGCCGAGCAGCTTGTTGCGGCGGGCTTCCGCCTTGAACTTCTGCTCCTCGTCGAGCGCGAACTTCTTCTCGAAACCTTCCTGGCGCTGGTCGAAGGTCGTCATGATGTGGGTTCCGATCCTGTCTTGAGGGCCGCGAGGGCCGCATTGCGGTGGGTGGTTCGCGTGCATAGATAATTGGCGGACAAGGCCAAAACAACCGTCCCGAGGTCGCAGCCCCGGTCAGGTGCGGCCGCGGTCCGGGTCAGGTATAAGTGGTCCTGCGGCCCGCGGGTCGATTGTGCTGGGGGGATCGATCAGGTAGGTTCGACCCCGAGCCCGGTTCCTGTTCTGTTTCATGGTCCTGGTCTTCACGGCAGCTCCGTCGTGGATCGCCGCTTTCATACGGAGCACACCCCTCCCATGGATTTCAACAACACACGGTACATCCCCATGAGCCGCCGGCGTCGCATTTACGAAGGCAAGGCCAAGGTCCTTTACGAAGGGCCGGAGCCGGGAACCCTGATCCAGCACTTCAAGGACGACGCCACCGCGTTCAACGCCAAGAAGCATCAGGTGATCGAGGGCAAGGGCGTCCTCAACAACCGGATCTCCGAATACATCTTCCAGCACCTCAACGACATCGGGGTGCCGA
>JBIQLW010000099.1:0-4548 GCA_044463945.1 Bradyrhizobiaceae bacterium | reverse complement strand
CGCTGACGGTGATCGCCGGCACCCACGGGCCGCAGCGCGCCACCATGAAGCTCGACATCGACGGGCAGGTGAGGATCGAGGAAGCCGAGGGCAACGGCCCGGTCGATGCGGTGTTCAACTGCATCAAGGCGCTGGTGCCGCACGAGGCCAAGCTGGAGCTGTATCAGGTCCACGCCGTCACCCAAGGCACCGACGCGCAGGCGGAGGTGTCGGTGCGGCTCGGCCATGAAGGCCGCTCGATGACGGCGCGCGCCGCCGATCCCGATACGCTGGTGGCCTCCGCCAAGGCTTATCTCGGCGCGCTCAACAAGATCGTCATGAAGCGGCAGCGCGACACGCCGGCGGCGGCCGCAAGCTGAGCGCGAGCGAGCCGCACGCACGAACCTGTTCGAAAACGTTTGCGATGCGGGGCTCTGGCCCCGCATTCTTTTGCGTCGCAACACGCGGCCGCTCAAGCCCCTGCGAAGGGCGCATTTTCCGAAGCGCGAATAAACGGTATTGACCTCCCTCATTCATTTTGGAGATGCTATCGGACAAACCGAATTGGCTGATCCAGAATCGGACTCGAATCCCGGGGAGAGGGCGTATGCGAAAGATTTTTGTTCTCAGTGCCGCCGTTGCGATGCTTGGCTTCGTTTCGCCGGCTGCCGCGCAGCAGCCGATCATCATCAAGTTCAGCCACGTCGTCGCGGAAGTCACACCCAAGGGGCAGGCCGCGCTCAAATTCAAGGAGGAGGCCGAGAAGCTCCTGCCGGGCAAGGTGAAGGTCGAGGTCTATCCCAACTCCCAGCTGTTTGGTGACGGCAAGGAAATGGAGGCGCTGGCGCTTGGCGACGTGCAGTTCATCGCGCCGTCGCTGTCGAAGTTCGACAAGTTCACCAAGCAGATTCAGGTGTTCGACCTGCCGTTCCTGTTCGATGACATGAAGGCGGTGGACAAGTTCCAGGCAGGTCCGGTCGGCAAGAAGCTGCTGACCTCGATGGAAGGCAAGGGCTATCTCGGCGTCGCCTACTGGCACAATGGCCTGAAGCAGATCTCCGCCAACAAGCCGCTGATCGCGCCGGAGGACGCCAAGGGCCTGAAATTCCGCGTGCAGGCGTCCGACGTGCTGGCGGCGCAGTTCCAGCAGCTCGGCGCTAACCCGCAGAAGCTTGCCTTTAGCGAGGTCTATCAGGCGCTTCAGCTTGGCACCGTGGACGGTCAGGAGAACACCTGGTCGAACGCCTACTCGCAGAAATTCCACGAGGTGCAGAAGGACTTCACCGAGTCCAACCACGGCGTCATCGACTACATGGTCGTGACCAACGCCAAATGGTGGAACGGTCTGCCGGCGGATATCAAGGCCGGCCTCCAGAAGGCCATGGATGCCGCCACCGAAAAGAACAACGAAGTGGCGGACAAGCTGAATGCGGAAGCCAAGGCCAAGATCGGGGCCACCAGCAAGATCCATCAGTTGACGCCTGAGCAGCGCGCCAAGTGGAAGAAGGCCATGGAGCCGGTGTGGGCCAAGTTTGAAAGCGCGATCGGCAAGGACGTGATTGACGCCGCGTTGAAGTCCAGCGGCAGCTGATCACGCAAGGGGCGGCCGTACGAAATCGCGGCCGCCCCATTTGTTCATCCGCGCGGCGTCGGGGAGGGGGCCTTGAATCTTCGAACGGTCTGGCACCGGCTCGAGGAATGGCTGCTTGCAGCCATTCTGGGAGCCATGACGCTCCTCAGCTTCTTGCAGGTGGTGCTTCGCTACGTTTTCAATGACTCGATCCTGTGGGGGCTCGAAGCGAATTTCTACCTGTTCGGCTGGCTGGTGCTGATCGGCGCCGCCTATTGCGTGCGCGCCAAGGCCCATATCGGCGTTGACGCCGTCGTCAAGCTGCTGCCGCCAGCGGCGCAACGCTGGGTCGGCCTGCTCGTCGTGCTGCTGGTGATCTTCTACACCGTGCTGATGCTCTACGGCACCTGGGTCTATCTCGACCGGCTGTACATTCTCGATGTCGATGCCGAGGACATTCCGGTCAAGCGCTGGATCCTCAGCCTGTGCCTGCCGATCGGATTCGCTCTCATTCTCGTCCGCCTGATCGAAATGGGCTGGCGCATCCTGACCGGGAAGTCGAAAGGGTACGAACTCGCCGATGAGGCAGAGGATGTCATTCGCGACGGCATCTACGGCCAGGATACCGACGCGGGCACGGTGGCGCGATGACGACGGCATTCCTTTTCATCACGCTGTTCGGCCTGCTCGCGCTGGGGACGCCGGTGGCGGTGTCGCTGGGCCTGTCCTCGTTGCTGACCATCCTGCTGTTCGCCCAGGACAGTCTGGCGTCATTGGTGCTGAAATTTTTTCAGACCATGGAGCAATCGACGCTGCTGGCGATTCCGTTCTTCATTCTGGCCGCGAACTTCCTGACCACCGGAGGCGTGGCGCGGCGCATGATCGATTTCGCCGTATCGGTGGTCGGGCATCTGCCCGGCGGTCTGGCGATCGCTTCGGTGATGGCCTGTATGCTGTTCGCGGCGGTGTCGGGCTCCTCGCCCGCGACCGTGGTTGCGATCGGCTCGATCGTGATCGCCGGCATGGTCAAGACCGGCTACTCGCAGTCGTTCGCCACCGGCGTCATCGTCAATGCCGGTACGCTCGGCATCCTGATTCCGCCGTCGATCGTCATGATCGTCTATGCCGCGGCGACAGAGTCCTCGGTCGGGCGACTGTTCATGGCTGGCGTGCTGCCCGGCATCCTGCTCGGCACGCTGCTGATGACCGCGATCTACGTCGTTGCGCGCGTCAAGGATTTGCCGCGGCAGCCGAAGGCGTCGTGGGGCCAGCGCATCGCCTCGTTCAGGGATGCGATCTGGGGCCTGCTGCTGGTCATTATCGTGATGGGCGGGATTTACGGCGGCATCTTCACGCCGACGGAAGCGGCTGCGGTCGCGGCGGTGTATGGCGCGATCGCGGCGCTGTTCATCTATCGCGACCTTGGTATCAGGGACGTTCCCAAGGTCCTGACCGATTCGGCGCGCGTCAGCGTGATGCTGATGTTCATCATCGCCAACGCTTTCCTGTTCGGCCACGTCCTCACCACCGAGCAGATTCCGCAGACCATCGCCAGCGCGATCACCGGCGCGAACCTGCAACCGTGGCAGTTCCTGATCGTCGTCAACATCATCCTGCTGATCGCCGGCAACTTCATGGAGCCGTCGGCGATCATCCTGATCGTGGCGCCGATCGTGTTTCCCACGGCGATGCAACTCGGGATCGACCCGATCCACCTCGGCATCATCTTTGTGGTCAACATGGAGATCGGCATGGTGACGCCGCCGGTCGGACTTAATCTGTTCGTCGCGTCGGGCATCACTGGAATGCCGTTGCTCAAGGTGGTGCAGGCGTCGTGGCGCTGGCTGTTGCTGCTGCTCGCGTTCCTGATCGTGGTTACCTATATCCCGGAGATTTCGCTGTTCCTGCCGAATACGGTGTTCGGCGGCGCGGTGCCGTAAGGATTGCCTTCCGGCGCCGCTGTTATCACCAGCGCGCGCCCGGGATACTGCGACCGTGGCGTGCGGCATGGCGTTTTCGGGCGAAGCCTGTCCTGGGAAAATGAAGCCAGGGCCCGCTTCTGATTTCATCAGAAGCGAACGGGCTCCAGGCACGTTGATGAATGGGCCTTCATCAACGTGTCCAACCTTTAAGTTGATTGCGGAGCGGGCCGACCGCATCCTCGCAACCACCTTGTCCATTGGAGGTTGCGATGAAGAAAGTCGTTCTCGCCGGTCTTGCTGCGCTGACGGTTGCCGGCTCCACCGCGGTCTATGCCCATCAGCGGCCGTGGTCCCATCATCATCATGTCCGCCTCAATCCGGAGGATCGCGCGGCTTTGGCCGATGCGCGGATCGCCGCCATCAAGGCCGGGCTCAAGCTTACGCCGGATCAGGAGAAGCTGTGGCCGCCGGTGGAATCCGCGGTGCGCGACTTCGCCAAGCTGCGGATCGACCGCGCCAATGCGCGGATGGAAGCGCGGCGGGACGCGACCGCGTCCGACGCCAAGGACAAAATCGACCCGGTGGCGCGGCTGCACCAGCGGGCGGATGACATGGCGGCGACCGCCACCGCGCTGAAGAAGATCGCCGACGCCGCCGATCCGCTCTACAAGACCCTCGACGACGGCCAGAAGCGGCGCTTGGCGGCGCTGACGCGGATGGAGCGGCGGATGATGAACCGCGACGGCTGGCGGCTTCATCGCCGCGATCACGACCGCTCGTTCCATCACGGGCGCCGTGGCGGGCCGGGGCCGGATCGCGGCGCGCCGGATACCGGTTCCGACGACGGCTCGGGTCGCCTCTGACACTCCCGCGGCGTCATGGCGCCGTGAAATCGGGCCGTCCCGTCGCGGGGCGGCCTTTTCCGTAAGAGCCCTCCGATTTCGCCGGGAAATCCGCGCGGGTTTGCTGGACATCGCGGGTTCGCTTTGCTAAACGACGCCGACCCGAAAGATACTTCCGGACGGTTCCGGGCGCATAGCTCAGTTGGTAGAGCAGCTGACTCTTAATCAGCGGGTC
>JBIQLW010000098.1:0-5012 GCA_044463945.1 Bradyrhizobiaceae bacterium | reverse complement strand
AACTAAAGAGCAAAGAATCACCAAACCTCACTTCTGCAAAGCCCTCGCGAAGGCGCACGATCCGGTAATCGGGCAGGGCGCAGTTCCCGGCAACCGCGAAAACGGCGTTCAACGCCTTGTTTTGACGAAATTTTCGCGCTGGCCCCGGTTTCCCCTCGGGAGAAAAACCGGCTAGGATCGCCGGGCGGGACACCGTCGTTCCGTGTCAGCACGATGGACGAGCGGTTATAATGTACGAATGGACGGACGAACGGCTGGCGGCGCTTTCCACCGCCGAACTGAAAAACCTGCTCGGCAATGCGGAGCGCAAATCCGCCGATGATCTCGCGGCCAAGTGCCGCGCCGCGCTGGATGCGCGCAACGCGCTGAAGCCGAGCCGCACCGCCAAGCCGCGCACCGAACTCAAGGAATTCGAACACGCCGTCTCGGAGCAACTCGCTGCGGTCGGCAAGGAGATGGCGGCGAAATACGATCTCTCCGAGGAGACCGCCAAGGCGCGCTCGGCCGACGTCAAGGGATTCCGCGCCCACAAGCTGCTCGACTCCAAGGGCTCCGCCAAGCTCGGCGGGATGCAGCGCGACGGCTCGGTGGCGATCGAGCGCTATATTTCCTATCGGCGCGGCAACGATACCGTCTATCTCGGCGTGTTTCTGCTGAAGGACGCCCCGCTCGCGGATCACGAGTTTCATGTGCTGGCGCCGGCCGCGCTGCTGACGGGAGCCAAGGCTGTGGCCGAAATCCGTCCGAGCGCGACCGAAAGGCAGAAGCAGCCGGCCGACAGCGGCCTTGCCTTCAAGGACCTCGCCGCCGCGTCCGCCGCCTTTGACGCGGCGCTGGCCCGGATCACCGCCTAGGCTGTTGCCGCGCCCGCTGTCCTTCATCCATCGTCACTCGAAAAATCAGGCTGAGGAAACCCCGATGACCCAAACCGCCAAGCGCATCGTTCTCGCGTCCCGTCCCGTCGGAGAGCCGCAGGCGTCCAACTTCCGGCTGGAGGATTACGACGTCCCCACGCCGGGCGAGGGCGAGGTGCTGCTGCGCACCATCTGGCTGTCGCTCGATCCCTACATGCGCGGGCGCATGGATGACGGCCCGTCCTATTCCGCGCCGGTGCCGATCGGCGGCGTGATGGAAGGCGGCACGGTCTGCGAGGTCGCGGCCTCCACCAATCCCGGCTTCGCCAGGGGCGAAATCGTGCTTGCCCATACCGGATGGCAGCAATATGCGCTGTCGAACGGCAAGGGGCTGCGCAAGATCGATCCCGCCATCGCGCCGATCTCGACCGCGCTCGGCGTGCTGGGGATGCCGGGCATGACCGCCTATACCGGGCTTCTCGCCATCGGCAATCCGCAGCCGGGCGAGACCGTGGTGGTGGCCGCCGCCTCCGGCGCGGTCGGCTCGGCGGTCGGCCAGATTGCGAAGATCAAGGGCGCGCGCGCCGTCGGCATCGCGGGCGGCAAGGACAAGTGCGCCTACGTCAAGAACGAACTCGGCTTCGACGAGTGTATCGACCATCGCGATCCCGACCTGCGCGCGCGGGTCAAGGAAGCCTGCCCCAAGGGTATCGACGTCTATTTCGAGAACGTCGGCGGCAAGGTGTTCGATGCCGTGCTGCCGCGCTTCAACGACTTCGCGCGCATTCCGGTATGCGGGCTGATCGCCGACTACAACACCATCTTCGGCAAGGACACGCCGACGCCGCCATGGGCCAACACCATCATGCGCCAGATTCTGGTCAAGCGCCTGAACTTCCGCGGCTTCATCGTGCGCGACTTCGCCGCGATGTACCCGGATTTCATCCGCGACATGTCGCAATGGGTGCGCGAGGGCAGGATCAAGTACAAGGAATTCGTGACCGAAGGGCTTGAGAGCGCGCCCGCCGCCTTCATGGGCCTGCTCAAGGGCGCCAATTTCGGCAAGCAACTCGTGCGCGTCGGCCCCGACAAGGCGTGATCCGGCGCGTGTAGCGGCGAAGGACGATCATGACCCCCGGCGCAAGGCTGGCCGCAGCCATCGACGTCATCGCAACCATCGACGCGCAGCGCGTTCCGGCAGCGGCCGTGCTGAAGGAATGGGGGACGGCGCACCGCTTCGCCGGCTCCGGTGACCGCGCCGCCATCGCCGGGCTGGTGTTCGACGTGCTGCGCCGTAACGCTTCCAGCGCCTGGATCATGGACGACGATACGCCGCGCGCGCGGGTGTTCGGCATGATGAAACTGGAGCGCGGTGTCAGCGCCGAGGCGCTGGCGGCCCTGTGCGACGGCTCGCGCTTCGCTCCCGACACCCTGACGCCGGCAGAGCGCCACGCCCTGACCACGCGCTCGGTCGAGGGCGCGCCGGCCCCGGTCGCGGGCGACTATCCGGAATGGATGGACGATCACCTGGCGGCGGCGTTCGGCGAGGAGCGCGTGGCGGAAGCGGCGGCGATGGCGCGCCGCGCGCCGCTCGACCTGCGCGTCAATATGCTGAAGACGCAGCGCGACAAGGTCGCGGCTTCGCTCGGCCATCTTCGCGCAAAGCCGACGCCGTGGTCGCCATGGGGTCTGCGGATCGCGCTCGGCGCCGACGCGCGCAATCCCGGCATTCACGCCGAGCAGGATTTCATCAAGGGCGGCGTCGAGGTTCAGGACGAGGGCTCGCAACTCGCCGCGCTGTTCTCGGGTGCGGAGCCGGGCGAGCAGGTGATCGATCTGTGCGCCGGAGCCGGCGGCAAGACGCTGGCGCTGGCGGCGATGATGCAGGGCCGGGGCCGGCTGATCGCCACCGACAGCGACAAGCGGCAACTCGCCCCGATCTTTGAGCGGCTGTCGCGCGCCGGTGTCCACAACGCCGAGGTGCGCGCGCCGAGGGGCGAGGCCGATCCGCTCTCGGATATCCGCGCCTCCGCCGATCTGGTGCTGATCGACGCGCCCTGCACCGGCACCGGGACCTGGCGGCGCAACCCCGACGCCAAGTGGCGCATCCGCCCCGGCGCGCTGGAGATTCGCCTGAAGGCGCAGGCCGAGGTGCTGGACCGCGCGGCCGTGCTGGTGAAGCCGGGCGGGCGGATCGCCTATGTCACCTGCTCGGTGCTGCCGGTGGAGAACGACGGCCAGATCCGCGCTTTCGTCGCCCGCCAGCCGGCTTTCAAGGTGGTGCCGCCGGACGAGGTTGCGAGCGTGCTGGGCGACAAGACCGCGGCCTTCCTGACGGTGGCCCGCCGCCGCCCGGAAGGGCTGTTGATGACGCCGCGCCGCACCGGCACCGACGGCTTCTTCGTCTCGGTCCTGACCCGCACCATTGGCTGAAAATCCCGCTGATAACGCGGGCCCAGCATTGCGGGACCGCCGCCGCTCGCGTATCTCCAGCCCCATGACAGCACCCAGCCAGACCTCCCCGGTCGCAGCGGATGTCGCCGCTGCGCATGAAAAAATTCTCATCGTCGATTTCGGATCGCAGGTGACGCAACTGATCGCGCGGCGGGTGCGCGAGGAGGGCGTCTATTCCGAGATCGTGCCGTTCCAGAAGGCGGAGGCCGCCTTCCGCGCGATGCGGCCCAAGGGCGTCATCCTGTCCGGCGGCCCGGCCTCGGTGCTCGACGCCGGCGCGCCCGCGGTGCCGATGGCGGTGCTGGAGGCCGGTGTGCCGGTGCTCGGCATCTGCTACGGCGAGCAGACCATGGCGCAGCAACTCGGCGGCACCGTCGAGGCCGGGCACCATCGCGAGTTCGGCCGCGCCACCATCGAGGTGACCGGGGATTGCGCGCTGTTCGACGGCGTCTGGCGGACCGGCGGCAGCTACGACGTGTGGATGAGCCACGGGGACCGCGTCACAAAATTGCCTCAAGGTTTCCGCGCGGTGGCGAAGGCTCCCGGCTCGCCGATTTCGGTGATCGCGGACGACACGCGCAAATTCTACGCGATGCAGTTTCATCCCGAGGTGGTGCACACGCCGGACGGCGCGAAGCTGTTGCGCAACTTCGTGCGCAAGGTCGTCGGCCTCAAGGGCGACTGGACCATGCGCGCCTTCCGCGAGGAAGCGATCGCGAAAATCCGTGCGCAGGTCGGCAAAGGCAAGGTGATCTGCGGGCTCTCCGGCGGCGTCGATTCCGCCGTGGCCGCAGTGCTGATCCATGAAGCGATCGGCGATCAGCTCACTTGCGTGTTCGTCGATCACGGCCTGCTGCGCAAGGACGAGGCGACAACCGTCGTCGATCTGTTCCGCCATCACTACAACATCCCGCTGGTGCATGTGGATGCGTCGAAGCAGTTCCTCGGCGAACTCCACGGCGTCACCGATCCGGAAGCAAAGCGCAAGACCATCGGCCGCCTGTTCATCGACGTGTTCGAGGCCGAAGCGAAAAAGATCGGCGGCGCCGATTTCCTCGCGCAGGGCACGCTCTATCCCGATGTGATCGAAAGCGTGTCGTTCACCGGCGGCCCCTCGGTGACGATCAAGTCGCACCACAATGTCGGCGGCCTGCCGGCGCGCATGAACATGAAGCTGGTCGAACCCTTACGCGAACTGTTCAAGGACGAAGTGCGCGCGCTTGGCCGCGAACTCGGCCTGCCGGATATCTTTGTCGGCCGCCATCCGTTTCCGGGGCCGGGCCTCGCGATCCGCTGTCCTGGCGAGATCACGCCGGAGAAGCTCGACATCCTGCGCGAGGCGGATGCGATCTATATCGACCAAATTCGCAAGGCCGGACTTTACGACACCATCTGGCAGGCGTTCGCGGTGCTGCTGCCGGTGAAGACGGTGGGCGTGATGGGCGACGGCCGTACCTACGACTACGTGGTCGGCCTGCGCGCGGTCACCTCGACCGACGGCATGACCGCGGACTTCTATCCGTTCGACATGAAATTCCTCGGCGAAACCGCAACCCGCGTCATCAACGAAGTCAGAGGCGTCAACCGCGTGGTCTACGACGTCACCAGCAAGCCACCCGGCACTATCGAGTGGGAGTGATTTAGGCTCGAAACTCAATTGAGCTTGCTGTTGATGTGGGAGTCTGATTCCTTGCCGTTCGGAGG
>JBIQLW010000097.1:0-5201 GCA_044463945.1 Bradyrhizobiaceae bacterium | reverse complement strand
ACTAAAGAGCAAAGAATCACCAAACCTCACTCCTGCAAAGCCCTCGCGAAGGCGGGCGATCCAGTAGTCCCGGCGGGCGCGATGGAAGTCTGATTCCATAAGGAGTACTGGATGCCCGCCTGCGCGGGCATGACGGCTTTCGTGCCGCGCCTTCGTTTCCGGTCCCGCCTGCAAGACTTCGTTAAGAATTTCGACACCGTCCGCGTCGCGGGTGCAGGCGGGTTCCGCCGTCCACCAAAAATCAACCTTAATAATTAGGGTTAAGCGACGCTTAAGCATTTGGTGCCATCGTCCCTCCGTCGGTTTTCAGATGTGAGGCCATGCCTGCCTCCACTCACGAGAGGACGAAGCCAATGCGTAGCGTTAAAATCCTGGCCGCCGCGGGCGCGGCGTCGCTATTGTCGGGCGCGGCCATGGCCGCCGATATTCCAGCCATGCCGCCGCCGCCGCCGCAGTATTATGCGCCGCCGCCGGCCGACGACTTCGGCGGCTGGTATCTGCGCGGCGATATCGGCGTCACCACCACCAGCGCCAAGCTGCACAACGATCTCTACGACACGCTGCCGGCGGGAACCGTTTTCGATCAGTTCGGCCACGGCTTCGACGGCGGCATGTCGTACGGGCTCGGCGTCGGCTATCAGTTCAATAGCTGGCTGCGCGCGGACGTGACCGGTGAATATCGCTCCAAGGTGAGTTTCACCGGCAGCGATTTCCTGACCTTTCCGGGCGGCGGCGGCTCGCTGACCGACGGCTATACCGGCGGCTACAAGAGCTGGGTCGCGCTCGCCAACATCTATGCCGATCTCGGCACCTGGTGGTGCATCACCCCGTTCATCGGCGCCGGCATCGGTGCCGCGCATCTGAAGACCACCGGCATCGCGGATGTCGGCTTCACCGACTACGGCGTGCAGTCGTCGTATTTCGCCAGCGGCGCCTCGACCACCAATTTCGCATGGGCGGTCCATGCCGGTCTGGCCTACAAGGCCACCGACAACCTGACAATCGAACTGGCGTATCGCTACCTCAACATGGGCAAGGCGGTTCACGGCCAGGGCTACTTCTACGACGGCAGCCCGGCGGGTCTCTCGTCGTTCCAGTATCGCGACATGACCTCGCAGGATCTCAGGCTCGGCGTGCGCTGGACCTGCTGCGAGGTGCCGCCGCCGCCCCCGCCGCCGCTGGTCACCAAGGGCTGATCCGACGGCGCATCGCTTCATCGGCTTCGTCGACGGCGCGGGCTTGTCCCGCGCCGTTTTCGTTTGGGGCGCGCGAAAAAGTTGCACCGCCGCCGCCGCGGATCGCGCGCGTGATGCGCGCGACAACGATTGGTTAAGGTTAACAGGCGATGATCGCACGATATCAAAAGCGGCCCCGGCATCGACCCGAGCGGCCGGCTGGGGGATTTGCGATGCGTAAGCTGCTGATGGCGGGAATGATGTTCGGCGCGGTGCAGGGCGCGCAGGCCGCCGACCTTCCGATCCTGCGGGGCGCGCTGCCCGACACCTACGGGCCGCAGGTGGTCAACTGGGAGGGCGTCTATATCGGCGCCCACGCCGCCGTCGGCGAATCCGACATGAACTTCACCGGCGCGACGCAGAATGTCGCCGCGCATCTCCTGGCGTACACCGCGATCGAGGAGGCCGCCGGCGTCTCGTCGTGGCCGGTCGGCAGCAAGGCGTCGGCGCGCGGCGACGGCTTCGGCGGATTCATCGGCTACAACAGCCAGTGGGACGACGCCGTGCTCGGCGTCGAACTCAATTACCTGCACGGCAAGTTCGGCGGCACGCAGACCGAGTCGATGAGCCGCAGCTTCGTCGACGGGCACGGCTATAGCGACGACATCACCTACACCAGCACCGCGACGATGCGGCTGACCGATATCGGCACCTTCCGCGGTCGCGCCGGTTATGCGTTCGGTTCGTTCCTGCCGTATATGTTCGGCGGTTTGGCGTTGGGGCAGGCGGACATTATCCGCACTGCCAGCATTACCGGGTCCCAGCGCAAGCCCGGCGCGACGATCGATTACATTCCGGTCAATCTGAGCAAGACCGAGGGCAAATACAGCCACCTTGTCTATGGCTACACGGCCGGTCTCGGCGTCGACGTCAACCTGATGGCCGGGCTGTTCCTGCGGGCGGAGTGGGAATACATCCGCTTCACCGCGCCGATCGACACCGCCGTCAACACCGTCCGCGCCGGCGTCGGCTACAAGTTCTAAGCCGCGCCTTATCACACCGGCTTCACGCCAGCCGCAGCACGGCCACGCCGGCGATCTCGTGCGGCGCCGCCATCGTGATCACCGCCGGCCGGTCGGCGAATCATTGTCCATCCTTCGTCGCATGGTTCCGAGTATCCCTTGACCGCGATTGCGGCTTGGCGTATCCCCCGCGGCGGGACACCTCCCCCCAACGGGAGGCTTACTATCTGGAAGGATAGACGATGACTGTCGCGAAGCCCGCCGAGCGGCCTGCCGTGCCGCATTTCTCCTCCGGCCCCTGCGCCAAGCGCCCCGGCTGGACCCCCGAAAACCTCAAGGACGCGGCGCTCGGCCGCTCGCACCGCGCCAAGGTCGGCAAGGCGAAGCTCAAGCTCGCCATCGATCTGACGCGCGAGGTGCTGCAAGTGCCGGCCGACTACAGGATCGGCATCGTGCCGGCGTCGGACACCGGCGCGGTGGAAATGGCGCTGTGGTCGCTGCTGGGCGCGCGCCCCGTCACCATGATCGCCTGGGAATCCTTCGGCGAGGGCTGGGTCACCGACGTCGTCAAGCAGCTCAAGCTGAAGGACGTCACCACGCTGAAGGCGGGCTACGGCGAGATCGCCGACCTCGCCAAGGCCGATCCCAAATCCGACATCGTCTTCACCTGGAACGGCACCACCTCCGGCGTGCGTGTGCCCAATGCCGACTGGATCGCGGCCGACCGCGAAGGGCTCACCATCTGCGACGCCACCTCGGCGGCGTTCGCGCAACCGCTCGATTGGGCCAAGCTCGATGTCGTCACCTTCTCGTGGCAGAAGGCGCTGGGCGGCGAGGGCGCGCACGGGATGTTGATCCTCTCCCCGCGCGCCGTGGCGCGGCTTGAGAGCTACACGCCGCCGTGGCCGCTGCCGAAGATCTTCCGCATGACCAAGGGCGGCAAGCTGATCGAGGGCATCTTCGTCGGCGAGACCATCAACACGCCGTCGATGCTGTGCGTCGAGGACTATCTTGACACGCTCAACTGGGCCAAGTCGGTCGGCGGCCTGAAAGGTCTGATCGGCCGCGCCGACGCCAACACCAGGGTGCTGAGCGACTGGGTGGCGAAAACCCCGTGGATCGATTTCCTCGCCGCCGACCCGGCGATCCGCTCCAACACCTCGGTCTGCCTCAAGGTGGTCGATCCCGCGATCACGGCGCTGCCGGCCGACGCGCAAGGTGCGTTCGCCAAGGCGATCGTCGGCGCGGTGGAGAAGGAAGGCGCGGGCTTCGACTTCGGTCACTATCGCGACGCGCCCCCCGGCCTGCGCATCTGGTGCGGCGCCACCGTGGAAGCCGCCGACGTCGCGGTGCTGACCCGGTGGCTCGACTGGGCCTTCGCGGAAGCCAAGGCGTCGCTCGCCAAGGCTGCCTGAATAAGGCTGCCTGAACAAGGCGGCTTGATTTCGACACCTGACACCATCGTCATGCCCCGCGAAGGCGGGGCATCCAGTACCATCCCGCCGTCAGTAATCGCTTTCGCATGTGATTACTGGATCGTCCGCCTTCTCGGACGATGACGGCAGAGCAATGGATACCATCATGGCCAAACCGAAAGTTCTGATTTCCGACGCCCTCAGCCCCGCCGCCGTGCAGATCTTCAAGGACCGCGGCATCGAGGTCGATTTCCAGCCCAACCTCGGCAAGGACAAGGACAAGCTCGCCGAAGTGATCGGCGACTACGACGGCCTCGCCATACGCTCGGCCACCAAGGCGACCGCGAAGATCCTCGCCAACGCCAAAAAGCTGAAGGTGATCGGCCGCGCCGGCATCGGCGTCGACAACGTCGAGATTCCGGCGGCGACCGCCAAGGGCATCATCGTGATGAACACGCCGTTCGGCAACTCGATCACCACCGCCGAGCACGCCATCACGCTGATGCTGGCGCTGGCGCGTGAGATCCCGGCGGCCGACGCCTCCACCCAGGCCGGCAAGTGGGAGAAGAACCGCTTCATGGGCGTCGAGATCACCGCCAAGACGCTCGGCGTGATCGGCTGCGGCAACATCGGCTCGATCGTCGCGGACCGCGCCATCGGCCTGAAGATGAAGGTGATCGCGTTCGATCCGTTCCTGTCGCCGGAGCGCGCCAAGGACATCGGCGTCGAGAAGGTCGAGCTTGACGACCTGTTGAAGCGCGCCGATTTCATCACCCTGCACACCCCGCTCACCGACAAGACCCGCAACATCATCGACGCCAGGGCGATCGCGAAGATGAAGAAGGGCGTGCGCATCATCAATTGCGCGCGCGGCGGACTGGTGGACGAGCAGGCGCTGGCTGACGCGCTGGATTCCAGTCACGTCGCCGGCGCCGCCTTCGACGTGTTCGTCGAGGAACCCGCGACCAAAAATGTGCTGTTCGGCCGCGCCAACGTCATCTGCACGCCGCATCTCGGCGCCTCCACCACGGAGGCGCAGGAGAACGTCGCGTTGCAGGTCGCCGAGCAGATGTCGGACTACCTGCTCACCGGCGCCATCACCAACGCCATCAACTTCCCCTCGATCACCGCCGAGGAAGCGCCGAAGCTGAAGCCGTTCGTCGAACTCGCCGAAAAGCTCGGCTCGTTCGCGGGCCAGCTCACCGAGACCGGCATCGGCAAGGTCACCATCACCTATGAGGGCCAGGTCGCGGAGATGAAGATCAAGGCGCTGACATCGGCGGCGCTCACCGGCCTGCTGCGGCCGATGCTGGGCGACGTCAACGTGGTGTCGGCGCCGGTCATCGCCAAGGAGCGCGGCATGGTGGTGGACGAGGTGGTGCGCGCCTCGCAGAGCGACTACGAAAGCCTCATCACTGTCACGCTGACCACCGAGCGGCAGGAACGTTCGGTGTCGGGCACCGTCTACGCCGACGGCAAGCCGCGCCTGATCGACATCAAGGGCATCCGCGTCGACGCCGAATTCGCCCACTCCATGATCTACGTCACCAACGAGGACAAGCCGGGCTTCATCGGCAAGTTCGCCTCGA
>JBIQLW010000096.1:0-5293 GCA_044463945.1 Bradyrhizobiaceae bacterium | reverse complement strand
TCATGTCTGCGTTGCGACGGCCCCACCTCTTGCGGGCCAGCGGCCGCACCCCACCAGCAAATCGACGAACCTGACATGCAAACGGCCGGACGCGGTCCGGCCGTCGCGGCGGTTTTCGGCGTCGCCCCGCGTGCGAGCACTATTCGTCGCGATAGACCTTCTCGCGCTTCTCGTGGCGCTCCTGCGCCTCCACCGACAGCGTCGCGATCGGCCGCGCCTCAAGCCGCTTCAGCGAAATCGGCTCGCCGGTTTCCTCGCAATAGCCGTAGGTGTTGTCCTCGATCCGCTGCAACGCCGCGTCGATCTTGGAGATCAGCTTGCGCTGCCGGTCGCGCGAGCGCAGTTCGATGGCGCGGTCGGTTTCCGACGACGCCCGGTCGGCGATGTCGGGATGATTGACGTTTTCCTCCTGCAACGTTTGCAGCGTGATCTTGGATTCCTTGATGATTTCTTCCTTCCACGCCAGCAGCTTGTTGCGGAAATACTCCCGCTGCCGCTCGTTCATGAAAGGCTCTTTTTCAGAGGGGCGATAGTTCTTCAACTTTTCCAAGGCCAGTCCGTTTCCGATTGCCAGGCGCCGGAAAGGGTCCGGACGCGACGCGCTTATATAGCGCCGCTCCCGGGCAGACAATATCGTCGCGCCGCGCCGTGACGGCGCAGGGCCGTGCAGGGAACTTCCGGGCCTCAAGCCACCAAACGAGCCATGAGAAACGCACCCGGATGACGGTGGGAACAGCTCGAAAAGCCGCCGCTTTCAGGGATCAGACCCGCCCCGCCTTGGCGAGTTCCACCTCGACCCGAAGCTCGATTTCCGAGAGCACGGCGTCGAGGCCGGGATCCCCGGACAAATCCTTCAGCCCGGCGGCGGCATCGCGCAGCCGCGCCACCGTCGCGGTGTCGAACGCGCCCGACAACAGCCCGATCTTGAGGCTATCGAGCGCGTCCAGCGCGCCCCGGCCGCGCTGAACGCAGCGCTTGCGGCGCTCGGTCGGGTCCTCGACGCCTTGCAGCGCCAACAGCGCCTCGATGCCGGCGGCCGCCTTCGGCGCGGCGGCGGGCCGGGTTTCGGCCGCCCCGGTGCTGTCGGGCAGCACGAAGCCGCCCGCACCGCTGCGCCGCGCGGCATTGGCCGGCGTTCCGAACGTCGTCCCGTTGGGTCCGTAAATGCGCATGGGATTGCCTCTGGAGCATGTCTCCAGCGGGGAACTCTGGATCGCGCATGGTTAACGGCGGGTAAACGGCCCGGCAAAATCTGCCCATAGCCCCCGTTTTGCCGCCCCGACGGCCGCGAGCGGCGCCGGGGCGCAAAAAATTATCCAGCGATATCAGTGGCAAAGCCCGCCGCGCGGATTGGCACGCGGCTCGCATGGTTAACGGCGGATGACCGCGCGCGGCGCGGTGCATCGGTCAACGGCGTCAGCGGGGAGCAACGATGCCAGGCGTGGGTAAAGCGGGATTCGGTGGGATTATGATCCGTGCGGTCGGCATGGCGATGCTCGCGCTCGGGCTGGCGCTGCCCTCGACCGCCGCCTTCGCCACCTCGCGCATCAAGGACCTCGCCAATATCGAGGGCGTGCGCCAGAACCAGTTGATCGGCTACGGCCTCGTGGTCGGCCTCAACGGCACCGGCGACACCCTCAACAACATCCCCTTCACCAAGCAGTCGCTGCAGGCGATGCTGGAGCGCATGGGCGTCAACATCCGCGGCGCCACCATCCGCACCGGCAACGTCGCCGCGGTGATGGTCACCGGCAACCTGCCGGCGTTCGGCACGCAGGGCACGCGGATGGACGTCACCGTCTCGGCGCTGGGCGACGCCAAGAGCCTGCAAGGCGGCACGCTGCTGGTGACGCCGCTGCTCGGCGCCGACGGCAACGTCTATGCGGTGGCGCAGGGCTCGCTCGCCATCGGCGGCTTCCAGGCCGAAGGCGCGGCCGCCAGCATCACCCGCGGCGTGCCGACCAACGGCCGCATCGTCAACGGCGCCATCATCGAGCGCGAGATCGAGTTCACGCTGAACCGGCTGCCCAACGTGCGGCTGGCGCTGCGCAACGCCGATTTCACCACCGCCAAGCGCATCGCCGCCGCGGTCAACGACTTCCTCGGCACCAAGACCGCCGAGCCGATCGACCCCTCCACCGTGCAGCTCTCGATCCCGCGCGAGTTCAAGGGCAACGTGGTGGCGCTGCTCACCGAGATCGAGCAGTTGCAGGTCGAGCCCGACAACACCGCCAAGATCATCATCGACGAGCGCTCCGGCATCATCGTGATGGGCCGCGACGTGCGCGTCGCCACCGTCGCGGTGGCGCAGGGCAATCTCACCGTCTCGATCTCCGAAAGCCCGCAGGTCAGCCAGCCCGCCCCGCTGTCGCGCGGCCAGACGGTGGTCACGCCCAACACCCGCGTCGGCGTGCAGGAGGACGGCAGGAAGCTGGCGCTGGTGAGGAACGGCGTCTCGTTGCAGGAACTGGTCGACGGCCTCAACGGGCTCGGCATCGGCCCGCGCGACCTCATCGGCATCCTGCAAGCCATCAAGGCGGCCGGCGCCATCGAAGCCGACATCGAGGTGATGTGATGAACGGCTTCGCCCCGGCCGCGCACGCCAACACCCATCCCACGCGCGACATCGCCTTCACGCAGGCGCTGGACCGCGTCTCGCCCGAGATGCGCGACAAGGCGAAGGCCACCGCGCAGGACTTCGAGGCGATGTTCATCAACGCGATGTTTTCGCAGATGACCGACGGCCTCAAGGGCGACGGCCCGTTCGGCGACACGCCCGGCACCGGCGTGTGGCGCGCGATGCAGACCGAGCAGTATTCCCGCGCCTTCGCCAAGGCCGGCGGCCTCGGCATTTCCAACGACGTCTACCGGACGTTGATCCTGCAACAGGCCGGCGCCCCCGGCGCCTGAAGGACTTCATCATGCCGCATCCCTCGCAAGCTCCCGCGCCCGCCGACGCGCCGGTCCTCGACCCGTCCCGGCTCGCGGCGGAGATGGCGGAGGTGATGAGCGCGCTGTTCGAGGTGGTCGAGCGCGAGACCGACCTGATCCGCGCCGGCCGGATCGCCGACGCGATGACGCTCGAAGCCGACAAGGCGGGGCTGTCGCGGCGCTACGTCCATCTGGTCTCGGCCCTGAAGGCCAACCAGCCGCATTTGCGCGCGGTCGCGCCCGATCTCGTCGCCGCCTTGCAGCGCCAGCACGAGACGTTCCGCGCCATGTTGCAGATCAACCTCACGGTGCTGGCGACCGCCCATGCCGTCTCCGAGGGCGTGGTGCGCGGCGTCGCCAGCGAGGTCCAGCGCCGCACCATGCCGCAGACCTACACCGCCAGCGGCCAGCGCGCCGCCACCGGCCCGCGCCACGCCACTCCGCTCACGCTGAGCCGCTCGCTGTAGCGCATGGCGGGTTGAGGTTTGTGCGACGGCGTCATCTCGGGAGCCTGACCGGAAACGAGGCGTCATCGTCCGTCAACGGGTCCGCGCCGGAGGCGCGTTCATGCGCGTCTTCGACGCGCTATGGCGCGGCCCGATGACAGGCTCCGGCGGACGATCCAGTCATCCGGGACGCACGTGAAGGAATCCCGCCGGCCCTCGCATACCGGATGCCCGCCTGCGCGGGCATGACGGTTCTCGCGTTGCTTTCTCCAAAAAGCGAACCGTTCCGACAACGCGCAGCGGCAACGCCGCGCATTTGAATCAAACCGGCGCGACGACGGAACCCGCGCGTTCACCGCGTTTCCTAACACGGCGTTGAGACGCGCCGGATAGGGTTGTCACCGGACAGGGTTGGGATTTGACTCACAGCACGCCAGGAGGCTGCCATGGGTATGGATTTCAACATCAAGCCGGCCAACACGCCGGCTCCGGTTTTGATCGCGCAACCGGCGAACGACGCCGTGCGCGACGCGGTGACGACGCAACTCCCCGCGAACCAGACCGTCACCGCCGCCGACATCGCGGCGCGCGTGCGTAACGATGCGCGCAACGCCGCCGCCGGCACCTCGCACCAGACCGTGTTCGACCGCGACGCCGCCGCGATGGTCTATCAGGTGGTGGACAACCGAACCAGCATCGTGGTGCGGCAGTTTCCCGACGACGCGATGCTGCGCCGCCGCGCCTATTTCCGCGCGATGGACATGCTGAAAAGCAGCGAGCCCCGCGACCGCGCCGCCGACCGGACGGCGTAGAACCAGCGGCACTCCATGTCCCGGATGCAAGGATCATTTCCGAAACGGTCCCGGTTCTGCGAAGCGGCATCTTCGATACCGCATCGCGCCCGGGACACCACACCCTACCCCCGCGTCGCCGGGGCTTTTTCCAGCGTCGAGGTGCCGGTGACCGGGCTGGTCACCACGGTGGCGATCTGCGCCTTGCCGTCGCCGGTGACGACGAACTTGGAATCGCCGATCCGGAACGCGCTGTCACGGATCAGCACCTCCTGATACTTCACCGTCGCGCCGCTGGTGTATTTCACCTTGGCGCGGAAGCCGTTGACGTCCGACACCCGCATCTCGAACGCCTGGCCGTTGGCGTATTTGCCGGTCCAGCTTCCCTCGTACATCTGCGGATCGACGGCGACGTATTTCGAGCCGGACGGCACCGCGCCGCCCACCGTGATGTAGTTCGAGGAGATGATGTTCCAGATGTCAGACATGGCGCCGCCGTCAGGCGCGGCCGGACAGGCCGGCGGCGAGATTGCAGTTGATGTCGATCAGCGATTTCAGTTTCGCCGGATCCGGATTGGTCTGCATCTCGACCGTCTGCTTCAGCACGAAGACGCCGATGTTGGCGATGTTCTGCCGGATCTCCAGCGTCTGCTCGCTGTCGCTGCTCTCCACCGCGCTCATGAAGATCGACCACAGGCGGCGGTTGAACAAGAGCGCCTCGTGCATCGCCCGGTCGGGACCGCTCCAGTTGGCTTGCACCTCTTGCAGTTGCCGCGCCGCCTTCAGAAGCGCCTGCGCCTCGATTTCGCGGGGAGAAGCGGTGGTTTGCGACGTGCGGGCATAGGCGGAAGCGGCGTTGGACATTCACGACCTCGATGGGGTTCGGCTGCGGAAGGCAGACAGGGTTCCACTCTACCTCGGCGTGCGTTTAGAGACGGTTACCGGCCGTTGTCACCTGTGACGAAAGCGGGGCGCAAGGACCGAAGGACGTGTGTCATCATGTCCCGGACCCGGCGCGGCGCGTAACGCCGTGCCGCAGAACCTGACAGGAAACGAGGCGTCATCGTCCGCGAAGGCGAGGGCTTTGCAGAAGTGAGGTTTGGTGATTCTTTGCTCTTTAGTTAG
>JBIQLW010000095.1:0-5333 GCA_044463945.1 Bradyrhizobiaceae bacterium | reverse complement strand
CGCCGGTCGTAGCCGTAGCGCAGCATGATCGGCAGCGAGATCAGCCCCATCGAGATCACCGAGGCGGCGACGACGCCGGTGGTCGCCGCCAACAGCGCGCCGACGAAGATCACGGCATAGGCGAGGCCGCCGCGAATGGTGCCGAACAGTTGGCCGACGGTGTCGAGCAGGTCCTCGGCCATGCCGGATCGCTCCAGCACCAGTCCCATGAAGGTGAAGAACGGAATCGCCAGCAGCGTGTCGTTGTTCATCACGCCGTAGACGCGTTCCGGCAGCGCTTGCAGGAAGCTGGGGTGAAACTGGCCCAGTTCGATGCCGATGAAGGCGAACAGCAGGCCGACGGCGCCGAGCGAAAACGCCACCGGGTAGCCCAGCAGCAGGAACACCACCAGCGCCACGAACATGATCGGCGCCATGTTCTCGATCAGAAAAGCAATCATGAAGTCCCCCGAGCCGCGCGCGGCCCCTCAATCTTTCTTGATGGCGTCCACCAGATGTTCGACTTCCGCTTCGAGGCTCGTCGGCTGGGCCTCGTAGGGGTCGGGGATCAGGCCCCGCATCACGGCAATGCGCTTGATGAGTTCGGAAATGCCCTGAATCAGCAAAAGCGCGAAGCCGATCATGATGAGCGCCTTCGCCGGCCATTGCGGCAGCCCGCCGGCGTTGGCCGATTGCTCGTTGATTTCCCACGAGCGCAGGAAGAACGGCACGCCGGTGAGGATCATGATGACCGTCAGCGGGATCAGGAAGAAGGCGTGGCCGATGACGTCGATGCTGTCGCGCACCTTCTTCGGCCAGAAGCTGTTGATGATGTCGATGCGGATGTGCTCGTTGCTGAGCAGCGTCCACGGCGCGCACAACAGGAAGACGATGCCGAACAGCACCCATTGCAGTTCGAGCCAGGCATTGGACGATTCGTCGAACAGCTTGCGGACCGACGCATTGACGCTCGAAATCAGCACGGCGGCCACGATCAGCCAGGCCACGCGCTTTCCGATCCATGAATTGAGCGCGTCGATCCCCTGACTGAGTTTCAGGAGCGATTGCACGGAAGGTCTCCCCGATTTCAACTTCGGCCGTCTTGTGGTGTCTTGGCGTCGGCCGCTCTTTTGGTCCAGGCGGCCTGAGGCGGACGCACCATTTCAGCGCGATCCGCCCTCGTCAATTGGAAGTTTGAGGGGAGGGGCGGTGGCGTCGCACAAGCGTCCCGGAGGCGTTCCTATCCGCCGGTCACGCTCATGTGGCGGCTGACGCTCGGGCGGTTGTGGCGGCGGTCGATGATGAAGTCGTGGCCCTTCGGCTTGGTGCCGATGGCGCGGTCGATCGCCTGGCTGAGCAGCGCGTTGTCGGGGGAGGCCCGCAGCGGCCGCCGCAGATCGGAGGCGTCCTCGTGGCCGAGGCAGGTGTGGATGGTGCCGGTGCAGGTGACCCGGACGCGATTGCACGACTCGCAGAAGTTATGGGTCATCGGGGTGATGAAGCCGAGCTTGCCGCCGGTTTCGCTGACCCCGACATAGCGCGCCGGGCCGCCGGTCGAATCGTCGAGGTCGGCGAGGGTGTAGCGCGTCGCCAGCCGGCTGCGCACCAGCGACAGCGGCAGGTACTGGTCGATGCGCCCGGTGCCGATGTCGCCCATCGGCATCACCTCGATCAGGGTCAGCGTCATGCCCTTGCCGTGGGCCCATTCCATCAGCGCCGGAATCTCGTCCTCGTTGACGTTCTTCAGCGCCACCGCGTTGATCTTGACGGCGAGGCCGGCGGCGCGCGCCGCCTCGATGCCCGCCAGCACCTTGTCGATGTCGCCCCAGCGGGTGATCGCCCTGAACCGGGCCGGATCGAGGGTGTCGAGCGAGACATTGACCCGCCGCACGCCGCAGTCGCGCAACTCACCTGCGAAGCGGGCGAGTTGGGAGCCGTTGGTGGTCAGCGTCAGTTCGTCGAGCGCGCCGCTTCGCAGATGGCGTGACAGCGAACGCACCAGCGACATCACGTTGCGCCGCACCAGCGGCTCGCCGCCGGTCAGCCGCAGCTTGCGCACGCCTTTTTCGATGAAGGCCGAGCACAGCCGGTCGAGTTCTTCGAGGGTGAGGAGGTCGGCCTTGGGCAGGAAGGTCATGTCCTCGGACATGCAGTAGAAGCAGCGCAGGTCGCAGCGGTCGGTCACCGACACGCGCAGATAGGTGATGGTCCGGCCGAACGGATCGGTCATCACGCCTTGCGGGCTGCTCAAAGGCCCTGACATTGGTCCTGCGCCTGGCTCCGACATCGATCCCCGTGCGGGCTCCCGGCCCGCGTTTATCTTTATTCTAAATCTAGGAGCGATCCGCGGGCGGCGCAATCTATCCGATCGTCGCGGTTGGCGCGCGTTGCGGGACGAAAGGCGATCCGGCCGGCTCAGCGGGCGGCTTCGGTCGCGGCGGGCGGCTGGGCGGCCACCGGCGCCGGGAACACGGAACTGGCGGCGGGGGCCGGAGCGGAGGCCGCCGCTGCGCGCTTATGCGCCGGCCGCTTGCGCGGGCCTCGCCGTCCGGGCCGCTTTGGCGCCTCGGCCTGAAGCTCGCCGACCACCGGATTGGGGTCGAAGGTGATCGACGGCTGCGAGGTGACATAGTCGCCGGGATGGCGCGTCACCTGCACCGGCACGGTGAGCGGCTGGTGGTCCGGCAGCGTGAAGGCGACGCTGAAATCGGTGACGTCTTCGGGCACCGAGAGCGTGCAGGGGGTCTTGCAGCTTCCGCCGAGCGAAGCGGTGGCGTCGGCTCCCGGCGGGATCGAGTCGACCTGGATCGATACGGTTTTCGGGGTCGGCTTGAACGCATCCATCGACATGGATGAGCACCCCGCCAGGCTGAGGCCCGCGGCCGCGACAACGATCATCCTGTACATCATTCACCCGTGAATTTGCGGCAAAGGCCACAGCCCCGGCGCAGACAATAGAGCGGCCCGCCATAGCGCGCAACAGCGGCCGCAAGTTCAATTCAGATCTTTGTCAGAACAGTAAATATCCTTAAAAACAGTATGTTATTTATATAAGCTAATATCTTACATTAGCTTGAAGCAGATCGTCGATGGCGCCGGGCAGGTCCCGCATATGATCGATCAGGCGGTCCGGCTTGAGATCGGCGATCGGCGTCTCGGTATAGCCGAACGTCACGCCGACCACCGGAACGCCGGCGCGGCGCGCCACGCCGACGTCGGTGCCGGCGTCGCCCACCATGATGGTCGAGGCGATCGAGCCGCCGGCCTTGGCGGCGGTCAGGCGCAGGATGGCCGGGTCGGGTTTCGACACCCCGAAGGTGTCCGCGCCGCAGATCGCGGCGAATCGCGGGCTCATCCCGAGCCGGTCGAGCAGCCGCGAGGCCAGCCATTCGAGCTTGTTGGTGCAGACCGCAAGGCGGAACCCGCGGCTCGCGAGGTCGTCGAGCGCCGCCTCGACGCCCGCGAAAGGGCGGGATTCGTCGGCGATGTGGTCGGCATAATAGGCGATGAAGTCGGCGGTGAGCCGCGCCATGTCGTCGGGGCCGACCTGCCGGTCCTCGGCCTCAAGGCCGCGCTCAAGCAGCCGCCTTGCGCCGGAGCCGATCAGGTTTCGCGCCGAATCGAGCGGCAGCGGCGACAGCTTCTCGCGCACCAGAATATGATTCAGCGCGCCGATCAGGTCGGGCGCGGTATCGACCAGGGTGCCGTCGAGGTCGAAGGCGATCAGGGGAGGGTTGGTCATCGCCGATCGCTAGCGGCCTCGCGCGGGTCTTGCAAGAGCGGCCGCCGCCGGATCGGGGATTGGGCCTGTTCAGAACCCGCGACGGAGGCTAGATAGAGGCGCGATTTTGGGGCCGGGCGTCGTCCGTCAGGCGCGCTCCGGGACGGTGGACAATGAATCTGGACGACCGGAAGCGACAGGCGGCGGCGCGCGCGCTGGAGGACGTCCGCGACGGCATGAAACTCGGGCTTGGCACCGGCTCGACCGCGAAGCACTTCGTCGAACTGCTGGGCGAGCGGGTGCGGAGCGGGCTCAGGGTGATCGGGGTGCCGACCTCGGAGGCGACCCGCGCGCAGGCCGAGCGCTGCGGCGTCCCGCTCGCCACCCTCGACGATCTCGACCGGCTCGACCTCACGGTGGACGGCGCCGACGAGGTCGATCCCGCCCTCGACCTCATCAAGGGCGGCGGCGGCGCGCTGCTGCGGGAAAAGATCGTGGCGGCGGCCTCGGACCGGATGATCGTGATCGCCGACGACAGCAAGTGGGTGGCGCGGCTCGGCCGTTTCCCGCTGCCGGTCGAAGTCGTTCCGTTCGGCCTCGCCGCCACCCGGCGGGCGCTCGACAAGGCGTTCGCGGCGGCCGGGGTCGCCGGCGAGATGCGCCTGCGCGAGGGGGCCGGCGGCCATGCTTTTGTCACCGATGGCGGCCACTGGATTGTCGATGCCCATCTGGGCGCGATCCCGGATGCGCCGCGCCTCGCCGCGTTGCTGGCGGCGATCCCCGGCGTCGTCGAGCACGGTTTGTTTGTCGGCCTTGCCAGCCGCGTGGTGCTGGCGGGGAACGAAGGTATTCGCGTTATCGAGCGGCCATAAGCCGCGACACCGCATGAACATGAAGGAGCCGATATGAAGTCTCTCAGTCAGATGATGGCCGCCGGCGGCCTTGCCGTCGGCCTCGCGCTGTCCGGCGCGGCCGCGCAGGCGCAGACCCAGGCCGCGCCTGCGCAGGCGCAGCAGCAACTCAAGCCGGCGTCGCCCGCGGCGATGGCCGCCGCCAAGGAATTGCTCGGCCTCAAGAATGCGCAGGGGATGTATGCCAGCGCGGTTCCGAACATCATTCAGCGCATGAAGGCCAACCTGTTGCAGAACAACCTGAACTATCAGAAGGATCTCGACGAGGTCGCGCTGGTCATCGCCAAGGAATTCGCCGGCCGCGAGAACGAAGTCAGCGAGCAGATGGCGAAGATCTACGCCAACACCTTCACCGAGCAGGAACTGAAGGACCTGGTGGCGTTCTACAAGACGCCGCTGGGCGCCAAGCTGTTGAGCGACGAGCCGAAGGCCATCGCCGCCAGCATGAGCTACCTGAACGAATGGGCGGCGCAGTTCTCCGAGAAGGTGGCCGAGCAGTTCCGCGCCGAGATGAAGAAGCGCAACAAGCCGATCATGTAACCCTGATAGCGCTTTCGAGCGAAGCATGTCCTCGGGCTTGACCCGAGGATGGATACCGGTTCGCGGGACGAAAGCGCGTCAAAATAAAACTTAGAGCAAGCGGTCGATGGCGATGGCGGACGATTTCGACGTTGATCTGTTTGTGATCGGGGGCGGTTCTGGCGGGGTGCGGGCGGCGCGGA
>JBIQLW010000094.1:0-5415 GCA_044463945.1 Bradyrhizobiaceae bacterium | reverse complement strand
CGCTAACTAAAGAGCAAAGAATCACCAAACCTCACTCCTGCAAAGCCCTCGCGAAAGCGGGCGATCCAGTACTCCCTGCAAGCGTGAGTGAAAACCGCTTCAGCCACGGACTACCGGATACTCCGCCTTCGCGGAGCATGACGGTTGTCGTGTTGCGCGTTCACCCGAACAGCGACTTTCTGCTCAGGATGACGACGTCTCCTCACGCCCGCTTCCTCTCCCGCATCAGGTCGGCGAAGCGCTTGAACAGGTAGTGCGAGTCGCGCGGGCCGGGCGAGGCTTCCGGGTGATACTGCACCGAGAACACCGGCTTGTCCTTCAGCGCGATGCCGCAGTTGGAGTCGTCGAACAGCGAGACATGGGTCTGCTCGACGTTGTCGGGCAGCGTGGTCTTGTCCACCGCGAAACCGTGATTCATCGAGGTGATTTCCACCTTGCCGGTGGTCATGTCCTTGACCGGATGGTTGGCGCCGTGGTGGCCCTGATGCATCTTCACGGTCTTGCCGCCCATCGCGAGGCCGAGCATCTGGTGGCCGAGGCAGATGCCGAAGGTCGGCACCCCCGACTCGACGATCTTCCGGATCACCGGCACGGCGTATTTGCCGGTCTCCGCCGGATCGCCGGGACCGTTGGAGAGGAAGATGCCGTCCGGCTTCAGCGCAAGGATATCTTCCGCCGAAGTCGTCGCAGGCACCACCGTCACCTTGCAGCCCTCGCCGGCGAGCAGCCGCAGGATGTTGCGCTTGATGCCGTAGTCGACCGCGACGACGTTGAACTCCGGCTTGTCCTGCCGGCCGAAGCCCTTGTCCCATTGCCACGGCGTCTCGTCCCAGGTGAAGCGCTGGCCCGAGGTGACCATCGGCACCAGGTCCATGCCCTCCAGGCCGGGCCATTCCCGCGCCTCTTTCCTGAGGACGTCGAGATCGAATTTGCCGTCGCGGGCGTGGGCGATCACCGCGTTGGGCATTCCCTTGCCGCGGATCAGCGCGGTCAGCGCCCGGGTGTCGATGCCCGACAGGCCGATGATGCCGCGCGCCTTCAACCATTGATCGAGATGGCGCGAGGCGCGGTAGTTCGACGGCTCGGTGATCGCGGCGCGCAGGATCGCGCCGCGCGCGCCCAGCGTCGCCGCCATGTTCACTGTCTCGATGTCCTCGTCGTTGGTGCCGACGTTGCCGATGTGCGGGAAGGTGAAAGTGACGAGTTGGCCGGCATAGGAGGGATCGGTGAGGATTTCCTCGTAGCCGGTCATCGCGGTGTTGAAGCAGACCTCGCCCACGGCGTGGCCTTCCGCCCCTAACCCGAAACCTTCGAACACCGTGCCGTCGGCAAGAACCAACAGCGCGGTCGGCTTGAGGTCCGGCCAGGCGGGAGCATGTTCTGATGTGGTCATAAAGGGACTACATAGTCCCGCTGCTGCGCCGCGTCAAAGCCGGAAACGGCGGATTCACATCCCGTCTGATCGAATTTGACAGCGGAGCCCGTGGCTTTCATCCTCCCCGCGCGGCGAGGGGGCATCACAGCAACTTTCGAACAATTCGGGGGAAAAATTGATCGATTCGATGCCGATCCTGCTGGTTCCGGGCCTTGGCGGCTCGCCGCGCATCTACGCGCCGGTGCTGGACGCGCTGTGGCGGTTCGGGCCGGTCACCGTCGCCAACCACGTCCGCGACGACACCATGGGCGCGGTCGCCCGCCGCATCCTCGCCGAGGCGCCGCCGCGCTTCGCGCTGGCCGGGCACTCGATGGGCGGCTACATCGCCTTCGAGATCATGCGGCAGGCGCCGGACCGGGTGGCGAAGCTGGCGCTCATCAACACCCAGGCGCGGCCGGATTCCGACGAGGTGAAGGCGCGGCGGCGTGCCCAGATCGCCCGCGTCGAGGAAGGCGAGCTTCACGGCGTGCTCGACGACCTGTTTCCGGGCTTCGTCCATCCCGCGCGCCGTGGCGACGCGGCGCTGCGGCAACTGGTGCACGACATGGGCGACGACGTCACCGCGCAGGGGTTCGTCCGCAATCTCACCGCGATCATGGCGCGGCCGGATTCGCGTCCGACGCTGGCGAAAATCCGCTGCCCGACGCTGGTTCTGACCGGCGACAGCGACAACACCCTGTCGAACACGCTGTCGAAGGAGATGGCGGACGGCATTTACGGCGCGAAGCTGGTGGTGCTTTCGGATTGCGGGCACCTGCCGCAGCCGGAAAAGCCGCGCGAGACGGCGCAGGCGCTCACCGCGTGGCTCAGCGGCGAATAATTTCATTTCGGTTGTCTCGCGCGGCGCGCGGGCCTACATCAACCGGCGGATGACGGGGCGGCGTCCGGTTCGCCGCCGCGACAGGAGAACGACATGCTGCGTGAAGCCATCAACAACGCCGTCAAGGAGGCCATGAAGGCGAGGAACGAGCGTGCGCTGTCGACGCTGCGCATGGTCAACTCGACCATCAAGAACGCCGATATCGAGGCGCGCGGGCAGGGCAAGCCGCCGCTCTCCGACGCCGATCTGCTCGGCCTGTTGCAGAAGATGGTCAAGCAGCGCCAGGAATCGGTTGAGCTTTACGACAAGGGCGGCCGTAGCGAGCTGGCCGCGCAGGAGCGCGAGGAGATCGCGATCATCTCCGCCTATCTGCCGAAACAGATGTCCGACGACGAGGTCAAGGCCGCCGTCGCCGCGATCATTTCCGAAACCGGCGCGAGCGGCATCAAGGACATGGGCAAGGTGATCGGCGCGCTGAAGGCGAAGTACGCCGGGCAGATGGATTTCGGCAAGGCCAGCGGCGTGGTGAAGGCGGCGCTGACTGGATAACGTTTCCGGGGCGTCATGCGCGGGCTTGACCCGCGTGTCCATCTTCTAAAAAAGGATGGATTGCCGGCGGGTTCGCCGCATCAGGCGCTTGTTCTTTGTGCCCCGGATGCGGCGCAGCGCGTCGCTTAAGCGACGTGATGTGTTGCTGATCCGGGGTCGTCCCGATGACAGCGTTTGCGGATGGCGTCGTTTGCCGCGGTCCCGGTTCTGCGGAGCGGCATGAAGAATGCCGCACCGCGCCCGGGACACGATTGCGCCGATCCATCGACTTGATGATATCGCCGCCCCCGACCGGCGATGGCGGACGGATGCGCGAGGCCTGACCGGGCGTCAGGCGCTCGGACGCAAACATCTCAGGCGCTGGGGCGCATTTCCTCGCTGTCCACCATGGTCATCGCCGGGGCGGTGCGGTTCCTGAAGTAATCGAGCACGAACAGCCGGATCGCCGACGACAGGTTGCCTTGCTGGCGGTTGCTGTCGATTTCGCCGACCAGTTCAGACAGGGTCATGCTGCGTCGGGCGGAGATTTCCTTCATGCCGATCCAGAAGGCTTCCTCCAGGCTGACGCTGGTCTTGTGTCCGGCAATTACGATGGAGCGTTTCACGACCGGCGATTTCATGACTGTTCCTTGTCGATGCGATGCTGATCAAGTTGGGCCTGCGTCCTGCGCGCGCGATCCTCGTCGATCGCCCGCTCGGACTTGGTGCGGCCGAATCGCGCCCGATTCGCTTCCGCCTCCCTGGCGGACCGATCGCGTTCGATCCGCTTCTTGTGACGCCTGAGATTGACGAGATCGCCCACCGTGACCTCCATCAACCACCAGCGTCGGTCGCCTGGGGACGGCGCTCGCCCGGCGGCCGATGGCAGGTGGAACTGGGGTATTGTTGTGTTGCCATCAGCAGAAGCGATCCCGTCCCGTAACGTACGTTGCAACCCGTATGGATTATCCCGCAGTGCGGGATAACATACTGTTGCACCGTCAGTTTCTGAATCTATCAGCCCAAAGGCGTATAGTTCATAATTATTCAGTTAATTAACATATGCCGACCATAGTACCGATCAGGTCTGCGGCGGCCGTTCAGCCCGGTCGCGTCATCTTTTCCGGCTGCACCAGCCGGTCGAATTCCCGCTCGGTGACGAAGCCGAGCCGGATCGCCTCCTCCTTCAGCGTTGTGCCTCTGCTATGGGCGGTTTTTGCAACCTTGGCGGCGTTGTCGTAGCCGATGCGCGGGGTCAGCGCCGTCACCAGCATCAACGAGCGTTGCATCAGGTCGCGAATGCGGCTCTCGTCGGCGCGGATGCCCTCGACGCAGTGGTCGGTGAACGAGCGGCTGGCGTCGGCCAGCAATTGAATGGAATTCATCATACAATATGCCAGCACCGGCTTGTAGACGTTCAACTCGAAATGGCCCTGACTGCCGGCGGCGGTAATCGTGGTCTGGTTGCCGAACACCCGGCAGCACACCATGGTCATGGCCTCGCACTGGGTCGGGTTGACCTTGCCGGGCATGATCGAGGAGCCCGGCTCGTTTTCCGGCAGGATCAGTTCGCCGAGTCCGGAGCGCGGTCCCGAGCCGAGGAAGCGGATATCGTTGGCGATCTTGAACAGGGCGGTGGCGACGGAATTGATCGCGCCATGCACCGAGACGTAGGCGTCGTTGCTGGCCAGCGCCTCGAACTTGTTGGGCGCGCTGGTGAACGGCAGCTTGGTGATGGCGGCGGCGTGTTTCGCGAACATGGCCGCGAAGCGGGGCTTTGAGTTGAGTCCCGTGCCGACCGCGGTGCCGCCCTGCGCCAGCGGATAGAGTTCGCGCAAGCCAATGCGCAGCCGCGCGATGCCGCTTTCCACCTGCGCGGCGTAGCCGGAAAATTCCTGGCCGAGGGTGAGCGGCGTCGCGTCCTGGGTGTGGGTGCGGCCGATCTTGACGATCTTCGCAAACGCCTTCTCCTTCCTGCGCAGCGCCTTGGCGAGATGGTCCAGCGCCGGGATCAGGTCGGCGGTGATGCGTTGCGCGGCGGCGATGTGCATCGCGGTCGGAAACGAGTCGTTGGACGACTGGCTCATGTTGACGTGATCGTTGGGATGCACCGGCGTCTTGGCGCCGCGCGGCGCGCCGAGCAGTTCGTTGGCGCGGTTGGCGATCACCTCGTTGAGGTTCATGTTGCTCTGGGTGCCCGAGCCGGTCTGAAACACCACCAGCGGAAATTCGTCGTCGTGCTGGCCGTCGATCACTTCCTGCGCGGCGCGGGCGATGGCGCGGGCGCGGCGCTGGTCGAGCAGGCCGAGCTGGCGGTTGGTCTGCGCCGCCGCCAGCTTGACGATGCCGAGCGCGCGGACGATCGGCAGCGGCATCCGGTCGCCGCCGATGCGGAAGTTCTGCCGCGACCGCTCGGTCTGCGCGCCCCAATAGCGCTCTGCGGGGACCGCGATCGGCCCGAAACTGTCGGTTTCGGTGCGGGTCGCGACGGAAGGCGAGCGGGACTTGCGGGACGATTTGCGGGTGCGGGCCATGGTCGGTATCCGATGCGATCGAGGGAATATCATCCCTGCCATATCGCGTTTCACGCCGGCGAGCCATCGCGTGATGTCGGCGCGGCCGCCTCACCTTC
>JBIQLW010000093.1:0-5515 GCA_044463945.1 Bradyrhizobiaceae bacterium | reverse complement strand
CCGGTGGTGACGCCGCAGCCGATGTAGCAGACCTTGTCGAAGGGGGCGTCCTCGCGGATTTTCGCCACCGCGATCTCCGGCAGCACGGTGTAATTGGCGAAGGTGGAGGTGCCCATGTAATGGTGGATCGGCTCGCCGCCGAGCGAGAAGCGCGAGGTGCCGTCGGGCATCAGACCCTGACCTTGCGTGGCGCGGATCGCGGTGCAGAGGTTGGTCTTGCGCGACAGGCAGGACGGGCATTGCCGGCACTCCGGCGTGTAGAGCGGAATGACGTGATCGCCCTTCCTGACGCTGGTGACGCCGGGGCCGACCTCCACCACGATGCCCGCGCCTTCATGGCCGAGGATCGCGGGAAACAGTCCCTCCGGGTCGGCGCCCGACAGGGTGAACTCGTCGGTGTGGCAGACGCCGGTTGCCTTGATCTCCACCATCACCTCGCCCTCGCGCGGGCCGGCGAGTTGAACCGTGGTGATGTCGAGCGGTTTGCCTGCGGCGGTGGCGACGGCGGCGCGAACGTCCATGATTCAATCCCGATTCCTGTCTGGCGTTATGTGAAATTGCGCGAGCGTCCCCGCGCATTCCGGCGTTGTCGCCTAGCATAAGTTCGGGCACTGAGGGCGGCAAATGAATCGTGACCTCGCCTCCATCGCGGCCCGCGCCGCGCCCGCCGTGTTCGTCGTGCTGTGGAGCACCGGCTTTGTCGCCACCAAATACGTGCTGACCGGGGCCGAGCCGCTGACCTATCTGATGATGCGGATGATCCTCGTGGTGGCGCTGATGGCGATCATCGTCGCGCTGGCGCGGCCGCGCTGGCCGGACTGGCGGGGCGTCGGCCACAGCGTCGTCGCGGCGCTATTGGTCCACGGCTTCTATCTCGGCGGCACCGCGGTCGCGATCCATCATTCGGTGCCGGTGGCGCTGTCGGCGCTGATCCCCGGCCTGCAACCGATCCTGACCTCCACCGTCGCCAACCGCTGGCTCGGCGAGCGCGTCACCTGGCTGCAATGGATCGGATTGCTGCTCGGGCTTGCCGGCGTCGTCCTGATCCTGCACGACCGTCCGCTGACCGGAGAGGTCGGCTGGGGCTGGCTGGCGTCGGGCGTTTCGCTGGTCAGCATCACCTTCGGCGCGCTGTATCAGAAGCGCTTCTGTCATGACATCGACTGGCGCGCCGGAAACCTCGTGCAGTACATCGCGGTCGCGGCGTTCTTCGCACTCGGCTCGTGGTGCTTCGAGACCGGGGAGATACGCTGGACGCAGGAGTTCGTGCTGGCGCTGATCTGGCTCGCGGTGGTGCTGTCGATCGGCTCGATCGGCGTGCTGTACTGGCTCATCAAGCGGCAGGGTGCGACGCAGGTCGCGAGCCTGTTCTATCTGGTGCCGGCGGTCACGGCGCTGATGGCCTTCGTGCTGTTCGGCGAGCAGCTCGATGCGCTGGCGTGGCTCGGCATGGCGGTGTGCGCGGCGGCGGTGGTGCTGGTGTCGCGCAACTGAGGCCGGACGCAAAAGAAAATCCCCGCCGGAAGCCGGCGGGGATGCGAGGACGCCGCTCTGCCGGGCGTCGGTGTGTGCAGGCAGCCTGCCGTCAGCGCGGCTGCTCGACGATGCGGAAGTAGGGCTTCGGCGACTTCCAGCCCTTCGGAAACTTCTTGCGGGCTTCTTCCTCGGGGACGGCGGCGGAGAAGAACACGTCGTCGCCCTGTTTCCAGTCCGACGGCGTCGAGACGCCGTGCCGGGCGGTGAGTTGCAGCGAGTCGATGGCGCGCAGCACCTCCTGCCAGTTGCGGCCGGTGCTCATGGGATAGATGAACACCAGCTTGATCTGCTTGTCCGGGCCGATCACGAAGATGTTGCGCACGGTCTGATTGTCCACCGGCGTCCGCGCGTTGACGTCGCCGGAGGTACTCGCCGGCAACATGCCGTAGAGCTTGGCGATCTTGAAATCGACGTCGGCGATCAGCGGGTAGTTCGGGGCGACGCCCTGCGTCTCCTCGATATCCTTGGCCCACAGATGGTGCTTGTCGGTGGGATCGACGCTGATGCCGATCAGCTTCACGCCGCGCTTGTCAAACTCCGGCTTGAGGCGGGCGACCGCGCCAAGCTCGGTGGTGCAAACCGGGGTGAAATCCTTCGGGTGGGAAAAGAACAGTCCCCAGCTATCGCCCAGCCATTTGTGGAAGCTGAGATGACCTTCGGTCGTCTCGGCCTCGAAGTCGGGAGCGGTGGAGCCAATTGAAAGTGTCATTGTGGTAACCTCGTCTCAGTCAGTTCAATATTGAATTGATGGCGCGGTTATAGGCTTCGCCACGGCGGAGCGAAATGGCTTCGCAAAAAGGACAATATCCTTCCGCGGCGGCTGCTTTGCGCAGCATCTTCCTGTCGTCGGCTCGCGGCTGCGGCGAATGAACGCCTACGACATCGTGAACGAAGATGCCTCGATCTTGCCCACAGCGCGCCTCACCCGCGCCGGAAGGGACTGCGATGGCTTTGAACCGTGATCCACATCACGGCGACAAACCTGCGACCGGGGTTAACTAAACTCATAACCGGCGCTGAGGATTGTCGAAATCTTAACCGACGATTCATGCGCGCGTGAAATTGCTGATTTGTACGAGCCAACGAGAAAACGCCATGTCTTCCGCCGTTCTGTCTTCCGCCATCCCGCCTTCCGCCGCCGCACCTTTGTCCCGCAGCCCTGAGACGGCCATCGATATCGCCGCCATCGTCAGCCGCGAGGCGGCCGCCTCGGCGCTCGCCATGGTCCGCGACGGGGTCATCACCGGGGAGGGGCCGACGACGCGCGGCCGGGTGCATTTCTCCCGCGCGCTGGACATCGACGACGTCAAGTGGTGCGCGCGCATCCTCACCGCCAGCGGCGTCGACGATATCGCGGTGAGCCGTGCCGAGGCCGAGACGCTGTTCGAGATCAACGACGCCGGCGCCGACCGCTACGACGAGGGCCTGTTCGACGACCTGCTCGCCAAGGCGGTGGTCCATCATGCGGCCGCGGCCTCCGGGCTGCCGGTGCCGCCGCGCGCCATTGCACTGTCGCCCAACACCGCCATCGAGACCTGGGCGCCGACCACGGCGGTCGGCGTCAACATCGAGGTGCTGGAATGGATCGCCGGCCAGATGCGCGGCAAGCGCCGCTATAACCGCACGCTGATGACGCTGGCGGCGATGCTGGTGGGCACCGCGACGCTGCCGATGGTGCAGCAGCTTCCCGGGATGCTCGATCTCGGCATGTGAGCGAACCGGCCGGTCTGTTTCGCGCGGCGGGGTTTCGGCCCCGCCGTTTTTTGTTGCCCGGCGGCAGGGCTTGCGGGGCGGGGCGGAATCCCCCATGAAGCGCGTGGCCAAGCGGCCCGGCGGCCGCTGATGCGCCTTCCACCGCCGTGACGGAATTGTTACGACGGCTCCGTCGTGCCAGATTGGGAGGGCTGGCCGGCACCGGCCCCGTCCTCCAGTTGCAGATTCACCCTCCAGGTTGCAAAACAGCGCATGTTCAAACGTATCCTGATCGCCAACCGCGGCGAGATCGCCTGCCGGATCATCAAAACCGCCCGCCGCATGGGTATCGAGAGCGTCGCCGTCTATTCCGAGGCCGACCGCAACGCACTGCATGTCGAGATGGCCGACGAGGCCGTGCTGATCGGCCCGCCGCCTGCGGCCGAGAGCTACCTGCTGATCGACCGGATCGTCGACGCCTGCCGCAAGACCGGCGCCGAGGCGGTGCATCCCGGCTACGGCTTCCTGTCGGAGCGCGAGGCGTTTCCCAAGGCGCTGGCGGATGCCGGCATCGTCTTTATCGGCCCCAATCCCGGCGCGATCGCCGCGATGGGCGACAAGATCGAATCCAAGAAGGCAGCGGCGCAGGCCAGGGTCTCGACTGTGCCCGGCTTCCTCGGGGTCATCGAGGACGACAAGCACGCGGTCAAGATCGCCGACGAGATCGGCTATCCGGTGATGATCAAGGCGTCGGCCGGCGGCGGCGGCAAGGGGATGCGCATCGCCAATTCCAAGGCCGAGGTGGCGGAGGGCTTCAACCTCGCCAAGGCCGAGGCCAAGGCGTCGTTCGGCGACGACCGGGTGTTTATCGAGAAATTCATCGTCAACCCGCGCCACGTCGAAATCCAGGTGCTGGGCGACAAGCATGGCAACGTCATCTATCTCGGCGAGCGCGAGTGCTCGATCCAGCGCCGCAATCAGAAGGTGATCGAGGAAGCCCCGAGCCCGCTGCTCGACGAGGCGACCCGCCGCGCCATGGGCGAGCAGGCGGTGGCGCTGGCCAAGGCGGTCCACTACGATTCCGCCGGCACCGTCGAGTTCGTCGCCGGACAGGACAAGAGCTTCTATTTCCTCGAAATGAACACCCGCTTGCAGGTCGAGCATCCGGTGACCGAACTCATCACCGGGGTCGATCTGGTCGAACAGATGATCCGGGTCGCGGCCGGGGAAAAGCTGGCGCTGACCCAGAAGGACATCACGCTCAGCGGCTGGGCGGTGGAATCGCGGGTCTATGCCGAGGACCCGTTCCGCAACTTCCTGCCCTCGATCGGGCGGCTGGTGAAGTACCGCCCGCCGGCCGAGAGCAGCGTGGACGGCATCACGGTGCGCAACGACACCGGCGTCCAGGAGGGCGGCGAGATCTCGATGTTCTACGATCCGATGATCGCCAAGCTGGTGACTCACGCGCCCTCGCGCGCCGCGGCGATCGAGGCCCAGGCGCAGGCGCTCGATGCGTTCTACGTGGACGGCATCCGTCACAACATCCCGTTCCTTCAGGCGCTGATGCACCATCCGCGCTGGCGCGAGGGCAACCTCTCGACCGGCTTCATCGCCGAGGAATTTCCCAACGGCTTCTCCGGCCGCGTTCCGGAAGGCGAGACGGCGCGGCGCATCGCGGCGGTCGCCGCCGCCGTCGATCACGTCTACGGCGAGCGCAAGCGGCAGATTTCCGGCCAGATGATCGGCCGCCCGGTCCGGCGCGAGCAGCGCCGCGCGGTGTGGCTCGATCGCGACGAGATCCGGCTCGACATCGAGCGCAACATGGCGGGCGCGATCGTGGTCCGCTTCCTCAATGCCGACGATACCGTGGGCAGCCCGCACGAACTGGTGTCGTCGTGGGTGCCCGGCGTGCCGGTCTGGCACGGCACCCTCGACGGGGTCGCGCTGGCGGTGCAGGTGCGCCCGGCCGCCAGCGGCATCCGCCTCTCGCACGAGGGCATCGAGGTCACCGTCAACGTCTATACCGAAACCGAGGCGGCGGCCGCCCGCCTGATGCCCGTCAACACCGCCGCCGACACCGGCAAGAAACTGCTGTGCCCGATGCCGGGGCTGGTGATCTCGATTGCCGTGACCGAAGGGCAGGAGGTCAAGGCCGGCGAGACGCTGGCGGTGGTCGAGGCCATGAAGATGCAGAACGTGCTGCGCGCCGAGCGCGACGGCACCGTGAAGAAGATCCACACCGCGCCCGGCGCGACGCTGGCGGTGGATGCCCTGATCCTCGAATTCG
>JBIQLW010000092.1:0-5582 GCA_044463945.1 Bradyrhizobiaceae bacterium | reverse complement strand
TGATCTTGCGGCTGATGCCGCCGCCGCGCGCGGTGTTGGGCATCAGCACCGCGTAGCGTCCGGCCAGCGACAGGTAGGTGGTGAGCGCCGCGCCCTTGTTGCCGCGCTCCTCCTTGACCACCTGCACCAGCATCACCTGGCGGCGCTTGATGACTTCCTGAATCTTGTACTGGCGGCGCGGACGGAAGGTGCGCTCCGGCATTTCCTCCAGCGCGTCGTCGCCGCCGACCGACTCGACGACTTCCTCCTCGGCGTCGTCGTCCTCGTCGTCTTCGGTGTCCTCGTCGTCATGCGCCTCGCCCTCGCCGGAGGCTTGCTCGTCGTGGGCGGTTTCATCGTGAGCGGAGTCGTCGTGAGCAACGTCGTCGTGATGAGGGGCGGCATCGTCATCCGCCGCCGCTTCGGCCGGAGCCGCGACGGCGCAGGAGGGGTCATTGGCGGGCTCGTCGGCGGATGGCGTGTCATCCACGGATGCCGCGTCGGCCTCGGGAGCGGCCGCCGCCTCGGTGCCGGCGTGGTGCTCGACCGGCTCCGTGTACCCGGCTTCCGCCGCTGCGGGATGATCCGGTCCGGCTTCGTCGTGCGCACCATCATCGTGCGCAACGTCAGCGTGGGCGGCGACGTCGTGCGCGTCGGAATGATCCGTGGCCGCCGGCGCATCCTGACGGGCCTGATCGTCGGCGGCCGCCGCCTCGGCCGGATGCTCCGCGTCGGCGATCTCGATCACCTCGCTCTGCACCCGCTCGCCGCCGTTGCGGCGGCGCGCGTTGCGGTGGCGCGAGCGCCGGCCGCCGCGCGAGGCGCGGTGCTCGGATTCTTCCTCGGCCTCGCGATGGGCGCGCTCGTCGGCCTCGATCAGCGCCTGCCGGTCGGCGACCGGGATCTGATAGTAGTCGGGATGGATTTCGCTGAAGGCCAAAAAGCCGTGGCGGTTGCCGCCGTATTCGATGAACGCGGCTTGCAGCGACGGTTCGACCCGCGTGACCTTGGCGAGATAGATATTGCCGCGAAGCTGCTTGCGGCTGGCGGATTCGAAGTCAAATTCCTCGACGCGATTGCCGCGGACCACGACCACCCGGGTCTCCTCCGGGTGGGTGGCGTCGATCAACATCTTGTTTGGCATCGGAAAACTCTTGGCGGCGGAGGACGCGCGGGGCGGCGGGCGCGGAATGCGCGGCCGGGAAACGCGACGGTCCACCTGATTCGGGGGTGAGGGGAAGGCCGAAACCACAACCGCTGCGCTGGTCCGGGACGGCAGCGAACGCCACGCCCCGCGCGACGCTCATGCGTCGCATCGGCGAGGTTGTCGCATCTTGTCCGGCCGGAGTTACAGTCTGGCGCATCAGGCGTCGGCCCGTCTGAACAGGTTGGCGGCACAAGGGGCGCCGCCATGGTGGCGCTGACGGACCGGCGAAAGCGCCAAGGCGCCTGCCGGCGTGCCTGTCGCGGCCCTTGGCCGCCACGGACAATCATCCTCCGTGTCAACAAACGCCGGCCCGGGAACGAACGTCTGGAAACGAACGTCTGACAACGAACGCATGGAAGCCGAAGCCTCGAAGCGGACGTCTGGGGCCGGCTCCTTCCGGATCGAACCGCCGTCCCCTGGCGGCCGCGCACTGCGCTGACCACGGGGAGGAGGCGGCAAATGACGCTGGAATCCGCCGCTTGCTTGGCGACGATCCGGCGCTGCTCCGGGAGGTTGAACGCGACACAACCGGGAGTTTATACCGTCAACTTCCGTTACATACGTCGATTATCGGCGCCTTGCAAGGGAAGCGTCGCGGCCCGGCAACAACCGGGAAAAATCGGAAATTCCGGGTTAAGCGTCGGTTAACCGTGCCGGCCTATTGCGGTATTCAGGATCGCTCGGAGGCTTAGGGATTCGGTGGCGGGCGGCGCAAATCATCTCGTTGTATGGGCGATCGCGCTGCTCGGGAGCCTGAGCCTCGCGACCGCCGCCGTGCCGGCGCGAGCCGCGGGCGACGCCGTCGCCACGCAACCTGCGGCTGTGGACAGTTTCCCCGTCGCCTCCGATGTCCGGCTCGCCGGCGACGACAAGCAGACCCGATTCGTGCTCGATCTCGATCGCAAGATCGATCTGCGGGCGTTCACGCTGGCCAATCCCGACCGCGTGGTGGTGGACCTGCCTCAGGTCACGTTCCGGCTGCCGGACGGGGCGGGGCGAACCGGGCGCGGCCTCGTCAAGGCGTTCCGCTACGGGCTGGTGATGCCCGGCGGATCGCGGCTGGTGTTCGACCTGTCGGGGCCGGCGAAGATCGACAAGGCGTATGTGCTGGACGCCGCCAACGGCCAGCCGGCGCGGCTGGTGGTCGAACTGGCGGCCAGCGACCCGGCGGCATTCGCCAAGTCCGTCGAGAAGGAAGGACTGTCCGATCTGCGGCCGGGCCTGCCGCCGGCGACCGTCGAAGCGGATGCGGCCGCACAGGCGGCTGAGCCCGCCGATACCCGCCCGGTCGTCGTCGTCGATCCCGGCCACGGCGGCATCGACAACGGCACGCAGGCCCCGAGCGGCGAAACCGAAAAGGCCATCGTGCTGGCGTTCGCCCTGGCGCTGCGCGACCGCATCGCCGAGAACGGCAAGTATCGCGTGGTCCTGACCCGCGACGACGATACGTTCATTCCGCTCGCCGATCGCGTCAGGATCGCCCGCGAGCGCAACGCCGCGCTGTTCGTCTCGATCCATGCCGACGCGCTGCCGCGCCGCGAGGGCGACGCGCAGGGCGCGACCATCTACACGCTGTCCGACAAGGCGTCGGACGCCGAAGCCGAGCGGCTGGCGGAATCGGAGAACAGGGCGGACGCCATCGGCGGCGTCAATCTCACCGAGGAGCCGACCGAGGTCGCCGATATCCTGATCGATCTCGCCCGGCGCGAAACGCGAACCTTTTCCAGCCGTTTCGCCCATACCCTGATGAGCCAGATGAAGAACGCCGTGCGGATGCACAAGCATCCGCTCAAGTCGGCGGGCTTCAAGGTGCTGAAGGCGCCGGACGTGCCCTCGGTGCTGATCGAGCTTGGCTACGTCTCCAACAAGGACGACCTCAAGCACCTGACCTCGGAGAACTGGCGCTCGCGCTCGGTGGCGGCGGTGGCGGAGGCGATCGACGCCTTCCTGGCCCGGCGGGTGGTTTCAGCCGGCGGCGGCAGCAAGAACTGAGGCGCGCGCGCCTCACGCCGGGCGTGGAAATCCGGCCACGCTCCGAAAAAACCGCGTCCCGGCGGAGCCAAGCCCTAGTTTGGACACAGCCTCGGCTCTATAGAAGCCGACCAAGGTGCGACAGAATCAACCGGAACGGCTCCGGTCGAGGCGGCGAGGGGACCTCTCGCATGTTGCTTGCCACGGGTGTCGTTTGCCGCGGGTGGTCGTTGGCCACGGGTCGCCGGCCTTGAAGGACCTTTGCGCCGGGGCTGCGTGCGCCGGTTGTCACGTCGTCAGAACGGATCGTCGAGAATGCGTCTGCTGTTCCGGTTTATGGGGTTCCTGTTCGCGGCCGGCACCATCGTGTTCCTGGTCGGGGTTGCGGCGGCGGCCGGCCTGATCTGGCATTTCTCGAAGGATCTGCCGGACTATTCGCAGCTCCAGAACTACGAGCCGCCGGTGATGACGCGGGTCCATGCCTCGGACGGCTCGCTGGTCGCGGAGTATTCCCGCGAGCGCCGGCTCTATCTGCCGATCCAGGCGGTGCCCAAGCTGGTCATCAATGCCTTCCTCGCCGCCGAGGACAAGAACTTCTATGAGCACGGCGGCATCGACTATCCCGGCATGGCGCGCGCGGCGCTGCTCTACATCCAGAACTACGGCTCGAACCGGCGGCCGCAGGGCGCCTCCACCATCACCCAGCAGGTCGCCAAGAACTTCCTCCTGACCAACGAGGTGTCGTTCACCCGCAAGATCAAGGAAGCGCTGCTGGCGATGCGCATCGAGCGCACCTACTCAAAAGACAAGATCCTCGAACTGTATCTCAACGAGATCTATCTCGGGCTTGGCGCCTACGGCATCGCCGCCGCGTCGCTGGTGTATTTCGACAAGTCGGTGAACGAACTGACCGTGGCGGAAGCCGCCTATCTGGCGGCGCTGCCGAAGGCACCGTCGACGCTGCACCCGGTCAAGAACCGCGACCGCGCCATCGAGCGCCGCAACTACGTCATCGACCGGCTGGTGGAGAACGGCTGGATCACTCAGGCCGACGCCGAGGCCGCGCGCAAGGCGCCGCTGGCGGTGACCAGCCGCGCCAACGGCGCGCACACCTTCGCCGGCGAATATTTCGCCGAGGAAGTGCGGCGCGATCTGTTCGAGCGCTACGGCGAGAAGAAGCTCTATGAAGGCGGCCTCTCGGTGCGCACCTCGCTCGATCCGAAGTTGCAGGTCGAGGCCCGCAAGACCATGGTCAAGGGTCTGGTCAACTTCGACGAGGCGCAGGGCTGGCGCGGCCCGGTGACCAAGCTCGATCTTTCGGGCGACTGGGGCGTCAAGCTCGCCGACGTGAAATCGCTGTCGGACATCTCGCCGTGGCGGATGGCGGTGGTGCTGGAGGCGAGCGACCAGTCGGCGCGGATCGGCTTCCAGCCCGGCCGCGAACTCGGCGGCGCGGTGAGCAAGACACGGCAGACCGGTCTCATCACGCTCGACGGCGTCAAGTGGGCCAAGGCCGCGTCCGGGCCGACGCGCTTCAAGACGCCGACCAAGGTCTCGCAGGTGCTGTCGCCGGGCGACGTGATCTATGCCGATCCGCTGATCGGCAAGGACGGCAAGGAGGTCGAGGGCCAGTACCGGCTGCGGCAACTGCCCGAGGTGTCCGGCGCGATGGTGGCGATGGACCCGTGGACCGGGCGCGTGCTGGCGATGGTCGGCGGCTTCTCGTTCGATCAGAGCCAGTTCAACCGCGCCACGCAAGCCTACCGGCAGCCCGGCTCGTCGTTCAAGCCGCTGGTCTATTCGTCGGCGCTCGACAACGGCTACACGCCGTCCACCGTGGTGGTCGACGCGCCGATCGAGATCGATCAGGGGCAGGGGGCCGGCGTCTGGCGGCCGGAGAACTATTCGACCGGCAAGTATTACGGCCCGACCACGCTGCGCAACGCCTTGCAGCGCTCGCTCAACACCGTGACGGTGCGGCTGGCGCAGGACGTCGGGATGCCGCTGATCGGCGAATACGCCAAGCGCTTCGGCGTCTATGACGAACTGCCGAACTATCTCTCCTACGCGCTCGGCGCCGGCGAAACCACGGTGATGCGCATGGTCACCGCCTATTCGATGTTCGCCAACGGCGGCAAGCGGATCAAGGCGACGCTGATCGACCGCATTCAGGACCGCTACGGCCACACCATCTTCAAGCACGACCAGCGCGAATGCCGCGGCTGCGACGCGCCCGGCGGCTGGAAGAACCAGCCCGAGCCGCAGCTCGTGGACCGCCGCGAGCAGGTGCTCGATCCGATGACCGCCTATCAGATCACCTCGATGATGGAAGGCGTGGTCCAGCACGGCACCGCCACCGTGGTGCGCGAGGTCGGCAAGCCGATCGCCGGCAAGACCGGCACCACCAACGACGAGAAGGATGCCT
>JBIQLW010000091.1:0-5600 GCA_044463945.1 Bradyrhizobiaceae bacterium | reverse complement strand
TTGCGGAAGATGCGGTCCTTGTCGTCGAGCATCACATGTTGCCCTTCTTGGTCGCGTCGTCGGCAGGCGGCTTCGGCGCGGGCCGCTCCTGGAAATTGGCGGCCTCGGTCTGCTTCTTCGGCTCGGCGTCGGCGAGAGCCGGCTCCTTCGGCGCGCCGTGCGACGCCGCCGGCGGACCGCCGTTCCGCAGCACGCGCGGGCCGCCCACGGGCGCGGCGTGCTGGCGGTCGATCTGCGGACCGGGCTTGGGCGGATGGCCCGAGGCGAACCCGTCAAGCACCTTGTTGAAGGTGTCCTCGGTGAGATCCTCGTAGGTATCCTTCCAGATCATCACCATCGGCGCGTTGACGCACGCCCCCAGGCACTCGACTTCCTCCCACGAGAAGTCGCCGTCCTCGGACACGTGCCCCGGCTCGTGATGGATGCGGTGCTTGCAGACCTCGATCAGGTCGCCGGCGCCGCGCAACATGCAGGGCGTGGTGCCGCAGACCTGGACGTGCGCCTTCCTGCCGACCGGCGAGAGCTGGAACATGGTGTAGAACGTCGCGATCTCCAGCACGCGGATGTAGGGCATGTCGAGCAGATCGGCGACGGCGCGGATCGCCGCTTCCGACACCCAGCCCTCGTTCTCCTCCTGCACCCGCCACAGGATCGCGATGCAGGCCGACGCCTGCCGGCCTTCCGGATACTTCGCGATCTGCTGCTTCGCGAAGGCGAGCGTCTCCTCGCGAAACGTGAAGCTCGCGGGCTGCAATTCCTTCGGGGCCAGGCGACGGACGGACATGGTGCGGTCTCTCAGTGAACGCGACGCGACGCGGTCGCGTTCATGCGGTGAAAACGGTCTTCCCAGAAGGCGCTGGCGGTGCCGAACACATTGTAGCCGGTGTTCGAGGCCACCTTGATGCGGTCGAGAAGCGAAAGTCCGGTCAGGGTTTCGAAGCGGCCGCTGGACGGATCGTAAGCGATCAGTCTCAGCGGCGTCTGTTCGAGAATGTAGCGCGACACGGTGTGGTGCGGGTCGTTGCCGTGCTCCTCGCACATGACCACGGTATCGCCCCTGAGCAGCCGCGCGCCGCCCTTGATCGCCTCGATCTCGACGCCCTCGACGTCGAGCTTGACCAGATACTTGCCGCCTTCGGCGATGATGCCATCGTCGATCAGATCATCGAGCGCGATCACCGGCACCAGTTCGCCACCGGCGTCGGTCCCGCCGGCGATGCTGAACGCCTCGTGCTTGCTGCCCGACAGCCGCGCCGTGCCGCGCTCCGCGCCGATCGCGCAATGCATCACCTGGAAACGGTCGCCGTTGGCCTTGCCGTTGTTGGCGAGCTTGGCGAAATTTGCCGACGACGGCTCGATGGCGATGGCCTTGTGCGCGCCGAACGGGCGGCTCGACGCCAGCACCGACCAGTAGCCGTAATTGGCGCCGCAATCGAGCAGCGTGTAATCGACGTCGGCGGCGTCGCTGAACAGCAATTCCAGTTCGCTCTCGTAGACATAGCTGCGGTCGAGCAGCTTGCTCCAGTAGCCGTCGCCATAGGGAAACACGAACACCGCGTCGTCGTTCAGCCGCACCGCGATGTCGCGCTCCGGCAGCGCCTTGCGCAACAGGTTGGCGCAGGCATCGTAGCCGCGATGCGAGAACAGCGACGACACCTTGGCGCCGGTCAGCAGCGCGACCGCCGCCAGCCGCTCCCAGGGGTTGGCCCCTTCAAGCGCGCCGGTCGTCCGATCGAACTGGATGGGCGGCTGCGCGATCACCGGTCAACCTCTCCGAACACGATGTCGAGCGAGCCCAGGATCGCCGAGACGTCGGCCAGGAGATGCCCCTTGCAGATGAAATCCATCGCCTGCAAATGCGCGAAGCCGGGCGCGCGAATCTTGCACTTGTAGGGCTTGTTGGTGCCGTCGGCGACGAGATAGACGCCGAACTCGCCCTTGGGCGCCTCCACAGCGGCATAGACCTCGCCGGCGGGGACGTGAAAGCCCTCGGTGTAGAGCTTGAAGTGGTGGATCAGCGCTTCCATCGAGCGCTTCATCTCGCCGCGGCGCGGCGGGAAGATCTTGTTGTCCTCGACCGCCACCGGCCCCTGCCCGTCCGCCACGCGCAGCTTGGCGATGCACTGCTTCATGATGCGCACCGACTGGTGCATTTCCTCGATGCGGATGCAGTAGCGGTCGTAGCAGTCGCCGTTCTTGCCGACCGGGATGTCGAACTCCATCTCGTCGTAGCACTCGTAGGGCTGCGCCTTGCGCAGGTCCCACGCCGCGCCGGAGCCGCGCACCATGACCCCGGAGAAGCCCCACTTCCAGGCATCCTCCAGCGTCACCACGCCGATATCGACGTTGCGCTGCTTGAAGATGCGGTTGTCGGTGAGCAGCACCTCAAGGTCGTCGAGCACCTGCGGGAAGGTCTCGCACCACGCCTCGATGTCGTCGATCAGTTTCGGCGGCAGGTCCTGATGCACGCCGCCGACGCGGAAGAACGCCGCGTGCATCCGCGAGCCGGAAGCGCGCTCGTAGAACACCATCAGCTTCTCGCGTTCCTCGAAGCCCCATAGCGGCGGCGTCAGCGCGCCGACGTCCATCGCCTGCGTGGTGACGTTGAGGAGATGCGAGAGGATGCGGCCGATCTCGCAATAGAGCACGCGGATCAATTGCCCGCGGCGCGGCACCGCGATGCCGAGCAGCTTTTCGGCGGCCAGACAGAAGGCGTGCTCCTGATTCATCGGCGCGACGTAGTCGAGCCGGTCGAAATACGGGATCGCCTGCAAATAGGTCTTGGTTTCGATCAGCTTCTCGGTGCCGCGATGCAACAGGCCGATGTGCGGATCGACCCGCTCCACCACCTCGCCGTCAAGCTCCAGCACCAGGCGCAGCACGCCGTGCGCGGCGGGATGCTGCGGCCCGAAGTTGATGGTGAAATTGCGCATTCCCGGAACTTCGGTCATCTCAAGCGCTCCGCGCTCTGGCGAGTAGCGAATAGTGAGTAGCGAATAGAGCTTTCGTCATCGGCTTGCCTATTCGCTTCTTTTCTCGTCCCCCGGCAGCGGATAGTCCGCGCCTTCCCAGGGCGAGAGGAAGTCGAACCGGCGGAACTCCTGATTGAGCTGCACCGGCTCGTAGACCACCCGCTTCTCGGCATCGTCGTAGCGCACCTCGACGAAGCCGGTGGTCGGAAAGTCCTTGCGCAGCGGGTGGCCGTCGAAGCCGTAATCGGTGAGCAGCCGGCGCATGTCGGGATGGCCGGTGAAGATCACGCCGTAAAGGTCGTAGGTTTCGCGCTCGAACCAGTCGGCGCCGGGGAACACGCCGATGATCGAGGGCACCTGCGTCGTCTCGTCGGCAAAGCCCTTGACGCGGATGCGCGCGTTCAGGGTCGGCGACAGCAGATGATAGACGATGTCGAAGCGCTTTTCGCGCTCCGGGTAATCCACCGCTGTCGCATCGACGAAACCGACGAAGCGGCAGCGCGGATCGTCGCGCAGGAAGCGCATGACGTCGACGATCCTGCCGATCTCGACTTCCACCGTCAGTTGGCCGAACGCCACCGTATGGCCGATCGCCACGCCCGGCAGCGCGCCAACGATCGTTTGACCCAGGGTGTCGAGCCGCGTGTCGTCCATTGTACAGCCTTAGCGTTCGATGGTTCCGGTCCGCCGGATCTTCTTCTGCAACAACAGGACGCCGTAAAGCAGCGCTTCCGCCGTCGGCGGGCATCCCGGCACATAGATATCGATGGGCACGATGCGGTCGCAGCCGCGCACCACCGAGTAGGAATAATGGTAGTAGCCGCCGCCGTTGGCGCAGGAACCCATCGAGATCACGTAGCGCGGTTCCGGCATCTGGTCGTAGACCTTGCGCAAAGCGGGCGCCATTTTGTTGGTCAGGGTGCCGGCCACGATCATCACGTCGGACTGGCGCGGGCTCGCGCGTGGCGCGAAGCCGAAACGCTCGACGTCGTAGCGCGGCATCGACACCTGCATCATCTCCACCGCGCAGCAGGCCAGCCCGAAGGTCATCCACATCAGCGAGCCGGTGCGCGCCCAGGTAATCAGGTCGTCCGCGGCCGCGACGAAAAAGCCCTTGTCGGACAGTTCGTTGTTGACTTCGAGGAAATAGCGGTCGTCGGCGCCCACCGGCTTGCCGGTGCGCGGGTCGATGACGCCGGTCGCGGCTGGGGCGACCAGCGTTCCCGACGACTGCGCGTGAGTTGGGGTCAATCCCATTCGAGCGCGCCTTTCTTCCATTCGTAGACGAAACCAATGGTCAGGATGGCGAGGAACACCATCATCGACCAGAAGCCGACCGCGCCGAGCTTTCCGAAAGCCACCGCCCACGGAAACAGGAACGCGACCTCCAGATCAAAGATAATGAACAGGATCGCCACCAGGTAGAAGCGCACGTCGAATTTCATGCGGGCGTCGTCGAACGCATTGAAGCCGCATTCATACGCCGACAGTTTCTCGGGGTCCGGCTGCTGGAACGCGATGATGAACGGCGCGATCAGCAAGGCGAGCCCGATGACGGCCGCAATGCCGATAAACACCACCAGGGGCAGATAATCTTGCAAGATGCCGGTCATCGGCGATCCTTGGCTTTGGAGGTCATCCGGGCCGAAGGATTCGGCCACCTTGGAATTGTTCTGAGGCTTTAGCGCAGCGCAGCAAGAGTGGCAAGACAAGGGTGCGCGACAGGGAAAAAGACAACCTGTGCTGAAGGTGCTCCGCTAAGCGCGACGCCTCTGCCGTCACGTCAGACGTGCCATTCCCGAAACGCCGAGGACGGCACGAGGCGGCGTTGCGCGGCCCCGCCCGCCGTCATGGCCGACGCCTTCGCCCCTCGCCTCGATCACCGCGCCGGCGGGACGAGACGCCGCGCCATCGGGTGGTGCGCGGAGGCCGACATCAGCTTGACTTGCGATGGTCCCCCCTTTAAGTCCCAGCACCACGATCCGGGTCGGAAACGATCTGTTGCGGGAGTAGCTCAGTTGGTTAGAGCGCCGGCCTGTCACGCCGGAGGTCGCGGGTTCGAGCCCCGTCTCTCGCGCCATTGTTTTCAATGGCTTACCCCTTTTCCCTGATCACGATTCGACTCCTGAACCGCTGGGGATCCGACTCCGCGGCTCACGCCTGTCCCGGTCGCCATGTCCGCATTCCGCCGCACCGCAGCGGCCGCGCCCACGGCATGGAGGCGTCCCGGCCCGATTCGAAAAAACCGGCCATTTACAGGCGAAACAGCGTAGTCAGCCCCCCTCCGAATCAACTAATGCCTGAAACGTCTCGATTTCTTGGATTCGAACAACGAGGAGGGCCTGAAAATGGCGAAGAAAGCAGCGACTCCGTCCACCGTCACGCTCAAGCACCTGGCCGCCGCGCTGGCCGAGGAGCATGAGCTGTCGAAGAAGCAGGCCGAGGCCATTCTCGGCGATCTGGTGACCCGCATCACCAAGCACCTGAAGAAGGGCGAGCGCGTCCGCATCGTCGGCCTCGGCATCCTTCAGGTGCGCAAGCGCGCCGCCCGTACCGGCCGCAACCCCGCCACCGGCGAAACCATCCAGATCAAGGCCAGCAAGAAGGTCGCCTTCCGCGCCGCCAAGG
>JBIQLW010000090.1:0-5620 GCA_044463945.1 Bradyrhizobiaceae bacterium | reverse complement strand
ACGTCGGCGACGAGGGCGGCTTCGCGCCGAACCTGCCGTCGGCCGACGCCGCGCTGGAATTCGTGATGAACGCCATCACGCAGGCCGGCTACAAGCCGGGCGAGGACGTCATGCTCGGGCTCGATTGCGCCTCGACCGAGTTCTTCAAGGACGGCCAATACGTCTATGGCGGCGAGAACAAGACCCGCTCGCGCTCCGAGCAGGCGAAGTATCTCGGCGAACTGGTGGCGCGCTACCCGATCGTCACCATCGAGGACGGCATGAGCGAGGACGACATCGAGGGCTGGAAGGAATTGACCGACCTGATCGGCAACAAGTGCCAACTCGTCGGCGACGACCTGTTCGTCACCAATGTCACGCGGCTCGCCGACGGCATCAGGAAGGGGCTGGGCAACTCGATCCTGGTCAAGGTCAACCAGATCGGCTCGCTGACCGAGACGCTGGCCGCGGTCGAGATGGCGTTCAAGGCGGGCTATACCGCGGTGATGTCGCACCGCTCCGGCGAAACGGAGGATTCCACCATCGCCGACCTCGCGGTCGCCACCAACTGCGGGCAGATCAAGACCGGCTCGCTGGCGCGTGCCGACCGCACCGCCAAGTACAACCAGTTGCTGCGCATCGAGCAGCAGTTGGGGGCGCAGGCGAAATACGCCGGCCGGGCGGCGCTGAAGGCGCTGGCGTAAATCCCCGCCGCGCGGGCGCGGGCGGTGGAAGGACCGTTGTTTCGTGAGCCGGGCCGCGCCCCGGTTAGCGGTCCGTTAACCGTGGTGTCGCATCGTCCGCGCATGGTTTCGCGCGCACGACTGAAAGCATTGCTGACCGGGGTGGCCCTCTACGCGATGGCCGCCGCGACGGTCGGCTATTTCAGCGTCAATGCCTATACCGGCAAATACGGCCTCAACGCCCGTCAGGAACTGGATCAGGAGATCGTCGCGCTGACCTCGGAGCTGGCGCGGCTGAAGCAGGAGCGCATCGAGGGCGAGAAGCGGGTGGCGCTGTTGCGCGCCGACCGCATGGACCCGGACATGCTCGATGAGCGGGTGCGCTATCAACTGGAATATGCCCACCCGCGCGATCTGGTGCTGACGATCCGCCGTCCCGGTGAGAGCCAGATTCAACGGCGCTGAAGCGACCACGCGGTCGAGGTCGATATCGCGGCTGAGTACCGGCAGCAATTTGACGATTTTGTAACTCGTCGCGCTATTGTGAAAGTTTGTCACCGAGCTGCGCTCGATTCTGATCTTGATGAGCGGTTGCGCGCGTGACGTTGCGCCGTCATTGGCCGCGATGAATCGCAGGATCGCATCGTGCCGATGGCGAGCCGGTCCTTTCGCTGCATTGCGATATGCCTGCGCCACCGATCGCGCCAACCATCACGCACCAATCATCAGGCTTGGCTTTCACGTGCGTTTGAGTTGGGATAGAGAGAGACATCGCCTCTCTCATCCGGACGAGTCATGGCCTCACCCAAGAAGACCACTTCCCACGCAGCAACAGGACAGGAAACCAGCAGCGGGGATTCCCGTTCACCCGGTGTAGAATTTACCAGGGAGCAGGATCTGGCGGCGTTGCGTGAAATGCTGCTGATCCGGCGGTTCGAGGAAAAGGCCGGCCAGCTTTACGGCATGGGCGCGATCGGCGGTTTCTGCCACCTCTACATCGGCCAGGAAGCCATCGTCGTCGGCGTGCAGATGGCGCTGAAATACGGCGATCAGGTCATCACCGGATACCGCGATCACGGCCACATGCTGGCGACCGGGATGGACGCCAACGGCGTCATGGCCGAACTGACCGGACGGCGCGGCGGCTATTCCAAGGGCAAGGGCGGCTCCATGCACATGTTCAGCAAGGAGAAGCACTTCTACGGCGGCCACGGCATCGTCGGCGCGCAGGTGTCGCTTGGCACCGGTCTTGCGTTCGCCAACCGCTATCGCGGCAACGAGAACGTCGCGGTGGCCTACTTCGGCGACGGCGCCGCCAATCAGGGGCAGGTCTACGAGAGCTTCAACATGGCGGAGCTGTGGAAGCTGCCGGTGATCTACATCATCGAAAACAACCGTTACGCCATGGGCACCTCGGTCAGCCGTTCCTCGGCGCAGCAGGACTTCTCCAAGCGCGGCGCCTCGTTCAACATTCCCGGCGAGCAGGTGGACGGCATGGACGTGCGCGCGGTGAAGGCCGCTGCGGACAAGGCGGTGCAATGGTGCCGCGAGGGCAACGGGCCCTATATCCTCGAAATGCAGACCTATCGCTATCGCGGGCACTCGATGTCCGACCCGGCGAAGTACCGCACCCGCGAGGAGGTCGACAAGGTGCGCCACGATTCCGACCCGATCGAGCAGGTGCGCAACCGTCTGCTGGCCGCGAAGGTCAGCGAGCAGGACCTGAAGAAGATCGACGCCGACGTGCGCCAGATCGTCAATGCCGCGGCGGAGTTCGCCCAGAGCGATCCCGAGCCGGATGCGTCCGAGCTTTACACCGACGTCTATCGCTGAGCGCGCAGCCCTTACAAGTTCTGGAGCGAATATGCCGATTCAAGTCCTGATGCCCGCGCTGTCGCCGACGATGGAGAAGGGCAATCTCGCCAAGTGGCTGAAGAAGGAAGGCGAGGCCATCAAGTCCGGCGACGTGATTGCCGAGATCGAGACCGACAAGGCCACCATGGAAGTCGAGGCGACCGACGAGGGCACGCTCGGCAAGATCCTGGTGCCGGAAGGCACCGCCGACGTCGCGGTGAATACCCCGATCGCCACCATTCTCGCCGACGGCGAGAGCGCCGCCGATCTCGACAAGGTGACGGCACAGCCCGCGAAGCCCGAGACGAAGGCCGAGCCCGCTCCGGCGGAGGCAAAGTCGACGCCCGCGCCCGCGACATCGGCTGCGCCCGCGCCGCCGGCTGTGGCGGACGTCCCCGCCGATCCCGACATTCCGGCAGGCACCGAGATGGTGACGCAGACCGTGCGCGAGGCGCTGCGCGACGCCATGGCCGAGGAGATGCGCCGCGACGGCGATGTCTTCGTCATGGGCGAGGAGGTCGCCGAATATCAGGGCGCGTACAAGGTCACGCAGGGTCTGTTGCAGGAGTTCGGCGCGCGGCGCGTGATCGACACTCCGATCACCGAGCACGGCTTTGCCGGTGTCGGGGTCGGCGCGGCCTTCGCCGGCCTCAAGCCGATCGTCGAGTTCATGACGTTCAACTTCGCCATGCAGGCGATTGACCAGATCATCAACTCGGCCGCCAAGACGCTGTATATGTCCGGCGGCCAGATGGGCTGCTCGATCGTGTTTCGCGGTCCCAACGGCGCGGCCGCCCGCGTCGCCGCCCAGCACAGCCAGGACTACGCGGCGTGGTATTCGCATGTGCCGGGGCTGAAGGTGATCGCGCCGTATTCGGCGGCCGACGCCAAGGGGCTGCTCAAGGCCGCGATCCGCGATCCCAACCCGGTGATCTTCCTCGAAAACGAAATCCTCTACGGCCACAGCGGCGAAGTGCCGAAGCTGCCGGATTACGTGGTGCCGATCGGCAAGGCACGGATCGCGCGCACGGGCAACGACGTCACGCTGGTCGCCTGGTCGAACGGCATGACCTACGCGCTCAAGGCCGCCGACGAACTGGCGAAAGACGGCATCGCGGCGGAAGTGATCGACCTGCGCACGATCCGGCCCATGGATACCGAAACCATCGCCGCCTCGGTGCGCAAGACCGGCCGCGCGGTGGTGGTCGAGGAAGGCTGGCAGCAATCGGGCGTCGGCGCGGAGATCGCGGCGCGGCTGATGGAGCACGCCTTCGACTGGCTCGACGCGCCGGTGGCGCGCGTCTCCGGCAAGGACGTGCCGATGCCGTATGCCGCCAATCTCGAAAAGCTGGCGCTGCCCTCGGTCGCGGAAGTGGTCGAGGCCGCCAAGGCCGTCTGTTATCGGTAGTCGATGTGATGAAAAGAACTGATTTTCCTGACTTAGTTAGTCAATCAATTCGTCGGTTAGGTGGATCGGCTACAATTGTCGCGGTCGCGCGAGACATTTGGCAGAATCATGAAAACGAACTGAAAGCGTCAGGGGATATTTTTTACACTTGGCAGTACGACGTGCGATGGGCTGCTCAACGCCTTAGTAAATCACATAAGCTTGTCTACGAACGCGTTAACAATGTTCAACACTGGCGACTGGTGTAGCCATGCCGATCAATATCCTGATGCCCGCGCTGTCGCCGACGATGGAGAAGGGCAACCTCGCCAAGTGGCTCAAGAAAGAGGGCGACAAGGTACAGTCCGGCGATGTCATCGCCGAGATCGAGACCGACAAGGCGACCATGGAAGTCGAGGCGGTGGACGAGGGCACCATCGCGAAGATCGTCGTGCCCGAGGGCACCGCCGACGTGCCGGTCAACGACGTGATCGCGATCCTCGCCGCCGACGGCGAGGATGTGAAGGCGGCGGCAAGCGGCGGAGGTGCGCCCGCGCCGAAAGCGCAGGCGGCTCCGGCTTCAAAGGCCGAGGCGCAGAAACCGCCCGCGCCCGCGGCGACGTCAACCGCCGCACCGGCTGCTCCGCAGCCATCCGCCGCACCGGCTCCGCAGGCCGCCGCCGCGGCGCCGGCCGCTCAACCCTCGGGTGATCGCATCTTCTCGTCGCCGCTGGCGCGGCGGCTGGCGAAGGAGGCCGGCATCGAACTGTCGCGCATCAGCGGGACCGGGCCGCACGGCCGCGTCATCGCCCGCGACGTGGAGGCGGCGAAGTCCGGTCAGGGTCTCAAGGCTCCGGCCGCCGCGCCCGGCGCTGCGCCGCAGGCCGTGGCGGCGCCGTCGATGTCGGACCAGCAGGTTCGCGCGCTGTTCGCGGACGGCTCCTACGAGGTGGTGCCGCATGACAACATGCGCCGCGTCATCGCCCAGCGGCTGACGCAGTCGGTGCAGACCATCCCGCATTTTTATCTGACGATGGACTGCCAGATCGACGCGCTGCTGGCGCTGCGCGAACAGGTCAACGCCGCCGCGCCGAAGGGCAAGGACGGCAAGCCGGCCTACAAGCTGTCGGTCAACGACTTCGTGGTGAAGGCGATGGCGCTGGCGTTGCAGCGGGTGCCGGACGCCAATGTCAGCTGGACCGACGCGGGGATGCTGAAGCACAAGCACTCCGACGTCGGCGTCGCGGTGGCGATGCCGGGCGGGCTGATCACGCCGATCGTGCGCAGCGCCGAAACGCTGGCGCTGTCGGTGATCTCCAACCGGATGAAGGATTTCGCCGCGCGCGCCCGCGCCCGCAAGCTGAAGCCGGAGGAATATCAGGGCGGCACCACGGCGGTGTCCAACCTCGGCATGTACGGCATCAAGGACTTCACCGCGGTCATCAATCCGCCGCACGCCACCATTCTCGCGGTCGGCACCGGTGAGCAGCGCGCGGTGGTGCGCGACGGCAACGTCGTCGCCGCGACCGTGATGAGCGTGACGCTGAGCTGCGATCACCGCGCGGTCGACGGCGCGCTCGGCGCCGAACTGATCGGCGCGTTCAAGCAACTGATCGAAAACCCGATGACGATGCTGGTTTAGGTGTAACGTGGCTGACACTTCCTTCGACGTCATCATCATCGGCTCCGGTCCCGGCGGCTACGTCACCGCGATCCG
>JBIQLW010000089.1:0-5827 GCA_044463945.1 Bradyrhizobiaceae bacterium | reverse complement strand
CGGAAATCAGCACGCCCCATGCCGCCGCGTAACCGGCATTGGGAAACCACGCCGCCAGCGCCAGCGTCACGATCATCGACAGGTTGAGGAAGATCGGCGCGGCGGCGGCGCTGGCGAAGCGCTGCGCGACGTTCAACATCCCGCCGTAAAGCGTCACCAGCGTAATCAGCAGCAGATACGGAAAGGTGATCCGCGTCAGCGCCACCGCGAGGTCGCCGCGTACCGGATCATCGACGAAGCCCGGCGCCAGCAGCGCGATCACCTGCGGCATGAACAGCCAGGCCACCACCAGCAGGATCACCTGCGAGGTGAGAAGCAGCGTGAAGATGCGGCTTGAGAACAGCTTCGCCGCGACCGCGCCGCGTGAGCCCTCGACATGGGCCACCGCCGGCACGAACGCGGTGTTGAACGCGCCCTCGGCAAAGATCGCGCGGAAATGGTTCGGCAGCCTGAGCGCAACGAAAAATGCGTCGGCGACCGGCCCCGCGCCGAGGATGGCGGCGAGCATGATGTCGCGCGCAAAGCCGGTGACGCGCGACAACAGGGTATAGCCGCCGACGGTGAAGATTCGCCCGAGCATCCGCCGCTTCTACAGCATCGCGCGGCGGGGCAAAACGGCTAACTCAGCCGCCCGCCGCCTCGCGCACGGCGGCGATGACGCGGTCCTGGGTCGGCGCGTCGAGATAGGCGTGCATCGGCAGGCTGATGACATCGGCGGACAGCGCCTCGCTGACCGGCAGGCCGCCGTCGGCCACCGGGAAGTGCCGGTAGGCGGTCTGCTGGTGCATCGACTTCGGATAGTAGATCGCCGTCGGAACGCCTCTGGCCTTCAGCGCCGCGGCGAAGGCGTCGCGGCCGCCGTTCGGCAGGCGGATGGTGTATTGCGCCCACACCGAGGTGTTGCCCTGCGCGACGCGCGGCACGATGACGGCATTGCCAAGCCCCTCGGCATAGCGCGCGGCGACCGCGTTGCGCGCGGCGATCTCGTCCTCGAAGATCGTCAGCTTCTGCAACAGCACCGCCGCCTGCATGGTATCGAGCCGCCCGGTCAGGCCGAGGCGGACGTTGTCGTATTTGTCGGAGCCCTGCCCGTGGACGCGGATGCTGCGCAGCACGTCGGCGAACGCCGCGTCGTCAGTGAAAATCGCGCCGCCATCGCCGTAGCAGCCGAGCGGCTTGGCCGGGAAGAAGCTGGTCGCCATGATGTTGCCGATGCCGCCAAGCCGCCGGCCCTTGTAGGTGGCGCCGAACGCCTGCGCGGCGTCGTCGAGCACGAACAGGCCCTCGGCGTCGGCGAAAGCGGCGACGGCGTCGTGGTCGGCGCTCTGGCCGAACAGATCGACGGCGATGACGCCCTTCGGCCGCAATCCGGCGCGGCGCGCGGCCGTAAGCCCGCGCGTGAGCGAGGCAAGGTCGACGTTGAAAGTCTCCGCATCGACATCGACAAACACCGGGGTTGCGCCGGTCAGCGCCACGCTCTCGCCGGTGGCGCAGAACGTGAACGAGGGACACAGCACGGCCTCGCCGGGGCCGACGCCCTTGGCCATCAGCACCATCAAGAGCGCGTCGGTGCCGCTGGCGCAGGTGACGACATGCTTCGCGCCGGTGAACTCCGCGAGCCGGCGTTCGAGTTCGGCCACTTCGGGTCCGTTGACGAACTGGCAATGGTTCAACACCCGCCCCACCGCCTCGTCGAGCGCAGCGCCGAGCCGGCGGCGCTGGGCGCCGATATCGATGAACGGAACGGGCTCTGGGCGAAGTTGCTGGTTCATGGGACCTGACACATTACAAACTTGAGAATGGCGGCGCGCGGTATGTTGCGCGTCAGCTTGCAGCCCGGCGCTGCGCTGCGGCGGCGGCATGAAGCGAGTTGGCCGGCGCGGCGAGACAGCGGATCGCGATCTCCAGGCTCGCCACGCCCTGCTCGCCGGTGACGGCGGGCAGGCTTCCGCCGCGCACCGCCTCGACGAAGGACATCAGTTCCGCCCGCAGCGGCTCGTCGTGGCCGACCGGCAGATGCCGCATCGAATAGCTGCCGTCGGGCTGGAAGCCGAAGCACTCGGTCACCTGCCGCGTCAGAAGATCGCCCTGCACGTATTTGTGGCGCGTGGCGACGGTGACATTGCGCGCCTTGAACGGCGTCAGCCAGTTGGTATTGATGTGCGCCAGCACGCCGGAGGCGGTGCGGAATTGCAGAAGCGCGATATCCTCGCGCTCGGCCACCGCGCTGGACAGTTGCGGCTGTACATCGACGATATCGGACTCGGTGAACCAGCGGATCAGATCGATGTCATGCACCGCAAGGTCGATCACCACGCCGACATTCGACATGCGCGGCGGAAACGGCCCGACGCGGGTAATCCCGATCGACAGGATGTCCTCGCCCGCGATCGCCTGCTTGATGGCGACGACGGCGGGATTGAAGCGCTCGACATGGCCGACCATCAGCGTCACGCCGGCGCGGCGCGCGGCGGTGACGATGGCGCGCCCCTCCTCCACCGTCGATGCGATCGGCTTCTCCACCAGCACGTGGATGCCGCGCGCGATGCAGGCCAGCGCGATCTCGTGATGCAGATGGGTCGGCGCGGCGACGGTGACGGCATCGACGCCGGCGGCCAGCAGCGCGTCGAGATCGGCGAATGTCGGACATCCGATCAGCTTGTCGGCGCGCTGGCGATGGTCGTCCAGCGGATCGACGATCCCGGTCAGCGCGACATGCGGCAAACCGGCCAGCACGCGGCCGTGATTGGTGCCCATGACGCCCGCGCCGATCACGCCGACGCGGATCGCGCCATCAGGGCCCGCCGCGGCAGGGGAAGCCGGTTTCGCAAAACTCATTCTGGAAAACCTCGAAATTCGATTGAGGAGCGACTCGCTCCACCGAGCCGCGCCGGGGTGTCGTAGCACGCGACCCGCGCGTGCGCGAACGTCAGAATGGCAGCTATAAACACGTTTTGATTCAAACAATTACAGACACGATCCAAGATCGGGTACTCACCCGCGCGGATCGCCGCCCTCGCGCGCGCGCGCAACCAGCGATGTCGTGCTGAAACCGGGCAGAATGTTGACCAGCACCACCTCGCCGCCATTGGCCGCTACCAGTTCATGGCCGACCACCTGCTCGCGGGTGTAGTCGCCGCCCTTCACCAGCACCATCGGCCGGATGCGCGCGATCAGGTCGAGCGGCGTGTCTTCCTCGAAGATCGCCACCAGATCGACGGCCTCCAGCGCCGCCAGCACCTCGGCGCGGGCGCGCTCGTTCTGCACCGGCCGGTCCGCGCCCTTGAGCCGCCGCACCGAAGCGTCGCTGTTGAGGCCGACGATCAGGCGGTCGCAGACCGCGCGCGCTTCGGTGATGACCTTGACGTGGCCGGGATGTAGAATGTCGAAGCAGCCGTTGGTGAAGCCGACACGCAGGCCCTCCTCGCGCCAGGCGCGGACGCGGGCGTCGAGATCGTCGCGGCTCGTCACGATCTTTTCCTCGGCGGCGAGCGAGGCTTCTGGCAGCAGCCTGCGCCGCAACTCGTCGAGCGTCACCGTCGCGGTGCCCTGCTTGCCGACCGCGACCGCAGCAGCAGCATTGGCGGCGCGCAGCGCCAGTTCCCAATCGGCGCCGGACGCCAGCAGCACCGCAAGCACCGCCGCGACGGTGTCGCCCGCGCCGGAGACGTCGCGCACCTTGACCTGATGCGCGGGAACATGGACGGTCGCACCGGCGCGCGGCACCAGCGTCATGCCGTGCTCGCTGCGCGTCACCAGCAGCGCCTCGCACTCCGTCAGTTGCAGCACCTCGCGCGCGGCGGCGGCGATGTCGTCGCCGGTCTCGGCGCGGCTGCGGGTGGCTTCCGCGAACTCCTTGCGGTTCGGCGTCAACAGCGTCGCGCCACGATAGAGTTCGAAGTGCAGGCTTTTCGGATCGACCACGACGCGCGTGCCGCGCGCGCGCGCGGCATCGATCACCGCACGGATGACGCGTGGCGTCAGCACGCCCTTGGCGTAGTCCGACAGCAGCACGATGTCGGCGCGCTCAAGCAGCGGGGTGACGACATCGAGCAGTTTGTCTTCGATATCGGCCGTGGCCGGCGTCGCCTGCTCCCAGTCGGCGCGCAGCATGTGCGTGGAAAAATGCTCGGAGACGAACCGCACCTTGCGCGTGGTCGGCCGCGCCGGATCGACGATCAGCACCGGCTCGACCCGTGTCTCTTGCGCCAGCGCCGCTTGCAGCGCGCGCCCCGCTTCATCGTCTCCCACAAGACCGACGAAGATGCAGTGCGCGCCAAGCGCCGCGATATTGCGCGCGACGTTGCCCGCGCCGCCGACATTGCTCTCGCTGTGACGGACCGCGATCACTGGCGTCGGCGCCTCCGGCGAGATGCGTGACACCTCGCCATAGACAAACTCGTCGCGCATGATGTCGCCAATGCACAGCACCGTCTTGCGGGCGATGGTCTGCGACAGCGTGACAAAATCCAGCATCGGTGATGGCCGTTATTATTGTTTCTGATTGAGCATGATCTTGTCCGAAAACCGGCTTCCACTTTTCGGGATCATGCTCTAGCGATAAGGATCGGCGTGATCGAGGAAATCCCCGACATAGCGGCCGACCGCCGCCTCCAGCGCGGTGAAGCCGCCGTTATAGCCAGCCTGACACAGCCGGGTAACGTCGCCTTCGGTGAAGTATTGATAGCTGCCGCGAATGTTTTCCGGCATGTCGATATAGTCGATGCGCGGCGGCGCGCCGAGCGCGGCGAAGGCGGCGAGCATCATCTCGCGGAAGCTGCGCGCGCGGCCGGTGCCGACGTTGAACAGGCCGCTGACGGTTGGCGAGGCCAAGAGCCACATCATCACCCGCACCACGTCGTCGACATAAATGAAATCGCGACGCTGGTCGCCGTCGGCGATGCCGTCGCGATGCGACTTGAACAACTGGATGGCGCGGCCGGTCTTGATGTCAGCGAACTTCTTCGCCAGCACGCTCATCATCGCGCCCTTGTGGTATTCATTCGGCCCGAACACGTTGAAGAACTTCAGGCCCGCCCATTGCGGCGGCAGCGCCGCGCGTTGCGCGACGCGCTCGGCCACCTGAAGGTCGAACAGATGCTTACTCCAGCCGTACAGATTCATCGGCCGCAATTGCTTCAGCGCAGGAAGCGAGGGATCATCGACAAAACCCTGTTCGCCGTCGCCATAGGTCGCGGCCGACGAGGCGTAGATGAACGGCGTCGGATGGACGGTGCACCAGTCGAGCAGCCGCATGGACAGGCGGAAGTTGGTTTCGATCACCAGATCGCCGTCGGTCGCGGTGGTTTCCGAGATCGCGCCGAGATGGAACACCGCATCCAGCCGCCGGCCGTTGAGCCACGCCGTCAACTGCTCCGGCGGCACGATGTCGGCCAACTGGCGCTTGGCGAGGTTGCGCCACTTGCCCTCAACGCCGAGCCAGTCGCACACCACGACGTCGGTGCGCCCGGCCTCGTTGAGCGCCGCGACCAGATTCGATCCGATAAACCCGGCGCCTCCGGTCACCAGCAGCATATCTCGTCCTCGCTGACGCGGCGCCCGGTGCTCCGGTCGATCGGCCGCTGGAGCGCTTTACCTGGGTGCGGGGAGCAGCTAACCACTACCCTCCCGGCCCGAGCCCAAATCCAGGCCCAAGGCCGTACCAGATCAAGCCATGAATATTGATTCCGATCTATCTTTTGGCCTGATCGACAGCACGGACACCCGGCCGCTGTTGATCGTGCCGTACAACTGGATCGGTGATTTCGTGCGCGGTCATACCGTGGTCCGGGTCGCGAGGCAACGGTGGCCCAACCGGCCGATCGAC
>JBIQLW010000088.1:0-6437 GCA_044463945.1 Bradyrhizobiaceae bacterium | reverse complement strand
CGATCTCCTTCGGCACCGACACCACGTTGATCTCGTTCGAGTTGCTGAGGTCCTTGAGCGAGGCGACGCCGAGGCCCGCCGATTGCAGCGTCGCGGCAAGCTGGCGGTTCTTCATCAGATCCACCGATTCCGCGAACGGCAGATACTCGACCTTGCCGATGTCCTTGTAGGTCATGCCGGCCGCTTTCAGGATCGCGCGCGAGTTCAATTCGGTGCCCGACTTCGGCGCGCCGACCGACAGGCTCTTGCCCTTGAGGTCCGCCAGCGTCTTGATGCCGCTTTCGGCGGTGGCGACGATCTGGATGTAGTTGGGATAGATCGCGCCGATGGTGCGCAGCTTGGTCAGCTTCTTCCTGAAGCCGGCCTCCTCGTCGCCTTCCCACGCCGCTTTCAGCGAATCGCCCAGCGTAAAGGCGATCTCGCCGCGCCCCTGCTCCAGCAGGTTGAGATTTTCGACCGATGCCTTGGTGGCCTGCACCTGGGTCTTGGCGCCGGCAATCTTGTCGCTGAAAATTTTACCGATGGCGACGCCCAGCGGGTAGTAGACGCCGGACGTGCCGCCGGTCAGCACATTGATGAACTGCTCGGCGTGGGCGGCCGGGGACGACAGCGCCATGACGGCGGCGGTGGCGACGGCAATCAGCTTTCCATTCATAAATTCAACCCCTTCCCAGTGGATCGATAAAAATGACCGGATGCGCCGCCGCGGTCAACCGTGCGGCGCGGCAAAGCCGCCGGCACGCGGGGCGCGTGCGAATCGGTCCGCCCCGACCCGCGATACCCAAGCCGGCGCAGCGCGCCGCCGGCGTGGTCCTGTGGACAAGGCTGAATGCCGACTTTGCCCTTGCGCCCGTCACGCGCTTGAAATCGCTGGGCTTCCGATCGCTCCAGTTTGAGCCGCATTCGACGCTTTAACGTTACCGGGCCATTTCCGTGGAACGTGACGCGGTACTCCATGATTGCGGCCCCAAGGGAACGTTAAAACCCTGTCGCCAGCACGGGGAGCAAGAACAACATGACAGACTTGGCGGCTCACACCCTTTCCGTCCGGCCTACCGCCTTCGGCCGGCGCAATCTGAGGCCAAGGGTCTGCATCGCCGACAACAAGCCGCACATCCGCGCCTTCCTGGCCGATGCCCTGGAAGATCTCGGCTTCATCACCTTCGAGTGCGGCCGCGCCGCCGACCTGCGGACGCTGCTTGCCACCCAGCGGTTCGATCTGGTGGTGCTGGGCCTGTCCGCCGGCGGCATCGAGGCCGGGAAAGTACTCGAAACCCTGGCGGAGGCCGGGTTCTGCGGCAAGGTGCTGCCAATCGCGACGCCGGATTCGATCCTCGCCTTCGCTACCCGGCAGACCGCGCGCGAACTCGGCATCGCCACGCTGCCGACGCTGCAAACGCCGTTCGGCGTCGAAAGCCTGCGCGCCAGCATCGCCGCGCTGCTGCCGACCGAAGCGCCGCCGCGTCCGGTGGTCGAGGTCACCGAGGCGCTCAAGGCCGGTTGGCTGGAGCTGTGGTATCAGCGCAAGATCGACATCCGCACCCTGGTCCCGCGCGGTGCCGAGGCCGTGATCCGGATGCGGCACCCGACATGGGGCGTGGTGCTGCCCGCCGGCTTCATCCCCGATGACGGCGACACCGCCTTTCACAGCCTCGCGGATTTCGTGATCGCGCGCGCCATCGGCGACTGGCGCGACTTCATCGAGCGCACCGGCCCGGTCGATCTCTCGATCAACCTTCCCGCCTCCTTCCTGCTGGACGACCGCAACATCCGCGCGCTGTGCCGGCGGATGCCGACGCATCCCGCGTTCGGCGGCCTCCTGATCGAACTCAAGAGCACCGAGGTGCTGGCTCATCTCGACCGCATCGTCGATGTCGCCCGGCGAATCCGGTTCCACAACGTCGCGGTATCAATCGAGAACGTCGGCGCCGAATGGCCCGCCCTGATGGACCTCGACGTTTTTCCGTTCGTCGAACTCAAGGCCGACCGGCAGTTCGTCACCGGCTTCGCCGGCGATCGCCTGAAACAGACGGTGTGCCGCGGCATCGTCGATCTCGCCGGCCGTCATGGCGCGCGCGTGGTCGCCGAAGGTATCGAAAGCCGCGCCGACTTTCTCACCGCCCACCACCTCGGCTTTGACATCGCCCAGGGCATCCTGTTCGGCAAGGCGATGGCGCCGCGCAAGTTCGCGCGCGCCGCCCTGACCCGCCCGGTGACGCTACCCGCCTGACGCCTAGAGCGTTTCATATTTCGACGGAAACACCGTGACATGAGATGTGGTTGCCGGGGCTTGACTCGCCTGCGGGGCCGAAGCCCCCTCGGCGCGGCGAAGGCCCGGCAATCCATCATTTTCCAGAAAGATGGATGCGCGGATCAAGTCCGCGCATGACGGCGGATGATTCCGTCAAAAGCAGAAAAGCTCTAGCGGAACGTCATGTCGACGCATTTCGAGACATCGGAGCCCAACCCGGACGCCACCGTGATGCAGCCGCGAATCTTCTGCGCATTGTTGTCGCTGGCCCAGATGGCATAGCCGCCCTGACCGAAAAACGAGTTGGTGTTGGGCGGCTCGGTTTCTGTCGCCTCAAAGGAATAGTCGGAATCCTGATCGAAGATTCGCGGCTTCCGCTCACAACCGCCGGAGGTCTGGACGTTGAGAATTTCCTTGCTGTTGCGAGTGACCTCGAGGCTGACGGCGCAGCGGAAATATTCCGACGTCCTGGTGTTGAACAGGTAGGCATAGGAGCGGCAGGTCGCGGTGTTGAGCCGGCCGGGACTGAGCCCGCGGCTACAGGCGATGTGCTGGTTGTTGCCGAGCTTGAACTGATCGGCGGCCTCCGCCGCGCCGGCGGCGACCAGCGCGGCGGTGATCGCCAGTCCCATTGCCGCCTTCGCTACCCTGTGCATTCCCGTCGCCTCCTTTTGTCGTGTGTCATTGCCGTCGCATGAGGCCCGCCTTGTCCCAGGTGCGGTGCAGCGTGTAACGCTGCTCCGCAGAACCGGGACCGTAGCAAAGGCATCGCTTGGAACGGCCCCGGATCAGCGAAGCGGCACCGCGCTGATGCTTGCGCCGCATCGCATCCGGGACACCAAGGCGTCATTCGCCCTAGAACGCCGCCGCGAGTTCGCGCGCGCCGGGCTTGGCGCTGTTGGCGTCCATCCGCTCGTCGGTGACCGCGAGCAGCTTCGCCACCGTGTTGTGACGGATCGCCACCGGATTGCGCTCATAGCCCGAGCGCTGGAAAAAGTTCGAGGTCGGCACCCGCTCGCGATACGCCATCGGCATCGTAACCATGTCGAAGCCGGTGCCGTCGCCGGTCAGGTTCATCATCTCCAGTTCGGCGGCGCTGAGCGGTCGCCGATAGCCCTTGTTGCGGGCGAAGATCACCGAGGTCAAGAGCTTGTGGGTTTGCAGGAGCGGACCAATGTCGATGTCGAGCACCAGCGCGTGGACGCCCCAGCCGCGCGGTGTCGCGCCGAGCTTGGCGTGCTCGCTCCAGCTATTGGGCACCGAGCGCGCGAACGCCAGCATCCGCCGGAACACCGCGATCTTGTGCTCCATCGCCTGACGCTGCGCGCCCGACAGCCGCGCCGCCTTCTCGCGCAACGCTTTCAGGATGCCGTCGCCCTGCTCGGCGACGAGATTGAGCGTGTTGGTGGTGAGCAATTGATTGTAGCCCACCGCCGTCGAGATCGCTTTCGCGCCCGGCCGCCCGGAGCTGAGGCCCGACTGCATGTCATGGTTGCCGTTGCCGCCGGTCTCGAACGCATAGACCCGCACCGCCTGCTCGCGGGTCAGACCATAAGCGGTCGCGGTCCGCGCATAGGCGCGCTTGAACTCCATTTCGCTGGCGGGGCGCGTCGGCACGAACTGGAAATGCTCGCGCGCCGCCTGAAGGAAATCGGCCACCACCGGGAGCGGCTTGCGTACGCGCGGCTCCGGCTCCTCCTCGGGCTGCGGGTTGATCGGCCGCTTGGGGCCGTCGTAGACCGGCGGCTGCGCCAGCACATAGTCGTCGAGCGCGATGGGCTGGCCGTCGCGGCGCTTGGCGAAGCGAATGCGCCGTTTCGCCGCGATCGCCTCCCAATAGGCGCTGGCCTCGGCGTTATAGGCTTCGCGCGCCGCGAGATAGATTTGCAGCTTGCGGCGATATTCGGCGATCGCCTGCGGCGTCGCCGCCTGTGCCCGCGCATTGGCCACCGTTGCCGCGAGCGGCGGCGCGGCGGCCGCGCCGGCGTGCGGCACGGCAAGGAGTCCGGCCGTCATCAGTCCCAGTCCGAATCGGCGAATCGTTTCGAGGCGCATGGCTCGTTGTAACAAGCACGCCCGCCAAGTCAGCACGGAAATTGTCGCAAGCGAAGACCAGCGCCGCTCACTTCCATGCGAACACCGGCTGCTCCAGTTCGGCGACGCGGGTGGCGCGCCCGGCCAGCACCTCGCGGAACTGATAGATCAGCGCCGCGGTCGGGGCGTGGATGAAATCGCCGTCATGGCTGAAGCGGATCACCCGGCGCTCGCTCTCCGGGATGCGCACGAAGTTGAAGGCATCGTCGCGCTCGACCTCGGTCAGCGCGATGCGATGGACCGAGGCGACCTCCGCCGGATTGGGCGCGAGCGCCGCGGTGTCGTCAGCCCACATCACCACCGGTGTGATGAGATAGCCGGAGCGCGTCGGATAATCGTCGAGAATGCCGAGCACGGCGTCGCGTCCGAGCTTCAGCCCGATTTCCTCGTCGAGTTCGCGTAGCGCGGTTTCGACCGGTGTCTCGCCGGGATCGCAGCGCCCGCCCGGTGGGGCCCACTGGTTGCTGTGGGCCCGCAAGCTGGCGGCGCGCAGCGTCAGCAGCAGCGCGGTTCCATCACCGCCCGCGCCGGCGCGCGCCAGAGTGATGGCGACGGCGGCGCGCTTGAGCCGACCCGCCGCCGCATCGGGCGCGGCACGGGCGAAGGCGGCGCAGCATCCGGCGATGGCCTGCCGGGTCGCGGCATTGAACGGACGGATCATGACAGCTCTTGATGGCAACCGCCGGCCGGTTTGGCAACGGCTTTCGGCCGCCCCGCCGGACGGTTGTCGAAGCGGGCGGCTTCCGATACGGTCCCGCGCGCCGCAAACCGCGCCTGAAAGATCGATCTTTTTCCATGTCTGGCCCCTCTCCGTCCAGCCGCTTCAAGCTGGTTCTCGCCTCCGGCTCGCCGCGCCGCCTGGCGCTGCTCAATCAGGCCGGGATCCAGCCCGACGCGCTGCGCCCCGCCGACGTTGACGAGACACCGACGCGGGGCGAACTGCCGCGCGCCTGTGCCAACCGGTTGGCCCGCGCCAAAGCGGAAGCGGCGCTTGCCGCGCTGAAGCACGACGACGGCTTGCGCGACGCCTTCATCCTTGCCGCCGACACCGTGGTGGCGGTCGGCCGCCGCATCCTGCCCAAGGCGGAACTGGCCGATGAGGCCATGCAGTGCCTGCGGCTATTGTCGGGCCGCAACCACCGGGTCTACACTGCAATCTGTTTGGTGACGCCGAGCGCGGCGTTCCGGCAGCGGCTGGTCGAGACCCGCGTGCGCTTCAAGCGCCTCACCGAGGAGGACCTCCACGGCTACATCGCCTCCGACCAGTGGCGCGGCAAGGCCGGTGGCTACGCCATCCAGGGTATCGCCGGCTCGTTCGCAGTGAAGATGGTGGGATCCTACACCAACGTGGTCGGCCTGCCGCTGTACGAGACGGTGACGCTGCTCGGCGGCGAGAAGTTCCCGATCCGCGACGGCTGGGTCAATGCCGGCTGACCGGCCCCCGGGGAACCCCGCCCCGGCCCGGAGCAAGACGGCCCGGCCCTGCCCGATCTGCGGCAAGCCGGCTACCCCCGAAGCACGCCCGTTCTGTTCGGAGCGCTGCCGCGAGGTCGATCTCAACCGCTGGCTGTCGGAGACCTACGTGGTGCCCGGCCGCGACGACGACACCGACGACACCGGCTAAGGCGGGTGGACACGGCGCTCCGGCCTGACTATAAACCGGCGCGCCCGGCCTTTCGGCCCGGCGATAGCCCAGGTAGCTCAGTTGGTAGAGCATGCGACTGAAAATCGCAGTGTCGGTGGTTCGATCCCGCCCCTGGGCACCATCACCCTTTTCTCCCGACATCTCAGAACGTTTCACCGCATCTCATATAATGCTGAAATAGCTAAACTTTTTCTTCTTTGATGTCCTTCGCCATCTCGCTCTGCATCGTCAGATTTCAGCCGATCCCAAGAATTTGTTGGCCTTGATGTTGGCCTCAGTCGGGTATTTGTTGGTTCGAGGCCAACAGCGGGAGGCATCAATGGCCTTGACAGACACGACGTGCCGCTCCGCCAAGGGTCGGCAAGCGGAATACAAGCTTTCCGATGGCGGCGGGTGTCAATCGGCGTTGAACTTTGACCCCGTATCGGCGTCCAATTTTGACCCCTT
>JBIQLW010000087.1:0-6765 GCA_044463945.1 Bradyrhizobiaceae bacterium | reverse complement strand
GAGGAAGCGCTGGAGAAGATGGTCAAGCGGCTGTCGTCGCGCGTGGCCTTCGGCAAGAAGATCATCGAGCAGTCGGTGTGGGAGCAGCGCATCGCCGAGGCGCGCACCGACATCGAGATGAACCGGCTGCTGTGCCTCAAGGCCGCCGACATGATGGACAAGGTCGGCAACAAGACGGCGCAGCTTGAGATCGCGATGATCAAGGTCGCCGGGCCGAACATGGCGCTGAAGATCATCGATCACGCGATTCAGGCGTTCGGCGCCGCCGGCGTGTCCGACGAGGCCGGTCTCGCCGAGTCCTACGCCCACGTCCGCACGTTGCGGCTGGCGGACGGGCCGGACGAGGTCCACAACCGCGCCATTGCCAGACTTGAACTTCGGAAGTATGCCAATCAAACGGCATCGAAGTAGCGGGAGCCCATGTGGCGCTCCCGTCTGGTCGAAAGCCGGCGGGAAACCGACCGACGGACAACCAAGAGGAGCGCCACTTGGCGGAAGGCGTGAGAACCGACGAAGAATATTCGGGCACCAAGCCGGTCGAGGAACGGCATCGGATCGACGAGATTCGCCTCGACAACTGGATGCGCGAGCACGTTGAAGGTTATGCGGGGCCGCTGACGGTTCTGCAATTCAAGGGCGGCCAGTCGAATCCGACCTATCGGCTCGACACGCCCGGCCGCTCCTACGTGATGCGGCGCAAGCCGTTCGGCAAACTGTTGCCGTCGGCGCACGCGGTCGACCGCGAGTTCCGCGTCATCGCCGCGCTCGGCAAGCAGGGCTTTCCGGTCGCGAAAGCCTATGCGCTGTGCACCGACGATTCCGTGATCGGCGCCACCTTCTACATCATGTCGATGGAGGAGGGACGGGTGTTCTGGGATCCGACGCTGCCGAGCCAGACGCCGCAGGCGCGCCGCGCCATCTTCACCAGCAAGATCGAGACGCTGGCGAAGCTGCACCAGTTCGACCCGCAGGCCATCGGGCTCGGCGATTTCGGCAAGCCCGGAAATTATTTCGCGCGGCAGGTCGATCGCTGGACCAAGCAGTACCGCGCCTCGGAGACGCAGCAGATTCCGGAAATCGAGCGGCTGGTCGAATGGCTGCCGCGCACGCTGCCGGAGCAGCGGCGGGTGTCGGTGGTGCACGGCGACTACCGGCTCGACAACATGATCTTCCACGCCACCGAGCCGCGCGTGCAGGCGGTGCTGGACTGGGAGCTGTCGACGCTCGGCGATCCGATGGCGGATTTCACCTATCTGTTGATGCAGTGGACCATGCCGGGTCTGGTCAATGCCGATCTCAAGGCGCTCAACATCCCGAGCATGGATGAGGCCGCCGCGATCTACTGCAACGTCACCGGCGACGCGGTGCCGGATTTCAACTGGTACTTCGCCTACAACCTGTTCCGTCTCGCCTGCATCACGCAGGGCATCGCCGGCCGGATTCGCGACGGCACCGCGGCCAACGCCAAGGCGATGGAGTCGGCCAAGCGCACCGTGCCGCTGTCGAAAGCGGCATGGGACTACGCACAGAAGGCCGGCGCGAAATAACCCGATAATCCGAGGTGCGGTCCGGTCCGGATCGCACCTCGGTTGTTTCCGCAATTCCTTTCGCCGCCGCTCGATGCTTTGCCGCTGGCGCGCGGCCATGCGCGCCCGATCCGGACATCGCCTTGCCCCTCTCCCCCAACCTTCGCGGCAGCCTGTACATGGCCGTCGCCATGGCCAGCTTCACGATGAACGACGCCATCACCAAGCAGGTGTCGGCGGAGATCAATTTCGGCGAGATCATGCTGGTGCGCGGCGTGGTCGCGATCGTGCTGATCGCGGCGCTGGCGTTCTATCGGCGCGCCATCCGGCCGCTGCGCACGCTGATGGTGAAGCCGGTCGCGGTGCGGGTAATCGGCGAGGTCGGCGGCACGGTGACGTTTCTGGCGGCGATCGTGCATCTGCCGCTCGCCAATATCTCGGCGATCATGCAGGCGCTGCCGCTGGCGATCACGCTCGGGGCCGCGGTGGTGTTCGCCGAGCCGGTCGGCTGGCGCCGCTGGCTCGCGATCGGCGCGGGCTTCGCCGGCGTGCTGGTGATCGTGCGGCCCGGCGCCGAGGGCTTCAACCAGTACGCGCTGCTGGCGCTGATGTCGGTGCTGTTCTGCACGGTGCGCGATCTCGCCACCAACCGCATTCCGGCGAACATCCCCTCGCTGTTCATCACGCTGCTGACGACGGTGGTGGTGACGGCGGTCGGCGCGCTGGTGCTGGTGCCGCTGGGCGGCTGGGTGCAGCCGTCGCTGCGCGTGTTCGGCCTTCTGGCGCTCGCGGCGGTCTTCGTGCTGGTCGGCTATCAGTGCGTCATCATGGCGATGCGCGCCGGCGACATCTCGGCGGTGGCGCCGTTCCGCTACACCGCGTTGCTGTGGGCGATCCTGCTCGGCTACATCCTGTTCGGCGAGGTCCCCGACGCCGCGATGATGATCGGCGCGGCGATGATCGTGATCTCGGGCCTCTACACTTTCTATCGCGAGCGCGTGCGGGCGCGCACCCGGCCGGCGGCAAGCGCGGGTGGCGGTTTGCCGCCTGACGGAATGTGACCGGCGCGCCGGCCGCGCTCAGATCGGCTTGCCGGTGTAGGGCATCGAGGCGGTGAGGCCGCCGTCCACCGGGAACGCCTGGCCGTTGACGTAGGAGGCTTCGTCGCTGGCGAGGAACAGCCCCATCGCCGCCAGTTCGTGCGGCTGTCCGGCGCGCTTGAGCGGATTGAGCTGGCCGATCTTGTCTTGCGTGCCGCGCTGCTTGGCGTTGTCGAAGATCGGCTTGGTCATGCCGGTTTCGATCAGCCCCGGACAGACGGCGTTGATGCGGACCCCGGTGCCGGAGAGCGAATAGGCGGTGGTCTGCACCAGGCTGATGACGCCGGCTTTCGATGCGGCGTAGGGATGGCCGCTGGCCCCTGCCTTCAGCCCCGCCACCGACGCGGTGCAGACGATCGCGCCGTGCCCCTGCTTCACCATGTGCGGGATCGCATATTTCACCGCGAGGAACGGGCCGATCAGGTTGACGCGCAACACCTCCTGCCAGTGCTCGACGGTCTGTTCGGCGATCGGCACCAGCCCGCCGCCGATGCCGGCGTTGGCCCAGATGGCGTCGAGCTTGCCGTAAGCCGACAGCGCCTTGTCGATGAAGGCGATCACGTCTTTTTCCGAGCCAGCATCCGCCGTCACGGCCTCGGCGGTGCCGCCGGCCTTGCGGACCTCATCGACGGTTTCGTTGACGCCGTCGCTGCGGTCCACCGCGATCAGCTTCGCGCCTTGCTGCGTGAACAGCAGCGACGCCGCACGGCCGATGCCGCTGCCCGCGCCGGTGATGATGACCGATTTGCCTTCGAGGCGACCCATGAAACTCTCCGATTGCCGTGTGATGACCGTGTGACGGAATTCATACAATGTTTGAAGCGGTGTGCGGGCACGGCCATGATCGACATGGCGTTGACTTGCGGTCCCGCTATATCTCACTTACAGCCGCAGGAAACAGTATTGAAGGGTGCTTGCCATGTCGAATCCTCCGCAGCCTGCATTCGTCGCCCAGCACAGCGTTCCCGCCGGCATGGTCGCGACGCGATGGTGGTGGGTGCGTCACGCGCCGGTGCGCGAGGACGGCGGCTGCATCTACGGGCAGACCGACATCGGCTGCGATTGCAGCGACCGCGTGGTGTTCGACGCCGTCGCCAAGATCCTGCCGCGCCCGGCGGCGTGGTTCGCGAGCAATCTCAAGCGCACGCATCAGACCGCGGCCGCGCTGTGGCAGGCCGGCTATCCGCGGCCCGAGGCCATGGCGCACGACGCCGCCTTCGCCGAGCAGCATCTCGGCGCGTGGCAGGGGCTCAACCGCGCCGCGTTCTTCGCCAGCCGTCCCAGCGCCGTCGGCACCTACTGGTTCGCGCCGATCGACGAGCCCTCGCCGGGCGGCGAGAGTTTCATGGACCTCTACAATCGCGTCAAAGGCGCGATCGCGCGCATCAACCGGCGTCACGCCGGCGGTGACGTGGTGGTGGTGGCGCACGGCGGCACCATCAAGGCGGCGCTGGGCGTAGCGCTCGGCGATCAGCCGGAGCGCGGACTGGCCTTCACCATCGACAACGTGTCGGTGACGCGGCTCGATCATCTGGCGAGCGACGATCACAGCGGCTGGCGCATTCCGATGGTCAACCAGCAGCCGTGGATCGCCGATCCCTCGCACGCCGCGATGCATCAGCCCTCGGGCGCGGAGCCGGCGGGCGTCACCAAGCTCGCATAAACAATCTCAACGTCAGTTCACCACGGAAATTCCAACAGGAGAAGCACATGACCTTGTTCGATATGTCGGGAAAAGTCGCGGTCGTCACCGGCTCGACGCGCGGCATCGGCCGCGCCATCGCCGAGCGGATGGCCGAGCACGGCGCCAAAGTGGTGATCTCGTCGCGCAAGCAGGACGTCTGCGATTCTGTGGCGAAGGAGATCAACGACAAGTTCGGCAAGGGCACGGCGGTGGCGATCGCCGCCAACATCTCCAGCAAGGAGAACCTGCAAAATCTCGTCGACGAGAGCAACAAGGCGTTCGGCAAGATCGACGTATTGGTCTGCAACGCGGCGTCGAACCCGTATTACGGGCCGCTCGCCGGCATCTCCGACGATCAGTTCAACAAGATCCTCGGCAACAACATCGTCGCCAACAACTGGCTCATCAGCATGGTGGTGCCGCAGATGATCGAACGCAAGGACGGCTCGATCGTCATCGTGTCGTCGATCGGCGGCCTCAAGGGTTCGACCATCCTCGGCGCCTATGCGATCTCGAAGGCGGCGGACATGCAGCTCGCGCGCAACCTCGCCTGCGAATACGGCCCGCACAACGTGCGGGTGAACTGCATCGCGCCCGGCCTCATCAAGACCGATTTCGCCAAGGCGCTGTGGGACAACCCGGAGAACCTCAAGGCATCGACCTCGCGCTCGCCGCTGCTGCGCATCGGCGTCCCCGACGAGATCGCGGGCGCGGCGGTGTTCCTCGGCTCCGCCGCCGGCAACTTCATGACCGGGCAGACCATCGTCATCGACGGCGGCGCGACGATCAGTTGAGGTCGATTGCGTCAGCATATGCTTGGTCATCACCCGCGAAGGCGGGTGATCCAGTATGCAAAGTGATCCAGTTATCGGAAATGGATTCAATTCGTCATGGCCGGGCTTGTCCCGGCCATCCACGTCTTCAGCTTCGCTGAGCCTCATCGGGATGTGGATGCCCGGCATGAAGCCGGGCATGACGGAGAGAGTGCGGTTTACTCCACCGCCGCGTTGACCAGGTTGCGTACCACGTTGCGGAAGTATTCGCGCTGGCCCGGCCCTTGCGACATGAAAACCGCGAACAGGTCCTCCTTCGGATCGATCCAGAAGAAGGTGCCGGCGATTCCGCTCCAGAAGAACTGCCCGGCCGAGCCGCTCACCGACGCCATGCCGTCATGGGTGCGGACGCAGAAGCCGAGGCCGAAGCCGTGGCCCGGCATCAGCAGCGTGCCGTTGCGCGGGATGGCCGGATCGAGGTGATCGGACGCCATGAAGGCAAGCGTCTTGCGGCCGATGATGCGCTCGCCGTCGAGGATGCCGCCGTTGAGCAGCATCTGGCAGAACCGCGCATAGTCCATCGTGGTCGAGACCAGCCCGCCGCCGCCGGATTCCATCGCTGGCTTTTCCGTCATGTCGAACAGCCTGACCGGATCGCCGCTCCACGGATCGGCCGCAAACGGCTGGGCGAGGCGGTGCTTGTTGTCCGCGCCGGTGTGGAACGCGGTGTCGGTCATCCGCAGCGGCGCGAGGATGCGCTCGGTGAGGAACGCGCCCAGCGTCTGGCCGGACACCACCTCGACGACGCGGCCGAGGATGTCGGTGGAGCGGCTGTAGTTCCACGCCGTGCCCGGCTGGCACAGCAGCGGCAGGCCGGCGACGATGCGGGCGTGCTCGGCGTTGTCGATTCTGCGGCTGCGCACCTGCGAGTCCTGATACATCTTGTGGACCGGACCGTTGCCGGTGTGCTCGTAGGCGAGGCCGGAGGTATGGCGCAGCAGGTCGTGGATGGTGATCGGCCGCGCCAGCGGCACGAGGTCGAGCTTGCCGCCGGTCTCGACGCCGACCTTCTGCCCGGAAAATTCCGGGATGTATTTGGTCAGCGGGTCGTCGAGCAGCAGCCGTCCGTCCTCGAACAGCATCATGATCGCCAGCGAGACAATCGGCTTGGTCATCGAGAAGATGCGGAAGATCGCATCGTGCCGCATGGCGGCGTCGGACGCCGGGTCGAGACGGCCCAGCGCGTCGAACCAGCCGATCTGGCCCCGCCGCGCCACCATGATGGTCACGCCGGGCGTGGTGCCGTTGTCGATGTCGCGGCGGAAGGCGTCCGACATCCGCTGAAGGCGCGGCCGCGACAGGCCGAGCGTTTCCGGCTTTGCCTGCGGCAGCGGCGGGGTGGCCGGATGGCTGGCGGCTTTGGCGGCCGGCGTGGAGGTTGGCGGGGTCATGGATGCCTCCCGATTGATCTTCTCGTCCGGATGACTAAATGAGCCGTCATTCCCGGCATTGGCGACAAGATTGGCCCAGAACCTATGACTTGAACAGGGCCGTTTTTTTGAGTAACCAGCCGCCGGTTCGAAGCCGTTGAGCCGTGCAGATGCCCGGCCATGAGAGGTGGACATAGATGGCCAAAGAGAAGTTTGAACGCACGAAGCCGCATTGCAACATCGGGACGATTG
>JBIQLW010000086.1:0-6849 GCA_044463945.1 Bradyrhizobiaceae bacterium | reverse complement strand
CGTCACCAACGAGGACAAGCCGGGCTTCATCGGCAAGTTCGCCTCGATCCTCGGCGACGCCAGGGTCAACATCGCCACCTTCAACCTCGGCCGCCACCACCCGGGCGGCGACGCCATCGCGCTGGTGGAGGTGGACGGCGCGGTGCCGGACGACGTGCTCGACGATATCCGGCAATTGCCGCAGGTGAAGCAGGTGAAGGCGCTGACGTTCTGAGCGGCTGGCTCGAACATCAATTGATGTCGAAGCCGCTGTCCTGAGAGTCTGACCGGAAACGAGGCGTCATCGTCCGCGGAGGCGGACGATCCAGTCATCCGTGCGAGAGCATGGGAAATTCAATCCAACATGGAATACTGGATGCTCCGCGTTCGCGGAGCATGACGTTTCCCGTGTTGGGCCGTTCCAAAAACGAATTTCGAGCCAGACTCCCGGGGTGGCGGCGATCGCTCGCTCAGGGCGCGGACTTGCGCGGCTTGCGCGCGGCGATGGTGACGCCGAACAGCACCAGCGCGAAGCCGACGACGTGGAACAGGTGCATCCGCGATCGCCAGCACCGTGCCGAGCAGCGGCACCAGATGGCCGAACGGCGCGGCGCGGTTGGCGCCGATCAGTTCGACGGCGCGGTTGTAGCAGGAATAGGCCAGCGTCGAGGGAAACACCACGACATAGGCCAGCGCCAGCAGGTTGGGCAGCGTCACCGCCATCGCCGGGCGCAGCCACAGTTCGAGCGCCAGCAGCGGCAGCAGGCACAGCGCGCCGCAGCCGAAGGTGAAGGCGAGGAACGACAGGCCGTGGATCGCCGGCCGCTTCAGCACCATCACCGAATAGTAGCCGAAGATCGCCAGCGCGAAGGTGAAGATCACGTCGCCGAAGTTGAACTGGATGTGCGTCAGTTCGCCGGGGTCGCCGCGCAGCAGGATCACCAGCACGCCGAGCATCGACAGCGCGAGGCCGGCGGCCTGCATCCAGGTCAGCCGCACCCCCAGCAGGATCAGCGACCACATCGCGATGAACAGCGGCCCGGCCGATTGCAGCAGCAGCACGTTGATGGCCTGGGTGTATTCCAGCGCCCAGTATTGCAGCGTGTTGAACGCGCCGATGCCCGCGATCGAAATCGTCAGCATCACGCCGAGGTTGTCGCGGATCACCGGCCAGTCGCGCTTCAGATAGCGCCAGGCGAACGGCAGGGTGATGACGGTCGCGCCGGCCCAGCGGACGAAGGCCAGCGTCACCGGCGGGATGTCGCCGGCGGCGTAGCGGCCGACGATGGCGTTGCCGGACCAGAAGATCGCCGTCAGGACCAGCAGCAGATACGGCCGGTCGAACAGCCGCGCGAGCAGGGTGCGGGAGGAGGAAGGCAAGACCGGTCACGTCTCTGGCGGCGGGGTGCCGCAGACTGGGCGAGATGCCCCGGCTTCGCAAGAGGCGGCGCGGAATTGGTGTCATGCGCGGCGGCGTGCAGGGATGTCGGATCGGAAGTCGTCACCACGTCCGACCGGAAACGAGGCGTCATCGTCCGCCAAGGCGGACGATTCAGTAATCCGCGCGACGTGCGTGGGACATTCGACCCACCATGGAGTACCGGATGCTCCGCCGGAGCCTGTCATCGGGCCGCGCTTTGCGCGGACCCGTTGGCGGAGCATGACGGCTTTGGTGTTGCACGTCACCCCAAAAGGCGAACTTCCGGTCAGACACTTGCGGATGACGTCGAGGCGCAAACCTCGACGCATTACGCGTTCACGCGATCAGCGGGGCGGCGATGGCGTCGAGCGCCGCGCGGGCGTCGTTGGGGTCGAGCTGAACCTGCAAGCCGCGCTGGCCGCCGTTGATGAACACGGTCTTTTCCTGCAACGCCGTATGTTCGATCGCGGTCCGCACCCGCTTCTTCTGGCCGAACGGGCTGATGCCGCCGACGTGATAGCCGGTCAGCCGCTCGGCGTCGGCCGGCTTCATCATCTTCGCCGATTTGCCGCCGAAGGCGTGCGCCAGCTTCTTCATGCTGACCTCGTGATCGGACGGCACCACGACGCAGACCGGCTTGCCGTCGAGGTCGGCCATCAGGGTTTTCAGCACGCGGCGCGGCTCGGCGCCGATCGCGGCGGCGGCCTGCAAGCCGATGCTGTCGGCGTCGGGGTCGTAGGCATATTCGTGCAGCGTGAAGCTGACGCCGAGCTGTTTCAGCGCCTGCGTGGCGCGCGTGGTCTTCGACATGATTGCCTTGCCCGGCGTTCAGCGCGCGCCGTCGCGCGCCGCCAGCGCCTCGCCGAACGCCTGAAACAGCGCGCGGTTGATCGGGTTGCGTTGCGGATCGTATTCGGCGTGCCACTGCACGCCCAGCGCGAAGCCGGGCGCGTCCTTGACGCGGATCGCCTCGATGGTGCCGTCGTCGGCCACGCCCTCGACCACGATCCGCGGGCCGGGTTCGAGGATGCCCTGGCCGTGCAGCGAATTCACGCGGATGGTGTCGCGGCCGTAGAGTTTCGCGAACAGCCCGCCCGGCGTCAGCCGCACGTCGTGGCGGTCGGCGAAGATCACTTCGGGATCGGGATGGATCTCGCCGTTGGCGAGGCGCGGCATCCGGTGATTGATGCGGCCCGGCAGGTCGCGGATCTCCGGGTGCAGCGAGCCGCCGAAGGCGACGTTGATTTCCTGCAAACCGCGGCAGATGCCGAACAGCGGCACGCCGCGCGCGACGCACAGATCGATCAGCCGCAGCGCCACGTCGTCGCGGTTGGGGTCGTAGGGCTCGTGGCGCGGGTCGGGCTCGGCGCGGAAGCGCGTCGGGTGGACGTTGGCCCGCGCGCCGGTGAGCAGCACGCCGTCCACCACGTCGAGCAGCGCGTCGAGGTCGGTGATCTCCGGGACGCTGGCGAACATCAAGGGCAGCGCGCCGGTGACCTCGGCGATCGCGCGCATGTTGCGCTCGCCGACCGCCTGCACCGCGAAGCGGTTCTCGATCATGTACATGTTGCCGATGACGCCGACCACCGGCTTGCTCATGACGGCGTGCTCGCGTGAGGGAGGGCGGCCGAGGCCCGTAGCGCGCGCGCCGGCGCTCGGGCGGGCTCCGCGCCTGCGGGAAGGAATGTCTGTCGAGTCAGCATGACTTGGCAAATTATGCCCCGTCGCGGCGCGCGCATCAATTGCGCCGCATTGGCCGCGCGGCCGTGCTCACATCGTTATGATCCGTCCGGCGCGGGCGGCGCGGCGGCGGCGGGGCGCCTCCGGGAGCGCTTTTGCCGGGCTCCGCGGCGGAGCGGATTTTTCGGGGATATCAATGGTTTGGTCCCGCCGGAAAGATGCCGTGCGGCGCCGTGCGGCTTGCGTCGGATAGCGGCTTCCTTTATCCGGAGGGACGGCCCGGCGCCGCACGGCCGGGCCGTCTGCGCGCGAGGTGGCGCGCGTTTTCGGGGAATGATCTCGGTATGACCAACGTCGTCGTCGTCGGCGCCCAGTGGGGCGACGAGGGAAAAGGCAAGATTGTCGATTGGCTCTCGGAGCAGGCCGATATCGTGGTGCGCTTCCAGGGCGGCCATAACGCCGGCCACACGCTGGTCATCAACGGCAACACCTACAAGCTGGCGCTGTTGCCCTCGGGCGTGGTGCGCCCCTCGAAGCTGTCGGTGATCGGCAACGGCGTGGTGTTCGACCCGCAGGCGTTCCTGGCCGAGGTCGAGAAACTGACCGCGCAGGGCATCGCGGTGTCGCCGGACAACCTGCGCGTCGCCGAGAACGTCACGCTGATCCTGCCGCTGCACCGGGAACTCGACGCCCAGCGCGAGAACGCCAGCAAGGCCACCGCGATCGGCACCACCCAGCGCGGCATCGGCCCGGCCTACGAGGACAAGGTCGGCCGCCGCGCCATCCGCCTGATGGACCTCGCCGACCTGCAAACCCTGCCGCACAAGATCGAGCGGCTGCTCGCGCATCACAATGCGCTGAGGCGCGGCCTCGGCATCGCCGAGGTCGACAGCGCCGAATTGTTGCGCGATCTCGCCGCAATTGCGCCGCGGGTGCTGCCCTATGCTGACAGCGTGTGGAACCTGCTCGATCACAAGCGCCGCGAGGGCAAACGGATCCTGTTCGAGGGCGCGCAGGGTGCGCTGCTCGACGTCGATCACGGCACCTATCCTTACGTCACCTCGTCGAACACCGTGGCGGCGCAGGCCGCCACCGGCACCGGCATGGGGCCGAGTTCGCTGGGCTACGTGCTCGGCATCTGCAAGGCGTATACGACGCGGGTCGGCATGGGGCCGTTCCCGACCGAACTCACCGACGCGATCGGCGAGGAGATCGGCCGCCGCGGCAAGGAATTCGGCGTCAACACCGGGCGCAAGCGGCGCTGCGGCTGGTTCGACGCCATGCTGGTGCGCCAGACGGTGCGGACCTGCGGCATCCACGGGCTGGCGCTGACCAAGCTCGACATCCTCGACGGCTTCGACACCATCGAGGTCTGCGTCGGCTACAAGCTGGACGGCGAGGTGATCGATCACCTGCCGGCGGGCGAGGGCGCGCAGGCCCGTATCGAGCCGATCTACGAGACCATCGAGGGCTGGAAGGAGCCGACCGCCAATGCCCGCTCGTGGGCCGACCTGCCGGCCCAGGCGGTCAAATATGTCCGCCGGGTCGAGGAACTGGTCGGCTGCCCGGTCGCGTTGTTATCGACCAGCCCCGAGCGCGAGGATACCATTCTGGTGCAAAATCCGTTTGAGGCTTAATGGACTGTTACCGGAATATTGGCAAAGTCCCTGGATTGTCCGTGCGGGCAAGGCGCCGCTATCGCGCGTGTCCCTGGCCCGCGGGGTCTGCAACCTTGACGAGATATGGCTGATTACTATCCGCTGATCGCCCGCGCGGTTTCGGGCCTCGACGCCAACGCGCCCGGGGAGAGCCGGCGCGCGCTCTACGAGCGTGCCCGTTCGGCGCTGATCGCGCAGTTGCGCAGCGTGCAGCCGCCGCTCACCGAATCCGAGATCACCCGCGAGCGGCTGTCGCTGGAGGAGGCGATCCGCAAGGTCGAATCCGAGGCGGCGCAGCGAGCGCGCGAACTGGCGCGCACCGATTCGAAGGGACGGCCGCGCCCGGGCGATGCGTTCCGCGCCGGCAGCCGCGCCGCCGCCGCCCGCCATGCCGAACGCGACGCCGGCCGCGCCGGCGGCACGCCGCCCCAGCCATCGCCGCCTCAGCCGCCGTCACGGCCCTCGTTCCTCGACCGCCGGCCGCAAGCCTCTGCCGAGGAGCACGGCCCGCGCGCCGAGCCGCCGCACGAGGACAGCGTTTCGCCGCACGACCCCCCGTCGTTTCCGCCGGCCCGCGAGCGCGGCGGCGGGCCGCGCCGCGGCTTCGAGGGCGAGCGTCCGGGCGCGTCGGGGCCGGCCGGTCATGGTGGCGGTCAGGACGGCGTTCGCGGTTTCCGCGACGTGGTGGCCGATGCCGACGATCTCGGCCGCGCCACCGCGCAGGCCAATCGCGCCGCGCGCCGCACCTACGCCAACGTGCCCTCGCCGTCGCCGGAGTTCGACCGGCTCGAGCCGAGCATGGAGGATCGCGGCGTCGGCGGACCCGTGTCCTACGACTACGACGAGGGCGTCGAGGAAGCCTACGAGCCGCCGGAGCCGCGGCCGCGCCGCTCGCGCCAGCGCGGCGGCCGCGAGCGCCCGGTCGGTGCCGGCGGCGGTTTTCCGTTCAAGGGCGCGATCATCCTCGGGCTGGTGCTGATCCTCGCCGGCGCCGGCCTGTTGTGGGGCCAGAAGGGCCTCGCTTATGTGCGCGGCCTGCTCGGCAAGTCAGCGCAGGTCACGACGCAGGCGCCGAAGGACGCCTCGACCGCGCCGCCGCCGAAGATCGCCGACCGCGTCGGCCAGCCGGGCGCGACGGATGCGGTCGCGCCGATCGCCCAGCGGGTGGTGCTGTATGACGAGGACCCCAGCGATCCCAAGGGCAAGCAGTATGTCGGCAGCGTGATCTGGCGCACCGAGCCGGTCAAGAGCAGCGACGGCAAGCCGGACGACATCGCGGTGCGCGCCGACGTCGAGATTCCCGAGCGCAAGTTCAAGATGACGATGTCGTTCCGCCGCAACACCGACAGTTCGCTGCCGGCGAGCCACACCGCCGAACTGACCTTCGTGCTGCCGCCGGACTACGACAACGGCAGCGTCGCCAACGTGCCCGGTATGTTGATGAAGTCCAACGAGCAGGCGCGCGGCACTCCGCTCGCCGGGCAGGCGGTCAAGGTCACCGACGGCTTCTTCCTGATCGGGCTGTCGAGCGTCGAGAGCGACCGGGCGCGCAACCTTCAGCTTCTGAAGGAGCGCTCGTGGTTCGATATCCCGCTGGTCTATTCGAACCAGCGCCGCGCCATCATCGCCATCGAGAAAGGCGCGCCCGGCGAGCGCGCCTTCAACGGCGCGTTCATGGCGTGGGGCGAGTAGCGGCCTCGACGCCGTCCTCCCCGCGAAACCTCAACGCGCCGTTCTTGCGAAACCTCCCGATGACAGCGTCCCCGCGCAGGCCGGTCGAACACTGACAGTTGCTCGGAAACGCGGCGTCATCGTCCGCGCAGGCGGACGATCCAGTACTCCGCAGCGATCGCGATGGCGTAACTCGATCCGACAGGGAGTACTGGGTCCCCGCCTGCGCGGGGACGACGATTTTCGTGTTGGATATCTGTCCAGAAAGCACGCCCACCCGGACGCTAAGATCTGCCCGAAAACGCGACGTCATCGTCCGCGCAGGCGATGGCGATCCAGTCTTCCGGGACGGGTGCGAGGAAACCCCGGCTGAGGAAAAACCCTTTCCACCCGCCGGCCGTGTCCCGGACGCGGGGCGGCATCCGTCATGCCGCGCCGCAG
>JBIQLW010000085.1:0-6914 GCA_044463945.1 Bradyrhizobiaceae bacterium | reverse complement strand
ATCACACCTTCTTCGAGATGCTCGGCAACTTCTCGTTCGGCGACTATTTCAAGGACCGCGCCATCGAACTGGCGTGGGACCTCATCACCAAGGAATACGGCCTGCCGAAGGATCGCCTGCTGGTCACCGTGTTCTCCGAGGACGACGAAGCCTTCGGTCTGTGGAAGAAGATCGCGGGGCTGCCGGAATCGCGGATCCTGCGCATCCCGACCGCCGACAACTTCTGGCAGATGGGCGACACCGGCCCCTGCGGCCCGTGCTCGGAGATCTTCTACGACCACGGCGAGCACATCCCCGGCGGCCCGCCCGGATCGCCGGACGAGGACGGCGACCGCTTCATCGAGATCTGGAATCTCGTGTTCATGCAGTTCGATCAGGTCGCGCCGGGGATGCGCAACCCGCTGCCGAAGCCGTCGATCGACACCGGCATGGGGCTTGAGCGCATCGCCGCCGTGCTGCAAGGCAAGCACGACAATTACGACATCGACCTGTTCGTCGCGCTGATCCGCGCCATCGCCGATCTCACCGGGGCCGATCCGAACGGCCCGATGAAGCCGTCGTTGCGGGTCATCGCCGACCACCTGCGCGCCTCCTCGTTCCTGATCGCCGACGGTGTGTTGCCGTCGAACGAGGGACGCGGCTACGTGCTGCGCCGGATCATGCGCCGCGCCATGCGCCACGCCCAACTGCTCGGCGCGAAAGAGCCGCTGATGTGGCGGCTGGTGTGGGCGCTGGTGCGCGAGATGGGGCAGGCGTATCCGGAACTGGTGCGCGCCGAGAGCCTGATCGAGGAAACCTTGCGGCTTGAGGAAACCCGCTTCCGCAAGACGCTGGAGCGTGGGCTCGCGATCCTCGACGAAAAGAGCGGCGGCCTGAAGAAGGGCGACATGTTCGACGGCGAGACCGCGTTCACGCTGTACGACACCTACGGCTTCCCGCTCGACCTGACCCAGGATGCGCTGCGCGCGCGCGGCATCGGCGTCGATATCGCCTCCTTCACCGACGCGATGGAGCGCCAGCGCGCGAAGGCGCGCGCCTCGTGGGCGGGCTCGGGCGAAGCCGCGACCGAGTCGATCTGGTTTCCGCTGCGCGAGAAGCTGGGCGCGACCGAATTCCTCGGCTACGAGACGGAAAGCGCCGAAGGCGTGGTTTCCGCGCTGGTCAAGGACGGCAAGGAAGTCGATCAGCTCAAGAGCGGCGAGAGCGGCGTCATCGTCCTCAACCAGACGCCGTTTTACGGCGAGAGCGGCGGTCAGGTCGGCGACACCGGCGTGATGACCGGCGACGGCGTGCGCGTGCGTATCACCGAAACCCAGAAGAAGGCGGGCGACCTGTTCGTCCATTTCGGCACGGTGGAACAGGGCACGTTGACCCGCGACACGCCGCTTCTGCTCGAAGTCGATCACGCCCGGCGCAGCGCCATCCGCGCCAATCACTCCGCGACGCATCTGCTGCACGAGGCGTTGCGGCAGGTGCTGGGCGATCACATCGCGCAGCGCGGCTCGCTGGTGTCGCCGGAGCGGCTGCGCTTCGACTTCGCCCACAACAAGCCGATCACCTCCGACGAACTGCGCCGCATCGAGGACATCGCCAACGAGGTGGTGCTGGAGAACGACGAGGTGACGACGCGGCTGATGGCGCTCGACGACGCCCGCGAATCCGGCGCGCGCGCGCTGTTCGGCGAGAAGTACGGCGACGAGGTGCGCGTCGTCTCGATGGGCAGGCGCGCCCGCGACAACGCACAAGGCTCCAACGCGCTCGGCTGGTCGGTCGAACTGTGCGGCGGCACCCATGTGCGCCGCACCGGCGATATCGGCCTGATCTCGGTCACCGGCGAGAGCGCGGTGGCCTCCGGCGTGCGCCGCATCGAGGCGCTGACCGGACATCGGGCGCGCCGGCACGCCAACGACGCCGTCCTGACCGCGAAGCAGGCGGCGGCTGAACTGCGCACCACCCTTGACGACATGCCGGCGCGCATCGCCGCCCTGATGGAGGAGCGCAAGAAGCTGGAACGCGACCTGTCGGACGCGCGCCGCAAGCTGGCGATGGGCGGTGGCGGCGGTGCGACTGGCGCGGCGAGCGACGCCGGGGTGCGCGAGGCCGGCGGCGTCAAGCTGCTGGCGCGCGCCGTCGAGGGCATCGAGATGAAGGACCTCAAGAGCCTCGCCGACGACGGCAAGAAGCAGCTCGGCTCCGGTGTCGTCGCCATCGTCGGCGTCACCGGCGACGGCAAGGCCGGCATCGTCGTCGGCGTCACCAAGGACCTGACCTCGCGCTTCAACGCCGTCGATCTGGTGCGCAAGGGCTCCGAGGCGCTGGGCGGCAAGGGCGGCGGCGGCCGTCCCGACATGGCGCAGGCCGGCGGCCCGGACGGCGCCAAGGCCGCGCAAGCGCTGGACGCGGTCGCGGCGGCGATGGCCGACGGTAGAGCATGATCCCGAAAAGCGGAAGCCGGTTTTCGGACGAGATCATGCTCTATCAAAAAGACAAGCGAGGAGTCTGATTCAACGAAGTTGAAACAGACTCTGGCCGGCGCGCTTGCGTCAGCGCGACATTAGCGCCGGCACCGTCATCGAGCGCAGAATATCGCGCGTCACCCCGCCCAGCACGAACTCGCGCAGCCGCGAGTGGCCGTAGCCGCCCATCACGATCATGTCCGCCGAGCGGTCGGCGGCGTGCGACAGGATGGTGTCGGCGACGCTGCGGTCGGGTACCGATATGGTTTCGATCTCGATCGTCACGTCGTGGCGGGCGAGGTGGTTGGCGATCTCGATGCCGAGAATCTCGCCTTTCGACCGGTCGTCCCGGCTGCCGGTCACGTTGAGGATTTCGACGGTCCTGGCCCGCTTGAGGAACGGCAGGGCGTCGTTCACCGCCCGCGCGGCGGGAGCGCCGCCGTCCCAGCAGCACAGCACCCGGTCGAGCTTCAGCCCTTCGCTCTGGATGTAGGGCACGACGATTACCGGCCGCCCGGTGTTGAACAGCGCCGCCTCGATGACGAGGTCGTTGTCGGGGCCGTCGCCGTCGCTCTGGCGCACGATGCTGAGATCGTAGTGCCGCGCCAGCAGCGCGAACGCCTCAGCCGGGCCGAAACCGGCTTCCAGCACCAGGTGGTCGGAGAACGACAGCCGGCTGCGCGCGGTCGCGACGTGGAAACGGTCGAGCGCAGTGCGCGCCGCCTGTTCGCTTTGCGCCAGCAGCTTGGCGATGACGCTGCCGGGAACGCCGACCATGCCGTAATCCGGCATCCCGGCCAGGTTGCCGAAGGCGACCGCGCCGAGGTGGGCGTCGAAGGTTTCCGCCACCGAGACGGCAAAGGCGAGCGCCTGGTCGTGCAGCTTGTCGTGTTCGAGTTTGACGATGAGATCTTTCATGGCGGGTGTTCCTTCGTTGGCCGGCGTGCAAGAAGGCTAGCGCGGCGGCGGCGGACCGATTTGCGAAGCCGCAAAGAATCGTCCGGTTTTTTGACGACGGGATTGCGACGGCCCGGCGTCGGGGACGCACGGCGTAATCCGCACGGTCCGGTGCGTTGACAGGTTCGCTCACGTCCCGAGTGCTTTCAAGGCGGAACGTTCGGCGGCGGGTGAAGCCGCGGTGCGGCGATGGGTAGCCGTGAACTCGCTGGCATCGCAATTGCATCCGCACCGCATCCGCAGCAAAATGGCCCATGCACCACAATACGCCTTTGATTTCCACGATCGTCGTCGGCCTGGTCCTGGCCTTTGTCCTCGGCGCGCTGGTCCAGCGCGTGCGGGTTTCGCCGCTGGTCGGCTACCTGCTCGCCGGCGTGGTGATGGGCCCGTTCACGCCGGGCTTCGTCGCCGATCAGACCATCGCCAACGAACTGGCCGAGATCGGCATCATCCTCCTGATGTTCGGCGTCGGCCTGCACTTCTCGCTGAAGGACCTGCTGTCGGTCCGCGCCATCGCGCTGCCCGGCGCGGTGGTGCAGATTTCCGCCGCCACCGTCATGGGGTGGGGGCTGGGCTGGCTGCTCGGCTGGAGCGCCGGCAAGGGCATCATGTTCGGCATCGCGCTGTCCACGGCTTCGACCGTGGTGCTGCTGCGCGCCATGCAGGAGCGGCGGCTGATCGATACCGAGCGCGGCCGCATCGCGGTCGGCTGGCTGATCGTCGAGGACATCGCCTGCGTGCTGACGCTGGTGATGCTGCCGCCGCTCGCGGGGCTGATGAACGGTGAGGCGGCGGCGGGCGGCCTCGACCTTTCGGCGCTGACCTGGCCGATCGCGATCACACTGGGCAAGGTCGCGGCCTTCGTGGTGTTCATGCTGGTGGTGGGGCGGCGGGTGATCCCGTGGATCCTGCACTATGTCGCCCACACCGGCTCGCGCGAACTGTTCCGGCTGGCGGTGTTCGCGATCTCGCTCGGCGTCGCCTTCGGCGCGGCGCTGTTGTTCGACGTCTCCTTCGCGCTGGGCGCGTTCTTCGCCGGCATGATCCTGAGCGAATCCGAACTCAGCCAGCGCGCCGCCAACGAGACGCTGCCGCTGCGCGATGCCTTCGCCGTGCTGTTCTTCGTCTCGGTCGGCATGTTGTTCGATCCCTCGATCGTGGTGAAGGAGCCGTTCCCGCTGCTGGGGACGCTGTTCATCATCCTGTTCGGCAAGTCGATCGCGGCCTTCGCCATCGTCCGGCTGTTCGGGTACCCGACCTCGACGGCGCTGACGATTTCCGCGAGCCTGGCGCAGATCGGCGAATTCTCCTTCATCCTGGTGACGCTGGGCGTCAGCCTGTCGCTGATGACCGAGCGCGGCCGCGATCTGGTGCTGGCGGGCGCGATCATCTCGATCATGCTCAATCCGCTGTGGTTCGCGCTGCTGGACCGCTTCCTCGCCAAACGCGATCCGGCCAAATCAGCCGCCAAGTCCGCCGGCGAAAGCGACGGCGCGCCGGAGCCCGCCGTCGCCGACGAGGGCTCGGCGACGCGCGAGCCGCTGCCGGTGTCGAAGCTGACCAATCATGTGGTGCTGGTCGGGCACGGCCGGGTCGGCAGCGTGGTCAGCGCGGCGCTGCGGCAGGCCGGCACCCCGGTGCTGGTGATCGAGGACAATCCGGGGATCATCGAGCGGCTGACCGCGCAAGGCGTCGATTTCCTCAACGGCAACGCCGCCGCGCCGGACATGCTGCAAGCGGCCAACGTCACCGCGGCGCGGGGGCTGCTGGTGGCGATCCCGGATGCGTTCGAGGGCGGCCAGATCGTCGCCAAGGCGCGCGCGCTCAGCGCCGCCCTGCCGATCATCGCGCGCGCCCATTCGCAGGAGGAGGTCGCCCACCTCAAGCATCACGGCGCGACGTCGGTCATCATGGCCGAGGAGGAGATCGCCAAGGCGATGCTGGCGCAGATCGCGGGCGGCATCAGCGCGCTGCGGCCCAGGCCGGCGGAGACCTCCGCCGATGCGCCTGCCGATGGCGGCGCGCCGTCGGCGGCGTGAGCGCGCCTCAGCCGTTCGAGGGAAGGTCGCCGCCGAGCAGTTGCCGCGTCGCCGGCGGGATCGGCACCGGCCGGTGCGTGGTCTGGTCGGTGTTGACCCAGACGATTTCGCCGGTCGCCAGCAGCTCGTCGCTGCCCTTGCGGAAGGTCGCGAGTTCGAACGTCAGGCTCGAACTGCCGATCCGCGCCACCCGCGCGCCGACCTCAAGCTCCCAGTCGAACAGGATCGGGGCCTTGTACTCGATCACCGATCTGACGACGTGGAAGTCGACGCCGGATTGCCTGGCGTCGGCATACTGGTCGTAGCCGAGCGCGCGGAAGAACTCGGTGATGGTGGTGTCGTAATAGGTGAGGTAGTGGGCGTTGAACACCACGCCCTGGCCGTCGATCTCGGAGTAGCGCACCCGGAACGGATGGAAGAAGCGAAACTGATCGCGCGTCATGGCCTAGCGAAGTCTCCGCTCAAGCGAACCGATCCCCTGTCGACAAAGAGTGGCGCGGACAGCCGGGCCACCCTTCGCTACGATTGATCGCCAGCGTCAAGCCGTCGCCATCGCCTTGGTCAGGTTGTCCGCCACCTTGTCGAGGAAGCCGGTGGTGGAAAGCCAGCGCTGGTCGGCGCCGACCAGGAGCGCGAGGTCCTTGGTCATGAAGCCGGATTCAACGGTGGCGACGCAGACCTGCTCCAGCGTCTTGGCGAACTTCGCCAACTCGGCGTTGTCGTCGAGCTTGGCGCGGTGGGCCAACCCTTGCGTCCAGGCGAAGATCGAGGCGATCGAGTTGGTCGAGGTCTCCTTGCCCTTCTGGTGCTCGCGATAGTGGCGCGTCACGGTGCCGTGGGCGGCTTCCGCCTCCACCGTCCTGCCGTCGGGGGTGAGCAGCACCGAGGTCATCAGGCCGAGCGAGCCGTAGCCTTGCGCCACGGTGTCGGACTGCACGTCGCCGTCGTAGTTCTTGCACGCCCAGACGTAGCCGCCGGACCACTTCAGTGCCGACGCCACCATGTCGTCGATCAGGCGGTGCTCGTAGGTCAGGCCCTTGGCCTCGAAGTCCTTCCTGAACTCGGCGTCGTAAATCTCCTGGAAGATGTCCTTGAAGCGGCCGTCATAGACCTTGAGGATGGTGTTCTTGGTCGAGAGGTAGACCGGATAGCCGCGCGACAGGCCGTAGTTGAACGAGGCGCGGGCGAAATCGCGGATCGAGTCGTCGAGGTTGTACATGCCCATGGCGACGCCGGCGCCGGGCGCCTGGAACACCTCGCGCTCGATCACGCTGCCGTCCTCGCCGACGAACTTCATCGTCAGCGTGCCCTTGCCGGGAAACTTGAAGTCGGTGGCGCGATATTGATCGCCGAAGGCGTGGCGGCCGATGATGATCGGCTTCGACCAGCCCGGCACCAGCCGCGGCACGTTCTTGCAGATGATCGGCTCGCGGAAGATCACGCCGCCGAGGATGTTGCGGAT
>JBIQLW010000084.1:0-7431 GCA_044463945.1 Bradyrhizobiaceae bacterium | reverse complement strand
CGCCGCCAACCTGCTGCGCACCCGCGTCGATGTCGAGCGCCAGCAGCAGAACCAGCAACTGCTCAGTTCGATGAACGAGCGCACCCGCCTGCAACTGCGGCTGCAAACCACGGTGGAAGGGCTGTCGGTCGCCGCCGTCAGCTATTACGTGGTCGGCCTGTTCGGCTATCTCGCCAAGGCCGCCCACGAGGCGCATCTGGTGACGATCGACCCGGTCTATCTCAGCGCCGGCTTCGTGCCGGTGGCGGCGCTGGCGATCTGGTGGATGGTGCGCAGCATCCGCCGCAGGCACATCGGCGAGCCGCACTGAGCGGATCGCATCGAGGTTGTCGCCGGCCCCGCGCCTGTGCCAGACTCCACGAAGGAACGGCGGCACCCGTCGCCCGGCATCTCGGAGGTCAGCGTGAAGACAGCGATTACGGAATTGTTCGGCATCCAGCACCCGATCATTCAGGGCGGGATGCACTTCGTCGGCTTCGCCGAACTGGCGTCGGCGGTATCCAATGCCGGGGGACTGGGCATCATCACCGGCCTGACCCAGAAGACGCCGGAACTGCTGGCGAAGGAAATCGCCCGCTGCCGCGACATGACCGACAAGCCGTTCGGGGTCAACCTCACCTTCCTGCCGACCTTCGCCAAACCGCCCTACCCGGAATACATCGCCGCCATCAAGGAAGGCGGCGTCAAGGCGGTGGAAACCGCCGGCCGCAGCCCGGAGGAGCACATGCCGGCGCTGAAAGCCGCCGGCATCAAGGTGATCCACAAATGCACCTCGGTGCGGCACTCGCTGAAGGCCGAGCGGATCGGCTGCGACGCCGTCAGCGTCGACGGTTTCGAGTGCGGCGGCCATCCCGGCGAGGACGACGTGCCCAACATGATCCTGCTGCCGCGCGCCGCCGATGAGCTGAAGATTCCCTTCGTCGCCTCCGGCGGCATGGCGGACGCCCGCAGCCTCGTCGCCGCGCTGGCGATGGGTGCGTCCGGCATGAACATGGGCACCCGCTTCATGGCCACGAAGGAGGCCCCGATCCACGACAACGTCAAGCAGGCGCTGGTGAAGGCCACCGAACTCGACACCCGCCTGATCATGCGCGCGCTGCGCAACACCGAGCGCGTGCTGCGCAACGACGCGGTGGACCGCCTGATCGAGATCGAGCGCGTGAAGGGCAAGGACCTCAAGATCGACGACATCCACGATCAGGTCGCGGGCGTCTATCCGCGCATCATGATCGACGGCGACATGGACGCCGGCGCGTGGAGCTGCGGCATGGTGGCCGGCCTGATCCACGACATCCCCACCGTGAAGGAACTGATCGACCGCATCATGCGCGAGGCCGAGCGCATCATCCGCGGCCGCCTCACCGGCTTCCTTGACGGCAACATCGCGGTCGACGCCCGCGTGGCGTGACGCGCAGCCAGGACGGAATCGTCATGCGCGGGCATAGCCGTTCGAAGAACGGCGTCGCTTCCGCTCGCCTATGACCCGCGCATCCATCGAAAAAGAAGAGTTGCTTTAAGGATGGATTGCCGGGTCAAGCCCGGCAATGACGGATTTTATTCCATCGAAACCGAGCTGCTCTATAAATCATCGCCGGCGTGGCCGTGGGGATCGAGCAGCCGGTTGATGCGCTGCGCCGCGGCGAGCGCGAACCGCACCGTCATCAGCTTGCGGGTCGGCGCCGGCAGCCGGTGCTCCGGCGCCTCGCAATGCAGATGCGCGCCATAGGCGTCGGCGACGATCAGGCCGGTTCCGGCCGGGAAGATATCGCACGGCAAGCCTTGCGGGAACGCGAAGAACAGCCGGTCGCAATGGGCGCGGTATTCGTGCCATTTGTGATCGGCGCGCAAATCCTCCACCGACGACTTGATCTCGACGATCCATAACTCGCCGCGCCCGTTCAGCGCCACCAGATCGGCGCGCCGCCCCGACGGCAGCGGCAGTTCGCTGATGCAGGAGAAGCCGAGCAGGGCGAGCCAGCGCGCGGTGCCGCGCGCCACCGCCAGCGCGGTCGGCGACTGGCGGCGGTCCGGCGGCGGCGTCAGGTTCGCATCGTATGATTCCATCATCTTCGAACCCTATCAGATTTCGCCGCCACTCAGCAGCATCACGGGCGCGCGGGGGCGTGCAACCGCGCTCCTCGTAGCGCGATCTGGAGGCAAAATGACGTTCACCGCTATCCTTCGCACCGCTGTTCTGGCGGTGGCGCTGCCGCTCGCCGCCGTCGCTTCGCCCGCCACGGCCAAACCCGCGATCGAGGTCGCCTTCGTGCTCGACACCACCGGCTCGATGAGCAGCCTGATCGAGGGCGCCAAGCGCAAGATCTGGTCGATCGCCACCGCCATCGCCGACGGCAACGCCGATGCCGACATCCGCATGGGGCTGGTCGCCTATCGCGACATCGGCGACGACTACGTCACCAGGACCTTCGACCTCACCGCCGACATCCAGGACCTCTACGGCAACCTGCTGGCGCTGAAGGCGCAGGGCGGCGGCGACTGGCCGGAAAGCGTCAACGAGGCGCTCGACATCGCCGTCAACAAGCTGGCGTGGACGCCGGGTCCCGAGACGCGGCGCATCGTCTTTCTGGTCGGCGACGCCCCGCCGCACATGGACTACGCGCAGGACACCAAGTACCCGACCACGCTGGCGGTGGCGAAGCAGAAGGACATCGTCGTCAACGCCGTGCTGGCGGGCGGCGCGCGCGACACCGAACGGGTGTGGCGCGACGTCGCCCAGCGCGGCGACGGCCGCTTCATCCCGATTCCGCAGGACGGCGGCGAGGTGGTCATCATCGAAACGCCGTTCGACGAGGAGATCATCATCCTCCAGAACGAGATCAACGGCACCGTGATCCCCTACGGCCCGCCGCCCGCGCGAAAGCGCGCCGAGAACAAGGCCCGGCAACTGTCGGAGATCGCCGCCGCCGCGCCCGCGACCGCCTCCGACATGGCGAGCTATCTCAACAAGCGCTCGGCCGCGGCCTCGGAAGCGATCACCGGCGGCGGCGATCTGGTCAGCGACGTCGCCGCCGGCCGCCGCAAGCTCGACACCGTGCGCGAGGACGAGCTTCCCGAGACGCTGCGCAAGCTGCCGGCCCCTGAGCGCGCCGCCGTGCTGGCGGACCGGCTCAAGACCCGCGACGCGCTCAACGCCAAACTCGCCGCACTGATCGCCAAGCGCGACGCGTTCGTCGCCGCCGCGCGCGCCAAGGCGCCGGCGAAAGTGTCCTCGTTCGACCGCGTGGTGGAGGAGACGCTGAAGAAGCAGATCGCGCGCTGAGCGACGCCGTCGCGCCAAAACCTTGGGCGGGCGGCCGGCGGGGCCGCCTGCCCTCTCCACTTTTTACTTGGCGGCGCGGCGGAAATCGGCATTGTGCGGGGCATGACAAACGCTTCCGATGCCAACGCTCCCAATGCCAAGCCCAAAGCCGGCGCAACCATCATACCCGTCACGCCGTTCCAGCAGAACTGTCTGTTGCTGTGGGACGAAGGCTCGCGGCGCGCGGTGGTGTTCGACCCCGGCGGCGACGTTCCGACCATCCTGTCGGCGATCGAGCAGACCGGCGTCACCGTCGAGCAGATCTGGCTGACCCACGGCCATATCGATCATGTCGGCGGCGCTGCGGAATTGCGCGACGCGCTCAAGGTTCCGATCGTCGGACCGCACATCGCCGACAAGATGCTGCTCGATCACGTCGTCGAAAGCGGCGCCAACTACGGCATGACCGGCGTGCGCAATTTCACGCCCGACCGCTGGCTCAGCGAGGGCGACACCGTCTCGCTCGGCGACATGACGTTCGAGATCTTCCACTGCCCCGGCCACTCGCCGGGCAGCGTGGTGTTCTTCAACCGCGCGATGCGCTTCGCCCATGTCGGAGATGTCCTGTTTCAGGGCTCGGTCGGCCGCACCGACCTGCCCGGCGGCAGCCACGCCACGCTGATCGACTCCATCACAACAAAACTGCTGCCGCTCGGCGACGACGTGCAGTTCATCTGCGGCCACGGGCCGGGCTCGAACTTCGGCCACGAGCGCCGCACCAATCCCTTCCTCAACGACGCGATGTGAGAACGCGATTCTCCGTGACGAAGCGCTGAGCCGGGACCGTATCAAAGGCAGCACCCGCGACGGTCCCGGATCAGCGAAGCGGCACGGCGCTGACGCTTGCGCCGCATCGCATCCGGGACACGAAGACGCTTTCTTGAAACGGACACGCAACACGATCATCGTCATGCCCGCGAAGGCGCGGCATCCGGTATTCCGTGTGGCATCAGATATCCATTGCCCCTGCCCGGATGACTGGATCGTCCGTGTTCGCGGACGATGACGCCTCACGTCCGGTGGGGCTCTTGCAGGAAGCGTCAGGAAACGACCGTCGTCACGGCCGCACGCGCGGCGTCGCCCAGTCCTCGATCTGCGACGCGCCGATCACCCGCTTGGGCTGATGCGGATTGAGCGTGCCGGCGGTGGCCGACCAGCCGCGCGCCAGCACTTCGAGCGCGAACGCCTTGGCGTCGGCCTCGGTCTTGAACGTCCGCGTCGAGCGCACCGCGCCGGTGGCGCGGTCGTCGCACTTCAGCGTCCTGTCGGGGCCGAACGCCACGTACCAGATGTCGGGACTCGTCATGCGCGGCTAACGCCGGGCACGGCGAAAGGTTTCATCGCCGCAATTCCGCCGGCGGGCTGTGGCGAAAACATGCCAACCGTGTGAGACCGCCGGGAAGATCGCCAAAGCGACCTTCCCGGCAATAACCACTTACTCAACAACTTCGACAATGCGCCGCGTGCGCGGATCAACCAGCACGGTCCGATCGTTCACGACTGTATAACGGTAACCGCGTGCGCCATATTCCGGCGGCACCTCGTAATAGGTCACCCCCTCCTCGGGCAACACCACTCCGACCCGAACGTCCTCCCTGTAGTGGTAGGAGGGTCGATGCTGTTCCACGACATAGCGATGGAAGCGCGGGCGCTGATCGACGCCCAAAATGCCCGCAACGCCACCAACAACACCGCCGATGGTGCCGCCAACCACGGCGCCGAGAGGACCCGCCGCACGCTCGCCTTCGCGCGCGCCCTGTTCAATGCCGCCCGGCACGCCTTGCGCTTGCGCCATCACCGGCATTGCGACGACCGCAAGGAGCGCGGCGGTTCCGATCAAACGATTCATGAATGTCCTCCTCTGTCACAACCGGAGCATTCAAGCGACGACAAGAGTATTCGTTCCGAGGCCACCATCGTTGCGACGGACCCATGCGTGACGAAAATTTCCGGAACAAAATCACCTCATGGCATTGGAGGGTGAACCAGTTGCGGTTCACGCCCTCACGCCGCGCATCAGTTCGCGCGCGCACCGCGCGACTTCTTTGGTTACGCCCGCTACAGCGCCTCGCCCTTCAACAGGCGCGGCACCTCGCCGGAGAGTCCCGCCGCCTGCCTGATGAACAGGCTTTTCAGCGGCGGCAGGCGATCGACGAGACCGAGGCCGAGATCGCGCACCCCGCGCAGCAGCGTCGAATCGTTGGAGAACAGCACGTTGAGCGCGTTGGTCGCGACCCCCATGGTCATGGTGTCGAAGCGACGCCAGCGCTGATAACGCTCCAGCACGGTGGCCTGCCCCGGATCGATGCCGAGCCGCGCCGCGTCGACGATCACTTCCGCCAGCGCGGCGACGTCCTTCAGCCCCATGTTGAGGCCCTGCCCCGCGATCGGATGAATGACGTGGGCGGCGTCGCCGACCAGCGCCAGCCGCTCGGCGATGAACGAGCGCGCCACGAAGTAGCCGAGCGGGAAGGCGCGCGGCTTGTCGAGCGCCTCGATCTCGCCGAGCTTGAGGCCGAAGCGCCGCTCCAGCTCAGTATGGAATTCGTCCTCGGGCAGCGCGACGATCCGCGCGGCCTCCTTGCGCGTCTCGGTCCACACCAGCGACGAGCGCCGCCCCGTCAGCGGCAGGATGGCGAACGGCCCGGCGGGCAGGAAGTGTTCCTCGGCGCGGCCCTCGTGATCGCGCTCGTGGCCGACGGTGACGACGATGCCGGACTGATCGTACTCCCAGCCGTGGGTGGCGATGCCCGCGCGTTCCCGCAGCCTGGAACGCGCGCCGTCGGCGGCGACCAGCAGGCTGGCGGCGACGGTCGCGCCGTCGGCCAGCGTCACGTCGATGCCGGTGGCGTCGGCCCGATAGTCGGTGACCGCGGTGGCGCGAAGTTCGACGCCCTCCGCCTCGGCGCGCGCGGCGAGCGCGTCGATCAGCAGACGGTTCTCCACCATGTGGGCGAACGGCTCGCCGGGCTCGACCTCGCCGGCGAAGGTGAGGAAGGTCGGGCGCGCCACGTCCATGAGCTTCGAGTCGGTGACGACCATGTCGAGGATCGGCTGCGACTGCGGCCCGACCGTGTCCCACACCCCGATCGCCTCGAACAGGCGGCGGCAGCCGGCGACGATGGCGGTGGCGCGCGGGTCGCGGCTCGGCCGGTTCGCGAGCGCCGGGTCGGCGACGATCACCGGCACCGCCTCGCCGAGGCCCTGCCGCAGCGCCAGCGCCAGCGCCAGCCCGGCGAACGCGCCGCCCGCGATCACAATGCTCCGCTGCGCCGCCATCGCCGCACCTTTCTCCAAAAGCCGCACTTGTCAGCGGGTTATAGCTGAGCGAAACAGGTTTCCAAATGGCCGAAGCCGCCGCCGGTTCCGCGCCCGCCGCCCGCTTTCTCCTGCCCGGAACGGAAATCCATGTCCAAAAGCCTGATCGACCTGCTCGCCATCCTCGACCTCGAACCGCTGGAGGAGAATTTATTCCGCGGAACCAGCCCGAAGACGAGCTGGCAGCGGGTGTTCGGCGGTCAGGTGATCGGCCAGGCGCTGGTGGCGGCGTGCCGCACCGTCGAGGGCCGCAACCCGCATTCGCTGCACTGCTATTTCATCCTGCCGGGCGATCCGCAGATTCCGATCATCTACGAGGTCGAGCGGCTGCGCGACGGCAGGAGCTACGCCACCCGCCGCGTCACCGCGATCCAGCACGGGCAGGCCATCTTCTCGATGATGGTCTCGTTCCACACCGCCGAGGACACCGTCTTCGACCATCAGGACCCGATGCCCGACGTGCCGCCGCCGGAGAAGCTGACCGCCGAGGAAATCGCCAAGCAGCCGATCTTCAAGGAGATGCCGGAGTTCATCCGCCGCTACTACGAATCCGACCGCCCGATCGAGCTGCGCCCGGTCGAACTCGGCCACTATCTCGGCGAAAAGATCGACAGCGGCCGCATCCATGTCTGGATCCGCACCGTCGCCAAGCTGCCGGACGATCCGGCGCTGCATATGTGCGCGCTGGCCTATGCCTCCGACTTCTCGCTCCTCGACGTGGCGATGTCGCGCTACGGCCGCACCCTGTTCGACAAGCGGATGATGCCGGCGAGCCTCGACCATGCGATGTGGTT
>JBIQLW010000083.1:0-8286 GCA_044463945.1 Bradyrhizobiaceae bacterium | reverse complement strand
ATCACGCCGACGCCGTGCCACGACGATGCGATGATCGAGGCGCTGGTGGTGGCGCTGCGCGAGACGTGGACGGCGCTCGGCCTGCCGCTCGCGAGCGGTCGCCGGCCATGACCCGGAAGGGAAAGCGCCTGACGCTGATCGCCGCCGCCGGCGTCGTGCTGTCGCTGGCCGCGGCGCTGGCGCTCGGCGCGATGCGCGACAGCATCGTGTTCTTCCATTCGCCGAGCGAGGTCTTGGCTGGCAAGGTCGCGCAAGGCACGCAGTTGCGGGTCGGCGGGCTGGTCGAAACCGGCAGCGTCGAACGCTCCCCCGAGGGGTTGGACATCCGCTTCCGCGTCACCGACAATGCAACCGCCGTCACGGTCGCCTATCACGGCATCCTGCCCGACCTGTTTCGCGAAGGGCAGGGGGTGATCGTCGAAGGCCGCTGGCAGGGCGATACGTTCGCGGCCACCACGGTGCTGGCCAAGCACGACGAGAACTACATGCCGCGCGAGGTCGCAAGCGCGCTCGAAGCGGCTAAAGCTGCGTCGAAGTGACGGACTGAGGAGCGTTGTCCAGCAGTCCGCGGAGCCAGATTCTGCGGAACGCCGGGCGGCTTTTCTTGACATCGAATTGGCGGACTTCTTATATGCCGCCGGTTCGTCGGCAGGGGCTCGCGCCGCCGCGGGCCGCCGTGGCGGGGTAGCTCAGTTGGTTAGAGCACGGGAATCATAATCCTGGGGTCGGGGGTTCAAATCCCTCCCCCGCTACCAGATTATCCATCTATCTCAATATGTTAAGCGTGGTCGCCGTGACATGGCTCAGCCGGTGGCGAGCCTGTGGCGGAACCGTGTCCTTCAAACGGATCGAGGCGTGCGAAGCGATCGCGCGCGTTTTCGCGCTCAGGACGACGTTGTGCGGGGATCGCGGCGTTTGAGAACGGCGACGATGCCGAGGCTGAGAATCGATGCGGCCGCCAGAACGCTTCCCGAGATCGCCCACGCATAAGCCGGGCTGTACAATGCGGCGGCGGCCGGCGGGCCGAGCAGGCTGCCGATGCTCGCGCCCTGCATGACGATGCCGTTGGCCGCGGACAGTTTCTCTCTTCCGTTTGTGTGAAGCGGGATCTCGGATAGCGCCGACGGCGGGATGAAGCCGCCGAGCAGCGATCCGGCAAAGGCCACCAGCCCAAGCCACCCTGCCGACGGCATGATCGCAAACACGATCACGCACGCGCAGGCCATGGCGATGGCGCCGATCGACATCAGGACCCAGCTTGCCACGCCGCGATACAGAAGCGCCGTTCCAAGCAGGTTGCCGATAATGTTGGCGCCGACCACCATGGCGGTGACGAACGCCCTGGCGCCGGCCGATGACGACGTGCCCTCGTGGTAGAAGCTCGGCAGCCAGGTGACCAGCGACAGCCATTGCATCGTGTAGATCGCAAAGCATCCGGCGAGGATCCACACGCCGGCGGGAACGTCGATGGAGAATGCCGGACGAGGCGGCGTTGCATCGCTCGCCGGTCCGCAGGGCCGAGCTGCGACGAGCAAAAACATAGCGGCGAAGGCGAGCGCGCTTGCCCACCATATCGATTGCCAGCCGATGTGGCGATGAAGACTGCCCGCCGTCAGCATGATCAGCATCATGCCGGCCGGCACGACCGCGCCCCACAGGCCGAGAAACAGCCGATGCAGCCGTGAAGGCGTGGTTCGGACGATCAGCGACGGCACGCTGACCATCAGCGACACGTAGCCGATGCCTTCGACAAACCTTCCGAGGAACAGAAAGGCCGGGGCCGTCGCCAGCGCTCCGACGACGTTGCCGATGGCGAATGCCAGCAGGCCGACCTTGAGCGCCCGCGACTGCCCGATGCGATCGGATGCGTAGCCGATCGCATATCCGCCGATGGCGGCGACGATGCTGATCAGCGACGCAAGCCACCCCGCGGGGATCAGATCGAGAGCGAACGTCCCGCGCAGCACCGGAATGAGCGGAGCGATCTTGCCGTACTGGATCGCCGCCAGAATGCCGATCAGCAGGAACAGGGCAGGGGCGACGATCTCCTTCCGCAGGATCATGCTTTCGTTCGCTTGACGCGCGTCCCCGCGCGCCCGACGGCCCGCTTGCCGGCGGAATCGCGCTTCGAGATTTCGACCGTGCGGTCGATCAGCTTGTCGGCGATCCTGCAGAAGGTTTCGAACTCTCCCGGCGCGAGAACGGACGTGATGTCGCGGTAGTGCGCCTGCGCGCCCGGCCAGAGACGGTCGAAGAATTTTTGACCCTTCCGGTCGAGATAGAGCGGCGAGCGCCTGCTGTCTTTCGGATCGACGCCGCGTTTCAGCATCTTCAGTTCGAGCAGCCGGCGCACGGCACGGCTGACCGTCATCTTGTCGAAGGCCCATGCCGAGGTGATCTCGTTGGCGGCAAGGCCGGGCGCGTGAGCGAGCGAAAAGATGATCCTCCACTCGATCCACGTGATGCCGTAGCGCTCGGTGACGAAGATGTGCACCGGCTTCACGATCATATGCGAGAGGAAATAGGCGCGCCACGACAGGGGAGAGGCGGCTCTCAGGATGTCGATCGGCGAAACCGCGGCAGCCTCGGCCGGGTTTTTTTCTTTCTTCATTTCAAAGCCCTGTTCGATGTTCCGGCCACGACGGGCGGCGCCCGCTTGACAGAGATAGTGACAAATGAGAATGTATCAGATGTTACTATCTAATCAAGCGCGGGTGTCGGGAGGAAACGTAAGGTGTCGAGCATTGCCGTATGTCAGGCCGTGATGGGCTGATCAAGTGTTGGCCCGGCATCCGTCCGTCCATCCCGCTCCTCTCCTCGAGGTCCGGGACGTCTGCGTGAGGTTCGGCGGCGTCGTCGCGCTGGACGGCGTGTCGTTCTCCATCGACGACGGCGAGATCTGCGGGCTGATCGGCCCCAACGGAGCGGGCAAGACGACGCTCTTCAATTGCCTGAACAGGCTCTACGTCCCGTCGCGCGGCCGGATCGCCTTTGCCGGCGAGGACATCCTCTCGCTGCCGACGCATCGCGTCGCCGAACTCGGAATCGGGCGCACTTTTCAGAATCTCGCGCTGTTCGGCACCATGTCGGTGCGCCAGAACGTGATGATCGGCGGGCATTGCCGGACGCGCGGCGGTTACTTCGCGCATGCGTTGCGGCTGCCGTTCGTGGCCGGCGAGGAAGCGGGGCTGCGGCGGCGCGTTACCGGGATGCTGGAGCGTCTCGGGCTTGCGGCGGTCGCCGACAGGCCGGTCGGCTCCCTGAACTTCGCCACTCAGAAGCGGGTCGAGCTGGCCCGCGCGCTGGTCACGCAGCCGCGCCTCCTGCTGCTCGACGAGCCCGCCGGCGGCCTCAATCATGAGGAGGTGGACGACCTGCGCCTGCTGATCGGCGCGCTGCGCGACGAGTTCAACATGTCGGTCCTGTTGGTCGAGCACCATCTCAATCTGGTGATGCGGGTGTCCGACCGGGTCGTGGCCCTCAACTTCGGCCGCAAGATCGCCGACGGCGCGCCCGCGGAAGTTCAGTCGAACGCGGAGGTCATTCGTGCCTATCTCGGGAGCGACGAATGAGCACGGTTCTCGAGATGCGGAAGGTCAACGCGTGGTACGGCGCGACGCAGGTTCTGCACGAGGTGTCGCTGGCCGTCGGCGAGGGACAGATCACGGCGCTGCTCGGCGCCAACGGCGCCGGCAAGACGACGACGCTGCGCGCCATCTGCAATCTGATGGTGCGGACCACCGGCAGCCTTGCGCTTCTCGGCGACGACATCTCGAACACCGTGACGGAGGATATCGTTCGGCTCGGGGTGGCGCACGTTCCTGACGGGCGCGGCACGTTCAAATCGCTGACCGTCGAGGAAAACCTCAAGCTCGGCGCCTACGCGCGCGCCGACCGCGCCACCATCGGGCGCGATTACGAGCGGGTGTACGGTTACTTTCCGCGCCTCGCCGAACGGCGCCGCCAGCAGGCCGGCACGCTGAGCGGCGGCGAGCAGCAGATGCTCGCCATTTCGCGCGCGTTGATGCTTCAGCCGAAGTTGTTGCTGCTCGACGAGCCCTCGTTCGGGCTGGCGCCGATCGTGGTGCGCGAGATCTTCAGCATTCTCAAATCGATCAACGCCAACGACGGCGTCAGCATGCTGCTGGTCGAGCAGAACGCGAACATGGCGCTGAAGATCGCGCATGTTGCCTATCTGCTCGAAACCGGCGCGGTGGTGATGAGCGGCGACGCCGGCGCAATCGCCAGCGACGAGGCGATCCGTCGTTCCTATCTCGGACACTGAGGACGGCCGTGACATGAGTGGATTAGCGCTGCAAATCCTGTCGGGCCTGGCGACCGGCGGCATCTATGCCAGCATCGCGCTTGCGCTGGTGATGATCTATCAGGCGACCCATCTCGTGAACTTCGCGCAGGGCGAGATGGCGATGTTGTCGACCTATTTCGCCTGGATGCTGTTTGCCGGCGGCATGGGATACTGGCAGGTTTTCTTTCTCACGGTCGCCGCCTCGTTCGTGTTCGGCATGGTGATCGAGCGGATCGTGATCCGCCCGATCAGCGGCGGTTTGGTATTGTCGGTGATCACGGTGTTCATCGCGCTGATGATCATCATGACGAGCTTCGCGGGCTGGGTGTTCACCTTCACGATCAAGAGTTTTCCGAGTCCGTTCTCGGATTGGTGGAAGATCACGCCGCTGTTGTCGCCCCACGAGGTCGGCATGATCGCCGTCACGCTCGCCATGCTCGCGCTGGTGTTCGCGTTCTTCCGCTTCACCCCGGTCGGGCTGGCGATGCGGGCGGCAGCGCTCGATCCGGTGGCGAGCCGGCTGGTCGGCATTCGCGTCAGCCGCATGCTGGCGCTCGGCTGGGGGCTGGCCGGGGCCGTCGGCGCCGTGGCCGGAATGATGGCGGCGCCGATCGTCTATCTCGACCCGCATATGATGGGCGGCATTCTCATCTACGGGTTCGCCGCGGCTCTCCTCGGCGGCATCAACAATCCATGGGGCGCGGTGCTCGGCGGCCTGATCGTCGGCGTGCTCGAGAATGTCTGCGGCACTTATCTGGTCGGCACCGAATTGAAACTGACGATCGCGCTGGTGCTGATCGTCGGCGTGCTGCTGCTGCGTCCGGCCGGCCTGTTCGGCAAGCCGACGGTGACGCGGGTCTGACGGCCCATCGTGGCGAATGAAGCGAGACGCGACAGCATGCAACAGTCCCTCAATCTCAAGCTCATCGTGCCGCTCGCCCTCGTCGCGCTGGTGCTGCCCTTCGTGCTGGAGAGCTATCAGGTTCTCCAGTTCACGATGGTGATCATTCTCTCCATCGTGCTGGCCGGCCTGATCCTGCTCACCGGCTTCAACGGGCAGGTGTCGCTGGGGCACGGCGCGTTCTACGCCATCGGCGCCTATACCGCGGCGATCCTGATGAACGGCGCCGGCGTGCCATACCTGGCAACGCTGCCGGTGGCGGCGCTGCTGGGGCTGGTGGCGGGGTATCTGTTCGGGCTGCCCGCCCTGCGGCTGGAAGGGCACTATCTTGCGCTCGCGACGTTCGCGCTCGCCGTCGCCACCCCGCAAATCCTCAAGCACAAGGCGCTGGAGCCGTGGACCGGCGGCGTGCAGGGCATCGTTCTCGACAAGCCCGAGCCGCCGGCGTGGCTGCCGGTCGACGCCGATCAATGGCTGTACTTCGTCTGCCTGTTCGTCGCCGCGCTGCTGTTCCTGCTCGCGTGGAATATCGTGCGCGGCAAGGTCGGCCGCGCCATCACCGCGATCCGCGATCAGCCGATTGCGGCGGTGAGCATGGGCATCGACGCCGCGAAGTACAAGTCGATCACTTTCGGCGTCAGCGCGATGTACACGGCGGTCGGCGGGGCGCTCAGCGCGATCGTCACGCAGTTCGTCGCCCCGGATTCGTTCGCCATCTTTCTGTCGATCACCTTTTTCGTCGGCATGGTGGTCGGCGGCGTGCGCTCGCTCGCCGGCGCGCTGCTCGGCGCGCTGTTTCTGCAATTCGTTCCGAACCTGGCCGACGAACTGTCGAAGGCGGCGCCCGGCATCGTGTTCGGCGCCGTCCTGATCGGCTGCGTATACCTCATGCCGACCGGCATTGCCGGTCTCTACGTCGTGCTGACGGAGAAGGTGCGACGTCTGCGTCGCTGAGCGTCTAACAAGTCAACGGGAGGAAAGCTCGTGCGTGTTGCATTTCAGTGGTTGACCGGAATCGCGGTCGCATCGACCGTGCTGTTGAGCGGTGCCTCGTCGGCGCTCGCGCAGAAGAAGTACAGCGTGGGCGCCTCCGATACCGAAATCCGCATCGGCCAGACCATGCCCTACAGCGGGCCGGCCTCGGCGCTGTCGACGCTGGGTCGGCTTCACACCGCCTATTTCGAGATGATCAACGAACAGGGCGGGATCAACGGGCGCAAGATCAAGTTCATTTCGCTGGATGACGGCTTCAGCCCGCCGAAGGCCGTCGAGCAGACCCGCCGCCTCGTCGAGCAGGAGAAGGTGCTGCTGATGTTCGCGCCCTACGGCACCGCCACCAGCGCGGCCGTGCGCAAGTATCTCAACAGCAAGAAGGTGCCGCAGCTTTTCGTCGTGGCCGGCGGCGCGATGTGGGGCGACTACAAGAACTATCCGTGGACCATGGGCTGGATGCCGCGCTACGAGATCGAGTCCCGCATTCATGCCGACTTCATCCTGAAGAACCGCCCCAACGCCAAGATCGCCATCATCTATCAGAACGACGACTTCGGGAAGGAGCTTGCGCGGGGCTTGCGCGAGGGGCTGGGCGACAAGGCGGCGTCGATGATCGTCAAGGAGGTGAGCTACGAGGTCACCGATGCGACCGTCGATTCGCAGGTGGCGACGCTGAAGGAATCGGGCGCGGACGTGCTTCTCAGCTACACGTTTCCGCGCTTCTCGGCGCAGGTCATCCGCCGTGTCTACGACATCGGCTGGAAGCCGCTCCTGATTCTGAACCAGACCTCGCTGTCGGTCGTCAACGTGCTCACGCCCGCCGGCCTTGAGAAGTCGAAAGGCGTCTACGCGGCGCAGTACGTCAAGGACCCTTCCGATCCGGCCTGGGCCAACGATCCTCATCTGGCGGAGTTTCGCGCCTGGATGGCCAAGTACTATCCCTCCGGCGACATCAACGACAGCTCGAACCTGTTCGGCTATGCGCTGGTCAAGACGATGGTCGAGGTGCTGCGCAAGGCGGGCGACGATCTCACCCATGAGAACATCATGAAGAGCGCGGCGGCGCTCGATATGGAGATCGGCGTGCTGGTGCCCGGCATTCGCATCAAGACCGGCCCGGAGGACTTTTATCCGGTCGAACAGATGCACCTGATGAACTTCGACGGAAAGAGCTGGCATCTCACCGGCGAGCTTGTGGACGGCACCAGGCTGAAGTGACGGACGCTGGCGGCGGCCCTGCAAGGGGCCGTCCGTTCCCCGACCGACCGACGCCCCGGCACGTTTGAAAGAAAGGATTCGAGATGCCATTTCCCAAGTACGAGACGGCGCCGCCGCTGCTTGTCCATGGCGGGCCCGTTCGCCTGATGGACGGATCGGGCGAGATGCCGGAGGCCGTCCTCGTGGTCGGCGGCAAGGTCGTGAGCCACGGCGCCGTGCGCGATCTGGAGGCCGAGCTGGGCGCCGGCGGGCGCCGGATCGATACCAAGGGCGCGGCGATCGTTCCCGGCCTGATCGATACCCACCCCCATCTTCTGCATTTCGCGGCGCGCTCGGAATCCTTCGTCGATCTGTCCGACGCGGTCGACCACGACGACATCGTGCGCCGGATTGCCGCAAAGGCGGCGGAGACGCCACCCGGCGAATGGATCATGACCACGCCGGTCGGCGAGCCGTATTACTTCATCCGCCGCTCCTACCGCGACCTGAAGGAGCGCGTGCTGCCGAACCGGCGTGTGCTCGATCGCGCCACGGATCGCCATCCGGTTTACGTTCAGGCGTGGACGCCGGAAACGCCGAACGTCTGCGTGTTCAACTCGCTGGCGTTGAAGAAGCTGTCTCTCACCGACCATATCCCGGACCGGGTCGCCAATGTCTGGCTCGACAAGGACGATAACGGGACGTTGACGGGCATTTTGCGCGGATCGGTGAATACGCTGTACTGCTTCGATCCGTTCTGGATCCAGATCTACAGCAAGATTCCGTATCCGTCGGTCAATCCGCTCAACACCACGCGAAAGGCCATGGCCGACTACAACAGGCTGGGCGTCACCACGGTCTACGAAGCCCACAACATGACGGCCGAGCA
>JBIQLW010000082.1:0-8514 GCA_044463945.1 Bradyrhizobiaceae bacterium | reverse complement strand
CAGCAAAAAATCGCCTCACTTCTGCAAAGCCTTCGCGAAGGCGGACGATCCGGTAACACTTGACCTCTGGGCGTACTGGATGCTCCGCTTTCGCGGAGCATGACGATTTTCGTGTTGCACGCTACGAATGCAGCCGCCTGCGGCGGACCTGCGACTGCGACGGCGCGGGCGCTTCGTGGGTCTCGCTGAACAGTTCGGCGAGCTTCTCGGTGATCGCGCCGCCGAGCTCCTCGGCGTCGACGATGGTCACCGCGCGGCGGTAGTAGCGCGTCACGTCATGGCCGATGCCGATGGCGATCAGTTCGACCGGGGAGCGCGTCTCGATCTCCTCGATGATGTAGCGCAGGTGCCGTTCCAGGTAGTTGCCGGCGTTGACCGACAGCGTGGAATCGTCCACCGGCGCGCCGTCCGAGATCATCATCAGGATCTTGCGCTGTTCGGGGCGGCCGAGCAGCCGCCGGTGCGCCCAGTCCAGCGCCTCGCCGTCGATGTTCTCCTTGAGCAGTCCCTCGCGCATCATCAGCCCGAGGTTCTTGCGCGAGCGCCGCCACGGCGCGTCCGCCGCCTTGTAAATGATGTGGCGCAGGTCGTTGAGCCGGCCCGGATTGGCCGGCTTGCCGGCGGCGAGCCAAGCCTCGCGCGATTGCCCGCCCTTCCAGGCGCGGGTGGTGAAGCCGAGGATTTCCACCTTGACGCCGCAGCGCTCCAGCGTGCGCGCCAGAATATCGGCGCAGGTCGCCGCCACCGTGATCGGGCGGCCGCGCATCGAGCCGGAATTGTCGAGCAAGAGCGTCACCACGGTGTCGCGGAAGGTCGCGTCCTTCTCGCGCATGAACGACAGCGGCTGATACGGATCGATCACCACGCGCGACAGCCGCGCCGGATCGAGGATACCTTCCTCCAGATCGAACTCCCAGGCGCGGTTCTGCTGCGCCATCAGGCGACGTTGCAGGCGGTTGGCGAGCCGCGCCACCACGCCTTGCAGATGCGCGAGCTGCTTGTCGAGGTAGCTGCGCAGCCGCTCCAGCTCGTCGTGGTCGCACAGGTCCTCCGCCGCCACCACCTCGTCGAAGCGCGGCGCGAAGGCGTGATATTCGGGGCCGCGCGGCTCGTTGCCGCCGCGCCCCTGCGGGCGCATCGCCTCGCCCGGCGTCTCGTCGTCGCCCAGTTCCTCGTCGTCGAAGCTGTCGCTGGCGGACGCCTGCGCGCTCTCCATCGCGGCTTCCGACATCTCGTCGGTCGAGGCTTCCGCCTCCTCGGCGCTCATCTCCTGCGCGGCGTCCGCGTCGGGCGAGCCGTCGGAGCCCGACTGGTCGTTCTCGCCGTCCTTGTTGTCGTCCTGGTTCTCGTCCTCCTCGGCGTCGGCGTCGCGGTCGTCGCCGAGATCGAGGTCGTGCAGGAGATCATGGACCGCGTCGCCGAAGCGCGCCTGATCCTCGGTGAGGCGGTCGAGCCGGTCGAGCCGCGCGCCGATCTTGTCTTCGAGCAGCGGCCGCCACAGGTCCACCACCTTGCGCGCGGCCTCCGGCGGCGCGAGCCCGGTGAGGCGCTCGCGCACCAGCATCGCCAGCGCGTCCGCCAGCGGCGCGTCGGCGCGGTCGGTGATCTCGTCGAACTTGCCACGATGGAAGTGGTCGTCGAGCATCGCGGTGAGGTTTTTCGCGACCCCGGTCATGCGGCGCGCGCCGATCGCCTCGACGCGGGCCTGCTCCACCGCCTCGAACACGCCGCGCGCCTGCGGATTGGCCGGCATCAGCTTGCGGTGCACCTTGGGATCGTGGCAGGCGAGCTTGAGCGCGATGGCGTCGGCATGGCCGCGCACGATGGCGGCGTCGCGCTTCGACAGCTTGCGCGCCGGCTCCGGCAGCCGCGCCTTGCCGGGGGCAAGGCCGGGCCGCTCGGCCGCGAACGTCACCTCAAGCTCCGGCGTTCTGGCGAGCGCGCGCAGGCACGACGCCACCGCGCGCTTGAACGGCTCGGCGGGCGCCTCGCGGGCGCCGGTGCGGAATTTGTTGCTCGGTGGTGTGCTCATCGCAGCCTTTGCACGGGGACGACGCCACAGAATGTCGAGGTTCGCCTCAGCTCAGCGCCACGTTGAGCGAGGATTCCGTCAGCTCCACGTTGAAGCAGCGCTGATAGAACTCCGCCACCAGCGGCCGCTCCAGTTCGTCGCACTTGTTGAGGAAGGTGACGCGGAACGCGAACGCCTGATCGCCGAAGATCTGGGTGTTCTCGGCCCAGGTGATCACCGTGCGCGGGCTCATCACCGTGGACAGGTCGCCGTTGGCGAAGGCGTTGCGCGTGAGATCGGCGAGCCGCACCATCTTGTTGACGATGTCGCGGCCTTCCGGCGTGCGGTAGTGGTGCGCTTTCGCCAGCACGATCTCGACTTCCTCGTCGTGCGCCAGATAGTTCAGCGTGGTGACGATCGACCAGCGGTCCATCTGGCCCTGGTTGATCTGCTGGGTGCCGTGATAGAGCCCCGAGGTGTCGCCGAGACCGACGGTATTGGCGGTGGCGAACAGCCGGAACGAGGGATGCGGCCGGATCACCTTGTTCTGGTCGAGCAGCGTCAGGCGGCCGGACACTTCCAGCACGCGCTGGATCACGAACATCACGTCGGGGCGGCCGGCGTCGTATTCGTCGAACACCAGCGCGACGTTGTGCTGCAACGCCCACGGCAGGATGCCGTCACGGAACTCGGTGACCTGCTTGCCGTCCTTGATGACGATCGAGTCCTTGCCGACCAGATCGATGCGGCTGATGTGGCTGTCGAGGTTGACGCGCACGCACGGCCAGTTCAGCCGCGCCGCCACCTGCTCGATATGGGTCGATTTGCCGGTGCCGTGATAGCCGGTCACCATGACGCGGCGGTTGTGGGCGAAGCCGGCGAGAATGGCGAGCGTGGTCGGGCGGTCGAAGCGGTAATCGGGATCGACATCGGGGACGTGCGGGTCCGTCTCGGAGAAGGCGGGCACTTCGAGGTCGCTGTCGATGCCGAAGACCTGCCGAACCGAAACCTTCATGTCGGGGATGCCGGTCGGCTCGGCCCCGGATTGTTGCGCTTTGCTGATGGCGGCGGTCATCGGTCCTCCGTGGTCACGGGCGTTCCCGAAACCAGATGTGTGCATTGGCTGCGGTTGGATAGGGTCCGGAACCTAGCAGGTTGCCACGGCCGGCAGAAGCCCGCCGTGCAATCAAAGTTCCGCTGCCCGATCATCAAGATAAGCCTTCGGCGCAGTTTTTGAAAGGCTGCCCTGCGCGATACCGTCCACAGGCCGCGTCATCGCACCCTCCGGTGATCGCGCCTCGGAAACGCGGCGTCATCGTCCGCGAGGGCGGACGATCCGGTAATCCGTGCGCGTGCATGGGAAATTCGACCCATATGGAATACTGGATACTCCGCCTTCGCGGAGTATGACGGCTATCATATTGCCCCGGCTCAGCCCTCGCGCACCACCGTCTTAAGGTAATTATACGCCTTGATGATCTCGATCAGGCGGTCCTCGGTGGAGCGGTCGCCGCCGTTGGCGTCGGGATGGTGCTGCTTGACCAGCGCCTTGTACTTGGCCTTGACCACCTCAAGCGTCGCGTCGGTGTCGAGCCCCATCACCTGCAACGCCTTGCGTTCGGCGTTGAAGACCTTGCGCCCTTCGGGCTTGGGCTCCGCCGTCGCGCCCGGCCCCGGCCGCCATTTGCCGCGCCCGTTCAGTTCGCTGAAGACGTGGAACGGGTCGGCGGCGGTGTCGAGATCGACTTCGCCGCTGCGGCCTTTGCCCTTGGCGCCGTTGGCGCCCATCTTCCAGGTCGGGCGATGGCCGGTCAGCGCGTCCTTCTGGTAGCGCGCCACGGCGTCGGCGTTCATGCCCTGGAAGAAATTGTACGATTGGTTGTATTCGCGCACGTGGTTGAGGCAGAAATGCCAGTATTCCCGCTCCTGCCCGCGCCCCTTGGGCGCGCGGTGCGAGCCGCGATTGGCGCATCCCGGCCATTCGCAGGTGACAGCTTCCTCGCGCGCCTGCGTCTGGCGCTTCGCGCCCGGCTTGTTGGGCTTGATGCGAATGCTGTCAAAGAACTTTGATGAATCGATCGGCATGATGGTCTTTTGACACCGCAATGGCGCGCCCTTCAAGTCTTGACATCGCGATTGCGCCGCATCGCGACGCCGCTCCGCACGTCCCGCGTCTGAAAAGAATGTGATCGATACGCCAGTGATTGACCGGCGGCCGCGATCGGAGCTATGTCGCGCTCATGCGCACCGAGCACCAGATCGCCGCGAAACTGACCGAAGCCTTCGCGCCCGTCAGCCTCGACGTCACAGACGAATCGCACCTGCACGAGGGCCATGCCGGGCATCGGCCGGGCGGACAGACTCATTTCAGGGTCTATATCGTGTCGCAGGCGTTCGATGGAAAGAGCCGGGTCGAGCGCCACCGCATGATTCATCAGGCGCTGGCGGACGAACTGGCCGGCGGCATCCATGCGCTGGCGCTGAGCGCGCAGACGCCGGCGGAACGCGGCTGAGCGGCGCCGTTCCGGCCGCTCAGAAGCGGCTCAGCGCATTGCCGGGAAGCGGCTCAACGCATTGCCGAGAAGCGGCTCAACGCATTGCCGAGAAGCGATTGTCGAACGCGCCCGGCGCCACGATCGGCGCGCCGCCGCTCAGCGCGCCGGCGCTGGCTTCCCTGCGGGTGTTGCTGTCGGCCGCCGGCCTCGCGCCGGCCACGGCGGTTTTCGGCGTCGTCCTGACGGCGGCCGGCTTCGGCGCGGGGGTTGCGGTCCGCACCGCGCGCGGCGGCGTCGCCGGCACGGCGGCGGTCGCGGCGGCCGCCGGCTCATCCGGCTCCAGCGCGCGCGGCGGATTGACGTGCGAGGGAATGGTGCCTGGCAGCTTGGCCGAGGCCAGCGTCACGCTCGACCCGGTCGAATCCGACAGGCCCGTCGCGCCGCCCGGAACGTGATCGGCGAAAATCTTGTTCATGCCGCCGTCGATGCCGGTATTCAGACGCGCGACCGGCGTGCCCTTGGACACCAGTTCAGCGACCTTGGCCTCGTCGGCGCGCTGCTTCCGCTGCACCGCGTCGGCCACCGCCGCATCGACGGTGTAGGCCGGGCACGCCCCCGCCGGATTGAAGTTGAGCGGCTGGTTCGATCCCGGCAGCGGGACGGCGTCGAACACGTATTTCTTCTCGCAGACATCGACCTTCGGCTCGCGCCGCGTCACCTCGAAATGGTCGTAGCCGACCTTGATCATCTTCCAGAACGGCATGTTCGGGTTGTTGCGGTGCTTCGCCAGATTCACCGGGGTCATCCGGAACGGATAGGCCTGCACCTGGAACGCGCGCTGGCCGCCGAAGAACGACTCGCGCCCCAGCGCGTAGATGTCGGAAATCTGCTCGTCGGTCATGGCGTAGCAGCCGCGCGACGAGCAGTCGCCATGGACCATCAACTGCGACCCGGTGCGGCCGAGCGCCTTGTCGAAGGCGTTGGGATAGCCCATGTTGAACGACAGGTAATAGGCCGACTGCGGATTCATCTGCGCAGGCGTGATCGAATAGAAGCCTTCCGGGGCCTGACGGTCGCCCTCACGGATTTTCGGCCCCAGATCGCCCGACCAGCGGCAGATCGGATAGGTTTGCAGCAGCGCGAAGTCGCCGGAGCGGGTCTGCTTCCAGACTTCGAGTTCGGCTTCCTGCTTGAACAGCCGGATCAGGATCGGCGACTGCGGATCCATGTCCTTCTTCTGCATCTCGGCGACGAGCCGCGGCGGGACCGGCTTGCTGGCCTTGGCGTTGCCGGCGAGCGACACCCCGTCGCTGTTGCAGCCGGACAAAAGCGCGCCCGCGGCGAGCACCATCGACGTGGCCAGCACGCCCCCAAGCGAACAAATGTTCACAGCCAAGCTCCGCAACGGATGGGCAAACCCGCCCCCAGGATCGACACGTCAGGCCCCCGGCCATTGAATAAAATAGTATCGTTAAAGGACACCTGCCGGCAACCAGCGCCGGGCTGTGGCGCGGCGTTGCCTGTGGCCGTGGTGAACAGAGCTTAAACGCCACAGTCGCGGCCGAATTAGGGCCGCCCGGCGCGGTTTAGGGCACGGAGCCCGGCCCTCACCCCAGCTTGCGGCCGATATCGAGGAATTTCTGCCGGCGCTGGCGGCGCAGCGTCTCGCCGTCGAGGCTGCGCAGGTCGTTCATGGCCTGCGCGATGGCGTCGCCGGTCGCCGCGATCATCGCCTGCGGGTCGCGATGCGCGCCGCCGACCGGCTCCCTGATGACACTGTCGATGATGCCGAAGCGCGCCAGATCCTGCGCGGTGATCTTCATGTTGGTCGCGGCTTCCTGCGCCTTGCTGGAATCGCGCCACAGGATCGAGGACGCCGCCTCCGGCGAGATCACGCTGTAGATCGCGTGCTCCAGCATCAGCACCTTGTTGGCGGTGGCGATGGCGATGGCCCCGCCGGAGCCGCCCTCGCCGATGATGACGGCGATGTTGGGCACCTTGAGCCCGAGGCACGCCTCGGTGGAGCGGGCGATCGCCTCGGCCTGGCCGCGCTCCTCGGCGCCGATGCCGGGATAAGCGCCGGCGGTGTCCACCAGCGACAGCACCGGCAGGCCGAAGCGGTCGGCCATCTCCATCAGCCGCACCGCCTTGCGGTAGCCTTCCGGGCGCGCCATGCCGAAATTGTGCTTGAGGCGGCTTTCGGTGGTGGCCCCCTTCTCCTGCCCGAGCACGCAGACGCTTTCGCCGCGAAAGCGGCCGAAGCCGCCGACCAGCGCCTCGTCCTCAGCGAACTTGCGGTCGCCCGCCAGCGGCGTGAATTCGGTAATCAGCGCCGCGATGTAGTCCATGCAATGGGGCCGCTGCGGATGGCGCGCCACCTGCGCCTTCTGCCACGGCGTCAGCGCGCCGTAGAGTTCGCTCAGCGCCTGCCCGGCGCGCTCCTCGACCCGCGCGATCTCGTCGGCGATGTTGCTGCCGCTGTCGGCCAGCGCCCGCAGCTCGTCGATCTTGGCGTCGAGTTCGGCGACCGGCTTTTCGAAATCGAGATAGCTGCGCATGGGCGGGATCATTCACACCAAAACATCGGGCCGCGAACGCCAAATCGGACCAGCGGCGGCGGCCGAAACTGGACTTGCAGGCTTTTCAAGTCAAATGACCCCGCAAGTCAAGCGCGGCAGCGGTTGACGCGGACACCGGGATAGATATGCGGAATCAAGGTGTTGGCTTTGGCCGGCGCGATCCGTCGCGGCGTTTTCGCGCGGACTGCGCGGCGCGGCCGCAATTTTCCCCCGCTTATTCCTCGGCCAGCGGGTGAAGGTCGCGCACCAGGCTCTTGAGCCGTTCCTCCACCACATGGGTGTAGATTTGCGTGGTCGAGATATCGCTGTGCCCGAGCAGGGTCTGGACGATGCGCAAATCAGCCCCGTTGTGCAGCAGGTGGCTGGCGAAGGCGTGGCGCACCACATGCGGGCTGACGAGGCGCGGCGACAGTCCGGCGGCCGCTGCAAGCTCCTTCAGATCACGCGCGAAGTGCTGCCGCGTCAGGTGGCCGCTGTCGCCGGACGAGGGAAACAGCCACTTCGACGGCTTCTTCGGCGCGGTCTTGCGCGCCCCCTCCGGGGCCGGCGGCGCGTCGAGCAAAGCGAGGTAGTCGGCCATCGCCTGCCGCGCGGCTTCGTTGAGCGGCACCAGCCGCTCCTTGTCGCCCTTGCCGCGCACCACGATCATGCGGGCGTCGCGCCGCGCCGCCGCGCGCGGCAGCGACACCAGTTCGGACACCCGCAAGCCAGTGGCGTAAAGCACTTCCAGCAGGCAGTGCAGCCGCGCCGCGCGCAGCCGCCGCGCCGCCGACTGTCCCGGCGTCTGCATCGATTCGCGGGCGCGGGCCAGCAGCCGCTCGACATCGGCGATCGACAGCACCTTCGGCAGCGCCCGGCCGCGCCTGGGGCCGGACAGGATCGCCGCCGGATCGTCGGCGCGCAGCCGCTCGGCGAGCAGGAAGCGGAACAGGTGCCGCATCGACGACAGCCGCCGCGCCACGCTGGTAGACTTGAAGCCGCGCGCGTCGAGGTCGGCGAGATAGTCGCGCAGCGCCTGCGTCGAGGCGCCGGCGAAGTCTTGCCCGGCGCGGCGCAGAAAGGCGCTCAGGTCGTCGAGATCGCGGCGATAGGCGGAGAGCGTGTTGTCGCCGGCCCCGCGCTCGGCGGCGAGCATGTCGAGGAACAGGTCGATCAGGCGGGAATCGGCGGCGCTCATGCGGCCATTCTAGCTCAGGATCGATGCAAGCCGGTTAACTTGCCCGCGCTTCTCGCGTGTCCCGGGCGCAGGTCGCGCGTGCAACGCTGCGCCGCAGAACCGGGACCGTATCAAAGGCACCGCCCGGAACGGTCCCGGTTCTGCGAAGCGGCACGGCGCTGACGCTTGCGCCGCATCGCGTCCGGGACACGGGTGTTTTTCGCACGCCTGAGAGTTCGATCCGGAAACGAGGCGTCATCGTCCGCGAAGGCG
>JBIQLW010000081.1:0-10095 GCA_044463945.1 Bradyrhizobiaceae bacterium | reverse complement strand
TTTTATGACCATCGCCAAGCTGTTCAAGAGGACCTGACATGGCTCCATTTATCCGTATCGGCCTTCGGTATCTCGGAGGCTATCTGGCTGCCCGTGGCTGGCTCGCACAGGGGGATTCCGGGCTGTTCGACGACCCGGAGCTTGTGGCGGCCATCAGCTATGCCGGGGCCGCGCTGTGCGCTCTGGCGGGAGAGGGCTGGTACGCTCTTGCCAAGAAGTTCGGGTGGGCGAAGTGACCATCCTCATGTCAATCCTCGGCTGGCTCACGTCCGGCCCGCTGGATCGCATCTTCAAGACGATCGATACCAGCATCGACAACGAAACGAAGCGCGAATCCATCAAGGCCGATCTCGCCAAGTCCTACCTCTCGGCTCAGGTGTCGGTGCTGACGGGCAGGGGCTGGTGGTTTCCGTTGTTGTTCCTCGTCCCCGCAGGGCTCTGGTTCGCCGCCGTATGCGTCTACAGCGTCTTGTGGTGCAAGGCGTGCGTCTTCCCGCAGGCGTGGTCCATCGCCGCTCTGCCGCCTCCGCTGAACGAGTGGATGGGCTGGATTGTCGGCTCGCTGTTCGTCGGCAAGGCCGGGCAATGGTTGATCGGGGGGCTGCGCAAATGACCGTTGACGAAACCCGCGAGCGGCTAATCCGGCTCGAAACCGAATTCGAGCACATGGCCGAGACGATGAAGGAGATGCAGGCCAAGGTGACGGCCATGCATGACCTCCTGATGCAGGCTCAGGGCGCGCGGTGGCTTATCGTCGGACTGGCGACCATGGGCGGCGCTGCGGCAGCGTTCTTCGCGAAGCTGCTGCCGTTCTGGCCGGTCCGCTGAGACTCGGCTAGGCTCCCGCCATCATGACAGACGAATACCGCGACGTGCCGAACGGCTACGTCTATCTATACGAGCAGCGGGGCTGGGTCGCCGTTGCGCGTGGCGATTACGCAACGAGGATGCGCAAAGTCGCCGCAGCGGATCATCCAAGCCCGTCCAAAGTGCAGGCCGGTTCGGCTGATTTAACTCCTGATCATCTCTGATATTCGATTGTGGATGACCGCGGAACCCTATAAAAGGCCGCGTGGTCTCAATGCTAGGCTGCTGCGACCTCATTCGTTAGTTCCGCAGCCCGACAATTTGAGACTTCCAAGAAAGTCATTTTTATTAGCTCTGGCGCAAATTCGAGTTGCAGCGCCTGCGCTTTACTTAAACACCGTTCGAGATCATTCAGAAGACGTTCGTATTCCTGTTCTCGCGTCATCGGAGCCCTCAATGGATATTACCAGTGTGGCGACAGAAGACGGCCTCAGATTGGTCAAGCTGTTCATGCAGCTCACCGACCGCGAGAATCGCAACAAAGTCATCGCTCTCGCGGAGCGGCTAGTTGCAGAGCAGGTTGAGAAATCGTCAGGCGCGACTCCTCCTGACAATAGGGAACCTCTATAGCCGGGTCGTGTCAATCGGTATTAAGACGCACTGTTGACGGCTCACGGTTTACTTCGAAACATCGTCTCTATTTTTACGCCGCAAATTTCGCAGAGGTGGTGCAGGCGAGACGCGCTAATCCGATTGGCCGCCGTCTCGTACTTCTGGGGCTGCTGGTGGCTGACGCCTAGCTGGCTCGCGAGCCTTGGCTGTGAGAGGCCAGCCGCCTCTCGCACCTCGCGGATGCGGCGTCCTATTACGGTGTCCAGAGCGACAGGCGATGCGCTGCTTTTTGCATTCTTGCCCTTGGCGCTTTGTTGGGAGGCGGTCTTACTCATCTGGCGGTCGCCAGTCCTCGGTCTGGCCGATCAGCTTCGCCAGCCGCTCGATGTCGTCGCCTGTCGGCCCGTCGTCCATCCGCAGATACTTGTCCATGCCGGTGCGTCGGCAGACCTCGGTGAAGTCCTCGACAGCCTTTCGGCTCGGGCGCCATGAGTGTCGGCTGAAGCGGATAATTCGGGCAGGCATGGAGGGGAGTGTAGCGCAGAACGGGCGGTGAACAAGCCTGTGTCAGATTTGTGCCAATGATTGGCACAGGTTCGATGTTCGTTCACGCTAGAAGCCGCAAGTTGGCTCACTCTGAAATTCAAAAAAACCCTGAAAACACTGGTTTCTCGCATATGCGAGATATCCCGGTTGTCCCCCCGGGCGGGTCACCCTTTCTTTCATGGCATTTCGAGCGGGCGGAAAGCTGACCTTCGCTCGCCACGACCGGCTTTGGCCGGCGACGGCCGGTTCGCGTGAAGAAAACGCCTCAAAATATAAAGATAGAGTCCCGCTTCTGGCGGAATCATCCGGCGTCATGCGCGGACTTGATCCGCGCATCCATCTTTTTGAAAACGATGGATTGCCGGGTCAAGCCCGGCAATGACTCCTCATGTCACGGCGTTTCCGTCAAAACATGAAATCCTCTAGCCGCAAAAGGCGCGGACGATCCTGCCGGTTCGTGCGTCTGTTTCAATCGTCACGCGCTCGCGCCGGTAGTCCATCGTCACGCCCTGGCCGGGCCTGATCTGGCGAACGATCGTTGCGCCGGTCAGCCGCCTTGCCTGACGGTCCGTCACCCAGCTTTTGCCGTCCAGAGCCGCGGCGGCAGCCGGCTTGCAAATGCCGGCCTTGCGCCGGGCGGCTTCCGCCTCCGCGTGAAAGCAGGCGATGACGAGGACGGCGACCGCGAGGCCGATGACGTGACGCGCATGGATCATGATGTGGCTTCCTTCGGGAGAGGCGGCTTCCGGAATAAGAGCGGGTTCGGTTGCATTCGGGCAAGCGAAATTCGGCGTTACGCGGCCCGTGCCAGGCTCAGCTTCAGACCGAGCACCTTGAGCGCCTTGTTGACTGAATCGATCGTCGGGTTGCCGCCGGGACGGAACGATTTGTAGATCGCTTCGCGGCTTAGGCCGGTGTCGCGGGCAAACTGGCTGATGCCACGGGATCGCGCGACGTCGCCGATGGCGACCGCAATGAAAGACGGATCGTCCTGATCCAGCGCAGCCTCGATATAGGCTATTTGTTGCGCGGGTGTCTTGAGGTGATCGGCGATATCAAATTTCGTGGTCTTGAGGGCCATGATTAGACCTCCTTTGCCATTCTCCGAGCGGCTGCGATGTCCTTGCGTTGGGATTTCTTGTCGCCGCCGCAAAGCAGGACCACGATCGTCTGACCGCGCCGCGTAAAGTAAACGCGATAGCCTGGACCGTAATCGATCTTCATTTCGCTCACGCTTTCGCCGACGCTTCTGACTTGGCCCTGATTGCCTAACTCCAGACGACGGATGCGTGCAATGATACGGGCAACGGCGCGATCATCGTTCAACTGATTGAGCCAGACGGCGAAGACCTCAGTTTGAGCGATCCGTGGCATGTGTATTCTAGTACACATATGGGGATGATTGTCAACTATAGTCAACAAGCGAATGGACGTGACCGCCGTTGCGCATGTCCGGACAATCCCGTCGCTGCTCGCTCCCGCCGGCGGCGCGCCTGCCATGCGCCGCTGCCGCTTGACGCCGATTGCGCGGAAAAATCGGGCATTGACGCGCCGTTGTCACGACATGCTGGACATTGCCGAAGTTTTCCACAGTATATCAGGAATTGCCCGTAGTGATTCGTCGCGTTGCGTCCGCGTCCGTTCTCCTCCTTGCGGACTTTTTCATGGCACAACGATCCGATGTTGAACGCGGCCGCGCAATCGTCGAACGCTGGTGCGCGCTGGCCGAACGGCGGCTCGATTATCTCATCGAATTGCAGGACAGCGGCCGCTGGCGGCGCTTCCACAGCGAGCCGGATTTTCAGGACAATCTCAGGGAAGCCCGCGCCGCGGTCGAAAGCTGGCGGACGCTGGCGTCGCGCGAGGCGTCGCTGAACAACCAGCCGATCGACTTCGGCTGGCTGGGGCGCGACGCGGTGCCGCTCAAGCAGCGCGAGATCGTCGCGCGGGCCGATTGCCTGACGCAAGACGTCCGTGAGGCGGCGGCGACGACGGTCGTCGCGGTCGCCGCGCCCCCGGTGGTGCCGGATGCGCCCGATCTGGCGGATGCGCCGGCGACGTCCGACAGCATCGCGCCGGTGCTCGACCTGGTGGCGATGCAGGAGCGCTATCCGCTGCTGCGCAACGCGCTGTAGCGCCGCGCCGGCTTGAACTGAAGCGTTTCGTCACTCTGAGGTGGCCGCGCTCTTGCGCGGCCCTCGAAGGGTGACGGTGGCCATCCTTCGAGGCTCGCGGCTTACGCCGCTCGCACCTCAGGATGACGCCAGCGTGCGGACCTCAACTCATCATGCGCTATCGCACCGTATTGGTGCCGAGCACGATCTGCCTGAAGCGCGCCGCGCCGGCCTGCGTCAGGTCCGGCGTCACCGGCCGCGCGTGATCGAGCCCGACCACCGCGCCGCGCGGCGCTTCCGCGATCACGTTGCCGTCGATCAGCGCGGTGCCCGCGTGCTCCCGGACCGACACGCCGATGCCGACGAACGCCTTGCGGATCACGTTGCCGGTGATCGCGACGTCGCGCAGATAGTTGCCCCAGCCGGCGACGATGCCGCAGGCGGGCGCGTTCTCGATGACGTTGCCGGACACCGTGCTGTCGGCCTCGATATAGATGCCGACGCCGGCATCGTCGTCGGGCGCGGTGGCGATCGGGCGCTTCGGCAGCAGGTTGCGGATGATGTTGCCCTGAACCACGGCGATGCGGCCGCCTTCGTTGAAGTTCGCGACCGACACCCCGACCGCCGCGCGGTCCACGGTGTTGCTGGCGATGATCGCGCCCTCGAACGAGAATTCCGAATACAGCGCCACCTCGCGCACGTCGCTGATGCTGTTGCCGGTGATCTGGATGTTGGAGGCCGAATTGCCGCGCACCGCCGAGTAGTCGCAGTCGCGGATGCGGTTGCCGCGCACGATGACGTTGCCGGCGCGGAAGGCGTTGATGGCGTTGCCGTGCTGGCCGGAGCCGCCGGGACCGGCCTTGATGGTTTCGATACGGTTGTCGATCACCTGCGAGCCGTCATCGCCGATGGCGTTGCGCAGGATCTCGATGCCGTTGTCGTTGGCGTCGGTGATGGTGTTCTGCGCCACCAGCAAACCCTTGGCGTCGAACGACACCACGGCGGTCGCGGCGATGCGGCGGATGACGTTGCCGCGCACCTCGCCGGCGACGGTCTCGAACCAGATGCCGTTGCCGCCGCTGCCGGTGATCTCGCAATCGATGATGCGGATGTCGCGGCCGGCCTCGCAATGGATCAGGCCGCGCCGGTCCGGCAGCGCGATGCCATCGCCGTCGAGCGTGAGATCGCGCAGCGTCAGGCCGTCGGCGTTCTCGGCCGCGAACAGCGACGCGCCGCCGGTGAAGGCGAGCCGTGTCGCGCCGCGCACGCCGATCACCTGCGCGCCGGCCGGCAGCCGCAGCGGCCCGCTGCGATAGACGCCGGGCGGCAGCGCCAGCGGTGTCCGCGCCCGCGCCGCCTCGTCGAGCGCGCGTTGCAGCGTGCGGGTCTGGTCGTCCGGGCTGCCGGGGCGGACGCCGTAATGGGTGGCGTCGCGGCCGAGTGTGGATGTCAGCGGCGCGCGCTGCGTCCATGCCGGCGTCGCGCTCGCGGCAAGGCCGGTCGCGGCAATTCCGATCGCATTGCGGCGGCTGATGGTCATGCGGCCCTCCGGTCGTCATGGGATGACGGCTCCGGAGATAATGCGAAAAAGAGTGCGCACAGGGCTCAACATTCAGTTAGCCGCGCGCAATCCTGCCGGTAGGGTTAATGAATGGCGCGCCTTCGCCTAGTGCGCCTGCGGGCTCGGCGTGAACATGCGGCCGCGCTCGGTCACCAGCACGATCGCGAGCGCCGCCAGCGTCGAGATCAGCGAGCCGGCGGCGAACGGCAACAGCGTGCCGTCGTAAAGCTGGCCGAGCGTGACGCCGACGCCGATGCCGATCAGCGTGGTGATCGAGCCGTACAGCGACGAGGCGGTGCCGGCGATATGGCCCTGCGGCTCCAGCGCCAGCGCGGTGAAGTTCGACATCATCAGGCCGAAGGTGAACAGCGCCACCGCCGACAGCACCATGTAGAGCGCCAGCGGCAGCATGTCGGCCGCCGCCGCCATCAGCATGGCCGCCGCGACAAGGGCGTAGATCACCAGCGCGGTGTGCGAGATCACCCGCATCCCGAGCCGGATGACGAGCCGGGAGTTGAGGAAGCCGGCAAGCGCGATGCCGACCGCGATGGTGGCGAACGCCAGCGGGAAATAATGGCCGAGGTGATAGACCTCGGTGAACACCTGCTCCGACGAGAACACGTAGCCGAACAGCGTGCCCTGCACGCCGCCGGCGGCGAGCGCGTAGCCCAGCGTCTGCCGGTTGGTCAGCGTCTGGCGGAAACTGTCCAGCACCTGCCGCGCGGTGAGCGCCCTGCGCTGGTTTTCCGGCAGGGTTTCGGGCAGCCGCAGCGCGCTCCAGATCAGCGCCAGCACGCCATAGGCGATCAGCACGACGAAGATGCCGCGCCACTGCGCCGCCACCATCACCGCCTGGCCGAACGACGGCGCGATGATCGGCACCGCCACGAAGATCGTCATCACCAGCGACATCACGCTCGCCATGCGGCGGCCGGCGTAGCAGTCGCGCACGATCGAGGTGGCGATCACCCGCGTCGCCGAGGTGCCGAGCCCTTGCAGCACGCGCGCCACCAACAGCCATTCGAACGACGGCGCGAACAGCGCCAGCACGCTGGCGAGCCCGTACAGCACCATGCCGCCGAGCAGGATCGGGCGGCGGCCGAAGCGGTCCGACAGCGGGCCGATCACGAACTGGCCGAGGCCGAAGCCGATCAGGAAGGCGGACAGCACGCTTTGCAGGTAGTTGCCCTCGGTGATGCCGAAGCTCGCGCCGATGTTCGGCAGCGCCGGCAGCATCATGTCGAGCGCAAGCGGATTGAGCGCGATGATCGAGGTGATGATCGCGACGAATTCAGGGAATCGCATCGGGCGGTGGGTCGCGGAAACCCACGCGGCGGCATTGGTATCGGTCAAGGGAATCTCTCAGGGTTGCGTCGCCAAGATGGCGGCGGTTGCTGCAATGCACAACCCATGTTCCGGAATGGCAGCCCCGCCGGAAAACGTGAGACTATGCCTGACGTTGCCTCAATTGCGCCGCGCCTCGGGTCAGGTCGGGGCCTTTCATCTCGGCCGTGTCCCGGGCGCGATGCAGCGTGTAACGCTGCGTCGCAGAACCGGGACCGTCTCGACCACCGTGGCTGAAAACGGCCCCGGCTCTGGGGAGCGGCATTTCATGCCGCGCCGCGTCCGGGGCACGGAGCAATCTCAACAGTCGGTTTGGCCGATTATCGCAGCAGCGCGGCGATCCGCTCGGCCGCCAGCGCCGGGGTGATGCGGCCGCCAGCGACCTCGGCCTCGGTGCGCTTGACCGCGGCGCGGATCGCCGGGTCGGAGCGCAGCCGCGCCATCAGCCGCGCTTCCAGGATCGACCACATCCACTTCACTTGCTGGGCGCTGCGCCGCTCCGCGAACTCGCCGGACGCATTCATCGCGGTGCGGTGGTCGAGAATTTTCTGCCATAGCTCCGGGATGCCGGCGCCGGTGAGACCGGAATAGGTCAGCACCGGCGGAAACCAGTGTTTTGAGCGCGGCGTGAGGATTTTCAGCGCGCCGCGATAGTCGGCGGCGGTGCGGTTGGCGCGCTTGATGTTGTCGCCGTCGGCCTTGTTGATGGCGATCATGTCGGCGAGTTCGACCAGCCCCTTCTTGATGCCCTGCAACTCGTCGCCGCCGCCGGGCAGCATCAAAGCGAGGAAGATGTCGGTCATGTCGCTGACCGCGGTTTCGGACTGGCCGACGCCGACGGTCTCCACCAGCACCACGTCGAAGCCCGCGGCCTCGCACAGCAGCATCGCCTCGCGGGTGCGGGCGGCGACGCCGCCCAGCGTGCCGGACGAGGGCGAGGGGCGGATGAAGGCGCGCTCGTCGTTGGCGAGCCGCGCCATCCGCGTCTTGTCGCCGAGGATCGAGCCGCCGGTGCGCGCCGACGACGGATCGACCGCCAGCACCGCGACCTTGTGGCCTTCGCCGATCAGGTACATGCCGAGCGTGTCGATGGTGGTGGACTTGCCGACGCCGGGCGAGCCGGTGATGCCGACGCGGATCGCCTTGCCGGTGTCGGGCAGCAGCAGTTGCACCAGTTCGCGCGCCGCCGCCTGATGGTCCTCGCGCCGGCTTTCGATCAGCGTGATGGCGCGCGCCAGCGCCGCGCGGCGACCGGCGCGGATCTCGGCGGCGAGGGACGGAATGACAAGCGGACGCTTCATTTGCTGTCGGTCTTGGTTTCAGGCGGCTTGTTGCCGGCGAAGATCGCAAGACCCTGCGGCGAGAGATAGGGTTTGAACGTCTCCCACGGCACGAACACGCTGTACGATCCTTCGGCGTAGGGGCCGACCGCGTAGGGCGGATAGTGAAACGCGAGGCCGGCGCTCTTGTCGGGGAGCGTGGAGGGCGCCAGCGACACCGGGCCGATCTTCAGCAACGTCGGCTGGATGCCGTTGTACCAGTCGATGGCGCCGCTATCGTCGACGCCGCGCGCGGTCTTCTCGGCTTTGACGGCGGCGATGGCGGCCGCGCGCAGCGCCTTCAGCGTCGGGCCGTTGTCGGCGGTTTCCTTGAAGAACGGACGCACGCTGATCTGCTTTTTCGCATCCGTGTCCCACAGGATCGTATCGATGTCGGTATTGGGATGCGCGCCGCCGGTATAGACATAATCGGTGCGCACGATGCTGACGTAACGTCCGCCGACTTTCGAGGTCTGGCTGTAGCTCCGCTCGAAGGTCCAGGCGCGGCCGTCGCGGAACAACTCCGGCGACGCCTTGAACTCCTTCGCGGCCTCGGCGCGGTTCTTTTCCATCCAGCGCCTGCCCTCGGCGAGCAGATTGTCCGCGAGCGGCGGATCGGCGCGGATATCGGCGTCCAGCGTCACGCTGGCGCCGATGTATTTCGTCTTCACAACGGCGTCGGGCTTCGGCTCGGCGGCGAGGGTGGGGGCAATACTCAACAGGCTCCCGATCAGCCCGATCGTGAACAAACGCAATCTGGTCATGATTTTGCGTGCCGTATGTAGTCTTCGACGAAGATTTTGAGCGCGGGAAGATCATTAGTGATGATCTCCCACACCAGTTCGGTTTTCGTGCTGTGATAGGCGTGACGAAGGATGTTTCCGAAATCGATCATCTGTCGCCACGGGATGTGGGGCGCTTGTTGTTTCAGGTCATCGGGAAGCTTGCGTGATGCCTCGCAGACGATCTCAAGGAAGCGCTCGGCGGCGGCTCTCGAAATGACGTCGGACTGAAACTCCGCCAGCGTTTGGCCCGAAACGATCAGTTCGATTCTGATAATGGATGTCAGAATATCGGTCAGGCGATCCTCAATGCTCGGCGGCATTCAGAACACCTCGACCAGATCGTCGGCGATCCGTTCGGCGAAGCGCGGCTTCAACTCGTCGCGTGTCGTCACCTGAACGTCGAGGCCGGTTGCGTCCTGGCAGGCGAGGCTGATGGCGGTGAGGTTTTTCCAGCCGAATCGAAATGCCGGATCGAGATCGATCAGCACATCGAGGTCGCTGTCCGGCCGCGCATCGCCGCGCGCGCGAGAGCCGAAAATCCAGAGCTTGCGCACGCCCTCACTCCGGATATCCGGCTCGATCGCGCGAAGCCCGGCGACGATTCGCTCCAGACCGATATCGGTAACAATGGTCATCCCGCGCCGGCTCCGCAAAGTCCGCTCTCACTCCGCGGCCTCGCTGTGCCCCAGCCGCGCGTTGAGCTTGTGGATCAGTTCTTCCGCCGCGTCGGCGATCACCGTGCCGGGCGGGAAGATCGCCTCCGCCCCGGCTTCATAGAGCGCGTCGTAATCCTGCGGCGGCACCACGCCGCCGACGATAATCATGATGTCATCGCGGCCCTGTTTCTTCAGCGCCGCCTTCAGTTCCGGCACGGCGGTGAGGTGCGCCGCCGCCAGCGACGACACGCCGAGGATATGCACGTCGTTCTCCACCGCCTGCCGCGCCGCCTCGTCGGCGGTGGCGAACAAGGGGCCGATATCGACGTCGAAGCCGATGTCGGCGAAGGC
>JBIQLW010000080.1:0-10331 GCA_044463945.1 Bradyrhizobiaceae bacterium | reverse complement strand
AAATCAATGTGCTATAGGTAGAGAAGGTTGGATATCAGACCCACTCCCTCCGCCAACCGCTGCCGATTGCAGCACTTCCGTTTTAGCGCGCGGCACCTTTTGCCGCACCGTGCTCCAATCGCCTGGCCAGAAAGGTCCGAAGATCCTGCCCAGGCTCACCATGGAACGCTGAATCTGTCAGATCAAACATATTCGTGCGATCCAAACGGAAGCATCGAAAGTCGCGACGGAGCAAGCACCATCCAATAAGCATCCAGCCATCAAAATAGGCTGTCAGTGCAAGGGGCGCACGCGACGACGGGTTTCGCGACGCTCCGCGTCAACGTAGTGGAAGGTAACTTCGCGGCGCGCCCTCAACGCCCTGCGCAACGCCGCCATGCTTTTCGCCATCATCTACGGCTTCGCCTATGCGGGCGTGATGACCTCGCTCCTGGTTGCGACGCGGGCGCTGACGCCGGCGCGCAACAAGGCGACATGGATGGGGATCGTGCTTTCCTTCGGCTGGCTTGGCCATGCGTTCGGCGGATTCCAGGGCGCCTTCGCCTACGGACTTCACCGCGGGCTCTGGAGCCGCCTTTGCAGCGGGATCGATCGCCGGCGTTCGCAGCGGCGTTGTCGAAACCCCGTTGGCGTAACGTCAGTCCCGGTTCGCCCGGTTGCCTGACTTGCGCTCGCGCGGGGTGGTCGCGGCGAGAATTTCGCGTGCTTTTATGCTTCCCGCGCCGGCAGCTTTTGCAAGCAGCCTTCTTGCTTCCCGAATATCCTTCCGGCCGCCGATGCCGTTGGCGTAGCATCGTGCCAGATTAACGATCGCCTCCGGGTAGCCCATGTTCGCGCTTTTCTCATAAAGCGTCCGCGCGTTCCTGACGTTCTGGACGACTCCGAGCCCCTTTTCCGTCAACTCGCCCATCTTGTTGACTGCGCGGGCATCGCCCAGGTCGGCGGCATTGCGATAAAGCGCGAAGGCTTTCGCGGGATCCTGCGAAACGCCGCTTCCCTGTTCGTACTGCGCGCCCAGACTGGCGATGGCGGGCGCGAATTTCATTTGGGCGGCGATTTCGTAGTAGAAGCGCGCGCGGACCGGATCCCGATCCACGCCATGACCGTGATCGTACATCGCGCCGAGCGCGAAAAGCGCGCGCACGTTGCCGAGTTCGAAAGCCTTCTTGTAGTTTGTCAGCGCGGCGCCGTAGTCATGCGCCGCAAAATACGCTCGCCCAAGCTGGTAGTGAAAGCGGTTGACGGCGGGAAAGCGCCTGACCGCATCCAGACATGCGGGCACCGCGCTTGCGGTTACGATCCTGTCCAGCGCGACGCCGGCCACGGTCGGATGTTTGTCGGCGTCTTCCGGCGCGGCCGCGAGTTCGTCGCAGGGCTGCGCCTTCGAGGCTTCGGCCTGCGAACCGGACGAGGCCGCGTCTTGAGCGGAGGCGAGGAAAATCTTCTGCTTGGAAAGTTGCCCGTACATATAGGGGGTCTGCCGGGACAATGTCGAACGCCGCACATGGTCGCGGACATTGCGAAGCAGAAAATTGATCTCAAGGCCCGGCTTGGGAAGATTCTCCAAAAGCGCCGCGGCCAGCGGGCTGTTGCGTCTGTGGCTTTGCTCGGAGATCCGTCTTGGCTCGGTGGCGAACAGCAGGAGGACGTTTCGCGATCCGCCGGACCGCGTCGGAGCCGCATCGGCGTCGTGGCTGACGTTCGACGTCTCGATCTTTCCGGGAAACGGATTGCCGTGAAGCGCATCGAGAATGACCCATCCGAGCGAACGTGCCTTGCCGGCGCCGAACATGACTTGCCGCAGCGGGATGGTCTCGGTTTGAAGATCGGACGGATTCAGAAGCCTGGCATCGACAGGAGCCAGATAGCCGTTGACTCCGACGTTCAGGCTGTAGCCTGCATAGTAGACGATGGCGATATCCGCCTTCTCGGACTTCCGGGAGAACGCCTCAAGGGCGGAGCGCGTATCCGCCGCGGTCGCATCCCGGCGAAGAACGACATCGAAGCCGAGATGGGTGAGAACGCCCGCGATATCTTCCGCGTCGTTGACGGACGTCGCCAGGCGGGGGGCGTGGGCGTAGTTGGTGTTTCCAACCACCAATGCGACGCGCCGCTCCTCCGCTCCCGCAACGTGGCCGGACAGAAGCAGGATGGCAGCGGCAAATGCAAACAGGACCGGCCGAAACGAAAGCTGCATTCTCAATGAACTGCCGGAATCGCGTGTGACCTCACCCAGTCGCGATAGGTGAGAAATTCGATGCCCAGCAGGCCGTAATCGACCTGCAAATAACCGTCATCCGCAACCGAAACCGCCGCCGGCATCATGCCCGCGATGTCCTGCGCCATGACGCCGACGTAAGTGGTGTCATCGCCGATGTATCGGTAGCGATAGAGCTGCAACCCGCCGCGCGTGCGGACGAGCGGGACGATATCCGTCTTGAGGCGGGCGTCGGACGGGATTCGGATGTTGCTCGCGGCGTTGGCCGCGGCGCGCGCGGCCGCATTGGCGGCGGCTGAGGATGCGGCCTTGCCCGCTGCTCCCGATGCCGCCCTTGATGCCGCCGAAGACGCGGCCCGTGACGCTGCGGTAGAGGCCGCGCGAGACGCCGCCTGACCGGCGGCCCGTGAGGTCGCCATTGAAACCGCGTTATTGACGGAGTTGCTGACGGCATTGTTCACAGCGTTACCCACGGCGTTGCTTACCGTATTGCTGACGATCGTGCCGACCCGCTGGTTGACCCGTTCGATCGTGCGCCGATATTCACGGTTGCGTTTTTTCTCGATGTCCGAGCGGGTGTAAGCGGAAATCAGGTATCCTTTCCGGCGGGCGTCCGCGACTGCTTTCTGCATACATCCGGCCGGCTGGCCCGAACTCCGGCAGAGTTGGAATTGCAACTGGACGTATTCCGGGTAGCGCTTCGCGGCGGTGGCGCATGCCGCCGAATTGCCGCCGAAGCAGCTGTTCACATCGTCATCCTGCGCCGTCCGCATCATCCAGTCGGTGAGGTCGACCGGCCGTAACGCGAAATCGCTGCCTGCGGGAACGCGGTGTTGGCGCAGGCTGGGATATTTCTCCGCGAATGTCCCGACCAGGTTCTTGTCCTGAGAACCTTTGAGGACGTCCCAGGCTTTGTCGATCGCGACCGAGTTTGCCGCCGTCAGCTCGGATGAGGCGGACGCGAGTTGATAGGTCGAAGCCGGCGGCTTCGGCAGGGCAGGTGTCGAGGACGCGCGCTTCGTCGCGGCCGGCGCGGTTTCCAGCGAAGCCAGCGTCGCGCGGGCGCCTTCGGCACGTTCGCCGCTGGGATACAGATCGAGGAAGGCCCGGTAGGCGGCAACGGATTTTTCCTTCTCGACGATGGCCCACGCGAATGTCTCGGCCTTTTCCAGTTCCTCGACGCGACTGCGCACCTCGGGCAGATGTGCGCTTGCTGGAAACCGTGTGGCGAAACGGCGCAGCGTTGCGATATCGTTTGTCGCGCGCACGAAAGCCCAGGCAACCTTTTCGGCTTCCGCATCGACCTCACCGCCGGCGACGTTGGCGTCGCCGCCAAGATAGATCTCGTCCCTGGAAAGGGTGCCGTAGACGGTCGGACTCTGCGTCTTTGTTTCGTTCAGAACGTCGTCATGAACGTTTCTGAACACGTAGTTGATCTCAAGGCCGGGCTTTTCGATATAGCGCAGCAGGGCGCCGGAATACGGGCTGTTGCGATCGGCGCCGTCGCTGGCGGTCGTGCCCGCGGCGGCGGCGAAAGCGACCAGCACGTTGTCGTTCACCTCGACCGGAGCGAGGCCGCGGGCCGCGGGGCTGGCCTGAACGGCTGGTGTGGCGGATGCCCTCGGGTGTTTTTTCCGGGATGCGCCGGCGGCGCCGTCCGCCCCGGCGCTGGCGGTTCGCGACGGCGAGCGTCTAGCCTGCGCGCTGGTCGCGGCGAACGGATCGTTGCGGCAGGCATCGAGGATCACGAGGCCGAGGATTTTTGGAAAGACCGAGATATCGATCAGGGTTTCCAGATTGATCGCTTCGGCATAGACGTCGATGGCGGATCTGATCTCGGCATCGACCGGGATGAGCCAGTTCTTGCCGTCGATTTCGACGCCATGGCCGGCGTAGAATATGATCGCCTTGTCGGCTGTCTTTGCCGCGTTGCCGAAGGCGATCAGCGCCTGCCGAAAGCTGTCGTAATCGACATCGGTCAGGTGCTTGACGTTGAAGCCGAGCCGCTTCAGGGACCCGGCCATGTCGGCCGCGTCGTTCACGGGATTGGGCAGCTTGCCGACGTGGCGGTACGCGCTGTTGCCGATGACAAGCGCGATCCTCTCCTCGGCCCACGCCGGGAAGGGGAAACCCGCCAAAAGCGCCGAAAGGGTTATGCAAAAGGTCGCGGCACGCAGCACGGCGGCGAATGTCCGCCGGTCCGGAAAACGGGGCTTGCGCAAAACCCCGCGGCCGCCTTCCGAAACGAATTTGCACATTGCCGTCATGCCTTCGACAAGCGGTCTTGAAACGATGGCCGGGAGTATAGACCGTATCCGTTTTCCGCAGATTGGATTTTGAATCGCTCCCCATGCGGCGGAGCCTCGCCGGCCGCAAGAGTCTCCGGAGCTTCGGATTTGTCGCGCGGATGTCGAGTTGGGTTCGGTCCTGAAACGGCGGAAAACCAGCCGCGTGCATGGGTTCCACGGGTTCCGGCCCATTGTGGCAATCCTGCACTAGTTCCCCGAATGGATCATGGTATTTTCGAGGCAGAGTTGTTCTCGGGCTGAGTGTTGTTGGGGCTGAAAATGAAATTCTTTAAGGGTTTCGCGGGCTTGCTGTCCGCGGGCGTGTTTTCCGCGATCATGTTGCAGCCCGCCGCGGCTCAAAGTTCTTCTGACGTGACCCAGGAAGTCATCAAGGGCGTCGTCCAGGGAATCGTTCAGAACGTCCGTGACGAGGTGCGGCGGCGCGGTGTCGCGCAGCCCTCGGGCGCGCTTCGTTTCAGCGGAGAGGCGTATGAACTGGACGGCAGGGATCTGTTCGCGGAGCAGAGGATCAGCGACCCTTTTGGCGCGCTCGGATACGCCAAGGCGCCGCCCTTCGTGGCCGCCACCCCGGTCTGGCTGTACGGTGGCAATCTCGTCGGAAGCGCTGACCGTGCGAGCACGTCTTTCGTCAAAACCAATGTCGAGACGGTCATGGGGGCGTTCGACGTCACCAAGATCGGGGTTTTCACCGGCACCGACGCCCTGACGTTCGTCGGCACCGGGGGCCATTCATGGTCCCGTGCAACGACCCCGTCGGTCCCGCCGGTTCCGGGATTTGTGCTCGACGGCTCGGTGCCTTCGGTTTCGGGGACCCTCTCGTATCTGAACGGCGGATTTTCCATCGACGGATCGATTTTGGCCAGTTGGAGCCGAAGCTCCTCGAACCTTGGCGGTCTCGGTGCGATAGCGGACAGCACTTCGCTCGCCTACACCTTCAACACCCAATATCGTTTCGATTGGCCCTATGCGGTCTGGTTCGAGCCGACCGTGGGCGTGACCTATTCGGAATCGTATAGCGCCAATTTCGGCACCAAGTCCGGGGACAGCACCGAGGTGCACGGCGGGGTGCGGATGGGCACCGAGATGAAATGGATGGGATATACGGTTCAGCCGACGGTGTCCGCCGTGGCGTTCGGGATCGTCGATTCCAGCGTCGGGGCGACGGACATATACGGCATTCGCGGCTCGGCGAAGATGAACGTGCTCTGGAGTCAGAACTTCTCGTCCTATCTCGAAGTCCACGGCACCGCGATGTCTCAGGAAACGGCATTGCTGCTGCCCGGCACCCAGACCCCGGGTGTGCAGACCATCGGTGTGCAGGCCGGGTTGCGCTACACTTGGAATTAGGATCTGGAAGACTGACTTCCGGTCGCTTTCGGGGTTTGCGGGACCGACGTTCCGCAAACCCTTATTCTTTTAAGGCAACGAGTGCCGGCAATCAGGCCGATGCGCGAAAGCGGTTTGCGGGCGCCGGGAGCGCGGCCGGCAATCCGAGGCTCGGCGCGTCCGGCGGACTCTCGACCTCGACGCGGTTGCGGCCCGCGGCTTTTGCCCGATAGAGGCACATATCCGCTTTTTCCAAGAGGTGCGGAAATGACCGCGTATCCGCCGCGCCGTGGCTGATGCCGAAACTGGCGGTGAGCCTGATGCTCTCGCCCTGAAAGACGAGCGCCTCGGCCTCCATCGCTCTCCGCAGCTTTTCAGCGAGCCGATAGGCTTCCTTGACGGTTCTGCCCGGCAGCAGGACGATGAACTCCTCGCCGCCGATCCGGGCGATGAAGTTATCGTCGCCGAACGTGCTGCGGATCAGTTCCGCGCAACGCTTGATCGCCTCGTCGCCGGCGGCGTGGCCGTAAGTGTCATTGACGCTCTTGAAGTGATCGATGTCGAGCAGCACGAGCGCCGCATCCTGTTGCGCTCCGTGATGTTTGACGATCTCGGGCAGAGCTTCGATGCTCCAGCGGTTGTAAAGGCCGGTCAGCCGGTCGCGAAGCGCGGTTTCCCGTAAGCCGGCGACGCTGCGCTCGTAAGCCAGCGAGAGCGAGAACGCCCCGCTTGCGCTGATGTGAATGACGGCGGCGATCAGATTGAGGTCGAGGTAGATGTCGGCCGGCAGCAGGCTGTCCATTCCCCGGTCGAGCAGCAGGCCCTGGACGACGCGCAACAGCGACGAGGCCGCAACCGTTCCGTAAGCGAACACCAGTCCCCAGCGCGACGGCAGCCGCTCCCGCTCCATGGCCAGCGATATCATGATCGCGGCGATCTGCGCGGCGATGATGGCGTTGGTCAGGCCGAAGACCAGTCCCTTGCCTAAAAGGTCGGAAAGCAGCAGCGCGCATCCCATGATGAGGCTGAGCGCCAGAAACCACGCGGACGATGACGGATGCCCGAAGAAGGTTCGGATGGCGCGCCATCGCAAGCCGAGCCCGATGACCAGAAGGCCGTTCGGCAGCAGCAGCGCTTCCGGCGTTCCGTCGATCTGGTGCGAGAAAATCACGAAGGCGACGGCGAAGACCACGTTCGACGCCACCAGAAAAGCCCAATAGCGGCGGTCCTTGTGGCCAAGTCCCGCGAAGGCGAATGCGACGGCGAACATGGCCAGCAGCAGCGCGTTGACCATGAACATGGTTTGCTGGTCGAGATTGAACAGGGATTCCATCCAGAGCGCCAACGAGCACTTTCCAATGACAGTCCGGGCTACGGTAGATAGAAACCGTGAACAATCAGGCCGCCGCTACGAACCTGTTTTGAATCAATTACGTCGAAAAACGTCGGTAAAATCGACGGAATCCGTAAACTATGCCATGGACGGATTCACGCGGGCGGCGAGCGTCATTCGGCGGGCCGTGATGCGTGGCTGTTGCGTTGCGATTAGCAAGGACCGGCAGGGTTCCCGGCGAGGTGGCGGATTTCCCGATTGCGCGTAGACTGGCGCGGCCGGCGCGTGTGCCGGGTTCAGGGGAAGCGCTGTGCTGCGCATGATCGTTCTGGGAGCCGCGGCCGGCGGCGGCGTCCCGCAGTGGAATTGCGGATGCGCGGTGTGCCGCGCGGCGCGGCGCGACGGCAGCCTGCAACGCACGCAGTCGTCGCTCGCCGTCAGCGCCGACGGCCGGCACTGGTTCCTGGTCAATGCCTCGCCGGATATCCGCCAGCAGATCACCGCGACGCCCCGACTTCACCCGCGCGACGGCGCGCTGCGGCACAGCCCGATCGCCGGCGTCGTCCTTACCAACGGCGAGGTGGATGCAGTGGCGGGCCTCTTGAGCCTGCGCGAGAGTTCGCCGTTCACCATCTACGCCCATCGTCAGGTGCTGGCGGTCCTCGACGCCAACAGCATCTTCAACGTGTTGAATCCGCGTTATGTGGCACGCCGGCCGGTCGCGGTCGATGTCGCCTTCGAGCCGGATTTGCCCGACGGCGCGCCGTCGGGACTGGAGATCACGCCGTTCGCCGTTCCGGGCAAGCGTGCATGGTATCTCGAAGGCGAGCCGCACCCCGGCGATGACGCGGACGGCGATACGCTCGGGCTGCGCATCGCCGACAGGCGAACCGGCCAGTATGTCTATCATCTCGCGGCGTGCGCGCGGGTGACGCCGGAACTGGCGCGGCGCATCGCGGGCGCGCCGCTGGTGTTCTTTGACGGCACGGTGTGGCGCGACGACGAGTTGATCGCGGCCGGCCTCGGCGCCCGTACCGGCCAGCAGATGGGGCACATCGCGATGTCGGGCGAGGACGGCGCCATCGCCGCGCTGGCCGATCTCGGGATCGCGCGCAAGATTTTCCTGCATATCAACAATTCGAACCCGGCCTTGCTGCCCGGCTCGGTCGAGCGCGAGAGTCTGGAACGCGCAGGCTGGCAAATTCCCGCGGACGGCACGGAGATCACGCTGTGATGACCACCACCGCTTTCTCGCTGGTCAGCGACCGGCCGCTGCGTGACGCCGGGGAGCTTGAGGCGGCGCTGTGCCACATCGGCGCGACGCGCTATCACAATCTGCACCCGTTTCATCGCCTGCTGCACGGCGGCAAGCTGAACAAGGGGCAGGTGCAGGCGTGGGCGCTCAACCGCTACTATTACCAGAGCATGATCCCGATCAAGGACGCGGTGGTGATCTCGCGTTTCCGCGAGCGCGGCATCCGGCAGGAATGGCGGCATCGGCTGGAGGATCACGACGGCGATATCGGCAGTGAGGGCGGCATCGCGCGCTGGCTGAAGCTGACCGAAGGACTCGGCCTCGACACCGGATATGTTGAATCCGCCGAGGGCATTCTCCCCGCCACGCGCTTCGCGGTCGAAGCCTATGTGCATTTCGTCCGCGACCGCACCCCGCTGGAGGCGATCGCGTCCTCGCTCACCGAGCTGTTCGCGCCCAGCCTGCACGAGGAGCGCCTCTCCGGGATGCTGGCGCATTACGATTTCGTGAACCCGGACATCATGAGCTATTTCAAGCGCCGGTTGGAGCAGGCGCCGCGCGACGCCAACTTCGCGCTGAACTACGTCAAGACCCATGCGACCACGCCTGCCGAGCGCGAGGCCGTGTGCAACGCGCTGATCTTCAAGACCAATGTGCTTTGGGTTCAGCTCGATGCGCTGTATCATGCCTATGTCGACGGGCACATTCCGCCGGGCGCGTTCGTGCCGGCGCCCGCCTGAAAGGCGCAACCGATGTCAACGTCGCGCAGCCGCAGATTGAGCGTGACCGAGGCGACCCGCCCGGTGCTGCCGCGCCATGTCCGGCTGCAATTCGACAAGACCCGCGAGCGCTGGGTGATCCTCGCGCCGGAGCGCGTGCTGGCGCCCGATGACATCGCGGTGGAGGTCCTGCAACTGTGCGACGGGCGCAGCGTCGCGCGCATGGTCGATCAGCTTGCGGCGAAATACGCCGCGCCGCGCGACGTGATCGGCGTTGATGTTATCGATATGTTGCAGGACCTCGCCGACAAGGGTTTCCTGATCGAGGCGAGGGAGCCGGCACCATGACCGGGGCGCTGACCGGCACGCCGCAGGCGGCTGAGACGATCGACAGTCTCGCGGCGCTGGAATCGCCGGCCTCGCGCGCGGAGACGTTCGGCATTCCGCTCGCTGTGCTGGCCGAACTCACCCATCGCTGCCCGCTGCAATGCCCGTACTGCTCCAACCCGCTCGAACTCGACCGCGCCAGGGATGAACTCACCACCGACGAATGGAAGAAGGTATTGAGCGAGTTGGCCGAGATCGGCGTGCTGCAAATCCATTTCTCCGGCGGCGAGCCGACGGCGCGCAAGGACCTCGTCGAACTGGTGCGCCACGCCACCGACGTCGGCCTCTATTCCAACCTCATCACCTCGGCGGTGCTGCTGACCAAGGACAAGCTGCGCGCGCTGGCGGACGCCGGGCTTTGTCATATCCAGATCAGCTTTCAGGGCAATGAGCCGGTTCTCGCCGATCGCGTCGCCGGCATGGACGGCGCGCACGCGAAAAAGATCGCGGCGGCGCGCTGGGCGCGCGACCTCGATCTGCCGCTCACCGTCAACGCGGTGATGCACCGGCAGAACCTGTATCAGTTGCCGGACATCATCGCGATGGCGGTGGGCCTCGATGCCGACCGGCTCGAAGTCGCCAACGTGCAGTATTACGGCTGGGCGCTGAAGAACCGCGCCGCCCTGATGCCGACGCTTGAGCAGATCGAGGAAGCCACCCGCATCGTCGTGGAAGCGCAAGCGCGCCTCAAGGGCATCCTCGCCATCGATTACGTGATTCCGGACTATTACGCGCTGCGGCCGAAGAAGTGCATGGGCGGCTGGGGCCGGCAGTTCTTCAACAT
>JBIQLW010000079.1:0-10447 GCA_044463945.1 Bradyrhizobiaceae bacterium | reverse complement strand
TCGTCCCTCCTTCCGCTTCCAGCAAAAAATCGCCTCACTTCTGCAAAGCCCTCGCTTTCGCGAACGATGACGCCTCATTTTCTGGTCACCCTCCGAGGTTGCGGGGCGGGCGGCATTCTGCAAAGACTGGCGGCGCAGGAGAGCCGCTTGACGCAATCCAATTCCGAGTCATCCGACACCGCCGCGCCGCCTGACGCTGTGCTGGCGTTCCTGCGCACGCACGCATTGGTGCCGGCGGACGTGATGCCGCGTCTCACCGCACTGACCGGCGGGGTCGCCTCGGACATCTGGAAGGTCGAGGTCGGGGAGCGCGTCTTCGCGGTAAAGCGTGCGCTGGAGAAGCTGCGCGTGGCGCGCGATTGGCAGGTGCCGGTGACGCGCAACGCCAGCGAGGTCGATTGGCTGCGCGCGGCGGCGAGCGTGGTTTCCGACGCCGTGCCGCAGGTGCTGGCGCACGATCCGGCGCTTGGCGCTTTCGCCATGGCCTATCTCGATCCTGCGCGCCATCCGGTGTGGAAGGCCGAGCTGGCGGCCGGGCGCGCCGATCCCGCCTTCGCCGCGCAAGTCGGCCGGACCGTCGCCGCGATCCATGGCGCGACCGCGCATTCGGACGAGATAGCGCAACGGTTCGCCAATGACGCGCTGTTTCACGCGATCCGGCTGGAGCCCTATCTCGAAGCCACCGCGCCGGCGCACCCACAGATCGCGGATCGATTGATGCAACTGTCGCGCGACACGCTGGCAACGAAGGTGGCGCTGGTGCATGGCGACGTCAGCCCCAAGAACATCCTGGTCGGGCCGAGCGGGCCGGTGTTTCTCGACGCCGAATGCGCCTGGTACGGCGATCCGGCGTTCGACCTCGCCTTCTGCCTCAACCACATGCTGCTCAAATGCCTGTGGACGCCGCAGGCCGCCTCCGCGTTCCTCACCTGCTTCGACGCTTTGGCGAACGCCTATCTTGAGCGGGTGATGTGGGAGCCGGCGGAGGCGCTTGAGCGCCGCGCGGCGCGGCTGCTGCCGGCGTTGTTTCTAGCGCGCATCGATGGCAAGTCGCCTGTGGAATACATTACCGATGAGCGCGACAAGGCGCGGGTGCGCCGCGTCGCGGTGCCGCTGGTCGCGTCGCCGCCGGCGCAACTCGTCGAGGTGCGCGCGGCGTGGGCAAGGGAGATCGAAGCATGAGCGATACCCGCATTGCCGAGATGCGCGCCCGCCGCGTCTGGGACTCGCGCGGGCGTCCGACCGTCGAGGTCGATGTGAGACTGCAAGGCGGCGCGCGCGGCCGCGCCATCGCGCCGGCCGGCGCGTCGATGGGCAGCGGCGAGGCGGTGGACCTGCGCGACGGCGGTAGGAGGCTCGGCGGCTACGATGTGAGTCGCGCGGTGGACGCCGTCAACGGCGAGATCGCGAACGCGCTTGTCGGCCAGGATGCGGCGGATCAGGCGGCGGTCGACCAGCGCATGATCGCGCTGGACGGCACCGCCAACAAGGCACGGCTTGGCGGCAACGCCATCGTCGCAACCTCGATGGCGGTGCTGCACGCGGTTGCCGCCGCCAATGGCGTGCCGCTGTGGCGGCATCTGGCGCACGGGCGCAAGGTGCGCATTCCGCTGCCGGAAATCCAGATTTTTGGCGGCGGCGCGCACGCGGCGCGGCGCGTCGATATTCAGGACTTCATGGTGATGTGCCCGGGCGCTGCGTCCTTCGCGCAGGCACTGGAATGGACCGCCGAGGTCTATCTTGCCGCCGGCAGCCTGATGGAACAGGCCGGCAAGTTGCAAGGGGTGGCCGACGAGGGCGGCTACTGGCCAGCGTTCCGCAGCAACGAGGAGGCGCTGGATACGCTGATGGCGGCAATCCGCAAGGCGGGTTTTACGGGCGGCGACGACGTGGCGATCTCGCTCGATGTCGCGGCGTCCGAGTTTGGTGCGAACGGCAGCTACACGCTGGCGCTCGATGGCCGCAGGCTCGACACGGCTGCGATGATCGACATGCTGGGCAAATGGTGCGACGCCTATCCGATCGTTTCCATCGAGGACCCGGTGGCGGAGGACGACACCGAGGGCTTCGTCGCCTTTACACGCGCATACGGCGCGCGCTGTCAGGTAATCGGCGACGATTTCCTCGTCACCAACGCGGCGCGCGTCGTCAAGGCGGCAGGCAATGAGGCGGCGACGGCGGTGCTGGTCAAGCCCAATCAGGCCGGCACCGTGACCGAAACCAAAGCCGCGCTCGACGCCGGCAAGGCCGCTGGCTTCGGCACCATCGTCTCGGCGCGCTCCGGCGAAACCGAGGACATCACCATCGTCCATCTCGCCGTCGGCTGGGACGCCGGGCAGCTCAAGGTCGGCTCGTTCTCGCGCTCGGAACGCATGGCGAAGTGGAACGAGTGCCTGCGCATCGAGGAAGCACTGGGCCAAGACGCGGTGTTCGCGGGCGGCGCCGCGCTCGGCTTTCGCCGTCAGCCTGAAGGGAAGCCTGCATGATTATCGGCCTCGATCACGTCGTCGTCGTAGTTCGCGATATCGAGGCGGCGGCGTCGGACTACGCAGCGTTGCTCGGGCGCAAACTGGCGTGGCGCAGCGCGGATGACGCCTCGTCCTCGGTGCTGTTCACGCTGGACAACATGTCGGTGGAGTTGCTGGCTCCGGTAGCCGGGGCGGCTGGCGATCGTATTCGCGCCGCGATCGAGGCGGGCGGCGAGGGGCTCGCCAGCCTGTGCTTCCGCGTCGAGGACATCGCGGGGTGGCACCGGCGGCTGGATCGCCTCGGCCTCAAGCCGGAGGCGATCAGCGACGGCGGCAGCCGCAACCTGATCGACGGCGCGGCGCTGTCATGGAAACGCACCCGTGCTGCGACCGACGCGGCGCACGGCGTGCGGCTGTTTTTCCTTGAGATGAGCGGGCAGCGCCCACTGTCGGCGCAGGCGGCCGATGCGCCGGTGGCGGGCCTCGATCATGTCGTGGTCGAGACCGCCGATCCCGAGCGCGCGGCGGCGCTTTACGGCGCGCGGCTACGGCTCGACATGCGGCTCGATCGTTCGCATCAGGATTGGGGGCATCTGATGTTCTTCCGCTGCGGCGATCTCATCATTGAGACGGTGAAGCGCGCGGGCAAGGACTATTCCGACGGGCGCGACCGGCTATGGGGCCTGAGCCTGCGCGTCGATGACATCGCCGCCGCGCGCCAGCGGATGCTGGCGGCGGGGATCGAGGTGTCGGAGCCGCGCGCCGGCCGCAAACCGGGGACGCAGGTCGCGACCGTGCGCAGCCGCACCTGCGGCGTGCCGACCATCCTGCTTCAGCCTCCCGCGCGCGCATCGTCCGGCTAAACGTGCATCAGCCCATGTGCGCCCTGCCATAACAGGGCGACCGAGATCACGAACAGCAGCGCATAGGCGATCTGGTAGAACAGCCCGGTCGGCGTGCGGCGCACCAGCCAGATCCCGGCGAAGTTTGCGAGGATGGCGAGCGGCAGCAGGACCAGCGAGGTCGCGAGGTTCGCCGTCGTGAACTGGCCGAGCGCCAGATACGGCCCGATCTTCAGCGCGTTGATGACCGCGAAGAAGATCGTGGTGGTGCCGACCAGCGTGAGCTTGGGCAGGCGTTGCGGCAGCACGTAGACCTGAAACGGCGGGCCGCCGCCCTGCATCATGAACGAGGTGAAGCCGGAGATGCCGCCCCAGAACACGCCGCTGGCGACGCCCGCCGTCTTCGGCGCGACGGCGTTGCGTTGCAGCCATACGTTGGCGACGAACGCGACGCCGACCACGCCGACGATGATGCGGATGGTATCGTCGGAGACATAGGACGCCGTCAGCCACGCCAGCGTCATGCCCGCCAGCGCGCCGGGCAGCATGATCTTCAGGTTGGTCGGGTCCCAGTCGCGCCGATAGACGTAAAGCGAAATCAGGTCCTGGGTCATCAGCACCGGCAGGATCAGGGCGGCGGCTTCGAGCGGCGGCAGATAGAGTGCGACCAGCGGCGTCGCCGCCGTGCCGACGCCGGAGAATCCGCCCTTCGACACGCCGAGCAGGATCACGGCCGGTATCGCAACGGCGTAGAAGGATGGTTCGGTGATGAGAAGCGGCACGAAGTCTCTCGAATGCGTCACGCGCCGAGTCGGCACGGGACGCGCGTGAAGCCGCGAAAGCGGGCGCGGCCGCCGCGCACCGGCTCGCCCGCCAGCTCATAGCGCGGAAAGCGCTTGAGGAAACGCGAGATCGCGATCGCGCCTTCCAGCCGCGCCAGCGCCATGCCGGCACATTGATGGACGCCGGTGCCGAAGGCGAGATGGCGGTTGGGCGTGCGTGCGATATCGAAGCGCTCGGGGTCGGGAAACTGCGCCGGATCGCGGTTGGCGGCGCCGATGCACAGCGTCACGGAAGTGTGCGGCGGCAGCGTCACGCCGCCGAGTTCGACGGTCTCGGTCGTCATGCGGTTACCGAGCTGGTTCGAGCTTTCAAAGCGCAGGATTTCCTCGACCGCGGTCTTGATCAGGCCGGGCTCTGCGATCAACCGCTCTTTTTGCTCGGGATGGTCGAGCAGCGCGACGAGGCCGTTGCCGATCAGGTTGGTCGTGGTTTCGTGGCCGGCGTTGAGCAGGAAGATGCAGTTGTGCAGGAGTTCCTTGGCGCTCAGCCGCTCGCCGTCGCTCTCGCCCTGGATCAGCCGGGTCAGCACGTCACGCTCGGGATTGCCGGGTCTGGCGCGGCGGCGCGCGATCAGCGTTTCGAGATAGGCGAGAAAATCGCGCACTGCGTTGTTGCCGCGCGCGAATGCCTCCGGCGTGATCACCGGTTCGAGCGCGCCGAGAATGGCAAGCGACCAGTCGCGCAACGGCCCGCGCTCGTCGTGCGGCACGCCGAGCAGGTTGCCGATCACCTCCACCGGAATCGCGGCGGCGAAGTCCTCGATCAGTTCGGCGCGGCCCTTGGCTTCGATCGCGTCGAGCAGGCGGTCCACCAGCGCGATCAGGCCGGGCTCCATTTCGGCGATGGCGCGCGGCGACAGCGCGCCCATGATGAGGCGGCGCACCCGCGTATGGATCGGCGGGTCGTTGAAGACGAGGCTCGTGGTGTGGTGCTCGTAGAGCAGCGAATCGCCGTATTTCGGCGCGAACTCGCGCTTCTTGTCGGAGCTGAAGGTGCGCGTCGTCTTGTAGGCGGTGACGAGATCGTCGTAGCGGGTGAGGAAATAGCCGCCGTTGGGCAGCCGCTTCACCGGTGCGAACGTGCGCAGCGCACGATAGGTCGGGTAGGGGTCTGCGTAGAATGCCGGCGTGAGCTTTTCGATATCGAAATTCGCTGCCAGCTCTCTGGCGGCGGGATCTTCGGCCAGTTCATTCGCCGTCAGGTCGCGTACAGGTTCCATCATGCCGCGTCTCGTTTTGCCGGGAATATAGCGCCTTGAGAGGGCGGTGGCACCGCCCGGAACCAATGTCATCCGCCAGAGTTGTGGTGCGTTGCAGCAAGCGGCTTGACATTTGTTTGGTGAGTGTTTACTCACGTCGAATGGGCCACATTCGCATGACCGGTCATTTGCGGCGGGAACTGATCCTGTCAGCGGCGAAGCGTTGTTTCGCGCGAACCGGCTTCGCGGGAACGACGACAAAAAGCATCGCCGCCGCCGCCTCAATTTCGGAAGGATTGCTGTTCAAGCATTTTCCGACTAAATCCGCGCTTTACGCCGCGATTCTGGCGGACGCCTGCGAGGCCGACCCGAGGCTGACGGCGCTGCTCGGACTGGCGCCATCGACTGAAACGCTGGTGGTTCTGGTCCGCGGCATGGTGGGACATTTTCTTCGGACGTCGGAATCGCCGGACGAGGAGGAAGCCCAGCGACTCAGACTACTGGTGACCAGCCAACTGGACGACGGCGAATTCGCACGGGTTCTGTATGAAAAGATCGGAGACCTGGTCGGCCCTCTTTTCATCGCCTCGCTCGAACGCACCGTTGCGGCGGGGGAAGCATCGGTGGTTGGAGAGCGGCCGATCAATCTGTTCTGGTTCGCGCACCATCTGGTGCTGCAACTGGTGCTGACGCGGCTTCCGGCGACGGATTGCTTAGCTTACGGAGAGGCCGCCCGGTTCGAGCGGCAGGTCTGCGAATTCATCCTTCGCGGAATCGGATTGAACGAAAGGGCGATCGCCACGTATCTCGACCGTGACCTCGCGCCCGACCACATGCCGCAGACAATCGCGGAAGGTGCATGACATGACACTAGCGACGGAATCGAACGTGCCATCCACAGCCGAGCAGACCACACACCATCCTGGCGCGCACGACCCCGGCGCGCGCGGACCCGGCGAGCAGCCTCGCGGCAGCAAGCCGGTCCGGCGGCTGCGCTGGTTCATCATCGTCGGCATCCTGCTGGCGATCCTGGTCGGCGGGGTGGTCGGCTTCAATGCCTTCCGCAGCCACATGATCGCGCAGTTCTTCGCCAACAATAAGCCGCCGCCGGTCACCGTCAGCGCCGCCGAGGCCAAGTCCGAAGTGATCCCGAACCTGTTGCGCGCGGTCGGTGAACTCGCCGCCGTGCATCAGGTCAACGTCACCTCGGACGTCAACGGCCGCGTCACCGACATCCTGTTCACCGCCGGCAGCCGCGTCACCAAGGGACAGCCGCTGGTGCAACTGTTCGACCGGCCGGAGCAGGCCGACCTTGCCAATTATCAGGCCCAGGCCAAGGTGGCGGAACTTTCGCTCGATCGCGCCAAGCAACTGGCGGCGCGCCAGTTCGGCCCGCAGGCGACCGTTGATCAGGCGCAGGCCGCCTACGATCAGGCCAATGCCGGCATCGCCAAAACCCAGGCCATCATCTCGCAGAAGCTGGTCCGCGCGCCGTTCGATGGCGTGCTCGGCGTGCGCCACGTCGAGGTCGGCCAGTTCCTCACCGCGGGAACGCAGATCGTGTCGCTGACCGATCTGTCGTCACTGTTCGCCAACTTCACCGTGACCGAGAAGGACAGCGGCACGCTGGCGGTCGGGCAGACGGTGCGGGTCAATGTCGATGCCTATCCGGGCAGGACCTTCGACGGCAAGATCACCGCCATCGAGCCACAGATCTCCACCGAAACCCGCAACATCCGCGTGCAGGCAACGATCGGCAATCCGGACGGCATCCTCAAGCCGGGCATGTTCGCGACCACGACGGTGGTGCTGCCGGACAAGCCGGCGGTGATCACCGTGCCGGAAACCGCGGTGGACTACACGCTGTATGGCGACTCCGTCTATCTCATCAAGGAGAAGAAAGGGGACGACGGCAAAACCAGCCTGACCGCCGAGCGCACTTTCGTGCGCACCGCCGACCGGGCCGAGGGCCGCGCCGTCATTACCAAGGGCCTCAAGGCCGGCGACAGGGTGGTCGCGGTCGGCCAGCTCAAGCTGCAATCGGGTGCCGCCGTGGAAATTTCCAAGGACCCGCTGCCGCCGATCGCCAATCCGCCGCCGCTGAACTGACATCGATCGAGGGCGCGCCGCGCGGCTCGTCCCGACCACGAATTTCGCGGGCTGCCCGCGACATGAGCCGGCCGTCCATGGAGCGCCTGCAATGACATTCACCGATATCTTCATCAAGCGGCCGGTGCTGTCGGTTGTCGTCAGCCTGCTGATCCTTCTGATCGGCGCCGCCGCCGCCTTCAAGCTGCCGATCCGGCAATATCCCAAGCTGTCGAACACGGTGATCACCATCACTACGGCCTATCCGGGTGCGTCCCCGGAACTGATGCAGGGCTTCATCACCACGCCGATCGAGCAGGCGGTGGCCTCGGCCGAGGGCGTGGATTACATCACCTCGAACTCGACCCAGAGCCAGAGCCAGATCAAGGTCTACGTCAAGCTCAACGTCGATCCCAACTCGGCGCTGACCGAAGTGCTGTCGAAGGTCAATTCGGTGAAGTATCTGATCCCGAAGGAAGCCAACGACCCGGTGATCCTGAAATCCACCGGCGAAACCACGGCGGTGATGTATATCGGCTTCTCCAGCGACGAACTGTCGGGCTCGGCGATCTCCGACTATCTGACGCGCGTGGTGCAGCCGATCCTCTCCACCGTGGACGGCGTGGCGTCCGCCGACATTCTCGGCGGACAGACCTTCGCCATGCGGGTGTGGCTCGATCCGGTGAAGATGGCCGGGCGCAACGTCACCACGAGCGAGGTGACCGCCGCGATCGCCGCCAACAACTTCCAGGCGGCGGCGGGACAGACCAAGGGCTACTACACCATCTCCAACGTCTCGACCAACACCGACCTGCAAAACGTCGAGCAGTTCAAGCGGATGACGGTGAAGGCCAAAGACGGCGGCTTCGTGCGCATGGAGGACATCGCAGAAGTGGAACTGGCGGCGCAGAGCACCGACGCCAGCGTCGCCTTCAGCGGCCAGCACGCGATCTTCATCGGCGTGCAGGCGACCCCGCAGGGCAACCCGCTCAACATCGTGCGCGGCGTGCGTGCGCTGTTTCCGGATATCGAGCGCAATCTGCCGCCGTCGATGAAGATGAAGGTCGCCTACGACTCCACCAAGTTCATTACCTCGTCGATCAACGAGGTGCAGAAGACGCTGCTCGAGGCGGTTGGCATCGTCATCGTGGTGATCTTCCTGTTCCTGGCGTCGCTGCGCTCGGTCATCATCCCGGTGGTGACGATCCCGCTGTCGCTGGTCGGCGTCTGCGCCCTGATGATCGCCGCCGGCTTCAGCTTCAACCTCCTGACGCTGCTCGCCATGGTGCTGGCGATCGGCCTCGTGGTCGACGACGCCATCGTCGTGGTCGAGAACATCCACCGCCATCTGGAGGAAGGCAAGTCGCCGGTGCAGGCGTCGTTGCAGGGCGCGCGCGAGATCGTCGGCCCGGTGATTTCGATGACCATCACGCTGGCGGCGGTCTATGCGCCGATCGGCTTTCTTGGCGGCCTCACCGGCGCGCTGTTCCGCGAATTCGCCTTCACGCTCGCGGGGTCGGTGATCGTCTCCGGCGTGATCGCGCTGACGCTGTCGCCGATGATGTGCTCGGTGCTGCTCAAGCACGAGCAGCAAAGCTGGTTCGCGCGCAGGGTCGATCGGGTGTTTTCCGCCGTCACGAACTGGTACGGCCGTAACCTCGACCGCTCGCTCGACTATCGGGCGGTCACCGCCCTGTTCGCGGTCACCATTCTCGGCCTCGTCGGCTTCATGTACATGCACACCTCGAAGGAGCTTGCGCCCGAGGAAGATCAGGGCGTCGTGTTCTCGCTCATCAAGGGGCCGAAATACGCCAACATCGACTACATGGATTTCTACGGCGAGAAGCTCGACAAGGCGTTCACGCTTTTTCCGGAAACCGATCTGCGCTTCATGATCAACGGCATCAACGGCATCAACAACGGTATCGCCGCCGCGCTGCTCAAGCCGTGGGAGGAACGCACGCGCTCCTCGATAGCGCTGAAGCCGCTGGTGCAGAACGAGCTTAGCAAGGTCGAGGGCGTCCAGGCTTTCGCCTTCAACCTGCCGTCGTTGCCGGGCGGGCCGGGTGGCCTGCCGATCCAGATGGTGCTGTATTCCACCGCCGGCTTTCAGCCGGTCTATGAGGAGATGAACAAGCTCAAGGCGGCGGCGCAAAAGAGCGGCCTGTTCATCGTCACCGACAGCGATCTCGACTTCAACCAGCCGGTGGTGCGCGTCGCCATCGACCGCACCAAGGCCAACGACCTCGGCGTCACCATGCAGCAACTCGGCGCGACGCTGGCGACGCTGCTCGGCGGCAACTACATCAACCGCTTCAACCTTGAGGGGCGCTCCTACCAGGTGATCCCGCAGGTGCCGCGCGCGTTGCGCCTGACGCCGCAATCGCTCGACGGCTATTACGTGCCGAGTGCGAGCGGCCAGCAGATCCCGCTGTCCACGCTGGTGTCGGTGCAGACCGGCACCGATCCCAACGCGCTGTCGCACTACAACCAGTTGAACGCCGCGACCTTCCAGGCGGTGCCGATGCCCGGTGTGACGGTGGGGCAGGCGGTCGACTTCCTCGAAAGCCAGGCGAAAAATTTCCCGGCCGGCTTCAGCCACGATTACCTCGCCGACGCGCGGCAATACGTGACGGAGGGCAACCAGCTCGCGATCGCGTTCGGCTTCGCGCTCATCATTATCTTTCTGGTGCTGGCGGCGCAGTTCGAGAGCCTGCGCGATCCGCTGGTCATCATGATCAGCGTGCCGATGGCGATTTCGGGCGCACTGATTCCGCTGTTCTTCGGGGTCGCGACCATCAACATCTACACCCAGGTCGGGCTGCTGACGCTGGTGGGCCTCATCAGCAAGCACGGCATCCTGATGGTGGAGTTCGCCAACGAATTGCAGCTCAATGCCAACCTCGACAAGCGTGCGGCGATCGAGAAGGCGGCGCGGGTGCGGCTGCGGCCGATCCTGATGACCACCGCCGCCATGGTCACCGGCCTTTTGCCGCTGTTGACGGCGA
>JBIQLW010000078.1:0-10458 GCA_044463945.1 Bradyrhizobiaceae bacterium | reverse complement strand
GCGGCTTCCGACACCGCGTCGTGCGCCACCAGCGAGCTTTCGACCTCGGCGGTGCCCATGCGGTGGCCGGAGACGTTGATGACGTCATCGACGCGGCCGGTGATCCAGTAGTAACCGTCAGCGTCGCGGCGGCAACCGTCGCCGGAGAAGTACATGCCCTTGTAGGACGAGAAGTAAGTCTGCTCGAAGCGGGCATGGTCGCCATAAACCGTGCGCAACTGGCCTGGCCACGAGCGCGCCATGCACAGGTTGCCCTGACATTCGCCTTCCAGCACCTTGCCGTCGCCATCGACGATCGCCGGCACCACGCCGAAGAACGGCTTGGTGGCGGAGCCCGGCTTCAATTTGGTCGCGCCCGGCAGCGGCGCGATCAGGGTGCCGCCGGTCTCGGTCTGCCACCAGGTGTCGATGATCGGGCAGCGGCCGTCGCCGACCACGCGATGATACCATTCCCACGCTTCCGGATTGATCGGCTCGCCGACCGAGCCGAGCAGCCGCAGCGATTTGCGCGAGGTCTTCTTCACCGGCTCGTCGCCGGCCTGCATCAACGCACGGATCGCGGTCGGCGCGGTGTAGAAGATGTTGACCTGGTGCTTGTCCACCACGTTCCAGAACCGCGAGATGTCGGGATAGTTCGGCACGCCCTCGAACATCAGCGTGGTGGCGCCGTTGGCGAGTGGTCCGTAGATGATATAGCTGTGGCCGGTCACCCAGCCGATATCGGCCGTACACCAGTAGATGTCGCCGTCGTGATAGTCGAAGGTGTATTTGTGCGTCAGCGAGACGTGCAGCAAATAGCCCGCGGTGGTGTGCAGCACGCCCTTGGGCTGGCCGGTCGAGCCCGAGGTATAGAGCAGGAACAACGGGTCCTCGGCATTCATCGGCTCGCACGGGCAGTCGGTGCCGACCGACTTGACCGCCTCGTCATAATAGACGTCGCGGCCGGCCTGCATGTTGACCTTGGCCCCGGTGTGGCGCACCACGATCATGGTCTTGACGCCGCCGGCCTTGTCGGCGGCCGCGTCGGCATTGTCCTTGAGCGGCACTTTCTTGCTGCCGCGCAAGCCTTCGTCGGCGGTGATGACGACAGTGGACGTCGCGTCCTTGATGCGGCCGGCCAGCGAATCCGGCGAGAAGCCGCCGAACACCACCGAATGCGGCGCGCCGATGCGGGCGCAGGCGAGGATGGCGTAGGCCGCCTCAAGGATCATCGGCAGGTAGATGGTGACGCGGTCGCCCTTCTTGACGCCGTGGGCCTTCAGCACATTGGCGAACTTGCAGACTTCCTCGTGCAGTTGCCGATAGGTGACCTTCTTGCTGACGCTCGGATCGTCGCCCTCGAAGATGATGGCGACCTGATCGCCACGCTTGTCGAGATGGCGGTCGATGCAGTTGTAGGTGGCGTTGATGACGCCGTCCTCGAACCACTTGATCGAGATGTTGCCGGGCTGGAACGACCAGTTGCCGGCCTTGGTGGGCGGCTTGATCCAATCCAGGGTTTTTGTCTGTTCCAGCCAGAAGCCGTCCGGATCCTTGACGGAGCGCGCGTACATCTCGTTGTACTTGGCTTCGTCGATATAGGCCCGCTTGGCCCAGTCGGCGGGGACGTCATAAACCTTATCGGACATCATTTCCTCCACGCTACGCCGCCCGCCTCCTTCGACGGCGCCGGCGGCAACCCGATTTTCGCTGTTGGATCAATTATGCGTCCACGCGGGCGATGGCTACAAGCCGAAAGACATAGGACTTTCGGCGAGCCGCCGCCGGCGTTGCCGCGAGCGCGCCGCGCGGACACTCCGTCCGTTTGTGTTCCACGCCGATAAACCACTGAAACCGAACGCAATTCATGCCGCCTGGTTGGTCTGCGGATCGACCTCGCCGAAGGTCCAGACCGCGGTGTGCTTGATGGTGTTGTCCTCCAGCTCGCGCGTCACCGCGACGCGGTATTCGGCGAGCTTGGCGAGATGCGCGGTCGGCAGGTAGGCGCGGCCGGGATCGCCGATCAGGACGGTCGCGCCGCGCTCGGCGTGCCAGGACAGAAATGCGAACACGCGCTCGGCGGTGTCGCGCTCGTAAAAGATGTCGCCGGCAAGGATCACATCCCATCCGCCACGGTCGGGCCGCGCCAGCAGATCGTCGGCGGTCACCGAAAGCGCGACCTCGTTGACGTCCGCGTTGATCGCGATCGCCGCGCAGGCGAATGAATCGATATCGGCGGCGCAGACCTCGCGCGCGCCCGCCTTCATCGCCGCGATACCGACCAGCCCCGACCCCGAGGCGAGATCGAGGACGCTTTTGCCGCGCACCCAATCGGCGTGATCGAGCACGTAGCGCGCCAGCGCTTGTCCGCCGGCCCAGGCGAAAGCCCAGAACGGCGGCGGCAACCCCATCCCGCCGAGATCATCCTCGGTCTTCTGCCACAGCGGCACCGCCTCGTCGGCGATGTGCAGCGACACCTCCGGTACCAGCGGCACCTCGCGCAGTCGCGTATTGGCGAGAATGAAGGCTGTTCGATCGGAAATACGCGCGGCGTCCATTTGTCCGTCATACGCGGGCTCGACCCGGATCCGCTGAAGGCTTGGCATGAGCGATGAAGCCGGGTCAAGTCAGGGTTATGTCGCACACTTTAGAGCATGACCCCAAAAACTGGACACCGGTTCTTGGAAAAGATCATGCTCAAATAAAAGCTAGAGCCCGCCGAGCTTGCAGACGATTTTCCATTCTTCTGCCGTGACCGGCTGCACCGACAATCGCGAGAACTTGATCAGCGCCATGTCGGCCAGCCGCTTGTCGTGCTTGATGGCTTCCAGCGTCACCGGCACCTTGAGCGGCTTGACGGCCGCGATATCGACGCAGACGAATTTTCCGGTCTTGTCGGTGGGATCGGGATAGTGCTCGCGGATCACCTCGGCGATACCGACAATCTCCTTGCCTTCGTTGGAATGATAGTAGAAGGCGCGGTCGCCCTTCTTCATCCGCATCAGGTTGAGCTTGGCGGCGTGGTTGCGCACCCCGGTCCAGGCTTCACCCTTGGCTCCCTTCGCCACCTGCTGGTCCCATGACCACGCCGACGGCTCCGATTTCACCAGCCAGTAATTCATAATGATCATCCCTCCGCGCGGAACGGCCGCGCCAGCAACTGCTGGATCGCGTCGTCGATCGTCACTGTTCCCGCCAGGATCGCCGCCACCGCGGCCGCGACCGGCATGTCGATGCCGCGCGCGGCGGCCAGTTCCGCCAGAACCGGCGCGGTGAACTCGCCCTCGCTGAGTTTTTCGCGCGAGGGCGGCTCATTGCGTCCCAGCGCGATGCCGAGCGAAAAATTGCGCGATTGCGGGCTCGAACAGCTCAGGATCAGATCGCCGAGCCCCGACAGGCCCGACAGCGTCTCGGCCCGCGCTCCGCAGGCGAGCCCGAGCCGCATCAGTTCGGCGAAGGCGCGGGTGGTCAGGGCCGCCAGCGCCGATGCCCCGAGCCGCCGCCCGACGACGATACCGGCGGCGATCGCCAGCACGTTCTTGGCCGCGCCGCCGATCTCGACGCCGCGAATGTCGGTGGTGTGATAGGGCCGGAAGGTGGCCGAGCCGAGCGCATGGACCAGCGCTTGCGCAAGTTCGTCGCGTTCAGCCGCCAGCGTCACTGCCGTCGGCAGGCCGCGCGCCACGTCGTCGGCGAAACCGGGGCCGGACAGAATCGCCGGTGCCGCCTGCGGCACCACTTGCGCGATCACGGCGGTCATGAAGGCGCGCGAGCCGCGCTCGATGCCCTTGGCACAAGCGACCACCGGCGTCCCGGGCCGCAAATGCGCCGCCAGCGCGGTGGCGGCAGCGCGCGTCGCCTGCGCGGGCGCGGCCAGCAGTACCACATCTGCTTGCGCGGCGCGGGCGAGATCGCCGGTCACATCAATCGCCGCGTCGATCGGCACGCCGGGCAGCCGGGGATTCTCGCGCGTTCGCGCCATCGCCGTGGCCATCTCGGGATCGCGCGCGTACAGCATCACCTCGCGTCCGGCGCGTAGCGCAGCGCTGGCCAGCGCCGTGCCCCAAGCACCGGCGCCGATCACCGCGACCGAACGATATGGCGCATCGCCTGCCATGGTTCAGGAACTGGCGCGGGTGTTGGCGAATTGCGGCGGCACCACCGCGTTCTCGTCGAGCCGCCAGCGCGCGCGCGGCGGCGCGCCGAGCGCATCGGTGAGGCCGAGCGCCAGCCGTTCCGCGCCGGTCCACGCGATCATCGCGCCGTTATCGGTGCACAGCGCCGGCGGCGGCATCACCAGCCGCGTGCCCGCCGCGTCCGCGACCTCTCGCAACACACCGCGCAGCGCCTGGTTGGCGGCGACACCGCCAGCGGCGACCAGCGCGGTCGGTGCGCCGAAGCGCTCGGCGAACAGTTGCAGGCCGACGCCGAGCCGATCCGCCATCGACTCCAGCACCGCGGCCTGAAAGCCGGCACAGAGATCGTCGATGTCCTGCGGTTGCAGCGGCGTCATGCGGCTCGCCTCGTTGCGCACCGCCGTCTTCAATCCCGACAGCGAGAAGTTGGCGTCGCCACGCCCGATCATCGGCCGCGGAAACTGAAACCGCGCCGGATCGCCGCGCCGCGCCGCCTGCTCCACCTGCGGGCCGCCGGGATAAGGCAGGCCGAGCATCTTGGCGACCTTGTCGAACGCCTCGCCGATGGCGTCGTCGACCGTGGTGCCGAGCCGGACATAGTGTCCCACGCCGAGCACCGCGACGATCTGGGTGTGCCCGCCGGAGGCGAGGAAGAGGCAGTAGGGAAACGCCAGCGCGTCGGTCAGCCGCGGCGTCAGCGCGTGCGCTTCGAGATGGTTGACCGCGATCAGCGGCCGGCCCGCGACCAGCGCGATCGCCTTGGCGGTGGTGAGCCCGACGATCACACCGCCAATCAGGCCGGGACCGGCGGCGGCCGCGACGCCGGTCAATTCGTCGAACGCGATCCCCGCCTCCCGCATCGCCCCGGCGACAATGCCGTCCAGCAGTTCGACGTGGGCGCGGGCGGCAATCTCGGGAACCACGCCGCCGAACGGCGCGTGCTCGGCGATCTGCGAGCGCACGATATTGGACAGAATGCGGCCGCCGCCGTCGCCGCGCCGCTCGACCACCGCAGCGGCCGTCTCGTCGCAGGTGGTTTCGATTCCCAGCACCAGCATCGGCGTGTCGCCAGTCAAATTTCGGCCCTTGCGTTCGCCGCCAAAGCAGCGGATTGCTTCCGCTCAACGTTAAATCTACGTCACCAGAGCAGGATGCAACCGAGCTGAATCGTTATCCCGCTCTAGCTTGTTGTTGAGCATAATCTTTTCCAAAAACCGGCAACCACTTTTTGGGATCATGCTCTAGCCGTAGCATTGTGAGGCTGTTCAGTGCAATCTTCCGACCAACCGTCCGCCCGCCCCGCCGATTGTCTGGCGACCATCGGCACGCGCGGCAGTCCGCTGGCGCTGGCGCAGGCTCATGAGGTGCGCGAGCGTCTGGCGCGAGCGCATGGCGTGGATGCATCGCGGATCGCGATCAGCGTGATCCGCACCACCGGCGACGCGATTCAGGATCGCACGCTGGCGGAATCCGGCGGCAAGGGGCTGTTCACCAAGGAAATCGAGGAGGCGCTGATCGCCGGCCGCATCGACCTCGCGGTGCATTCCTCCAAGGATGTACCGACCTTCCTGCCGGATGCGACGTGGCTGTCGGCCTTCCTGCCGCGAGAGGACCCGCGCGACGCCTTTATCAGCCACAAGGCGGCTTCACTCGCCGACCTGCCGCCGGGCGCAGTGGTCGGCACCGCATCGCTGCGCCGTCAGGCGATGGTGCTGCGGGCGCGACCCGACCTCAAGGTCGAAGTCATGCGCGGCAATGTCGAGACGCGGCTGCGCAAGCTCGAAGCCGGCGAAGCCGACGCCACGCTGCTGGCGCTCGCCGGCCTGCGGCGGCTCGGCCTCGACGACAAGGCTACCTGCATTCTCGACATCGACGAATTTGTCCCGGCAGTCGGCCAGGGCGCGATCGCCATCGAGTCCCGCCGCGACGACGCGCGCGTCAACGCCCTCGTCAAGGCGATCGGCGACGCCGACACTGAGGCCGCGCTCAGCGCCGAGCGCAGTTTCCTCGCGCTGCTCGACGGCTCGTGCCGCACGCCGATCGGCGGCCACTGTCGCGTCGATGGCGGGCGGATTCATTTCCGCGGGCTGATCGTCACGCCCGACGGCCGCGAGAGTCATGAGACGACCCGCGAGGGCACACGCACTGAGGCCGCCGCTCTCGGCGCCGACGCCGCCCGCGAGTTGCGTGCACGCGCCGGGGACAAGTTCTTCACGCTGTTGTCCGGCGGCGTTTGACGTGGCCGTCCTCGTCACCCGGCCCGCGCCCGACCACGCTACCACCGCGGCGGCGTTGCGCGGCAAAGGCTATGAGGTACTGGTGGCGCCGATGCTGCGCTATGAGCCGGTTGCCTTCGACCTCGGCCGGGATGCGCGGTTCGACGCCATTCTGGTGACCAGCACCAACGCCTTGCGCGCGCTGGCCGAGACGGAAGGCTGGACGCGCTTTCTGGCGACGCCGCTCTACGCCGTCGGCCGGCGCACGGCCGAGGCCGCGCGCGATCTCGGATTCACCCATGTCACGGCAGCGCGCGGCGACGGCGCGTCGCTGCGCGACCTCGTCGTGGCGCAGGCGCGCGCGAAGGCGCTGAAGAAGTCCGCGATGCTGCTTTACCTCGCCGCCGCCGATCGCGCCGTCGATCTCGACGCGGCGTTGCGCCCGCGCGGCTTCAACGTCATCACCGTGACCGCTTACCGGATGATCGCGACCCCGGACCTTCCGCCCGAGGTGCGCGACGCCGTTGCCGCCGGCCGGATCAAAGCGGTATTGCACTACTCGGGCCGTAGCGCCCGCACCTTTGTCGAAGCGATCCGCGCCGCCGGGCTCGAAATCACCGCGCTGGCGCTTCCGCACTGTTGTTTCTCGGAGAACGTCGCAACGGTGCTGCGCGATGCGGGAGCCACCCAGGTTGCGGTCGCCCGCGCGCCGGACGAAAATGCGCTGTTCGAGGCGTTGGATCGTGCGTTGCCGCCGCAACCGCGCTAAATACGGATTGGTCGAATCGCACCGGGCCGCCGACATCCTGAGCTGAGGAGGGACCACGATGGTCGATGACCAACCCGACGCCACCACGGCCCCGGCGGATTCAGGCCGGCCGAAGCGCGCGCCACCGACCATCGATCTGGAAGCGACCGAAGTCTCCCGCACGCCCGCCGATCCACCACCGTCCGACGAGTCCGACGCCGCAAGCGAGCCTGCGGCAGACGCTCCGCACGAGGCAAGCAAGTCAGACGCAAGCGAACCGGCAGCAGACGGGCCGCCCGCCGCGCCGCCTCGTTCGTCGCGGGGCACGACTGCGGTCATCGCGGCGCTGGTCGGCGCGCTCGCGGCCTGCGGCATCATCGGCGCGGCGGTGTGGGCCGGCTGGCCGGCCATCGCCCCGCCACCTCCGCCGGCCGTGGCCCCCGCCGCTCCCGACACCGCCCGACTCGATGCGCTCACCCAACGGCTGGCGGCGCTTGAGGCACGGCCCGCGCCAACGCCATCGGCCGCATCGGATGCCGCCCAAACCGCGCGGCTCGACGCGCTCGAACAGACGGCCGAAACGCTGCGTGGCGACGTCGCAACGCTGCGCACCGAGGTCGGCCAACTGACCGCCGCGCTCAACGACGTCAAGACGGCGGCCCCCGCGCCCGCCGCCGCACCCGACCTCTCCGGGATCACGACCCGCCTCGGCCAACTCGAAAGCACCACCCGCGCACTCTCGACCGAAGCGGCGCAGCCGCACGCCGCGCCGTTCGACGACAAGCCGCTGCGCCGCATCCTCGCGGTGACGCTGCTCGACCGGCTGGTGCGGCAGGGCGATTCTTACGTGGCGGCGCTCGCCGCCGCGAAGCCGCTGGTGCCACAGCCGGAGGCTCTGAAGCCGTTGGAGCGTTTCGCCGCCTCCGGCGTGCCCAGCGCCAACGTCCTCAGCAAGCAGTTGCTGACCCAGGTGGCGGCAATAACGCCGGCCGAGCCGAAGCCGCCGGAAAACGCCGGCATCCTCGAACGGCTTCAGGCCGGAGCCGAGCGGCTGGTGCGCATCCGCCGCACAGAGACACCGGTCGGCGCGGGCCCCGGCGACATCGTCCATCGCGCGGCGGCTGCGGCGCGCCGCGACGATATCGCCTCGGCCCGCCGCGAACTGGGCACGCTCCCGGCTGCCGACCGCGCGCCGTTCCAGAGCTGGCTCGATCTCGTCGATGCGCGCGACGCGGCGCTCGCCGCCTCCCGCCAGCTCGCCGCCGACGCCGTCGCGGCGCTGGGCCAACCCGCGCGATAGGCCCCCGATGATCCGCATCATCCTTTTCCTGACCCTGATCGCCATCGCCGCCTTCGCCGCGACCTGGGTCGGCGACCAGAGCGGCGAAGCCAGCCTGTCGTGGAACGGCTGGCGCGCCGACACCTCGCTGCCGGTGTTCGTGCTGGGGCTGACGCTCCTTGCAATCGCCGCCGTCGCAATCTGGTCGCTGCTCCGCAATCTGTGGCAGGCGCCACGACGGTTGCGCCGCCGCCGCCGCGAGCGCCGTCTCGCACGCGGACGCAACGCGGTGACCCACGGGCTGCTGGCGATCGGCAGCGGCGACCATGCCGCCGCGCACAAGCAGGCAACCCTCGCCAAGCGCCTCGCGCCGCACGATCCGCTGACGCTCTTGCTGCACGCGCAAGCGGCGCAGATGGACGGCGACCGCGCCGGTGCCGAGCGCGCCTTCCGCGCCATGGCCGAACGCAAGGACACCCGGCTGCTCGGCTTGCGCGGATTGTTCATCGAGGCGCAGCGCGCCGACGATCCGCACGCGGCAATAGAGATCGCGCAGGAGGCGCTGAAACTGTCGCCCACATCGACCTGGGCCTCGCAAGCCGTCCTGGGATTCCGCTGCGCGCAGGGCGACTGGACCGGCGCGCTGACGATCCTCGATCACAATCTCGCGGCCGGGCTCATCGACAAGACGCTCTATCAGCGCCAGCGCGCGGTGCTTCTGACGGCGCGCGCGCTTGAACTCGAAACCAGCGATCGCGACCGCGCCCGCGAAAGCGTGATGGAGGCGGTGCGTCTGGCGCCGACGCTGGTGCCGGCCGCCGTGCTCGCCAGCAAGTTCCTCAGCGAATCGCAGCAGATCCGCAAAGCCATGCGGATCATCGAGGCGGCGTGGGCGACGCAGCCGCACCCCGACCTCGCCGAGGCCTATGCGCACGTCAGGCTCGGCGATTCGGCGCGGCAGCGGCTGTCGCGGGTGGAGACGCTGGCGGGCAAGGCTCCCGGCCATCTCGAAAGCGCGCTGGCGGTGGCGCGCGCAGCCATCGACGCCAGCGATTTCGAGCGCGCCCGCAAGGCGCTGGCGCCGTTCATCGCCGCGCCGACCCAGCGGGTGGCGATGCTGATGGCGGAGATCGAGCGCACCGAGCATGGCGACAGCGGCCGCGCGCGGGAATGGACCCTGCGCGCGGTGCGCGCCCTGCACGATCCGGTGTGGACCGCCGATGGCTATGTCTCCGACCACTGGCGGCCGGTGTCGCCGGTGACCGGGCGGCTTGACGCCTTCCAGTGGCAGATGCCGCTCGCGGCCCTGCCCTCCGAACCTGCGCTGGTGGTGGAAGCGGACGTGCCCGATTCCTCCCTGGCCGCATTGCCCGCCGCGGAGCCCGAAACGGGAGCCGATAGCCTGCCGTCGGCGAGCGCGGCCGCGTCGGAGGCTTCCACCGCCCCCGCGGACGAACCGACGCCCGCCGAACCGGCCGCCGGGCATTCCGCTACCGCACCGACGGCGGTTCCGGCTCCGGCCGCGCCGCAGGCGCCCGGCCTGCTGTTCCGGCCGCGCCAGCTCTCCGACAAGCCGCGCGCGGCCGCGATTCCGGCAGTAATCCCCCTGACCCGACCGCCGGACGATCCCGGCGTCGATGACGACCCCGCCCACAATGACTATGACGCTTATGGGGAACTGGGCGAGGCACCGACCGCCCAGGCCGGCGGCTGGCGCGGGTTCCTGTCGCGGCTGGTCGGGTAGCGCCGGGTGCGGATCCGACTGGGCTCCGGACTGCGGCGCGGTCGGCGTGCGCGGTCCCTGCCAAGCCTTGCCAAGCCTCCTGCCGCCCGATATCAGGTGCTCCAGCGCAGCGGGCTCCACCGTTGCGCCGACGGTTCGCCGCAATAGCTCAGCCGGTAGAGCACATCATTCGTAATTAGCGGGTCCGCTAGAGAATGAGGTTCGAAGTCAGTGGGTTGAGGCTGGTGAGTGGAAGTCAGTGGGTTGGGGCTGGTGAGTGAAAGTTAGTAGGGCCATAGTATGGCCGTGTGTGAAGGGTTAAGCCGCTTTAGCTCAGTTGGTAGAGCACATCATTCGTAATGATGGGGTCGCGTGTT
>JBIQLW010000077.1:0-10818 GCA_044463945.1 Bradyrhizobiaceae bacterium | reverse complement strand
GCCTCGCGGCCGGCCTCGATGCGCTTGGCGATGGCGATTTCGCCCTCGCGCGACAGCAGTTCGACCGTGCCCATCTCGCGCAGATACATGCGCACCGGATCGTCGGTGCGCTCGCCGGGCTCGGACTTCTTGGTTTCGGTGACGGCCTTGGAGGTGACCTCGACCAGTTCGGTATCGGTCTCCTCGTCGTCGTCCTTGTTCTCCTCCTCGGCGTCCTCGTCGGTCTCGGAGACGTTGATGCCCATGTCGGAGAGCATCGCCATGATGTCTTCGATCTGTTCGGGCGAGGTCTGGTCGGAGGGCAGCACTTCGTTGAGCTGATCGAAGGTCACGAAGCCGCGCTTCTTGGCCTGCTTGATCATCTTCTTGACCGCCGCGTCGGACAGGTCGAGCAAGGGCGAAGGGGCGTCCACCTGATCCTTCTCCGGCGCATCCGCCGCCTTGTCGTCCTTTTCCTTGTCCTTGACTTGCAGCGTCTTTGCCTTGGTGGCCATTCAATGCTCCTGAAACGCGCCTACGCCGGGGCGACGTCGCCCGCCCCTCGTCCCGTCCAGACGCGGAAAAAGGCGGCGCAACGTTCGCCACCCCCACGTCAGTTTTGCCGATTACAGGCTCTGGCCGGACCATGAGCCAAAGCCGTTAAGCCTCGATTAACCCTGTATTTGCAGCCAAACTCCGGCTTTGGCGAGTCTTTTCACAGGTTCCACCGGGACCCGCCCGCCACGGCCCCGGCGGACGCTCGTCAGGTTGTCGTCTCGACCCGGCCCGAGGATTCACCGAAACCCTCGATCAGGGCTTCCGTCCCCTCCACCGATTCCAGCCGGGCGGTGACATCCTTCAGCCAAGCGAAATTGGCCTCGGTCTGCGCCTCGCTCAGCGCCAGTTCGGCATCTTTCAACTCCCTAAGTAAGGAGTGCTCCTTGCGATGCAAGGCGACAAGCTGATGCCAGGTCGCCAGAACGTCCTCATGCGCCGCCCCCGGCTCCGCGCCCCACACGCTGCGGGTCGTCAGCGCATGTTCAACCAGTTGAATTTGCTTGGCATACTCGCTCTGCGCAAGCCACGCGCGGATCCGCGCGCGCTCGACATCGGCGTCGTCGGCGGGGCCGCCCTCGGCGAAGGCGGCGAGAATGCCGGCGCGCAGCCGGTGGGCCTCGGGATGCGCGAGGTCCAGCATCATCACCTGTTCGAGGTGATCGTGCAGCAGCCAGGGGTGGTTGAGCAGGCATTGCAGGATCAGCGCCTCGCGCCGCGACAGCGCGCTGCGCTGGCCGCGCATGATCGGGCTGTTGGCGAGGTGAGGGCTGGCAACCTGATAGGGGCCGCGGCCGAGCCCGGCGCCGAGGGCATTCGCCTGTGGACGAGCGCCGCGCCCGCCGCCCCGCCCCGCCCCGCCGGGCCGGAAACCGCCGGCTCCCGGCGGCAGGCGGGCTGATTCGCCGCCGATGCCGCCCCGCCCCGGTCCGCGCGGCCCGCCGAAGCCGGCCGGGGCGAACGCCAGCCGCAGCCGCTCGGCGAGGTCCTGCCGGTAGTAGCGGCGAACCACCTCGTTGCGAATGCCGCCGGTCAGTTCGCCGACCCGCGCCTCCAGCGCCGCCCGCCGCTCGGGCGTCGCGAACGAGCCGCCGGCGACCTCGCGCGACCAGATCACGTCCGCCAGCGGACGCGCCGCGCCGATCACCTCCTCGACCGCGCCGCGGCCGCCGGAGCGCGCCAGATCGTCGGGGTCCTGCCCCTGCGGCAGCATGGCGAAGCGCAGGCTCTTGCCGGGTTCGAGGCGCGGCAGCGCCAGATCGGCGGCGCGCCACGCGGCCTTCTGCCCGGCGCGGTCGCCGTCGAAGCACAGGATCGGCTCGTCGGCCATCTTCCACAACAGATCGAGCTGACCCTCGGTCAGCGCGGTGCCGAGCGGCGCGACGGTGGCCGGGAAGCCGGCGCAGACCATGGCGATGACATCGACATAGCCCTCGACCACCACCACCGGCGCGCCGTCATGGGCCGCCTTGCGCGCCATCGCGCCGTTGTAGAGATTGGCGCCCTTGTGAAACAGCGGCGTCTCCGGCGAGTTGAGATACTTGGCCGGGACGTCCTTTTCCATGGCGCGGCCGCCGAACGCGATCACCCGCCCGCGCAGATCGGTGATCGGAAACATCACGCGGTCGCGGAAACGATCGTAAGGCACCGGAATGTCGCCGCCGCCGATCAGCAGCCCCGCTTCCACCATGTCCTCGACCGGCACGCCCTGCGCGCCGAGATGTTCCTTCAGCGCGAAGCGCTCGCCCGGCGCATAGCCGAGGCGGAACTGGGCCTGCGTCTGCGGCAGGATCCCGCGATCGGCGAGATAGCCGCGCGCTTTTGCGCCGCCGCGCGCGGCAAGCGTGTCGATGAAGAACTTCGCCGCCAGTTCCATGACGTCATAGAGCGACTTGCGGCGCTGCGCCTGGCGCGCCGCATCCGGCGTCGCCGCCGGGATCGGCAGACCCGCCATCGCCGCGCAGCGCTCCACCGCCTCGACGAAGGACACGCCCTCCGTCTCCATCAGGAAATCGAAGATGTTGCCGTGCTTGCCGGTGGAGAAGTCGTGATAGAACTGCTTCTGGTCGTTGACGGTGAAGGACGGCGTCTTTTCCTGCTGGAACGGCGACAGCCCCTTCCACTCCCGCCCCGCCTTCTTCAGCTTGACGCGCTTGCCCACGACTTCCGACACCGGAAGCCGGGCGCGCAGTTCGTCAAGAAATTGCGGAGTGAAACGCATCGCGGCCGATCAACCTTCGCCAACCGAACAGAGATATAGGTTTTTTTTGCGGATCGTTTCAGGAGGCGTGAAGCTTTCCCGGCTATTCACACCCCGGCGTCAATCTTGACTTTATTGATATACAATTGTATATACAAGCAAGAATATGCCCGCCGTTTGCGTTCCCCGGAAGATGAGGAACAAATATCAAACCAGGGCGGGTGAAGCAGTGACGCAAGACGACATACCCGAGAGCGGCCGGCGCAACTACACGTTCGAATGGGACGAACGCAAGCGACAGGCCAATCTATCAAGCACGGCATCGATTTCCTCGGTGTCGCCGCCGTGTTCGACGATCCGTATCGATTTACGTATCGTTCAAAACATCCCGAGGACGAGATCCGGTATGTCACCGTCGGCAGACTGCAAAGCGTTATCGTCGCCGTTGTTTTGACGGTTCGCGGCGACAGGTTGCGGATCATTTCGGTCCGGGTCGCACGCAAACAGGAACGAGAGCAATATGGCCGAGGCCAGGAAAAACAAAACTGACGAGTACATCGTCCGGCTGGTAGCGTCCTTGCCCGACGGCACATCCATAGTCGAACATCCGGACGGTCATCTGGAGCGGAAGACAAACCAGACCGATTGGGCGCGGCTCGAAGCGATGACCGACGCCGAGGTGGAGGCGTCGATCGCCGACGATCCCGACTGGGCCGAATTCAAGGACATCGACTGGTCGGATGTCGTGCTTGTGACACCCGTCAAAAAGAAGGCAATCTCCATTCGCGTCGATGAGGACGTGCTCGACTTCTTCAAGCAGGGCGGCGAAGGCTATCAGCGCCGTATGAATGCGGTGCTTCGCTCCTATATGCGGCAGAAATCGAAAAAGATCGCATGACCCTCGAAGACGTCGCCTCGCCGCTGATCGCCGCCGACGAGCCTGCCCCGGTGATCGAGCGCCATCGCGACGGTGGCTCAGTGTTCTTTCTCGCCTGCGATCACTATGGCCGGCTGATCCCGCGCGCGCTCGGCGATCTCGGCCTCGACGACACCGAACGCCAGCGCCACATCGCTTACGACATCGGCATCGCCGGCGTCGCGGAGGCGGTGGCGGACGCGCTCGGCGCGCATCTGGTGGCGCAGCGTTATTCGCGCCTCGTGATCGACTGCAACCGGCCGCCCACCGCCGCAAGCTCGATCCCGCCGGTCAGCGAAGCGACCGCGATCCCCGGCAATCAGGGCCTCGCGCAAGAGGCGGCGCTTGAGCGGCAACGGCTGATCTTTACGCCGTATCATCGTGCGATCGCTGACGCGCTCGACCGCCGCGCCCGCGCCGCGCGGCCGACGATCCTGGTCTCATTGCACAGCTTCACGCCGGTCTACGACGGCGTGGCGCGGCCCTGGCACATCGGCACGCTGTACAATCGCGACGCGCGGCTGCCGCATCTGCTGCTGCGCGAGTTGCGCGCCGAGCCGGGCCTCGTGGTCGGCGACAACAAGCCCTACGCGGTGAGCGATTCAACCGACTACACCATTCCCGTGCATGGCGAGGCGCGCGGCCTCGTCAACAGCGGCATCGAGATCCGCCAGGACCTGATCGCGGACGAATCCGGCCAGAGCGAATGGGCGAACCGCCTCATCCGCATCCTGCGCAGGCTGGAAGGAGAACTCGTGGCGTGAGAGGCTGACCGGAAACGGGGCGTCATCGTCCGCCAACGGGTCCGGCTGCGCCGGCCCGATGACAGGCCCGGCGGACGATCCAGCACTCCGGGCCGGCAGCATGAAAATCTGATTTCATATGGAGTACTGGATACTCCGCCTTCGCGGAATATGACGGTTGTTGTGTTGTAGAGGCTGCGCGACGGCGCACTAGCCGCCGGCCTCGATCGCCCGGTTCAGCGCACCGACACCGGCGCGGGCAGCGGCGGCACCACGGTCGGCGTCGTGCCCGCCGATCCCGCGCCCGACGACGCCTGCGCGACGGTGGCATCGGATCGGGCCGGCTGCTGCGGCGCGATCTGCGCCGGGGCGCCGGCATTCGTGGTCGCGGACTTGCTGCTGCTCGGCCATACCACGACCCGCGTTCCGACCTTGGCGCGGTCGAACAGGTCCTCGACGTCCTCGTTCAGCATCCCGATGCAGCCCGACGAGACGAACTTGCCGATGGTCGAGGGCTGGTTGGTGCCGTGGATGCGATAGACGGTGGAGCCGAGATACATCGCGCGCGCGCCGAGCGGGTTGCCGGGTCCGCCGGCCATGAAGCGCGGCAGATAGGGCTGACGCTCGATCATCTCGGTCGGCGGATGCCAGTCCGGCCATTCCGCCTTGCGGCTGATCTTCTGCACGCCGGTCCAGGTGAAACCGTCGCGGCCGACGCGGACGCCGTAGCGGATCGCGCGGTTGTTGCCGAGCACGTAATAGAGATAGGTGTTCGGGGTATCGACAATGATCGTCCCCGGCGGCTCCTTGGTGACGAAATTCACTTCCTGACGGCGCAGGTTCGGCGGAAGCTGCGCCTCGCCGCCCTGATCGGCTTCCGGCTGCTCGTCCGGCGGCAGCGCCGAGAGCGAGGTCGGCTTGCCGTCGCTGCCCATCGGCATCGGCGACACCGAGCCGGTCACCACGCCCTGACCGACGCCGGCCGGCGGACGCACCCCGTCGGCATTGCCGTAACCGCCATTTCCGTAACCGCCATTACCGCGATCCGAATAGGCGGGCGAGGGCTGATACGGGCGGCCGTAGCGGGGATCGTCCGGCGACAGCACCGGCCCCTGCGGCGCGCTCTGGTGCGAATAGACCCGAGGGGTGCCGGCGCCGCGCCCGTAGCGCGGATCGTCGGGCGACAGGATCGGTCCCGGCGACGACAGCGTGGCGGCGTCACGGCCCGGCGCGGACGGCGCGTCATCGATATCGTCGAAGTTCGGCATGTCGTCCATCGCCCCCGGCGCGGCACGATAGTCCTGCTGCGGATAGCCGTTCGAGGCCGAGGAGGAGACAGCACCGGGCGGCGACAGCGGGTAGTTCTGCGCCGAGGCCACGGAGGACGCGGCGGCGCAGACAGCGCCTGCCGCCAAAATCGTCAAAGTGGTTTTGATCATCATGGTCGTTTTATAGTCCCAAGCCGACACCGGATCGTTAACGCCTGATCACCCACGATCACGGCGCATTCAAGACGGAGCCGGCAAATCGGGCCCGGAATCGGTCACATTCGCCAAATCGGAGCCATTGCGCGCCCGAACGTTGCAGGAATGCCGCACCCGGCTCGCGTGACGGCCGCCGTTGTCAGAACAAACCGGGCCGGAACCGCGCCCCAGCTATGGAACCGGCGGCGGCATCTTGCAAGCGAAAGCCGGGCGGCACGCGCCGCCGCGGCCGCAATTTTTTCGACCCGAGGGGCGGCATTCAACTAATGTCGATCTGCCTGATTCGCGGCCTCAAAGCCGCGTTCGCAGTTTCACCCGCGTACCCGAGGACGAGTTTCCGCAAAGAGCCCTCTTGGAGGCTTCCTTGCGACGACGGATGGACGTTCATGCTGCCCGGCTTTCGGTTTCTGTTCGCCGCCATCGTGCTGTCGATTTCGACGGTGGTGTTCGGCCTCGGCGCGGCCGCGCTGCTGCGCGCCTCGCACGAGCGCTTCGCCAGTCTGGAGACGCTGACGCCGGCCCCCACCCTGCCGCCACGCGCGGCGACCGCCGAGGCGGACCCGCGCGACGCCGGGCCGCCGACGCTGGCGCTGCTGCAAGCCGACCCGCCGGAGGCGGCGTTGACGGCAACCGAACCTCCGGACACGGACGATCGCGCCCTGCCCTCGCCGGACACGGAGCGAGATGAAGCAACTGCGGCTGAAACGCCGCTGTCAGAGGCGCAGCCCGAACCGCCGGTGGCCGCGACGGCGGAAACCGAACCTGTCCCGGTCTCCGAGGCGGCAACCGTAGCCCCGGCGACGGCGAGCCTCGATGCGGCGACCGCCATCGCCATGGAAACCATCCCGGCCGAACCGGCCCCGGCAAGCACGCCCGAGCCGGCCGCCGCTCCGGAGGAAACCGTCGCGTCTTCGAGCGAAGCGGATGCCGGCGCGCGTGAAGAAACCCCGTCAAACCAAAAAGACGTTCGCCCCCCGCCGATCATGCCCACTGACGCGCCGATCCGCACCGCGCTGCTGGCGACGGCCGAACCGGCCCCCGCGGCGAGCGCCGATCCGGCGGTCGCGATCACCGGACCGATCCCGCTGCCGCGCGCGCGACAGCCAGCGCTGGCGCGCGCACGCGCGACCCCGCACGCCCGGCCGCGCAAGCTCGTCGCCCGGGCCAAGCCGCGAACGGCCGCGCGCGAGGTTCGGCGCGCCGCGCCGCCGGCTGCGCCCGCAGCCGCGCCGAATCCGCCGTTCCTGTTCAGTGAATAAGGCGCGAAGAGTCCTTTAAGAGACGCGCTCAGGCCGGGCCGGTCGCGACCGGCGGGCCGTCCGGCAGCCCCCATTCCGACCACGACCCGTCATAGAGCGCCGAGCCGCGCTGGCCCAGCCGATACAGCGCCAGCGTCAGCACGGCGGCCGAGACGCCCGAGCCGCAGGTGGTCACCACCGGCCGCGTCAGGTCGAGCCCGGCGGCCTCGAACGCGCGCCGCAGTTCGTCGCACGGCTTCATCGTGCCGGTGTCGGCGTCGAACAACAAATTGTACGGCAGGTTGCGGCTGCCGGGGATGTGCCCCGACCGCAAGCCCGCGCGCGGCTCGGCGACGCTGCCGTCGAAACGGCCGGTGGCGCGCGCGTCGATCACCTGCTCGGCTTTCGAGGCGAGATTGGCGACAAGCTGCTCCCGGCTGCGGACCATCCCGGCATCGAAGGCGGCGGTGAACCGCGCCGGCTTCGGGCTGGCCTCGCCGCTTTCAACGACGCGGTTTTCCGCGCGCCACTTCTTCAGGCCACCGTCGAGAATTTTGACGCCGCGATGGCCGAACGACAGGAACATCCACCACGCGCGCGGCGCGGCGACCCAGCCGCCGGCGTCGTAGATCACCACCGTATCGCTATTGGAAATGCCGAGCGCGCCGACATCGCGGCCGAACTGGGCGGCGTCGGGATACATGTGCGGCAGGGATGACGTGTGGTCCGACACCGCATCGACATCGAAGAACGCCGCGCCCGGAATGTGCGCGGCGCGAAAATCGTCGATCGGCAGCGGCAGCACGCCGGGCATCTTGAAGGTGGCGTCGAGCACCTTGACGCGCGGATCGTTCAAATGCGCCGCAAGCCATTCGGTGGAGATCAGCGGATCGTCGGCGATGGATGACATTGCGATGCGTTTCCCACTCACGTCGTTGCCGGACTTGATTGTCGGAGAACGGCATCGCTCTCGCTCGCCCATGATCCGGCAATCCATCGTCCTGAAAGATGGACACGCGGGTCAAGCCCACGTGTGACGTCGAAATCTTATTGCCAACACGAAAGCGGGTATCCAGTACTCCATTTTGGAGAGTGATATCCCTCGCGGCTGCCCGGATGACTGGATTGTCCGCTTTCGCCGACGATGACGCCTCGTTTTCGGGTCAGATATTGCAGGATGCGCAACTTGCGCGCACTTCGGGATGACGAGAGCTGTCAGCCATTCTCTTTACCCCTTGTGCTTCGGCGTGACCTTCTCGATCGGCTCGCCGGCGTCGCGCCAGGCGCCGAAGCCGCCGCCGAGATGCGCCACCGGCGTCAGGCCCATGTCCTGCGCGGTCTTGGCGGCCAGCGCCGAGCGCCAGCCCCCGGCGCAGTGGAAGATGAACTTCTTGTTCTCCTGAAAGATCGGCTTGGCGTAAGGGCTCTCCGGATCGATCCAGAATTCCAGCATCCCGCGCGTGCAGCAGAACGCGCCCGGAATCTTGCCCTCGCGCTCCAGTTCGCGCGGATCGCGGATATCGACGAACACCGCCTCGCCGCGCTCGACCGCCGCCTTGGCGTCGGCGACGTTCATCGTCTCGATTTCCTTGTTGGCCTCGTCGAGCAGCGTCTTGATGCCGCGCGTGATCGTCTGCGCCATGGTGCCTGTTTCCTTCCTCTTGTCCCGGACGCGGTGCAGCGCCCTTGCGCTGCTCCGCACAGCCGGGACCGTTATGGATGCCAACGTCCGGACGGACCCGGATCAGCAGCACATCGCCAGAGCGTGTCGAGGACGCGCGTGAACGCGCTTTCGGCGCTGCACAGCATCCGGGACATGTCCAATTCTACCTCACCAGTTCCTTCATCGCGCCTTCCAGCCCCTCGATCGTCAGCGGGAACATGCGCTCCGAAAACAGCCGGCGGATGATGGTGGTGGATTCCGAATAATCCCAATGCTTCCGGGCGACCGGATTGAGCCACACCGCATGGGGATAGGTCCGGGTGATCCGCTCCAGCCACACCGCGCCGGGCTCCTCGTTGACGTGCTCGACCGAGCCGCCCGGCACCATGATCTCGTAGGGCGACATCGAGGCGTCGCCGACGAACACCACCTTGTAGTCGTGCGGGTACTTGTGCAGCACGTCCCAGGTCGGCGTGCGGTCGGTGAAGCGGCGCTTGTTCTCCTTCCACACGCCTTCATAGAGGCAGTTGTGGAAGTAGAAATACTCCATGTGCTTGAACTCGGACTTGGCCGCCGAGAACAGTTCCTCGACCTGGGCGATGTGATAATCCATCGAGCCGCCGATGTCGAAGAACACCAGCACCTTCACCGCGTTGCGCCGCTCCGGCCGCAGGTGGACGTCGAGATAGCCCTGATTGGCGGTCTTCTGGATGGTGGTGTCGAGGTCGAGTTCCTCGGGCGCGCCGGTGCGGGCGAACTTGCGCAGGCGGCGCAGCGCCACCTTGATGTTGCGGATGCCGAGTTCGACGTTGCCGTCGAGGTCCTTGAACTCGCGGCGGTCCCACACCTTCACGGCGCGGTTGTTGCGGTTCTTCTCCTGCCCGATGCGGACGCCCTCGGGATTGTAGCCGTAAGCGCCGAACGGCGAGGTGCCGGCGGTGCCGATCCACTTCGAGCCGCCCTGATGGCGCTTCTTCTGTTCTTCCAGGCGCTTCTTCAGCGTTTCCATGAGCTTGTCCCAGCCCATGGCCTCGATCTGCTGCTTTTCTTCCTCGGTGAGATACTTCTCCGCCAGCTTCTTCAGCCACTCGGCGGGAATGTCCGCCTTCTCCATGGCGTCGATCAGGTTCTCCAGCCCCTTGAAGGTGGCGCCGAACACGCGATCGAACTTGTCGAGATTGCGCTCGTCCTTGACCAGGGCGGCGCGCGACAAATAGTAGAAGTTCTCGACGCTCTGGTCGGCCAGATCGGCGTCGAGCGCCTCCATCAGCGTCAGGTATTCCCGCAAGGTGACGGGGACCTGGGCATCGCGCAACGCGGTGAAGAATTGCAGGAACATGGCTAGCAGATTGCGCGCCCCGGCGCGTTCGTCAAGGGCCGGCCCGCTCACGGCAGCCGTGCGGCGCGGCGGATTGACGGCTTTGGGCCGGCCGGCGTCCACTGGACCGGCCCGGTTTTTCAACTAGAGTTGAACGGGCGCGCGGCAGCGGACCGCCCGACCGCGACAACCAAGGGGATAGCATCATGGGTATTGAATCCGTTATTGTCTGGCTCATCGTCGGCGCCATCGCCGGCTGGCTGGCGGGCCTGATTGTACGCGGCGGCGGCTTCGGCCTGCTCGGCAACATCGTCGTCGGCATCATCGGCGCGGTGGTCGCGGGCTGGCTGTTGCCGCAACTCGGCATCAACCTCGGCACCGGCATCCTCCGCGCCATCATCAACGCGGCGATCGGCGGCATCATCGTACTGGTGATCCTGTCATTGATCCGGCGGGCGTAAGTTCTTTATGATCGGGCAGCGACCGCCGCAGGGCGGTCGTTGCATGTCCGAAGGTCGCTTCCCGCCCTTCGGTTCGAGAAAGCAGCAAGGCATTCATCCAATGAAATTTACCGGCACCCAGGACTACGTCGCGACAGATGATCTCAAGGTCGCGGTCAACGCCGCCATCGTGCTCGAACGCCCGTTGCTGGTGAAGGGCGAGCCCGGCACCGGCAAGACGGTGCTGGCCGAGGAAGTCGCCAAGGCGATCGGCGCGCCGCT
>JBIQLW010000076.1:0-11504 GCA_044463945.1 Bradyrhizobiaceae bacterium | reverse complement strand
CGCGGCGCAGCTCAACGAGCAGTCGGTGATCGAGTCGAACTTCGACGGCAAGATCGCCATCAAGAACCGGGCGATCGCGCGCAACAGCGAAGGCCATCTCGTGGCGATGGCCCGCAACATGGTGGTCGCGGTGGTCGATGCCGACGGCACCGAGCGGGCGACGCATCGCATCCAGTACGGCGCGCGGCTGCACGTCGACGAGGGCGACGCCGTCAAGCGCGGCCAGCGCATCGCGGAGTGGGACCCGTATACGCGGCCCATCCTCACCGAAGTCGAGGGCACGATCGGGTTCGAGGACCTGATCGAAGGCCAGTCGATTTCGGAAACGCTCGACGAATCGACCGGCATCGCCAAGCGCGTCGTCATCGACTGGCGCTCGACGCGGGGCGGCGCCGATCTGCGGCCGGCGATCGTCATCAAGGGTAAGGACGGCAAGGTGCTCAAGCTGCCGCGTGGTGGCGATGCCCGCTACATGCTGTCGGTCGATGGCATCCTCTCGGTGGACCTCGACGCCAAGGTGAAGCCGGGCGACATTCTTGCGCGCGTTTCCACCGAGAGCGCCAAGACCCGCGACATCACCGGCGGTCTGCCGCGGGTGGCGGAGCTGTTCGAGGCGCGCAAGCCGAAGGATGCCGCGATCATCGCCGAGATTTCCGGCACCATCCGCTTCGGGCGCGACTACAAGAACAAGCGCCGCATCTCGATCGAGCCGGTGGACAAGACCGAGGAGCCGCGCGAGTACCTGATCCCGAAGGGCAAGCACATCCACTTGCAGGATGGCGACATCGTCGAGAAGGGCGACTTCATCGTCGAGGGCAACCCGGCGCCGCACGACATTCTGGCGATCAAGGGCATCGAGGAACTCGCGGCCTATCTGGTCAACGAGATCCAGGAGGTCTATCGGCTCCAGGGCGTGCTGATCAACGACAAGCACATCGAGGTCATCGTCCGGCAGATGTTGCAGAAGGTCGAGATCACCGACCAGGGCGACACCGACATGATCGCGGGCGAGCAGATCGACAAGATCGAGTTCGACGCGCTCAACGCCAAGGCGAAGGAGGAGGGCAAGACGCCCGCCACCGGCACCCCGGTGCTGCTCGGCATCACCAAGGCCAGCCTGCAAACGCGCTCGTTCTTCTCGGCGGCGTCGTTCCAGGAAACCACCCGCGTGCTCACCGAGGCCGCCGTCAACGGCAAGGTGGATCCGCTGGAGGGCCTGAAGGAAAACGTCATCGTCGGCCGGCTGATCCCGGCGGGCACCGGCGCTTCCATGGGGCGCATGCGCGAGGTGGCGATGAAGCGCGACCGGCTGATTCTCGACGAACGCGAGAAGCAGGCGGCGATCACGCCCGCGGCGCCGGAGACCGAGCCGCTGGCGCTGCCGCCGGCGGAATAGTCCGCCCCGTCCGCAATCGACAAGGAGGCCGGCCTGTGAGCCGGCCTTTTTGTTGCCGGACCCGCTCCGGGCCGAACGGCTCGCCGCCGTCGCCCCGATACCCCGGCAAAACCGTTCTCCGGCTCAAGGAAAATTCGCGCCGGTGTTGCGGGAATATCGCTTTGTTCATCTTCCCTTCAGGTGAAAGGCGCTTTCCCTTGAGGCAGCCGGTGGAAATCAGCGATACTGCCGGCCGGCGCCGGTCACACGTCTCGGGACGGCAGAGACGCGGTTGGGGAGCCGATCTCATCGCCGCAAGGCTCCGGAATGCGCCCCCTCAGCGAGCGCAAGCCGTGGCGGTTGGTCTCGAAAGTGACAGATGCTTGATCTTGCAATCATAGGCGGCGGTCCCGGCGGTCTGATGAGCGCCTGGTACCTGAAGAAGAAACTTGGCGATCTGTGCCGGGTGACGATCTATGAGGCGTCCGACCGGTTGGGCGGCAAGGTGATGTCGCGCAAGTTCGACGCGGCGCCGGCGCTTTATGAAGCCGGGGTGGCCGAGATTTACGATTACTCGATGACCGGGCCGGACCCGCTGCGCGACCTCATCCAGCATTTCGGCTTGCAGACCATCCCGATGGATGCGGGGCAGGTGATGCTCGACGGCGAATTGTTGGACGACGTGCCCGGGATGCGCCGCAAGTACGGCGACAAGACCGCCGACGCCATCGTCGCCTTCCGCAAGCGCTGCGAGGAGATGATTTCGCCGACGGAGTATTATGAAGGCATCGGCGCGCAGGACAACGAGCATCCGTGGCTCGACATCAACTGCGAGGACCTGCTCGACCGCGAGGTCGAAGACTCCGTCGCCAAGCGCTTCCTCAAGGTGATGGCGCGCTCCGATATCGCCACCGAAAGCCACAATACCAACGCCCTCAACGCCCTGAAGAACTTCGTCATGGACGTCGATGGCTATATCGGCCTCTATTCGATCCAGAACGGCAACGAGCAGTTGATCTCCTGTCTTCAGGACGAGGTCGAGGCCGACATCCAGCTCAATCATCGCGTTCTCGAAGTCGGCAAGACCGGCGCGGGCCGCTATCAGCTCAACATGATGAACGGCAAGGGACCCGAGACGAGGGAGTTCGATCTCGTCATGGTGTGCCTGCCGCATAGCTGGCTCGCGACGATGCGGTGGGACGGCGAGCAGCTTCGCCGCGCGATGGTGAAGCACATCGCCTATTTCGACCGACCCGCGCACTATCTCCGGGTATCGCTGCTGTTCGATTCGCCGTTCTGGGGCGATCAGATTCCCGGCGCGTGGTTCATGTCGGAAGCCTTTGGCGGCTGCTGCGTCTACAACGAGGGCGCCCGTCATGATGTCGGCCGCAACGGCGTTCTCAATTTCCTGATTGCCGGCTCCGACGCGCTCGCCTTCGCCAACCTGAGCGATCCGGAACTGATCGATGCCGCGCTGAAATCGCTGCCGGCGTCGTTCGGCAATCCGCGCGACCATTTCCTTGAAGGCCGGATCCATCGCTGGCTGTCGTCGGTGAATGCCATTCCCGGCGGGGTGCCGGTGCGGGATGTGGTGGTCAACCACCGGCCGGAGCCGAAAGGTCATCCCGGCGTGGTTCTGGTCGGCGACTATCTGTTCGACTCGACGCTGAACGGATTGCTCGATTCCTCCGACGTCGCCACCGACATCGTCGTGACGGAGACAATGCGGCTGCGCTATGCGCGCGAGAGGGGCGCGCGCGTCAGCAAGATCGATGCCTCGTATTTCGAAAATTATCGCGGTGCGGGACGCTATGCCGATGTCTGGCGGCAGTTCACCGATCCGCAGTATCTGAAGACGCTGATCGAGATCGTCTGGAACAGGCGCGACAACTATCGCCTGCTGGTCGCGGGCTCCGCCAGCGGCGAACTGGTGGGCGCGCTGCGGGCGCTCGGCATCGACGCCTGGGGTATCGAGAACAACCGCGCGATTCACGCCCGGACGCCGCCCGCCTTGCAGCCGTTCAACCTGCGCGGCACGGTCACCGACTTGCCGTTCAAGGACGGCGAATTTGATTTCGTTTTTGAAACCTGTCTTTGCCACGTCGCGGAGCGGCAGGTCCGCCGCGCGGTGCGCGAGTTGCACCGGGTCGTCGGCACCGGGCTGGTTTTCGGCTCGGTCACCAGCGACTTCGACCGGACGCTGATCGATCGCTATGACCTGCTTCGCGGCGTGAGCAAGCTCGGCACCTGGTGGGAGTGGTCGGAAATCTTCTTCAACAACGGGTTCGACCTCGCCATGAGCCGCAACGATTGCCTGGACAAAGCCTGGGCGGCGACGCTGGATGCCGGCAAGGGGCCGGGGCACTGGTATGCCGACGCCGACAGCCTGCGTTATTCGTTCTTCGACAAAATCGCGTCCGACGACTGACATCGGGCCGCCATGTCGACGCGCGATCGCGACGTGCCGGGCGGTTGAGGGATCGTGGCCAAAGCACCCGACAGCAAGACACCTGGCAAGGCATCCGGCGGGACCAACTCGAAGGCCGCGAACGCCGCCGCGCCGCCGCGCGGCCGCGAGCCTGATGGGGACGATGACGATCTCGACGAGGAGATCGACCTCGACGACGATGACGACGAGGACCTTGTCGTTTATACCGCGAGCGAGGCCGCCGGCGCGCTCGCCACCATCTCCGGTTTCGTCCGGCCGTACTTCCGCAACTACAAGAAGGCGCTGTCGTTCGTCGCGTTCGGTCTGCTGATCGAGACGCTGTTCAACGTCATCATGCCGCTCAGCCTCAAGTTCCTGATCGACGACGCGCTCGGCGAGGAGGACTTCGGCGTCCTGATGCGCATCCTGACGATCCTGGCGATCGCCGGCATCGTCACATCGATCATCTCGGTCTGGTACGAGAAGTGGGATGCGTGGCTGTCGGCCTCGATCATCTCGGACGTCCGCGCCCGGCTGTTCGGCCATATCCAGGACCTGCCGTCGAGTTACTTCGCCCGCACCAAGCGCGGCGAAATCCTGTCGCGCTTCTCGGTCGATCTTGCCGCCTTCGAAGGCTCGATGCAGACGCTGGCGAACAGCGCCGTGCTGCCGGCGATGGAACTGGTGGCCGGGCTGATCCTGATGTTCTTCCTCAACTGGCAACTCGCCTTGGTGGCGATCCTGATCTTCCCGATCACGCTGATCGGCCCGCGCATCCTCACCCCGATGGCGGTGAAGGCGAACTACGAGCAGAAGGTCAGCGAAGCGGCCATCCTCGGCATGGTGCAGGAGAACATCGCGGCGCAGGCGGTGGTGAAGGCGTTCAGCCTGCAACGCCGGGTGCTGGGCTGGTTCACCGTCAGCAACGACCGGACGCGCGGGAAGATCGCCTCGGCGACTTTCCTGTCGAGCATGGTGGAGCGCTCGGTCAACGTCTCGGTGCTGCTGCTGCACCTCGTCGTTCTCGCCTTCGGCGCCTATCTCGCCACCAAGGGCCACATCACCATCGGCACCTTCGTGACGTTCGAGAGCGCGTTCTGGGAAATCTCCTACAACATCGCGCATCTGATGCACTTCATCCCGGTGTCGATCCAGTCGGCGGCGGCGATCCGCCACATGAACGAGCTGCTGGACGAGCCGACCCGCGGCGTCGATCGCCCCGGCGCGCCGGACCTGCCGCGCATCACCAGCAACATCACCTTCGATCACGTCACCTTCGGCTACGAGGGCAGCGAGCGTCCGGTGCTCGACGATCTCAACCTGCGGATCGATTTCGGCAAGTCGGTCGCCATCGTCGGCCCGAGCGGATCGGGCAAGAGCACGCTGCTCAACCTGATCCTGCGGCTCTACGTGCCGAATTCGGGGCGGGTGACGATCGACGGCGTCGATATCCGCAAGGTCACGCGCGAGTCGCTGCGCGAGAACATGGCGGTGGTGTTTCAGGACAACGTGCTGTTCAACATGTCGATCCGCGAGAACATCCGCCTCGGCAAGGAGGGCGCGAGCGACCAGGAGGTCGAGGCGGCGGCGCGCAAGGCCGAGATCCATCGCTTCATCAAAAGCCTGCCGCAGGGCTACGACACCATCGTCGGCGAACGCGGCGACACGCTGTCGGGCGGACAGCGCCAGCGCATGGCGATCGCGCGCGCCATCGTCCGCGATCCCTCGGTGCTGCTGCTGGACGAGGCGACCTCCGCGCTCGACCAGACCACGGAAGCCGCGATCAACCGGACGCTGCTCAAACTGGCGCGCGGCCGCACCATGATCTTCTCGACGCATCGGCTGACCTCGGTGGTGGAGATGGACGAGATCATCGTCATCAACGAGGGCAGGGTGGTCGAGCGCGGATCGCACGCCGAACTGCTCGCCGCCAACGGCTTCTATCGCAAGCTGTGGGACGATCAGGGTCACATCGTTCACGGCGGCGACGGCGACGATGATGACGACGACGATGACGACGAGGCGTGAGCGGTCGCCGATTGGAGTGACGCGCCTGGCGTTGCATCAAAACAGAAGAAAGTTTGAACGGACCCGCCGCCTCCCGCATCCGCCGCTTAACTGAAACGCAATGCGGCCTGAGGTATGACGGTCGCAAGCGCGCGCAACAGCGGGGCATCGATGATCGCAGTCAGCATTTGTTTACCAAGCAGCGACATCGCGGCGGCGTGGAACGATCTTGCGGTGCGCGCCTCATCGAACGTGTTCATGGACCCGGCGGCGCTGTGGGCGGCGCACACGACCGGCTTCGCCGACGTGCGGGTGTTGCTGGCGTGGGACGATGCCGCGACGCCGCGCCGGCTGGTCGGCCTGTGGGCGCTGCGGATCCGGCGGATCGCGCCGTTCTGGCCCGCGGTGCTCGCCGCGCCGCCCTACGATTATGCACGCCTGTCGAGCCCGGTGGTCGATCCTGCGTTCGTCGATACGGTGATCCCGGCGTTCCTCGATGCGATCCGGCACGATCCCGATCTGCCGAAGGTGCTGCATCTCGATTCGCTGGAGCAGGAGACGCTCTGCCATGACGCGATCCGGCGCGAACTCACGCGCCTCGGCGGGGCGGAGCGCCTGCTCGCGGAGACCGGCCGACCCTATGCGACGCGCGAGGACGGCGTCAAGAAAAGCGGCGCGACCCGCAAGAAGCTGCGGCAGGATTTCAACCGGCTGTCGGCGCTGGGCCGCGCCGATGTCGTCAATGCGCGGGCGCCGGACGCAGCGATGGCGGCGTTCGAAACCTTCCTTACGCTGGAGCAGGCGAGCTGGAAGGGCGCGCGCGGCACCGCGCTGCTGTGCAACGCCGGCGATGCCGCTTTCGCCCGTCAGTTGATGGCGAACCTGTCGGCGGAGGGCCGCGCCTCGGTGGCGCTGCTGCGCCTCGACGGCCAGGCGATCGCCGCGCAGGTGGTGATGTACGGCAGCGATACCGCCTACACCTGGAAGACCGCGTTCGACGCCGGCTATGCGCGTTACTCGCCGGGGGCGCTGCTGGTGGACAAGGTGACCGAACTGCTGTTCGCCGATCCGGCGATCCGTGCCATCGATTCCTGCTCGTCGGAAGACGGCTTCATGGCCAGGCTGTGGACCGGCCGCCGCAGGATGACGGAGATGCTGGTTCACGTCGGCCCCGGCACCTCGGCCGCCTTCGCGCTCGAACAGGCGCGGCTGATCGGCTACCACGAGGCGCGGCGGCTGCGGAACCAGTGGCGGGCACGCCGGACGGCCCCGCCGCCGCCCAAGGTGCCGCTGGCGCGGGCGTCGTGAGGGTACCCGCGTTCCGGATGCTGCGCGGTATGAAATACCGCGCTGCTGATCCGGGACCGTCGCGAATGCAGCATCCGTAGCGCCCCGACTCCAAGAGCCGGAAATTCGTTTTCGTCCAGAGGTTCCACACGATAAACCGTCATACTCCGCGAAGGCGGAGTATCCAGTACGCCGTGTCGGGGCGAATTTCCCATGCACTCGCCCCGGTTACTGGATCATCCGCCTTCGCGGATGATGACGCCTCGTTTCTGGTCAGGCTCTGCGACGCGGCATGAAGGATGCCGCATCGCGTCCGGGCCACGGGCATCTCCGCCACAGGATATCCATGTCCCGGAGGCAGCATCCGCGGCGTTCCTCACTCCGGGAGCCTGACCGGAGATTTATTTTCGTCCAGAGGCCCAGCACGATAAGCCGTCATACTCCGCGAAGGCGGAGTATCCAGTACTCCACATTGGGTCAAATTTCCCGCGCACTCGCCCGGGTACTGGATCGTCCGCCGGAGCCTGTCATCGGGCCGGCGACGCCGGACCCGTTGACGGACGATGACACCTCGTTTCCGGACAAGCGATGACGCCTTGATTTCCGGGCAGACACTGAGATGCAGCATGGAAGAATGCCGTATTTCGTCCGGGATCATGGGTACCGCCCGCCAATCCTTCCCCGAGGGCGGGGGAGGCGTGGGGACACCCCGGGGTGCGTCGGTTTCGAATCGCCGCCCCTCGATGGTGCGGTGCGAAGGGGCGGGGGCGGCGGCGTCTGGCCCGGCGCGCGCGCAAATTGTCGGCGCGGGCCGCGCCGGTTTCGAAAAGCCTTGAAAAACAGGGGTTGTCCGTGTTGCCATCGCGGCCGCGCGCGGCCGATAAGCCTTGACTTGGGGGGGCGTGGCCGATAAAACCCGCGCACTTACCAGCAGGCGGTGAGCTGCGCCGGCGTCGGAACGGACCACCCTTCCGGTCTCGATGGATCGCTTTAGCGGATCGTCGGACCGGACCCGGGCACCAACCTCGACCTATGCCGCTCAAACGCTGCTGCCCTAAGCCAGGCAATGCCAAGGCGACTTTCGTTCTCTTGGACGCGCGCTGTTTCAGGCGTGTTTTCAAGGGTCTGATTTCGGAAGCATGAGCTGGGGTCTCGCGATCGGCGTTATGCCGGCCGGCAGATCCTGATGCTCCTCTGTGGCGACGACGCGCTTTCCGCTCCGAGAGGGAGCGGCTGGCGCGGTTTCGTTTTGCTTGCCGGGTTTCGGGACGACGACATCACGGAGCTTGTCGCTCCAGACCACCGGCGAGGCCCGAACAGGGTTTCGCGCGAACAAGGGTAAAGGCGAACGATGCCGACGATCAACCAACTGGTCGCAAAGCCGCGCATTCTCCAGAAGGCGCGCAAGAATGCTCCGGCGCTCCAGCAGTCACCGCAGAAGCGCGGCGTCTGCACGCGCGTCTACACGACCACGCCGAAGAAGCCGAACTCGGCGCTGCGCAAGGTCGCCAAGGTGCGCCTGACCAACGGCTTCGAGGTGATCGGCTACATCCCGGGCGAGGGCCACAACCTTCAGGAGCACTCGGTGGTGATGATCCGCGGCGGCCGCGTCAAGGACCTGCCCGGCGTGCGCTATCACATCCTGCGCGGCGTCCTCGATACCCAGGGCGTCAAGAACCGTAAGCAGCGCCGTTCGAAGTACGGCGCGAAGCGTCCGAAATAAGCGGAGGGCATAATCGATGTCGCGTCGCCATTCTGCTGAAAAGCGTGAAGTGAACCCGGACCCGAAGTTCGGCAACATCGTCATCACCAAGTTCATGAACTCGATCATGTACGACGGCAAGAAGTCCGCCGCCGAGAGCATCGTCTACGGCGCGCTCGACCTGATCGAGGCCAAGACCAAGCAGGGTCCGCTGGCGGTGTTCGAGCAGGCGCTCGAAAACGTCATGCCGACCATCGAGGTCCGCTCGCGCCGCGTCGGCGGCGCCACCTATCAGGTGCCGGTGGAAGTGCGCTCGACCCGCCGTCAGGCGCTCGGCATCCGCTGGCTGATCGCGGCTGCGCGGGGGCGCAACGAGAAGACGATGACGGAGCGGCTCTCGGCCGAGCTGCTCGACGCATCGAACAACCGGGGCAACGCAGTCAAGAAGCGGGAAGACGTGCACAAGATGGCGGAAGCCAACCGCGCGTTCTCGCACTATCGCTGGTAACGGCGACCCGAACGGACATTCAAGGATACACCCATGCCCCGCCAACATGCCATCGAGGACTACCGCAACTTCGGTATCATGGCGCATATCGACGCCGGCAAGACCACGACCACCGAACGCATCCTGTACTACACCGGCAAGAACCATAAGATCGGCGAGACCCACGAGGGCGCCGCGACCATGGACTGGATGGCGCAGGAGCAGGAGCGCGGCATCACCATCACCTCCGCCGCCACCACCGCGTTCTGGAACGGCAAGCGGCTGAACATCATCGACACTCCCGGCCACGTCGATTTCACCATCGAGGTCGAGCGCAGCTTGCGCGTGCTCGACGGCGCGGTGTGCGTGCTCGATTCCAATCAGGGCGTGGAGCCGCAGACCGAGACGGTGTGGCGCCAGGGCGACAAGTACAAGGTGCCGCGCATCGTCTTCTGCAACAAGATGGATAAGACCGGCGCCGACTTCTACAAGTGTCTGTCCGACATCGTCGATCGCCTCGGCGCCAAGCCGGTGGCGTTGCAGCTTCCGATCGGCGCCGAGAACAACTTCAAGGGCATGATCGACCTTGTCCGCATGAAGGCGCTGGTGTGGAACAACGAATCCGCCGGCGCGATGTATGACATCGAGGAAATCCCGGCCGACCTCGCCGACAAGGCCAAGGAATATCGCGAGAAGCTGGTGGAAGCCGCCGTCGAACTCGACGACGATGCCATGGCCGCCTATCTCGACGGCGCCGAGCCGGACGAGGCGACGCTGAAGACGCTGATCCGCAAGGCGGTGATCGGCGGCGCGTTCTATCCGGTGCTGTGCGGCACCGCGTTCAAGAACAAGGGCGTGCAGCCGCTGCTCGACGCCGTGGTGGACTTCCTGCCGTCGCCGCTCGACGTGCCGGCGATCAAGGGCACCGATCCGCAGGGCAACGAGGTGCTGCGCCACGCCGACGACAAGGAGCCGATGTCGCTTCTGGCGTTCAAGATCATGGACGACCCGTTCGTCGGCACCATCACCTTCTGCCGCATCTATTCGGGCGTGCTGCAGAGCGGCACCGGCGTCATCAACTCGACCCGCGAGAAGAAGGAGCGCATCGGCCGCATGCTGCTGATGCACGCCAACAACCGCGAGGACATCAAGGAAGCCTATGCCGGCGACATCGTGGCGCTGGCCGGCCTCAAGGAAGCGCGCACCGGCGACACGCTGTGCGACCCCGACCATCCGGTGATCCTTGAGAAGATGGAATTCCCCGATCCGGTGATCGAGATCGCGATCGAGCCGAAGTCGAAGGCCGACCAGGAGAAGCTGGGCGTGGCGCTGGCCAAGCTCGCGGCGGAGGATCCGTCGTTCCGCGTCTCCACCGATCACGAGTCGGGCCAGACCATCCTCAAGGGGATGGGCGAACTGCATCTCGACATCAAGGTCGACATCCTGCGCCGCACCTACAAGGTCGACGCCAATATCGGCGCGCCGCAGGTGGCGTTCCGCGAGAAGATCACCAGGCCGGCGGAAGTCGATTACACCCACAAGAAGCAGACCGGCGGCACCGGTCAGTTCGCGCGGGTCAAGTTCATCGTCGAGCCGAACGAGCCGGGCGCGGGCTTCCAGTTCGAGTCCAAGATCGTCGGCGGCGCGGTGCCGAAGGAATACATCCCCGGCGTCGAAAAGGGTCTGCAAAGCGTGCTGACCTCGGGCGTGGTCGCCGGCTTCCCGGTGGTGGACGTCAAGGTGACGCTGATCGACGGCGCCTATCACGACGTCGACTCCTCGGCGCTGGCGTTCGAGATCGCCTCGCGCGCGGCGTTCCGCGAAGCCCTGCAGAAGGGCAAGTCGGTGCTGCTCGAGCCGATCATGAAGGTCGAGGTGGTGACGCCGGAAGACTACACCGGCTCGGTGATCGGCGACCTCAACTCGCGGCGTGGCCAGATCCAGGGGCAGGACATGCGCGGCAACGCCAACGTCATCAACGCCATGGTGCCGCTGATGAACATGTTCGGCTACGTCAACAACCTGCGCTCGATGAGCCAGGGACGCGCCACCTTCACCATGCAGTTCGACCACTACGCAGAAGCGCCGGCCAACGTGTCGGCTGAAGTCCAGAAGAAGTTTGCCTGATCGTCGGCGACGATCAACGCCTGAACGGAGAGTATCATGGCCAAAGAGAAGTTTGAACGCACGAAGCCGCATTGCAACATCGGGACGATTG
>JBIQLW010000075.1:0-12045 GCA_044463945.1 Bradyrhizobiaceae bacterium | reverse complement strand
CGGCGGTGGCGAACAAGGGGCCGATATCGACGTCGAAGCCGATGTCGGCGAAGGCGGATGCGATCACCTTCTGGCCGCGGTCGTGGCCGTCCTGCCCGATCTTGGCGACGAGGATACGCGGCCTGCGGCCTTCGGCATCTTCAAACGCATCGATCAGCGCCTGCACCTTCTCGACCCGGTTCGACATCGCGCTCACCTCGCGCTTGTAGACGCCGGTGATGGAGCGGATTTCGGCGCGGTGGCGGCCGAACACCTTCTCCATGGCGTCGGAAATCTCGCCGACGGTGGCTTTCGCGCGCGCGGCGTCGATGGCCAGCGCCAGCAGATTGCCTTCGCCGGTCTCGGCGCTCTTGGTCAGCGCCGCCAGCGCGGCGGCGACGTCGGCCTCCTTGCGTTCGCCGCGCAGCCGCTTCAGCTTGTCGATCTGCAACCGGCGCACGGTGGTGTTGTCCACCTTGAGCACGTCGATTGAAGCCTCGTTGGCCGGCTTGAACTTGTTGACGCCGATCACCGATTGATAGCCGGCATCGATCCGCGCCTGGGTTTTCGCGGAGGCTTCCTCGATGCGCAGCTTGGGCACGCCGGCCTCGATGGCTTTCGCCATGCCGCCGAGTTCCTCGACCTCCTGGATGTGGCCCCATGCCTTCACCGCCAGATCGTGGGTCAGCCGCTCGACGTAATACGAGCCGCCCCACGGATCGATGATGCGGGTGGTGCCGCTTTCCTGTTGCAGGAACAGTTGCGTGTTGCGGGCGATGCGCGCGGAGAAGTCGGTCGGCAGCGCCAAGGCTTCGTCGAGCGCGTTGGTGTGCAGCGACTGGGTGTGGCCCTGCGTCGCCGCCATCGCCTCGATCGCGGTGCGCATCACGTTGTTGAACACGTCCTGCGCGGTGAGCGACCAGCCGGAGGTCTGGCAATGGGTGCGCAGCGACAGCGATTTCGGATTCTGCGGGTTGAACGGCTTGAGCAGCTTGGCCCACAACAGCCGCGCCGCGCGCATCTTGGCGACTTCCATGAAGAAGTTCATGCCGATCGCCCAGAAGAACGACAGCCGCGGCGCGAAGCGGTCGACGTCGAGTCCGGCCTTGATGCCGGCGCGCAGATATTCGACGCCGTCGGCCAGCGTGTAGGCCAGCTCCAGGTCCTGCGTCGCGCCGGCCTCCTGCATGTGATAGCCGGAGATCGAAATGGAATTGAACTTCGGCATCCGCTGCGAGGTATAGGCGAAGATGTCGGAGATGATCCGCATCGAGGGCGCGGGCGGATAGATGTAGGTGTTGCGCACCATGAACTCTTTCAGAATGTCGTTCTGAATGGTGCCCGACAGTTTTTCCGGCGGCACGCCCTGTTCCTCGGCGGCCACCACGAACAGCGCCAGGATCGGCAGCACCGCGCCGTTCATGGTCATCGACACGCTCATCTTGTCGAGCGGGATGCCGGCGAACAGCGTGCGCATGTCGTAGATCGAGTCGATCGCCACCCCGGCCATGCCGACGTCGCCGCCGACGCGCGGGTGATCGGAGTCGTAGCCGCGATGGGTGGCGAGGTCGAAGGCCACCGACAGCCCTTTCTGCCCGGCGGCGAGGTTACGGCGGTAGAAGGCGTTGGAATCCTCGGCCGTGGAGAAACCGGCGTATTGGCGCACCGTCCACGGCTGGTTGACGTACATGGTCGGGTAGGGGCCGCGCAGGAACGGCGCGATGCCCGGCCAGGTGTCGAGGAAGTCGATGCCCTTGAGGTCGGCCTCACTGTAGCCCGGCTTGACTGGAATGTCCTCGGGCGTCAGCCACGGCGCGGCGTCGCCGCCGGGGGCGGGCGCGCGGGTCGCCGCGAAGGCGATATCGGCGAAATTCGGAATGCGGCTCATGATCCTGTTATCCTAGCATAAACCTGCGGTAACGCGCGGCATCTTAATCGTGATCCGGATGCTGGTGGCTGACGATGCTGTCAGCCCTTGCGGTTCCGGTGTTCTCGGTCGTGGTCTTGCCGGGCAGGTCGGACAGACTGGCGATCCAGGGAAGTCTCGATTCAATTCCCGTCTGATAGGTCGGGATCACGCGGTCCGGCCGGTCGAACGCTCCGGTCAGCAACTCGATTACCGGGCCGCCAAGCTGGCGATAGCTCAGCGGCGTTCCGCAGGCCGGGCAGAAGTCGCGCTCCGCCAGCGATGATGAGCGGAATGTCGCGGGCCGGCCGCGCGTCCACGCGAAATCGCCGTGGGGAACTTCCGCAAAGGCCGCGAACGGACCGGCCACGGCCTTCTGGCACATCCGGCAATGACAGACGCTGATCCGTCGTGGCTCGACCTGCGATGCAAAGCGGATCGCGCCGCATTGGCAGCCGCCGGTCATCACAGGTTTCGCCGTTGCCGACATGGCTCACCTCATCCGGTCGTAGGCGGCTTCCAGCATCGCCAGCGCGTTGCCGCCGGCGAAGGCGAACTCGCCGATCCCGGCGGCGCGGAACTCGGCTTCCTTGTCGCCGGGGCGGCCTGCCAGATAGATATGCGCGCTGCCTGCGTCGTGAAGGGCCTTGGCCGCCGCCGCCGCATGATCGGCGTAGACCGCATCCGACGAGCAGATGCAGGCGAGCCGCGCGCCCGACGCCTTGAAGGCGGCTGCGAGGGCCGCCGGGTCGGTGGTGCCGTCGCCGTCGATCGCCTCGATGCCGCCGGCCTCGAACAGGCTGCGCGCGAAGGTGGCGCGGGCGGTGAAGTCCGACGGCTTGCCGAGATTGGCGAGGAAGACCTGCGGCCGCGTGCCGCTCTGCTTGAGGATGGCGTCGGAGCGGTCGCGCAGCGCCTCGAACGCCGCCGCCAGCCGGACCGGCTGGAGCGCCTCGAACGCGATGGCTTCCTTCGCATGTTGTATCGGCGCGGGGGTGGGGGCGAGCACGTCGGGCATAGCTTCCCGCAGGTTGGGAAATTCGCTGACGCCGGTGACCACCATCTTGCGCCGGGCGATATCGCCGTCGCGCGCGGTGCGGACGCCTGCGATCCGGCTCTGGATCAAGCCCGCTTGCAGCGCCGCGAACGCGCCGCCGGCCTTTTCGATCTCCTGGAACAGCGCCCATGCGGTGTCGCACAACTGCCGCGTGAGAGTCTCGATGCCGCCGGTGCCGGCCGCAGGATCCGCGACCTTGGCGAGGTTGGACTCCTCAAGGAGAATGAGCTGGGTGTTGCGCGCGATGCGCCGCGCGAAGGCGTCCGGCAATCCCACCGCCAGCGAATGCGGCAGCACGCTGACGGCGTTGGCCCCGCCGAGCCCGGCCGCGAAAGTGGCGATGGTGGCGCGCAGCATGTTCACGTCGCTGTCGCGCCGCGTCAGCATCCGCCACGCGGTTTCGGCCGCGACGAACAGCGGCTTCGGCGCAAGCCCGCACGCCTCCTCGACGCGCGCCCACAACAGCCGCAGCGCCCGGAACTTGGCCATGGTCAGAAACTGGTCGGCGTCGGCGGCAAGCCGCGCCTCGATAGCGTCGCGCGCCTCCTCCAGCGACAGCCCGGCGGCTTCCAGCGCCCGCAGATAGGCGACGCCGCTTGCCAGCACGAAGGCCAGTTCCTGCGCCTCCGAGCCGCCGGCGTCGTGGATCACCCGTCCGTCGGCGGCTGCGAAGGGACCGCGGAAGCCGAGCCCCTTTAGCTTTGCGATCTTCGCTCCGAAGCGCGGAGCCATCGAGGCCCAATCACCGCTGAGGCCGCCGCGCGCGGCCGCGCCGCCGATCGGATCGAAGCCGAAGCGCACGTCAACGTCGCGCGGCGCGATCTTGCGCGCCTCAAGGAGGGCGGCGAAGTGATCGCCGATGTCGCGACCCTGCGGACTGATCTCAAGCGCGATGGCGATGTCGGCTTCGAGATAGACGCCGTCCAGCGCCCGCGTCAGCGCCTCGCGGGTCGGCGGCAGCCCGAAGCCGCGCGCCGCATTGCCGCCGGCGAACACCAGCGTCAGCCCGCTCGCGCCGCCCGCGAGATCCTCCAGCGCCTGCTTGTTCGCGACGGTCGGGTCGGTATGATCGATCCGCTGCATGATCTGCCACGGTGCCGCCGGCGCGCGGCCGATCACCGGCGCGGCATCGGCGGCGCGCCGGTAGATCGGCTCGATCCGCAGGCCATCGGCGGTTTTCCCGACCAGCTTGTCGAAGGACGCGCCCTTGAGGACGCCATCGACCAGCTTGCGCCAGTCGTCGTAGGTCGCGGGCGGAAATTCGGCCGCCAGCGTCAGTTCGTCGGTCATTGCGGACATTCGGCAGGGTGCTCCCTGAAGCCGGGTTCTGTTTTCGGGCTGAAATTGCCATGCCGCCGGTGCCGCCGCAACCTGCCACGGGTTTGCCGCAAGATTCCCGGCCCGCCGAAATCCCCTCAACCGGGGTCGGGCAGCCGCTTGATCCCCTCGGTCGAAAGCCCGGCCAGCGCCGCCTTGACCGATCGCCCGGCAATGATCCGGTCGGCGGCGATATCCGCGAGCGGCACCAGCACGAAGGCGCGCTCGAACAGGCGCGGATGCGGCAGCGTCAGGTCCGGCCGGTCGATGACGGCGTCGTCGTAAGCCAGTAAATCGAGGTCGAGCGTGCGCGGCCCCCAGCGCTGCTCATGGGCGCGGTCGCGGCCGAACTTCTTTTCGATTTTGTGCAGCGTGAACAAGAGCGCGTGCGGATCGAGGCTGGTCTCGATGGCGATGCAGGCGTTGACGAACGGCTCCTGCGCGACGCCGCCCCACGGCGGGGTGGCGTAGTCGGCGGAGCGCGCCAGCAGCGTCGCCTGCGCCATGCCGCAGATGTTGCTGATGGCCTTGCGAAATGTCTGGCGGACATCGCCGACATTACCGCCGAGCGCGATCAGCGCGTGGCCCATCGGCGCTACCGGCCGCGAGTCAGGACGACGCCGACGTCGTCGAAGATCGCGGCGATCGGCGCGTGCGGCTTGTGGACCGTGACCTTCACGGTGTTGATGCGCGGAAAGGACGCGAGAACCGCTTCCGCGACCGCGCCGGCGGCGCGTTCGAGCAGCTTGTAGTTGGTGTCGCGGAACGCGGCGCTGGCGCAGGCCACTACGTCGGAATAGGACACGGTGTCACTGAGCCGGTCGGTTCGCGAGGATTCGGACAGGTCGGCGGTGAGTTCGAGATCGATGACGAAACGCTGCCCCACCTCTGTTTCGTGGGCCATGACGCCGTGCCGCGCGTGCATCACCAGACCACGGATGAAGATGGTGTCGCTCATCGCCTGTCCCTGATGGCCGCCGCCACGCGCAGCGCCTGCACGGTTTCGGCGACATCGTGGGCGCGGACGATGCGGGCGCCGCCTTCGGCGGCGAGCAGGTGGGCGGCGATCGACCCGCCGAGTCGCTCTTGCGGCTTCGACGGCGTGATGGTGTCGATGAAGCGCTTGCGTGACGCGCCGACCAGAAGCGGCAATCCGAACGCTTGCAACTCGTGCTGGCGCGCCAGCACGGTCACGCTCTGCTCCTGGGTCTTGCCGAAGCCGATCCCGGCATCGAGAACGATATTTTTGCGCGCGATGCCGGCGCGATCGGCGATCGCCAGCGAGCGTTCGAAGAACGCCGCGATATCGCGCATGATGTCGATGTTGGCGTCGGCGCGCTCGCGGTTGTGCATGATGACGACCGGTGCGCCGTGGGCTGCGACCACGCGCGCCATATCCGGATCGCGTTGCAGTCCCCAGACGTCGTTGGCGATCGCGGCGCCCGCGCGCAGCGCCCAGTCGACGACGCTGGCTTTCATGCTGTCGATCGACACTGGAACGCCCAGCGCGACGATTTCCGGCAGCACCGGCTTCAGCCGCCGCATCTCCTCGTCCGCCGAAATCGCGACCGAGCCGTATGGCCGGGTGGATTCCGCGCCGATGTCGATGATGTCGGCGCCCTCTGCGATCATGCGCCGGGCCTGGGTGAACGCGTGCTGCGGTTCGAGAAACAGCCCGGCGTCGGAAAACGAATCCGGGGTGACGTTGAGGACGCCCATCACGGCCGGGTAGGGGCGGGACAACAGCCGCTCAAGAAGCCGCTGTCCGCTCGCTGGCGCCGCTCTGGAAGCTGTCGAGATCATGCGCCCGCTTTGCGCGGTTCGCGCGTCCGAGTCAATATTCATTATACTGGATGTTGGACGGATCGGCGGGCCTGCGCTCGGAAGCAGCGCCTCGACAACATCACCTCAGTAGCTGATCTTCAGCGGCAGCTTGCGCGCCCGTTCGATCAATTGCCCGATCGACTTTTCCGACGGCAGGACGCGGACCAGCTTGCGCTTGGTGTTGGCGTCCTTCATCGCCTGCGCCAGTCGCGCCGGGTTGCGGTGGGTGAACTCGCGCACCGTGGTGACGCCGGCGGCGCGCAGCAATTCGGCCTTCGCCTTGCCCATGCCGGGGATGCGCATACAGTCGGCGATATTGGCCCATTCCAGCAATTGCTGTTCGGTGAAGTTGGTTTTCGCCGCCAGTGCCTTGCGGCCCCTGGCCGTGCTTGCTGCCTCCAGCAATCCTTCCGTCGTGCGGATGCCCGCCGATTTGAGCTTGGATGCGGCGAAGGCGGTCATACCGTCGATCTTGGAAATGGGATAGGTCATGGCACTCGGCGATTACGTAAGGTGCTTCAAGCGAACAGGTGCTTCAAGCGAACGAGGTGGAGAGGAAGGTCCCGGCGCCGACCGCGCCCATGCGGCCGGCCCCAACTCTGTCGCGGCACAAGCGAGAAAGTTCAGCGGTAAAGACGTCGGCCGGAACTGCCGCGCGATGACGCGGCCTCATTCCCACCAGGCGTGTTTCCAGAGCAAGGGTTCCCGGCAGGAAAGCCTCTGATGCGAACACATCCGCGATTGAAGGAAGAAAATGGCGGCGACGTACGCCTGCCGCGACACAGGAGGGATTCCGCTGCCGGTCACCGCCCACGCCCCTCGCGCTGGTCCGGCAGTTGATCTGCGTGACCACGCTCAAACGGTGTCTGTTCATACGCCCCGCCCCAGCCGGTTGATTGTCGGCACGTTGTTGATTGTCGGCACGCTATCGCGTCAGTGCATTGTGGGCTTTTGCGATCTGAAACACAAGCGGCGCAGGCGCTGCCGCCATGATCGTGCATCAATCGCGCAAGGACTGTTGCAGTAATGCAAGAGCGAATGGCTGCGCAAGTTCAAAATGCCGTCGTCTGGAAGAATTTCAAACGGCGAGACGAGATGTCGCGATATCGTTTCGGGATAACCGCCTGGCGTGGCTTGTCCTGCTACGGAGCCGTCTGACCGGTTTCAACCCGGCTGCAAGATGAGTAGGATGACCTTGTCTTGAATGGGTCCAGCAGCGCGACCCCGAGCACGCGGAGAGGCCAGACGATGGCGACGACCGATACGACCATGGGCGACACCGACAATGCGATCTTCATCGGCAAGGGCGAACAGCCGGCGTGGTTGTCGCTGGCGCTCGCCAATCGCCACGGCCTCGTCACCGGCGCTACCGGAACTGGCAAGACCGTCTCATTGCAGGTGATGGCCGAGGGTTTCGCGCGTGCCGGGGTTCCGGTTTTTGCCGCCGACATCAAGGGCGATCTGTCGGGCATCGCCGAGGTCGGCGAGGGCAAGGACTTCATTCTCAAGCGCGCCAAGGAGATCGGCCTCACCTTCCAGCCGGACCAGTTCTCGACCGTGTTCTGGGACGTTTTCGGCGCGCAGGGTCATCCGGTGCGCGCCACCGTATCCGAGATGGGGCCGCTGCTGCTGTCGCGGATGATGGACCTCAACGACGTGCAGGAGGGCGTGCTGAACATCGCCTTCCGGGTGGCGGACGAGCAGGGCCTCCTGCTTCTCGACATGAAGGATCTGCGCGCCATTCTCACCTTCGTCGGCGAGAGCGCGGCGCAGCTCACCACGCAATATGGCAACGTCACCAAGCAGTCGGTCGGCAGCATCCTGCGCCAGCTTCTGGTGCTGGAAACCCAGGGCGGCGACAAGTTTTTCGGCGAGCCGGCGCTCGATCTGAAGGACTTCATGCGCACCGACCGCGACGGCCGCGGCATGGTCAACATCCTGGTCGCCGACAAGCTGATGCAGAACCCGCGGCTCTACGCCACGTTCCTGTTGTGGATGCTGTCCGAACTGTTCGAGCAGCTTCCGGAAGTCGGCGATCCGCCCAAGCCCAAGCTGGTGTTCTTCTTCGACGAGGCGCACCTGTTGTTCAACGATGCGCCGAAAGCGCTGATGGAGAAGATCGAGCAGGTGGTGCGGTTGATCCGCTCCAAGGGCGTTGGCGTTTATTTCGTGACGCAGAACCCGATCGACGTTCCCGACAAGGTGCTGGCGCAACTCGGCAACCGGGTCCAGCACGCGCTGCGCGCCTTCACCCCGCGCGATCAGAAGTCGGTCGCGGCCGCCGCCCAGACGTTCCGCCAGAACCCGAAGCTCAATACCGCGCAGGTCATCACCGAACTCGGCACCGGCGAGGCGCTGGTCTCGTTCCTGGAAAAGAAGGGCACGCCCTCGATCGTCGAGCGGGTGCTGATCCGGCCGCCGTCGGGGCGGATCGGCCCGGTGACGGCCGACGAGCGCAAGGCCATTCTCGCCGCGAGCCCGGTGAAGGGCAAATACGATACCGGGGTCGATTCCGAATCGGCCTATGAGATGCTGCAAAAGCGCGTCGCTGAGGCCGCCGCGCCGGCGGACGGGGCCGATGGCAGCGTGCTCGGGCAGATCGGGTCGATCGTCGGCACGATTTTCGGCACTTCGACGCCGCGCGGCAAGCTCTCGACCGGGCAGGTGATCGCCCGCGACGTGACGCGCACCGTGACCAACAAGGTCGTCGGCGGCATCGTCGCCGATCTCGGCAAGTCGGTGGGCGGCTCGCTCGGCGGTTCGATCGGCCGCTCCATCGTGCGCGGCGCGCTCGGCAGCCTGCTGCGGCGCTGATATTAGGATTATCGTCATTGCCGGGCTTGCTCCGGCAATCCATCTTTTGACGAGAAGATGGACACGCGGGTCAGGGCCGCGTGTGACGGTTAAGGGATGGACGAGAATACGTCGTCCGTTCTGCTAGCCGCTTATTTGAAGAACGGTGGATCAACTGATGTCTCACTCCTCACTCCCGGCGGTGCTCGACCATATCGATGGCGATTTCGATAATAGTCTGGAGCGACTGTTCAGGCTGCTCCGCATCAAGTCGATCTCGGCGGACCCGGCCTTTGCCGGCGACTGCAAGGCCGCGGCCGATTATCTGGCCGGCGATATCGCCTCTCTCGGCTTCAACGCCGAGGTGCGGCCGACCGGCGGCCATCCCGCCATCGTCGCCAAGCCCAAGAGCGCGAACGGCGCGCGGCCGCATGTGCTGTTCTACGGCCATTACGACGTGCAGCCGGTCGATCCGATTGAGTTGTGGCATTCGCCGCCGTTCGAGCCGGTCGTCGCCGATCACGCTGACGGGCGGAAGATCATCGTCGCGCGTGGCGCGCAGGACGACAAGGGCCAGTTGATGACCTTCGTCGAGGCGTGCCGGGCCTGGGTTGCCGTCACCGGATCGCTGCCGCTCGACGTCACTTTCCTGATCGAGGGCGAGGAGGAAGTCGGCTCGAAACATCTGGTCGGTTTTCTTGAGAACAACCGCGCCGACCTCAAGGCCGACTTCGCGCTGGTGTGCGACACCAGCATGTGGGACCCCGACACGCCGGCGATCACTACCGCGCTGCGCGGCCTCGTCTATGACGAGGTGCGAATTACCGCCGCCAATCGCGACCTGCATTCCGGCCTGTTCGGCGGCGCGGCGCAGAATCCGATCCGGGTACTGACGCGCATTCTCGGCGCGCTGCACGACGACAATGGCCGCGTCACCATTCCCGGCTTCTACGACGGCGTGAAGGACCTGCCGCCCGACATCCTCGCCCAGTGGAAGGCGCTCGATTTCACGCCCGACAGCTTTCTCAAGCCGATCGGCCTGTCGATCCCCGCCGGCGAGACCGACCGGCTCCTGATCGAACAGGTGTTCTCGCGGCCGACCTGCGACATCAACGGCATCTTCGGCGGCTACACCGCCGAGGGGTCGAAGACGGTGATCCCGTCGCACGCCACCGCGAAAGTGTCGTTCCGTCTGGTCGGCGGTCAGGACCCCGACAGGATCCGCTCCGCCTTCCGCGATTTCGTCAAGGCGCGGGTGCCGAAGGATTGCCGCGCTGACTTCATCGACCATTCCGGCGCGCCGGCGGTGTCGCTTGATTGGACCATGAAACCGCTCGCGGCGGCGAAGCGCGCGCTCACCGAGGAATGGGGACGCGAGGCGCAGTTGATTGGCTCGGGCGGCTCGATCCCGGTGGTCGGCGATTTCAAGCGCGTGCTGGGGCTCGACAGCGTGCTGGTCGGCTTCGGTCTTGACGACGACAACATCCATTCGCCGAACGAGAAGTACGACCTCAAGAGCTTCAAGAAGGGTATCCGCTCGTGGGCCCGCATTCTCGCCGCGCTGGCCGAGACGCCGAAAGCGTAAGCCCTTCCCTAACGGGGCTCGCGCGGATGAAAACGCCGCCCGGAATTGGGCGGCGTTTGGGAGACGTGTAGAGGCTTACGCGAACAGTCTACAGCAGGCCCGTGGTCTTGCAAACCGGGCGGGGCCGGTCGTGTCCGGCGGACCGCACGGAACCTGATACTGACCTGGCGCAATTGCGGTTGGCGGCGGCCTTTAGAAAACGCTATCGTGATCGCGGGACGATAGTGCCGACGCGACAGCGCGGGGTGGAGTGCGACGATGCTTTTGCTGATGATTGCCGGTATCGCCGCGATTCTGGCAGGCGCTGCGGCGATCTGGGTCGGGGTTCCGGTCAAGGAGTTCAGCTTCGGCAACACGATGATTCTGGCCGGAGCGGTGGCGGTTTGCAGCGGCTTCGTGCTGATCGGGCTCGGCATCGTGGTGCGCGAGTTGAAGGCCATCCGGACGCGCTTGCAGGATAGTGTGGCCGAGGTGCGGCGCGACCTGATCGACGGTCCGCCGCTTCCGGCAGGGTCGATCGCCGGTCGGGGCGCGCGGTCCGACGTTGACCGGATCGCACCCCCGCTGATGCCGCCGCCGCGACGTGCCGAGGAGCGGCGCGACGAGAGCGCCGCGCGCGACAGTGCCGCCGGCGCTCCGGGCAATGCGCCGGATACCGCGGCAATCGCCGAAACGGCGGCCGCGCCGCAGCGCCCGGCGCGCCGCAATCTGTTGTTTTCATCCTCGCGCCGGCAGGGCGGGGACCAGGCCGGTGCGCCGGAGGCCGCGGCCAGCGAGGCAGCGTTCGAACCGCAGGTCGAACCGCACCCGAGCTTCAAGGATACGTGGCCGCGCAATGGGCGAAACGCGCGCGGCGAATCCGCGACGGCGCGCCGCGACCCAGCACCGACGTCCCCACCGCGTGAGCCTCAGCCGGCCGCGACCGTGGTCAAGTCCGGCACCGTCGATGGCATGGCCTATTCGCTCTATTCGGACGGCTCGATCGAAGCCCAGATGCCCGAGGGCTTGATGCGCTTCGCATCGATCGAGCAGTTGCGTGCCTACCTCGATCGCACCACCTGACGCGCTCGCCGTTCCCGCCAGACAAGGAAAGATCACGTCGATGGTTGAGACTCCGGGCAAGAGCTTCATCGATCTCACCGCGACGATCGTCTCCGCCTATGTCAGCAACAACCCGACCCCGGCGGCGGAAATCCCGGCCCTGATCAGTCAGGTCCACGCCGCACTGGTTCGCGTTGCCGCCGGGCGCACCGAAGCGCCGGCGGAGCCGGCGAAGCCCGCAGTGTCGGTCAAGAAGTCGGTGACGCCGGAATATCTGGTCTGCCTGGAAGACGGCAAGCGCTTCAAGTCGCTCAAGCGCCATCTGCGCACGCAGTACAACATGACGCCCGAGCAGTATCGTGACAAATGGGGGCTGCCGCCCGAGTATCCGATGGTGGCGCCCAACTACGCGGTGGCGCGTTCGCAACTCGCCAAGAAGATGGGTCTCGGCCAACAGCAGCGCCGCCGCAAATAGCGCGCTCAAAAAATCGCCTGATCGCTATCCCCGGCTCAGAAGTTTCTGCTAGGATATAAGAAAATAAT
>JBIQLW010000074.1:0-12118 GCA_044463945.1 Bradyrhizobiaceae bacterium | reverse complement strand
GCGCGTATGACGTCGATACCGGATTGGTGGGGTCGAGTTGTTCGCCGAGCAGATAGAGATCGCGTAGCGAGCCGCTGAGGCAGTCCGCGTCCGAGCATGAAAACACCACTGCCATCCCTCTCGTCTTGAGGAACGCCTCGAAATTCCTGATGACTTCCAGCGACGAGCGATCGCCCGGCAACTCATATCTGATCTCGGTCCGCCGTCCCTCCGCCGTCAGCCACTCGGGGGTGGACCTGTCCTTGGTGTTGCCTTTTTCGAGCACCGCTCCGTAATCGTGCGGTGCCCGCAGCAACGTGGCCCGGTCGAAATCGGAAGACTTGTAATAGACGATGCTGGAGCCCTGATAGCGGCCGACCAGCGGATGATCCCTTGCCCCGGAAATGTCCTTGCCGAAGGCCAGCGCCGTCATCTGCGCCAGCAGCAGCGCGCACACCGCGAAGCCCCGCATTGAAGTCCTCCCTATCCTTGCGTTCCGCGCCGAGGGCCGCCGATGCGTCGGCGACCCGTCACATGAACGGGCTTCTCAACCAGACGCCATCGGCCTTTGCCTTGGCCCGCGCATTGGCGCGCATCCTCTCTCGCACAAAGCGGTAGCGTTGAGGCTGGGTCAGCTTTTCGCCGCGCCGTTTCCCGGCTGCCTCCGCCGCGCGTTTGCGTGCGTCATGGTTGGCGGGGGTGCGATGGACCTCGAAGTCGCACGGAGCACGAATGCAGCGGATGCCGTTGTCCGGGAAATGGCCGGCCTGACCCGGGAAGTGGTTGATCTGGCCCGGCGGCGGGACCTGACCGCTCTGGTCGCGGTGTCCGCCCGCCCGGTCTTTCGCGCTGGCCGGGACGCCGCCGAAACCGACCGAGAGACAGAGCAACGCGACGCCAAAGGTAATTGCGAGCCTGTTCATCCGAATTCCTCTTCGTTTCCGCGGCTGCATGATCGCAGCGCGTGGGGCAGACAAGGACAGGCGCTTGATCCGCAATATGTATTCTACGCCACACGTTGCGACGCCTGCCTGCCAAAGAGATTGCCAAGGCTCGGGCGGCGGCGGGAAGTCGTCAAATGACGACTGCGCGGCAAATATCGTACTGGGATCATGACGATCCCGCCCCACGCCAGCCCATGAAGCCGCTTGGGATCGCCAGCCGATCGGTGGAGGCCGGTCCTTCAGCCTTGCTCGATCTCCTCGCGCAGCATTTCCAGTTCGAGCCAGCGGTCCTCGGCCTCCTGCAATTTTGCTTGCGCGGTGGCGATGGCCTGCGAGGCTTGGTCGAACGCCTTGCGGTCCCGGCTGTAGAGGTCGGGATCGTCGAGCTGTTTCTGATGTCGTGCGATCTCGGCGTGCAGCGTTTCGATGGTCTTCGGCAGGGTTTTCAGCGCGTGCTGTTCGTTGAAGCCGAGGCGGCGCTTCGGCGGCGGCGCGGCGCTAGTCGCCTTCGGCAGGGCGGCGGGCGCGGGCGTCGCCGGCTGTCGGACGGCTGCGCGTTGCAGGTCGGAGCCACGTTGCGCCAGCATGTCGGAATAGCCGCCGGCATATTCGATCCAGCGGCCGCCGCCTTCCGGCACGATCACCGAGGTGACGACGCGGTCGAGGAAATCGCGGTCATGGCTGACCAGGATCACCGTGCCCTGATAGTCGCCGAGCATTTCCTCCAGCACGTCGAGCGTTTCGAGGTCGAGATCGTTGGTCGGCTCGTCGAGCACCAGCAGGTTGGACGGCTTCGCCAGCGCCCGCGCCAGCATCAGCCGGCCGCGCTCGCCGCCGGACAAGACCTCCAGCGGCGTGCGCGCCTGCTCCTGGGTGAACAGGAAATCCTTCATGTAGCTGATGACGTGCTTCGGCTTGCCGCCGACCATGACGTGATCGCCGCGTCCGCCGGTGAGCGCTTCCGAAAGCGTCGATGTCGGGTCGAGGCTCTCGCGGTGCTGGTCGAGCGTCGCCATCTCGATATTGGCGCCGAAGCGGATGCTGCCTTGGTCAGGCGCGCTCGCTCCCGTCAGCATGTTGAGCAGCGTGGTCTTGCCGGCGCCGTTGGGGCCGACGATGCCGATGCGGTCGCCGCGCTGGATGCGGATCGAGAAGTTCTCGACGATGGCGCGGCCGTCGTATGTCTTGCCGATGCCTTTGGCCTCGATCACCAGCCGGCCGGATTTGTCGGCTTCCGCGGCGGCGAGACTGGCGTTGCCGGCGGCGCCGCGATAGTCGCGGCGCGCGGCGCGCAGCGCGTGCAGGCCGGCGAGGCGCTTGACGTTGCGCTTGCGCCGCCCGGAGACGCCGTAGCGCAGCCAGTGTTCCTCGGCAACGATCTTGCGGTCGAGCTTGTGCTGGTCGCGTTCTTCCTCCGCCAGCACCTCGTCGCGCCATTCCTCGAAGGCGCTGAAGCCGCGCTCGATGCGGCGGATGCGGCCGCGGTCGAGCCACGCCGTGCTGCGCGACAGGTTGGCGAGGAAGCGGCGGTCGTGGCTGATGAGCACCAGCGCGCTGCGTCGTCGCCCGAGCTCGCTCTCCAGCCATTCGATGGTGGCGAGATCGAGGTGGTTGGTCGGCTCGTCCAGCAGCAGGATGTCGGGCGAGGGCGCCAGCACCCGCGCCAGCGCCGCGCGGCGGGCCTCGCCGCCGGAGAGCTGCGCCGGGTTCTCGTCGCCGGTGAGGCCGAGCTGTTCCAGCAGGAAGCGGGCCGGGTAGGGATCGTCGCCGGGGCCGAGGCCGGCCTCGACATAGGCGAGCGTGGTGGCGAAGCCTTCGAAATCCGGCTCCTGCGGCAGGTAGCGCACCGTCGCGCCGGGCTGCACGAAACGCGAGCCGCTGTCGGGCTCGACCAGCCCGGCGGCGATCTTCAGAAGCGTCGATTTGCCCGAGCCGTTGCGCCCGATCAGGCAGACACGTTCCTCGGCCGACACCGAAAGCTCGACGCCCGCCAACAGCGGCGTGCCGCCGAACGTCAGGCTGATGTCCTTCAACTGGATCAGGGGCGGGGCCATGGCTATCCGAAGGTGCGGGCTGTATCGCCGCCCTCCTACGCGATCGCGCGACGAAATGCGAGGGTGGCCTGTCGCGTCACGGCCTTGCCATCGCGCGGCGGTTGCGTAGCATTGCGGCGATTGCACCAGATTGAGAACGGAAGATCGATGACCAGCATCCCGCCCTATCGCGTTGAGGCGTACAACACCGCGAAAGACTCCGAGAACAAGATTCACGACGATGCGGTGGCGCGCCGTTACGGCTTCAGCGGCGGGCTGGTTCCCGGCGTCGAGGTGATGGCCTACATGATGCACCTGCCGATCGCGCGCTGGGGCCGCACCTTTCTGGAGCGCGGGCGGATCGAGGCGCGCTTCGTCAAGCCGGTCTATGACGGCGAGACGGCCGAGGTGAGCGGCGAGGACGACGGCGGCGCGTTGACGCTGCGGGTGGAAAGCCGCGGCGCGCTGTGCGCCACCGGCATGGCGTCGTTGCCGGACCGGACTGCGCCGATCGCGCTCGCCGACTATCCGCAGACGCCGCCTTTGGCCGAGCGCCGTCCGCTCAGCGACGATGCGTTCAGGGTCGGCGAATGGCTCGGCACCGCGCCGCGAAGCTGGAGCAACAAGGAGTTCACCGACTATCTGGCCGAGGTGCGCGCCACCGATCAGATCTATCGCGACACCGGCGCGCTGCATCCCGGCATCTTCCAGCGCATCATGAACCAGGTACTGGTGCAGAACGTCGTGCTCGGCCCGTGGATTCACGTCGGCAGCATTATGCAGCTTCTGTCGAGCGCGCATCCGCACGAAGAACTCGCGGCCCGCGCCCGGGTGACGGCCAACGACGACCGCAAGGGCCACCGCTTCGCCGAATTCGACGCGCTGATCGTCGCCGACGGCAAGCGGCCGGTGGCGCACTGTCATCACGTCGCGATCTTCCGGCCGCGCGAGCAGCCGGCGGCGTAGCCCGCCGCTTACGCCGCTTTGCCGCGACGCGCATCCTGGATGGCGCGCCACACCCGCTCCGGCGTCAGCGGCATCTCGATCTGCGTGACGCCGTAGTCCGACAGCGCGTCGATGACGGCATTGACCAGCGTCGCGAGGCTGCCGGCGCAGCCGGCCTCGCCGCAGCCCTTGACGCCGAGCGGGTTGGTGGCGGTGGGCACGGGGTGATCGCTCAGCCTCATGTCGGGAACGTCGCCGGCGCGCGGGATGGCGTAGTCCATCAGCGAGCCGGTGATCGGCTGGCCGCTGTCGTCGTAGGCGACGGCCTCCATCAGCGCCTGGCCGATGCCCTGAACGATGCCGCCGTGAAGCTGGCCCTCGACGATCATCGGGTTCACCACCACGCCGAAATCGTTGACGCCGGTGTACCTGACCACCTGCGTCACGCCGGTTTCGGGATCGATCTCGACCTCGCTGATGTGGCAGCCGTTGGGGAACGTCGAGGCCACGCTCGACGAGGTGTGATCGACGTCGAGCGAGGCGGGCAGCCCGTCCGCCGGCGGTGAGGCGCGCAGCGCGTCGGCCAGTTCGATCAGGCCGATCGTGCGATCGGTGCCGGCGATGGTGAAGCGCCCGTCGGAAAACTCGATGTCGGCTTCTGCGGCTTCCAGCCTGTGCGCGGCCGCCGCGCGGCCCTTGGCGATGACGAGGTCGCTGGCTTCGACGATCGCGGTGCCGCTGGTCATGATCGAGCGCGAGCCGCCGGTGCCGCCGCCGCTATGCACCACGTCGCTGTCGTTCTGCTCGAGCCGGATCGCGTCGAACGGCACGCCGAGCCGGCTGGCGAGCACCTGCGCGAACGGCGTCGCGTGGCCCTGGCCGAAGTCCAGCGTGCCGGTGGTGAGGCGCACGGTGCCATCGGGCGGGAAGTCGATCTTGCCGAGTTCGGTGAGGCCGGCGGTGACTTCGAGGTAGCAGCCGACCGCGATGCCGCGCAGCCTGCCGCGCTTGCGCGCCTCGCGCTTGCGCTTGGCGAAGCCGGCATAGTCGGCAAGCTCCAGCGCCTTGTCGAGCACCGCGGGAAAATCGCCGGAGTCGTAGGTCACGCCGCTCGCCGCGCTGAACGGAATCTGCGCCGGCTTGATCATGTTGCGCCGGCGCAGCGTCACGCGGTCGATGCCCATCTCGGCGGCGGCGCGCTCGATCAGCCGCTCCATGAAGTAGTTGGCCTCGGGGCGGCCCGCGCCGCGATAGGCGCCCATCAGCGTGGTGTTGGTCACCACGCACTTGATGTCCACCTCGATCAGCGGCGTGCGGTAGACGCTGGCGATGTTCTTGCCGATGTTGAGCGACAGCGGCAGCGGTCCGACGCCGGCGACATAGGCCCCGAGATTGCCGAAGCCGGTGATCCGCACCGCGAGGATGTGCCCCTTGGCGTCGAGCGCGAGGTCGGCGCGGACCTCCTGGGCGCGGCCGTGATTGTCGGTGAGGAAGCTCGACGAGCGTTCCTCCAGCCACTTGACTGGACGCTGCAACAGCCGCGCCGCGTGCAGCAGGCAGACATATTCCGGATAGCCGGCATTCTTCATGCCGAACGAGCCGCCGACGTTGTAGGTCAAGAGCCGGATTTTTTCGCGTGGCAGGTTCATCAGTTTGGCGAGCGAGACGGCGTTGCCGGCCACCCCTTGCGTCGGCAGATGGACCGTGAAGCGGTCGCTGGCCGCGTCGTAGGCGGCGAGCCCGGCGCGCGGCTCCATCGGCACCACCGCGACGCGGCTGTTGACGATGTCGAGGGATGTGACATGGGCGGCCTTGGCGAAGGCCGCCTCCGTCGCGGCATGATCGCCGAAGTGATAGTCGAGCGCGACGTTGTTGGGGATGTGGTCGTAGAGCTGCGGCGCGCCGGGCTTCACCGCGTCCTCGGATTGCGTCACCGCCGGCAGCGGATCGATCTCGACGACCACCGCCTCGGCGGCGTCGCGCGCCTGCGCCACGGTTTCGGCGACCACGCAGGCGACGGGATCGCCGACGAACCGCACCCGGTCGGTGGCCAGCGCCAAGCGGTCGGTCTGCAACAGCGGCGTGCCGTCGGCGTTCTTCATCGGCAGGCCGCAACGGATCGGGTTGTAGCCCGCCGCCTCAAGGTCTTTGCCGGTCCAGATGCCGAGCACGCCGGGCATGGCCCGCGCTGCCTCAAGGTCGATCCCCCGGATCACGCCGTGGGCGTGGGTGCTGCGGACGAACCAGGCATGAGCCTGTCCGGGCAGGCTGAAATCGTCGGTGTAGCGCCCCTTGCCGCGCACCAGGGTATCGTCCTCCTTGCGGCGTACCGGCTGGCCGATGGCGTGCTTTTGCAGCGCGATAGCGTTGTCGCGGACAAGACCGGGGGCGGGGCGGGGTGTCCTGATATCCATAAAACCGATGATTCCGTCAGATTTTGCGGGGACGCCGTTACCGAATAACGCAAGGCGGGCGGGGCCGGCAACGGCGGATCGGGCATGGGCGCCGCGCACTGCGGTTGCGCCGCCGCCGGACGCTGCTAAACTTTCCGTGAAACGGATATCCGGCGGGCTGTCACCGGCCGCCGGGAAGACAGGTTTGCATGGACAACGATGCCCGGCGCATTAACGGCCCGGAGCCGCCTCGACCCTATCACCGCGCGCCGCTCAACGGCATCGCGTCCCGGCCGGGCACGACGTTGCCGGCCGGGACGGGCGTCTATGCGGCGCTCGACCTCGGCACCAACAACTGCCGCCTGCTGATCGCCTGCCCGGACGGCGAGGGCTTTCGCGTGATCGATTCGTTCTCGCGGATCATCCGGCTCGGCGAGGGGGTCTCGACCACCGGCCGTATCAGCGAGGCGGCGATCGGCCGCGCCATCTCGGCGCTCAGCGTGTGCCGCGATAAGATGCGCCACCGCAACGCCCGGCGGCTGCGGCTGATCGCGACCGAAGCCTGCCGCGCCGCCTCGAACGCCGAGGCGTTCCGCGACCGGGTGGCGAGCCAGACCGGCATCGCGCTCGAAGTCATCAACCGCGAGACCGAGGCGTCGCTGGCGGTGATCGGCTGCTCGCCGCTGGTGGACCCGGCGGGGCGCGGCGCCATCCTGTTCGATATCGGCGGCGGATCGAGCGAACTGGTGCGGATCGCGCGCGACGGAGCCACGCCGCGCGTCGCGGCGTGGATGTCGATCCCGCTCGGCGTGGTGACGCTGGCGGAGCGCTTCGGCGGCAAGGACGTCAGCGCCGAGGTCTACGCGCGGATGGTGGCGGAGGTCGCAAAGCACGTCGCGCCGTTCGCTTTGAGGCACGGCGGCGACCTCGACACCATGCACCTGCTGGGCACCTCGGGAACCGTCACCACGCTCGCCGGCGTCCATCTCAGGCTGCCGCGCTACGACCGCCGCCGCGTCGATGGACTCTGGATGGAGGACGGCGAGATCACATCGGCGATTTCCACCCTGCTCGGCATGAGCTATCAGGAGCGCGCCGACAACAACTGCATCGGCATCGAACGCGCCGATCTGGTGCTCGCGGGCTGCGCCATCCTCGACGCCATCCGCAATGCGTTTCCGTTGCCGCGCCTGCGGGTGGCGGATCGCGGCCTGCGCGAGGGGATGTTGGTGGAAATGATGCGCGAGGACGGCGTGATCGGCGCGGCATGACGCTTCGCGCGCGCATCCTTTCAAGATAAGCGTATCGTCATGGCAAAGGACACCACCGGGCGGCTGCACGTCACCGTCAAGAGCGCGGGCAAGCGCAAGCTGTCGTCGAAACTGTGGCTGGAGCGGCAGCTCAACGACCCATACGTCGCCAAGGCGAAGCGCGACGGCTGGCGTTCGCGCGCCGCCTACAAGCTGATTGAGATCGACGACAAGTACCGGCTGCTCAAGCCGGGGCAGGTGGTGGTCGATCTCGGCGCCGCGCCCGGCGGCTGGAGCCAGGTTGCGGCGCGCCGGGTCGGCGCGGCGCAGAGCAATGGCAGGGTGGCGGGCAAAGTGGTGGCGATCGATCTTCTGGAGATGCCGGAAATTCCCGGCGTCACCTTCGTGCAACTCGATTTTCTGGACCCGCGCGCGCCGGAGGTGCTGCGCGACATGATCGGCAGCGGCGCGGACGTGGTGATGTCGGACATGGCGGCCAACACCACCGGCCACCGCAAGACCGATCAGTTGCGCATCGTCGGACTGGTGGAGGCCGCCGCCGCCTTCGCCGCCGAGGTGCTCAACCCCGGCGGGACTTTTCTCGCCAAGGTGTTCCAGAGCGGCGCGGATGCGGACCTGCTGGCGCAGGTGAAGCGCGACTTCGCAACCGTGCGCCACGTCAAGCCGGCCGCCAGCCGGCAGGATTCGTCGGAGCGCTACCTGCTGGCGACAGGTTTCCGCGGCGGCGAATAACGTATGATCGGGCCGGGAAGGAAACGCTTGCCGTCATCCCGAGAGTCCGACCGGAAATCGCTTTTTGGGGATGAACATGCAACACGAAAGCCGTCATACTCCGCGAAAGCGGAGTATCCAGTACGCCATGTCGGCGCGAATTTCCCACGCGGCTGCCCCGGATTACTGGATCGTCAGCCGGAACCTGTCATCGGGCCGCGCTTGCGCGGAGCTGTTGGCGGACGATGACGCCTCGTTTCCGGGTGACGGTCGAGCGTTTCAATCCTGGAAAATCATGCTTTGACGTCGCCGGACCGTCTTGCTCAACCCAGCGTGTTCTTGAAGATCCTGCCGTCCTTCATGATGACTTTGAAATTTGGCTCGGGATCGGCGATCAGCGCCAGGTTCTCCAGCGGATTGCCGTCGACCAGCAGCACGTCGGCGGCCGCTCCCGCTTCGATGACGCCGAGTTTGGCGCGGTAGGGACTTCGTTCGCCGGACATGGCGAGGAGCTCGCCGTTCGACGCCGTCGCCATGCGCAGCACATCGGCGTTGTCGAACCATCGCGACAGCTTGGTCAGTTGCTTGCCCTGGGTGGCTCCGCCTTTCGGGTTGAACAGGATGTCGGTTCCCCAAGCCGTCTTCACCTTGTGCTTCTTGGTAAGCTCGTAGGCGCGGGCCGTCCCCTTGGCGATTTCCTCCTGCTGCTGCCGCTGCACCGGGTTCGACTTGAGGTTGGCATCCTCGTCGGCGAGAAATGGTTGCAGGCTCCACCACGCATCCTTGTCGGCCATCATCTTCACCGCGTCCTCGTCGGCGAGCTGGCCGTGCTCGATACATCGCACGCCGTTCTGCAACGCGCGCTTGATCCCTTCCGGCGTATAGACGTGCGAGCAGACATAGGTGCCCCAGTCCGATGCGGCATCGGCCGCCGCGCGGATTTCCTCCGCGGTGAACTGGTTGACCTGGATCGGATCGTAGGCGGACGACACGCCGCCGCCGGTCATGATCTTGATCTGGCTGGCGCCGAGCAGAAGCTGTTCGCGCACGCGGCGCAGCACCTGCGGCACGCCGTCGGCGATCGCGGAAATGCCTGCCGCTTCCGCGTGGCTGATGTCGTTGGCGGAGCCGCGCGGCACCTCGTAGCGCAAGCGGAAATCGCCATGTCCGGAAGTCTGCGAGATCATGGCCCCCGACGGGAAGATACGGGGACCGGCCACCATTCCTTCATCGATGGCGCGCTTCAAGGCAAAGGACGGGCCGCCGACGTCGCGGATGGTGGTGAAGCCGCGCATCAACGTCCGTTCCGCTTCCTGCGCCGCAGCCAGATGAACGTAGGGAACGTCCGCGGTGAGGGCGACAAGCTCCGGAATGGCGCACATCAGCGCGTGCCAGTGCGCGTCGATCATGCCGGGCATCAGGGTGCGGCCGCCGCCGTCGATGACCTGCGCGCCGTCCGGCGGGCGCTCTCCCGATGCCGCGAGCGCCTTGATCCGGTTGCCCTCGACGATCACGCTGCGCCCCGCGATCAGCATGCTCGCCTTGCCGTCGAAGATCCTGACGTTGGTGAACACCACCGGCCCCGCCGGCGCGCGCGGCACGGCGGCCGCCGCGCCTTTCGGCCACAGCGCCATCGCTCCGATCGCGCCCGCGCCGGCCAGAAACGACCGTCGCGAAAACCGGCGCTCGATCACCGCGTTCAGTCGCGCGAAGGCGGGGCTATGGCAGGGGCAGGCATAATGCGCTTCCGCGTCGTCGGTGACAGGTGTGCAGATCAACATAAGAGCCTCCCGGATTTGTCGTCGTCATTGTCGTCGGGCTGTCGCGGACCCGCGCCTAAACTCCGCTCAGCACGATCACCGTCGGCGTTTTCGGCAAGGCTGCGGCGGAAATCGTGAAGAACGGATCGTTGCGGCGGTCGATGGCGAACTGGCCGCGCAGGCGTTCGAGCAAATCCGATAGCGGCGTGCCGAAGCGGTGCATCGGCAGCACGATGGACGCCCGCAGCCGCCGCACGATCTCCGACATGCCGTCAAGCGACATGGTATAGGTGCCGTCGATCGGCACCATGACGATATCGAGCCGGCCGATCGCCGCGATGTGGCTGTCGTCGAGCGGGTGGTGCAGATGCCCGAGATGGCCGATGCACAGACCCGCCACCTCGAAGATGAAGATCGAGTTGCCGTTGGGGATCATTTCGGTGTCGGAGCCGTAGCCGTATAGCGAGCGGCGGATGTCGGTCGGCACGTTGCGGATGAAGACGTCGCCGACGGTGAGGGCGTGCTTCGCCGGCTCGTTGCCGTCGCCCCAGCCGTGCAGCACGTATTTGATGCGCGGATCGGGATTGAGCGTGTAGTGGGTGGAATGGGCGCGGTTCATGGTGACGACATCGGGCAGGCCGCCGGTGTCGTAGGTGCCGGTGTAGTCGGTGGCGATGCGCACTCCGTCCGGCGTCTCGATCACGTAAGTCGCGTGCCCGGCGTAGCGGATGGTCACCTCGTTGGATGCTGCCGTGGTGCGGACGCTGGCATAGACGACGCGCGGCAGCATCTGCGCCATCGCGAGACACTGGCTGGCGGCCGGCCGTTCGGCGGCACCGGCCGGGGCGAAACCGAATGCGGTGGTCAGGCCGACAACGATCCACCACAGCCGTAACATGCCTGCGTCTCCGTGCATCAGCCCGGCGCCAAGCAAACCACGCGCCGCGTTGCGCCGCAATCGCCATTCGGCGCTCGTCGCGGCTCAGCCGAGCTTCTGGTCGCGGGCGGTCGCGGTTTCACGGGCGGCTTCTTCCTCCGCCTCGGCCTCGCGCGGCGCGGTGACGACGACGACCTGCCGGCCGGAGATCTGGTGGCCGGCGTCGGCCGGCATCCGCAGGAAGAACCAGCCCGACAGCGCCGCGAACACCGCGACGATCACGAAGGCCGGGCCGAACTGCTCGGCGGTGAGGTTGTCGGCATGGCGCAGCGCCATGGTGGCTTCCACCGAGAACGCGCCGATGGCGACCCCCGCCGACACCGCCAGTTGCTGCGCCACGCTCACCAGCGTGGTGGCGCGGCTCATCTTGGCCGGCTCGATATCGGCATAGGCCAGCGTGTTGAGGGCGGTGAACTGCAACGAGCGGAAGAAGCCGCCGACGATCAGGATGATGACGATCAGGAGCAGCGGCGTCTGCGCGGTGAACAGCGCGCAGGCGGCAAGGAAAACCGCGCTGACCACGGCGTTGACCGACATCACGTTGCGGAAGCCGAAGGCGCGGATGATGCGCGCCGCCAGCGTCTTCATTCCCATCGAGCCGACCGCCGAGGTGAAGGTGACGAGGCCGGACTTGAACGGCGACAAACCGAAGCCGAGCTGCATCAGCAGCGGCAGCAGGAACGGCAGCGCGCCGATGCCGAAGCGGAACAGGAAGCCGCCGAGGATGCTGGCGAACATCGTCGGGTGGCGCATCAGCGAGAAGTCCAGCACCGGGCTGTCGGTGCGTCTGGCGTGCCGCACATAGAGCACGGTGAACAGCGCGCCGCCGCCGATCAACCCCGCCAGCGCCGGCCACGGCATCAACCCGAGGCCGGCCACCGACAGGCCGAAGGCGAGGCCGCCGAGTCCGAGGCCCGACAGCACCATGCCGACGAGGTCGAAGCGGTCGGGGTTGTCGCTGCGGATCGGATCGATGTAGCGCTGCGCCATGATGATGCCGACGACGCCGATCGGAATGTTGATCAGGAAGATCCAGTGCCACGAGAAATAGGTGGTGATGAAGCCGCCGAGCGGCGGGCCGATCACCGGCCCGATCAGGGCCGGCACCGTCACCCACGCCATGGCGTTGACCAGCGCGCTCTTGT
>JBIQLW010000073.1:0-13646 GCA_044463945.1 Bradyrhizobiaceae bacterium | reverse complement strand
AGGCCGCGGACGATCTCGCCGATCTCCTTGTGGATCAGCGGCTCGCCGCCGGGGATAGCGACCATCGGCGCGCCGCATTCCTCGGCGGCGTCCCAGCATTCCTGCGCCGACATGCGGCGGTTGAGAATGGCGTCGGGGTAATCGATCTTGCCGCAGCCGGCGCAGGCCAGATTGCAGCGGAACAGGGGCTCCAGCATCAGGACCAGCGGGTAGCGTTTCCGGCCCATCAGCTTCTGCTTCATGATGTAGCCGCCGATGCGGATTTCTTTTAGAAAAGGAATAGCCATAATCAAGGTTCTTTCTGGCCGTCGTTCAGGCGACGTCGGCCCGCGTCAGTTCGGCTGGAAGCCGGAATTGGATGTTCTCCTCGCGGCCGGGGAGGACCGAGACGGACACCGGGCCGATTCGCCGCAGAGTCGCGATCACGTCATCCACCAGCACTTCAGGCGCCGAGGCCCCCGCAGTGATGCCTACAGCTTTTGCGTGAGTCAGCCAATCGGGATTTAGTTCGCTGCCATCCGCGATGAGATAGCTGGGAACGCCGGCCTCGGCTCCGATTTCACGCAAACGATTCGAGTTTGAACTGTTTGTCGCGCCGACCACGAGAATAACGTCCACGAGCTTGCTGAGGTCTCTTACAGCAGATTGACGGTTTTGTGTCGCATAGCAGATATCCCGGGTGTCCGGGCCTTGAATGTCTGTAAACCGGGCTTCGAGCGCCGCGATGATGTCGCGGGTGTCGTCCACGCTGAGCGTGGTCTGAGTGATGTAGGCCACGGGGGCGTCCGCCGGCAGGTCAAGGGCCGCGACGTCCGCGACATTTTGTACCAGAAGGACCGGGCCGGGAACCTGACCCATGGTTCCGACCACCTCCGGATGGCTTTCGTGGCCGATCAGGATGACGGTGCGCCCCTTGGAAATATACCGCTTGCCCTGGTTGTGGACCTTGGTCACCAGCGGGCAGGTTGCGTTGAGGACCGGCAGATGGCGGCTCGCGGCCTCCTCCTCGACGCTGCGGGCGACGCCGTGGGCGCTGAACACGGTGACGGCGTTTGGCGGCACCTCGTCGAGTTCCTCGACGAAGATCGCCCCCTTGGCCTTCAGGCTCTCCACGACATGCTTGTTATGCACGATTTCGTGGCGGACATAGACCGGCGGGCCGTATTTCTCCAGCGCGCGCTCGACAATCTCGATGGCGCGCACCACTCCGGCGCAGAACCCTCGGGGTTGAGCGAGAAAAACTTCCATAGAACGACCTTCAACCTGGGATGGACCTTGCGCATGGCGGCGCGCCATGGCGGGTGAATGACGAAAACCGTTTGTCGTTCCGGGCCATATAAGGGTTCAGGATGGCGACACCAACCCGCCCGGCGGGAGGGGGTCCGCGGAGTTCCTGATAAAGGTATTATTTTACAAGAAGCTGCCGCAGTTCCCGATAACCCCGACGACGGTCACGTTGCCGCCATTTAGTCCTGACTATTCAAGGGCGGGTCTTTGCGGTTCCGGTCCGGCCGTCCGGCCACCGCCGTCCGGCGGCCCGGCGACAAATCGTCCCTGTCATGATCGGTGGATCGGCCCGCTGAACCTCGTTATAGCCCGCGTGTCTCAACCCCCGCGTGGGCGATTCAGAAACGCTCCGATGCTTGTCGTCAACGTTTTCAGGAAAGTTTGGCCGCGCCGCAACCGCGCACGCGGTGAAAGGTTTCTTCAAATTCGACCCCTACGAGACATTCGATGCCTGCCGAAGCAGCCACAGTGCCCCTCGCGCTTCGCGTTCCGGACCTGACCCGGCTGCCATAGAAAGAAAAACCGTGCTGACACGCCTTGTTGTTTCGATCGTTGGATTCTGTACGCGATTTGCCGTCCCGACCGTTGTCGTCGCTCTGATCGCCACGGCGCTGGCCAGCGTCTACGCAGTCCAGAACTTCGCCATCAATACCGACATCAACAAGCTGATTTCGCCCGATCTCGATTGGCGGCAGCGCGATATCGCCTTCGAGAAGGCGTTCGATCAGGAGCGGCTGATTATCGCCGTGGTCGAGGCGCCGACGCCGGAATATGCCAGCGCCGCCGCCGCCGCGCTGGAAGGCAAACTGAAGGAGAATCACGTCAATTTCGAAACGGTGCGGCGACTTGGCGGCGGGGCGTTCTTCGAACAGAACGGCCTTTTGTTCCTGCCGACCGCGGAGGTCGCGCAACTGACCGGGCAGTTCCAGGCGGCGGCGCCGCTTCTGGAAGTGATGGCGGGCGATCCCAGCCTGCGCGGGCTGACCGGCGCGCTGGAGATCGCGCTGACCGGGGTCAAGCGCGGCCAGTTCCCGCTCGATGCGGCGGCGCGCCCGCTTAACGCCATCGCCGGGACCGTCGAGACGGTGCTCGACAAGGGCAACGCGACGTTCTCATGGCGCGAACAGGTGAGCGACAAGCCGCTCACCGACGCCGACCGGCGCGCCTTCATCGAGGTCAAGCCGATCCTCAATTTCGACGAACTGGAACCGGGAAAGGACGCGACCGACGCCATCCGCAAGGCGGCCAGCGACCTCGATCTCGCCGGCGCGTTCGGCGCGCGGGTGCGCCTGACCGGGCCGGTGCCGATCGCCAACGAGGAGTTCGCCACCGTTCAGGAGGGCGCGCTGGTCAACGGCATCGGCACCATCCTGGTGGTGCTGTTCATCCTGTGGCTGGCGCTGCGCTCGCCGAAGATCATCCTCGCCGTGTTCGTGACGCTCGCCGTCGGCCTCGGGATCACCACCGCGCTGGGCCTGATGATGGTCGGCGCGTTGAACCTGATCTCGGTGGCGTTCGCGGTGCTGTTCATCGGGCTCGGAGTTGATTTCGGCATCCAGTACAGCGTGCGCTATCGCTCGGAGCGCTACAAGCAGGACGACCTGCGGATGGCGCTCTTGCGCGGCGCCAAGCGTTCGGCGGTGCCGCTGTCGCTGGCGGCGATGGCGACGGCGGCGGGCTTCCTGTCGTTCCTGCCCACCGACTACAAGGGCGTCTCCGAACTGGGCGTGATCGCCGGGCTCGGCATGTTGATCGCGTTCTTCGCCGCCATCACCGTGCTTCCGGCGCTGCTGACGCTGCTCAATCCGCCGGGCGAAAAGGATGCGGTCGGCTACGCCTTCCTCGCGCCGGTCGATCACTTCCTCGAAAAGTACCGGGTGCCGATCATCGTCGGCACGCTGCTGGTGGTGACCGCGGGCCTGCCGCTGCTGTATTTCCTCCACTTCGATTTCAACCCGATCCATCTGCGCAACCCGAAGGTGGAATCGATCGCGACCTATCTCGATCTGCGCAAGGACCCCAACACCGGCGCCAACGCCATCAACGTGATGACGCCGAACGAGGCGGCGGCAAAGCAGGTTCAGGAGAAGCTCGCCAAGCTGCCGCAGGTGTCGCGGGTGATGTCGCTCGACAGTTTCGTGCCAGACGATCAGCCCGCCAAGCTCAAGCTGATCGCCGACGGCGCGCGCGTGCTCGATCCGGCGATCAATCCCGACGAGGTCGATGCCGCGCCGAGCGACAAGGAAAATGTCGGCGCGTTGCAGGGAGCGGTCGAAAGTCTGCGCAAGACCGCCGGCGACCAGAAAGGTCCGGGCGCGGAAGCCGCGCGGCGTCTTGCCGATGCGCTCGCCAAAACCGCGGCCGCCGATGAGGCGGTGCGCAACAAGGTGCAGGCGGTGTTCGTGACGCCGCTCAAGATCATGCTCGACCAGTTGCGCAGCACGCTCAAGGCCGCGCCGGTCAGCCTCGACACGCTGCCGCCCGATCTGGTGCGGTCGTGGAAGACCGCCGACGGGCAAGTCCGCGTCGAGGTGACGCCGAGCGGCGATTCCGACGACAACGATACGCTGCGCGCCTTCGCCGACGCGGTGCTGACAGCGGAGCCGAACGCCATCGGCGGGCCGGTGTCGATCCTGAAATCCGGCGACACCATCGTCAGGGCGTTCATTCACGCCGGACTGTGGGCGCTGTTGTCCATCAGCATCCTGCTGTGGATCGCGTTGCGGCGGGTGACCGACGTGCTGCTGACGCTGGTGCCGCTTCTGGTCGCCGGCGCGCTGACGCTGGAAATCTGCGTGCTGATCGGGCTGCCGCTCAACTTCGCCAACATCATCGCGCTGCCGCTTCTGCTCGGCGTCGGCGTCGCCTTCAAGATCTACTACGTGGTGGCGTGGCGGGCCGGGCAGACCAACCTTCTGCAATCGAGCCTGACACGCGCGATCTTCTTCAGCGCGCTGACGACGGCCACGGCTTTCGGCAGCCTGTGGCTGTCGAGCCATCCCGGCACCGCCAGCATGGGCAAGCTGCTGGCGCTGTCGCTGGTGACGACGCTGGCGGCGGTGCTGCTGTTCCAGCCGGCGCTAATGGGTCGCCCGCGCGATATCGGGAAGTAAGCAGATGTCGCCGACCGGGTCGGCGGCCTCGCCGGCGGCCGCGCCCTTCTGACCGATGGTTTTCGGCGGCGCCTTGCCGGCGTTCTTCGCAGCATGGCCCTTGGCGGCGGGGGCTTTCGCGGCGGGGGCGGCGGCATTGTCGGACGGGCTTGGCGGGATCGGGCCGCTGACCCGCGTCCAGGTCTGGCCGCCGCACAGGATGCCGAGCACGCAGCCCTCGATCTCCAGTTCGTTCGGGCTGTTGAGCGTCATCGTCGAGTCGTAGATCTTGCCGTCCTTGGCGTTGTAGATCTTGCCTTCCCACTGGTCGGTGCCGGCCTTGGTTCGTTTCATGTCGAGCAGAATCGGCATTCCGAGCGTCGGCCGCGACCGCTTGGCGGCGTCCGGGTTGTTCTTGTCGCGGCCGCCGGGGATTTTCTCCCACGCCACCGCGCCCCACATGCTGCCGTGGCAGGCCGCGACCCGGATGTGGGCGACGCCGTCCTCCACGCGCCAGTCTCCGGTAGGATCGCCGGCGGTCGCCGAGGTCATACTGGCGGCCAAAACAACGCCGCAATAGACCAGAGTGCGCTTGGGGAATCGGAGAGACTGCAACATGGTGAACCCTGTGGTTGGACAAGTCGTACCGGCGTGACGGGATGCCGCCATAACCGGCTTTTTTGTTGACGCGCAGGTCATCAATCGAAATATGTAGCCGATGATATATTCAAATCTAGACGTTTCCGAGATGTTTGTGGAACGCGAGGCGGAGCGCAGCGCTCTGCATACGCGCTATCTGAACGAACAGCTTGTCCGGGTCCTTAAGACGATCGGATACGACGTCGGGTTCAAACGCGGCGAGGGACAGTATCTGTTCGACCGCGCCGGCGCGCGCTATCTCGACCTTCTGAGCGGCTTCGGCGTCTTCGCCATCGGGCGGAACCATCCGGCGCTGCGCCACGCGCTCAAGAGCGTGCTCGACGCCGATCTGCCCAACCTTGTGCAGATGGATGTCTCGACGCTGGCCGGCATTCTCGCCGAGCGGCTGCTGGCGCGCGTTCCCTACATGGAGAAGGTCTTCTTCGCCAATTCGGGAACCGAATGCGTCGAAGCCGCGATCAAGTTCGCGCGCGGCGCCACCGGCCGTGCGGGCATCGTTTACTGCGACCACGGCTATCACGGGCTGACCTACGGCTCGCTGTCGCTGACCGCCGACAACAATTTCCGCGGCGGCTTCGGGCCGCTGCTGCCCGATTGCAAGGTGGTGCCGTTCAACGATCTCGCGGCGCTGGAACAGGCGCTGTCCGCGCGCGATGTCGCCGCCTTCATCGTCGAGCCGATTCAGGGCAAGGGCGTCAACATGCCGGCCGACGATTTCTTGTCCGGCGCGGTGGCGCTGTGCCGCCGCTACGGCACGCTGATGGTGGCCGACGAGATTCAGTGCGGCATGGGGCGCACCGGCAAATTCCTCGCGGTCGAGCACTGGAACGTCGAGCCGGACATGGTGCTGCTGTCGAAGTCGCTGTCGGGCGGGCACGTCCCGGTCGGCGCGGTGCTGACGCGCAAGGCGATCTTCGACAAGATCTTCAACCGCATGGATCGCGCGGTGGTTCACGGCTCGACCTTCGCAAAAAACGATCTGGCGATGGCGGCGGGCATCGCCACGCTGGAGGTGATGCAGGCCGAAGGGCTGATCGAGAACGCGGCGCGGCAGGGCGAAGCGCTGATCGCGGCGCTGTCGGCGCTGATCCCGCGCTACGAGATGCTCAAGGAGGTGCGCGGCAAGGGACTGATGATCGGCGTCGAGTTCGGGCCGCCGAAGTCGTTCCGGCTCAAGGCGGCGTGGAATCTTCTGGAGAGCGCCAACAAGGGGCTGTTCTGCCAGTTGATCACCGTGCCTCTGTTCAAGGATCACAAGATTCTCACTCAGGTCGCCGGTCACGGCAGCCACACCGTCAAGCTGCTGCCCTCGCTCACCATCACCGCCGAGGACTGCAAGTGGATCGAGACCGCCTTCGACGCCACCATCGCGGCGAGCCATCAGGTGCCGGGCGCAATCTGGTCGCTGGGCAAGACGCTGGTTGACAACGCGGTGCGCAAGTCGGCGTGAGAGCCTGCCGGCGCCACGAGCTAGCGGCGCGTCAGGACGCCGATGCGGCCGTAAACGCCGCGGCGCTGAAAGCTGTCCTGCACGTAGCCGGCCGCGAACGACAATTCCAGCCCGGCTATATTCAGGCCGGTGACATGGCCGCCGATGCGGTATTGCTCGCTGAAGCGGTCGGCTGACATCGCGATTTCCGGGCCGATCCAGCCAACATCGTTCATGCGCCAGCCGCCCGCAAAGCGCACGCTGTAACCGGTGGCGATGGTGGTTGCCGACGCCGATGCCGACAGCATGGTGTCGGCGCTCGGCTCCCACCACAGATCGGCGACGGCGCGGGCGCCGAAGCTGGTGAATGAGGGTGGGCGATACGCCATGAGCGGCGCGTAATCGTCGTGCTCGAAGTCCGGCCCGGCGAAGATCTTGACGTCCAGCTTGCCGCGCTTGAAGTGCCAGCCGGGCAGGATCGAGGCGCGCAGGATCGTGGTCCGGTAGCGGGTGCCGGGCGTGTCGAAACGCTCGATGCCGTCCGAGACGAACACCCGCAGGACGAAGCCGTCATTGTCGAGCGCCGCCGGAGCCCATTGCAAGCCGGCGTAGCCGGCATAGCCGAAGCGGTACAGGTCAAACCCGCTGAAGAACAGGAACCGCTCCGGGTTCGCGCCACCGACCAGATCGTCCGCCGGTTCGATCGCCGGCGGTTGCGATTGCGCGACGGCGGGATCGCAAGCCGTAAGGGCGATGGCGAGAGAGAACCAACCGAGATTTCGCGGCCATAGCGTCACGCTGAACACCTGCGTCACATACGTAGAGCTACGTATGTGAGTGAAGCCCAGCGTTGTGATCCGGTCCAGTGCTGCAACCGGAACGATTGGCGAACCAGTGAGAAATTCTCCGATCGAATCGGCGCGCCCGGTTGGCGGATACCTCAGCCGGTGCGTTCGATCAGCGCCATCGCCGCGGCCGGCGCCCGCACCTTGCCCTCGTGGATGACGTAGGCGAACACGTCGCGCGGCTGCGCCTTGGGCGGCGTTGTCGTGACGCGCGGCAGGTCGTCGGGCTCGCCGCCGGCGGCCCAGGTTTCGAGTCGCTTCGCCCAGGCATCGAGCGCCTTCGGCGGATAGCCGGTCGCGAGATCGTCGCGGCCTTTTTGCAGCCGCGCATAGACGAAGTCGCCGGTGATGTCGGCGATCGCCGGGTAGGTGGCGTGTTCGGAAAATACCACGGGGATCTTGAATCGGCGCAGCAGGTCGATGAAGGCGGCAACGCGAAAACTGTCGTGCCGCACCTCGACGACGTGGCGCAGGTCGCGGCCGTCCAGCCGGCGCGGCAGCAATTCGAGAAACGCCGCGAAATCCGCCTCGTCGAATTTCTTGGTCGGCGCGAACTGCCACAGCACCGGGCCTAAGCGGTCGCCCAGTTCGAGCACGCCGGAATCGTAGAACCGCCGGACCGAATCGCCGGCTTCCGCCAGCACCTTCCGGTTGGTGGCAAAGCGCGGCCCCTTGAGCGAGAACACGAAACCGTCAGGCACCTCGCTCGCCCATTTGCGGAAACTCTCCGGCTTCTGCGAGCCGTAAAAGGTGCCGTTGATCTCGATCGAGGTTAGGTGGCTGGCGGCGTAAGCGAGTTCCTTGGCGTGAGGGAGCTTGTCCGGATAGAACACCCCGCGCCACGGCGCGAATGCCCAGCCGCCGATGCCGAGACGGATTTTTCCTGCCTTTTTGGTCATTTAGCGGAGCCTCTTGAAAAGCCGGGAGCGGGTTCCTACATGGCGAACAACGGCGACGTCGATGCCTTGATCGGGCTCCGTCGCCGAGACGGCCACAACATAGCACGGTCGCGCCGGAGGTACGCGCGCCGCGCCGTTTGTGGCCGTTGGTTTTTGTGGCTCCGTGGTGGGCCTCCGCGTGGGGTGGGCCGGCTTGGCAGCGTGGAACGGCGCGGATATATGCTGGCGCCATGAATCAGGCCATCGGGCAGGCGCCCCCGCACATCCCGCAGATTGGCGATGCTTCGAATCCCGCGCGCGGAGAGCCGCTCGCGGCGGCGGCGGTCGCGCGCGAGCTTTCGGTGATCGTGCCGACCTTCAACGAGCGCGACAACGTCGCGGTGCTGGTGGCGCGACTGGCGCAAACCCTTGAGCGCCTGTCGTGGGAGGTCATCTTCGTCGATGACAACTCGCCGGACGGCACCTGGCAGGTGGTGCAGGCGATGGCGCAGCGCGATCCGCGGGTGCGCGGCCTGCGCCGGATCGGCCGGCGGGGCCTTTCGGGCGCCTGCATCGAGGGCATTCTGGCGTCGAGCGCGCCCAGCGTCGCGGTGATGGACGCCGACTTGCAGCACGACGAGACGCAGCTTCCCGCCATGCTGGCGCTGCTGCAACGCGGCGAGGCGGAGCTTGTGGTCGGCAGCCGCTACATCGCCGGCGGCAATGCCGACAGCTTCGACCGCGGACGGCGCGGCGTCAGCGAGTTCGCGACCGCGCTCGCCAAGAAACTGTTGCGGGTCGCGATCGCCGATCCGATGAGCGGCTTCTTCATGATCCGCCGCGACCGCTTCGAACAGCTTGCGCCGAAACTGTCGGTGCAGGGCTTCAAGATTCTGCTCGACATCGTGGCGACCGCGCGCGGACGGATGCGCATCGTTGAGATCCCCTATGCCTTCGGCGCGCGGCTTCATGGCGAGAGCAAGCTCGATTCGATGGTGGCGCTGGACTTCCTCGGCCTGCTGCTGGCGAAGATGACCGGCGACGCGGTGTCGCTGCGCTTCCTGCTGTTCGCGCTGGTCGGATCGCTCGGCCTTGTGGTGCATCTCGGCGTGCTCGACGTTGCGTTCAACCTGCTCGGGGTTTCGTTTGCGTGGTCGCAGGCGATCGGCGCGGTCGCCGCCATGACCACAAATTTCCTGCTCAACAACATCCTGACCTATCGCGACCAGCGGCTGAAGGGATGGGCGCTGCTGCGCGGCCTCGTGGCGTTCTATCTGGTGTGCAGCGTCGGACTGATCGCCAATGTCGGCGTCGCGTTCTCGGTCTACGGCCAGCAGCCGATCTGGTGGCTGGCGGGCGCGGCCGGCGCGCTGATGGGCGTGGTGTGGAACTACGCGATGTCCGGCCTGTTCGTGTGGCGCAGGCGGTGAGGCGGACATGAGCGCCGCCGAGGCGCGCCTTACGCGCCGGACCTGGCTGGCCATCGCGGCGCTGATCGTGGTGCGGCTGGTAGCGGCGGCGGTCACGCCGCTGAGCTTCGACGAAGCCTATTACTGGACATGGTCGAAGCATCTCGCTGCCGGCTACTACGATCATCCGCCGATGGTGGCGCTGGTGATCCGGCTCGGCACCCTGATCGCAGGCGATACCCAGCTCGGCGTGCGGCTGGTCTCGGTGCTGCTGGCGCTGCCGATGAGCTGGGCGGTTTACCAGACGGCGGCGATGCTGTTCGGCGGCCGGCGCGTGGCCTCGACCGCCGCCATCCTGCTGAACGTCACGCTGATGGCGGCGGTCGGCACCATGATCGTGACGCCCGACGCGCCGCTGATGGTGGCGTCGAGTTTCGTTCTCTACGCGCTGGCGAAGGTGGTGACCACCGGACGCGGCGCGTGGTGGCTCGCCACTGGCCTCGCCGTCGGCGTGGCGCTGCTGTCGAAATACACCGCGCTGTTCTTCGGCCCGGCGATCCTGATCTGGCTTGTCGCGGTGCCGAAACTGCGGCGCTGGCTGCTGTCGCCGTGGCCCTATCTCGGCGGCGTGGTGGCGCTCCTGGTGTTCGCGCCGGTGATCCTGTGGAACGCCGAGCACCAATGGGTGTCGTTCCTGAAGCAGTTCGGCCGCGCGCGCGTCGATCACCTGACGCTGCGCTACATCGCCGAAATCGTGCCGACGCAAATCGTGTTCGCTTCGCCCCTGGTGTTCGTGCTGGGCGCGATGGGCTTGTATGCGATGGCGACCGGACGCGGCGGCGCGTATGTCGCGCGCGCGCTCATCAACGCCGTGGTCTGGACCGTCGTCGTGTATTTCGCCTGGCATTCGCTTCACGCCCGCGTCGAGGCCAACTGGCTCGGGCCGATCTATCCGGCCTTCGCCATCGCCGGCGCGGCGGCCGTGCATGGGGTGGCGTGGGGCGAGCGGGCGCGCCGCGCGGCGCGCGGCGCGTGGCGGTGGGCGGCTCCGGTCGGCATCGCGATGTTCGCAGGTCTGGTGATCCAGGCCGACACCGGCGTTCTCAGCGGCTACGCCCGCGATCCCACGGTGCGCAGCATCGGCGCCGGCTGGCGTGAACTGGCGCGCGAGATCGAGGCGGCGCGCGCGCGCAGCGGCGCGACCTGCGTGCTGGCGAACGACTACGGCACCACCGGCTGGCTGATGTTCTATCTGCCGAAGGGGACCTGCGTGCTGCAATACAACGAGCGCATCCGCTGGGTGAACGCACCAAAGCCGGACCCGGCGCTGCTTGGCGGCAAGCTGCTGTTCGTCGATACGTTCAGCCCCGAGATGCAGGCGCGACTGGCGCAGCGCTTCGCGCGGGTCGAACAGGTCGGGGAGGTGTCGCGGCGGCGCGGGCCGCTGGTGATCGAAACCTATCGGCTCGCTGTGCTGGAGGGCGCGCGGGGCGACGCACTGGACCTGTCGCCGCCGCCGGAAATCGGCGGGCGGCGCGCCGCGGAATAAAACAAGCCGTCCGGAAAAGGCAGCGGCGGCCCGCGCCGGGGCCGCCGCCGATGTTATTACTCGCTTCGCATTTAGCGGCAGACGCGCACGCGCTTGACGATGCGCCTGCCGTGGTGGCCGTGCTTCACGACGGTGCGCATGGTGCAGACCGGACGATGGCGATGGCGGTGGCGATACTGGACCGTCGTCACATCCGAGGACGTATGCAGGGCGATGCCGGGCGCGGCGGGAAGCGCCGATGCGGGCGCTGACAGCGAAACCAGGCCGAGGGCAATGGCGGCGGCAAATCCAAAGGCGGTTTTCTTCACGGATGTCTCCTTGATTGTCGGGAGTTCGTTGACCAAACTCCTGTGGCGCAGCTTTGCCCGCCGCAAATGAACCAAGGATGAACGCAAACGGCGGCCCCACCGGGCAAACTGAGGGCGGGCGCTTCATCATGACAATCGCGTTGAGAGTTTCGTCACGTTGCAACACCGCATGATCGCGGGCGCATCGCCGCGTTCCCGCGACGCCTTTGCGCCCGGGGTGTGAGGGGAACGTCCACGCCCTTCAGGAGAGGGCGCGCGGAACGCCGGACGCGCGGTGCGTCCGCAGCCTCATGCGCAAAGTGAAAAGCGCACGAGTTCGTCACCACGAAAGCACCGGACACATCCGGCGTTCCGCACGCGGTGGGCTCCGGCTTGCTTCGTGCTCTCCCCGGCAACGGTCGAAACCTGACGCCGTCGTCTCCGCGGTACTTTTCGTCTCCGGTTGAAGGCGAAAAGAGCAGTCCGGATTTCGCAAGGACCACACGACTTGGGCCGGCGCGGACGCGTTGTCCGGCGAGGGGATTTCGCTTCGTCGGCACCGCGTCGTTGACGCGTTGCCTGGCGATGCAAAGCCATCGCGCGTTCAGCGCACAGCGTGGTTCGTCCGCCGCATCATGCCGCCCTCACGCTCCTCCGGGCGTTGGACGCGTCCTTTGTACAAGGCGCACGTCCTCCCCTCCGGGCTCGCGCCCTGCGCGGCAATCCGCGGCCTGACGCTGCCGCGCCACCGCATCCCGCCTCGCGTTCGTGACGATCGCGATCCGCCCCTCGGTGAGACGGGATGGAAAGGAATATAGTCCTATTAAGAAGACTTGTCAATTGCATTGCGTCGAGATCAGCGCAGCGAATTTTGTATATGCTGCCGTCATTCCGGGGCGCGAGCATCTTGCGAGCGAGCCCGGAATCCATAACCCCCGGTCTTTGCGATGGCTTACTACGTCTATCTGCTTGCCAGCAAAAAGCATGGCACTCTCTATCTCGGCGTAACGAATGACATTGTGCGGCGAGTCCACGAGCATCGTTCCGAGGTGGTGGAGGGATTTACCAAGCGTTACGGCGTCGACAAGCTGGTGTGGTTCGAAACTTACGACGACGTGACGAATGCTATCTCGCGTGAGAAAGAGTTGAAGAAGTGGCGTCGCGATTGGAAGATCAATTTGATCGAGGAGTCCAATCCCGAGTGGATTGATCTCTATTCGGGCATCGCGCGCTGATATTCGCTCACGTCGTCTCCGAGCAAACATCCGTCATTCCGGGATGCGCGTTCTTCACGCGCAGGCCCGGAATCCATACGCCCCGGTGGTGGTTATGGATTCCGGGCCCGCGCCAAGTGGCGCGTCCCGGAATGACGGCGGCGCAAGGGGCGTGTTAAGCTCGGAAACGTTCACGGAAGATGCGTGGAGCAAGAAAACGAAAGGCCCGGTTCGCACCGGGCCTTTCGCATGTTGTCAATCGTGCTTTGCGGTTCCGGCCCTGCGGAGCGGCATGAAGAATGCCGCACCGCGTCCGGGACAGGATTTCTTAGAAATCCATCCCGCCCATGCCGCCGCCCGGAGGCATGGCGGGGCCGCCGGCGTTCTTCTTCGGCAGTTCGGCGATCATCGCTTCGGTGGTGATGAGCAGCGAGGCGACCGAAGCCGCGTTCTGGATCGCGGTGCGCACCACCTTGGTCGGGTCGATGATGCCCTTGGAGACCAGGTTGCCGTACTCGTGCGACTGCGAGTCGTAGCCGTAGGCGTACTGATCCTTCTCCAGCACCTTGCCGACGATCACCGAGCCGTCCTCGCCGGCGTTGATGGCGATCTGGCGGGCCGGCGACGACAGCGCCTTGCGCACGATCTCGACGCCGGTCTTCTGGTCGTCGTTCTGGGTGCGGATGCGCTTGAGCTGCTCGGAGGCGCGCAGCAGGGCGACGCCGCCGCCCGGCACGATGCCTTCCTCGACCGCGGCGCGGGTGGCGTGCATGGCGTCATCCACGCGGTCCTTGCGCTCCTTGACCTCGACCTCGGTCGCGCCGCCGACGCGGATCACCGCGACGCCGCCGGCGAGCTTGGCCAGACGCTCCTGCAGCTTCTCGCGGTCGTAGTCCGAGGTGGTCTCCTCGATCTGCGCCTTGATCTGCGCGACGCGGGCGTCGATGTCGGCCTTCTTGCCGGCGCCGTTGACGATGGTGGTGTTCTCCTTGTCGA
>JBIQLW010000072.1:0-13889 GCA_044463945.1 Bradyrhizobiaceae bacterium | reverse complement strand
TAGAGCCTCGGGCGTTCATATGAATCCATATCCAGCGGCATTGAAGTAGTTTGAGCACTCTTGCGGTGTGAAGATGGCGCAGATGTTGCCGATAGCTTTGCAAAGGTCGTCAATGGTTCTGACAGCCCTGGCGCGTAGATGGGCCTTGAGCTTTGCGAAGGCCATTTCGATGGGATTGAGATCGGGACTATAGGGCGGCAGGAACAGCAGCCATGCGCCTTGCGCCCGGATCGCTTTTTCGGCCCGCTCGCTTTTATGGCTAGAGAGGTTGTCGAGGATGACGACGTCGCCTGGTTTGAGGGCGGGAGCAAGCTGGGTTTCGACATAGGTCTCGAAGATCACGCGGTTCATTGGGGCATCGATGACCCAGGGGGCGATGAGGCCGTCGCACTTGAGGCCCGCCACGAAGGTCTGCGTGCCCCAATGGCCGAAGGGAGCCTTGCTGTTCAACCGCGTGCCTTTTGTTGAGCGTCCGCGCAGGCGCGTCATCTTTGTTGTCGTGCCTGTTTCATCGATGAAGACCAGCCGCTCGCGCTGATCGCGCATGATGGGCTGGCGGCCGTCTCTCCACGCGGCGCGAGCCTTGGCCAGTTCAGGCCTGTCTTGTTCGCTGGCCCGAAGAGTTTTTTTTGAAGCTGAGCCCGCAGGCGATCAGAAACTTCGAAAGGGTCGACGGGTCGGCTTTGACGCCTCTGGCTTTCGACAGTTCTTTCGCCAGCTCAGGCATGGTGATGTCATCGCGCCCCGCCACCGCGGCGAGAATAAAGTCCCGGTGGGGCGCCAGCTTGCCGTGCCGGAAGCCGCCGCGAGGCCGTGGATCAACCCGGCCGGTCTGCCGCCAGAGCCTCATCAGATTGACGACGAAAGACACCGAAGTTCCGAAGCGCTCCGCCGCATGGTGGCAGGAATGCCCCGCCTCCACATGCGCCACAACACGTTCACGAAGGTCGTTCGACAAAGGATGCGGCATGGCAAATCACCTCCGCATACCTTGAATCATTTTCAGCCGGATTTGGGAATCGCTTCCGATTCTAAATGACAGCCCGATGCTCTAAACGCGAACGCGCAACATGAAAGCCGTCATGCTCCGCGAAGGCGGAGCATCCAGTACCCTATATTGGGGGCAAATTTTCCCATGCACTCGCACGGAATACTGAATCGCCCGCTTTCGCGGACGATGACGCCTCGTTTCCGGTCAGGCTCGCGGAGCACAATCTCGGCTGGAGTCTGTCATTGGGCGGCGCTTTGCACCGCCCCGTTGGCTGGGACGACGCACGTATAAGATAGCGCTATCCCCCCGCCCAGACGTCGAGCACGTAGCGGTTGGAGGTGCCGAGATCCTCGATCCAGCGCGCCGCCGCGTCCGCGTCGCCGCCGGTCTTGTCGCGATGGATCGCCATCAGCGCCGCCTTGACGTCCGGCTCCATCTTGCCGCCGTCGCCGCAGACATAGATGATCGCGCCCTTCTCGATCAGGTCCCAGACGCGATCCTTCTGCTGCGCGATGACGTGCTGCACGTAAGTTTTATCGGACCCTGCGCGCGAGAACGCGACGTGCAGTTCGGTGACGCCCTGATCGGCGAACGCCTTCAGCTCATCGGCATAAAGGAAATCCTGTTCGGGATGACGGCAGCCGAAGAACAACAGCGACGGCCCGAGCGCCGCGCCGCCGGCCTTCTGCGCCGCGCGCGCCTGAAGGAAGCCGCGGAACGGCGCGAGCCCGGTGCCGGGACCGATCATGATGATCGGCACCGCCGCGTCCTCCGGCAGGCGGAAGCCCGCCTTGGTCTCGCGGATGGTCGCATAGATGGTATCGCCGACGCGGCGGCCGGCCATGTAGTTCGAGCAGATGCCCTTGTAGGTGCCGCGTCCCGAAGCCGCCGGGCCCTCCACCACGCCGACCGTGACGCTACACCGCGACGCATCAACGGACGGCGCCGACGAGATCGAGTAGTAGCGCGGCGCGAGCAGCGACAGCATTTCCAGATAGGCATGGAACGGCAGTTCGCAGGCCGGATACTCCTCCAGCAGATCGAACACCGACTTGCGCTTGCCCATCACCTCGGCGCGATAGCGCGCGTCGGCGTCCGGCGCGTCGCCGACATAAGACAGCAGCTTCGGCTTTGTCACTGGGCAGCGGGTGTGCTCGGACATGATCTGAATCTGCTTGCGGGTGGCGATCTGCTGCAACTCGACGAACTCGCCGAGCAGCCGCCCGACCGACACCGCCTCCCCCACCGGAAGCTGCGCGCGGCGGCCCTCGGCGACCTGCAAGCGGATCTGGTCGGTCGGCAGGAAGCCGAACCGCCGCGCCACCGCGTCGACCAGCGCCGGATCGTTGCGCGGCACCACGCTCAGGTGATCGCCGACGCGATAGGTGACGCCCGCCGGCAGTTCGACCTCGATGTGCCGGGTCGAACGCTCCGACGCATTGGGTCCCTCACAGTTCTGCAATTCGCGGTTGGCGAGAATCTTCATCGGCACCGCGCCACCCAGCGCCGCGATGGTGTTGGTGACGGTCGGCGCCACCGGCTCGATGTCGTAGAGCGGCGCATCGTCGGCGCTGCGGCTGAAGGCGGCGTCGATGCCGAACGCCTTCACTGCGCGCGGGCCCAGCTTGGCGAACCACGCCTCGAACTGGCCGTCGAGATCTTCGCGCGCGTTGCCCTCGCCGCGCTCATAGACGCTCTGCGCGCCATGGGCGGCGAGCTTCTCGTCGATCAGGCGCGGCACCGACTGATAGGTCGCGGTCCAGTCGCTGTTGCCGCAGCCGAACACCGCGTATTTCACCTTGGCGAAAGCGTCCTTCGGCAGATCGCCGGACAGCCACTTGACGAACTGCGCGGCGTTGTCCGGCGGCGCGCCGTTATACGACGCGCAGAAGATCAGCACGCCGCCCTCCTCCGGCAGCTTGCCGGTGGCCTCGTCCAGCGACGCGAGCCTGGTCGCGAAACCGTTGACCTCGGCGAGATCGGCAATGCGCGTCGCCAGTTCCTCGGCGGTGCCGAGATTGGAGCCGTACAGCACCAAGAGCGGCGTGTTGTGGCCTGGGCGCGCCCGCGCCGGCGCTCTCGGCGCGGCGGCTTTCGCAGCCGGCGCTGCGGTAGCGCCTGCGACCACCGTGCGCTCGCTGTCGGGACGCGGCCGCACCTTGATCTTGAAGCCCTCGGGCTTCATCGTAAGCGTTTCCTTGAGGTGCATCTGATAGCGGGTGTGGTCGATCAGCTTGAAGCGTTGCAGGATCATGCCGAGCGCCAGCGCCGCCTCGTGCATGGCGAAGCCGCGGCCGATGCAGGCGCGCTGGCCGTTGCCGAACGGCTTCCAGGCGTTGGGCGGGCGTTTGACCTCGGCCTCGCGGCTGAAGTTCTCCGGATCGAAGGCGTCCGGGTTCGGTCCCCACACCGAGGGGTCGCGATGCAGCGCGGTGACCAGCACGGTGATGAAGGTGCCCTTCTTCAGCTTGTACTTTCCGGCCAGCGTTTCATCCTGTAATGGCGCGATGCCGTAAGCCGGCGCCGGCGGCCACAGCCGCAGCGCCTCTTTCAGGATCTGCGTGACATAAGTGAGCTGCGTTACCTGCTGGAAGGTCGGCCGCACGTCGAGGTCGCCGCCGAATACCCGGTCCACCTCCTCATAGGCTTTCTTCAGCACATCAGGGTGCTTGAGCAGCGCGTAGATCGCGTAGGACAGAAGCCCGCTGGTGGTCTCGTGGCCGGCGATCAGGAAGGTGTTGATCTGGTAGCGGATGTTGACGTCGTCGAGTTGCTCGCCGGTGGCGCGGTCCACGCCGGTCATCATCGCGCCAAGCAAGTCCTTCTTGGCGTCGGCCCCGGCGTCGCCGCGCCGCGCCGCGATCACCTCGTCCACCATCTTGTTCATGAAGGCGACGTCGGCGGCGAGATCGCGGTTGCGCTTCTGCATCCACACCTTTTCGAGAGGCAGCCCGCGCGTCATCATGATGGTTTCGAGCGAGCGCACCAGCGATTCCACGAACGGATGGTAATCGCGGCGGTAGAACGAATTGAAGCGGTAGTCGAAGCCGCAGAGCCCGATGGTGTCGAGCGTCAGCGCCGTCATGTCATGGACGACGTCGATTTCGTCGTCGGGGTTGAGCCGCTCCCACTTCTTCACCAGTTGCTCGGCGATATCGACCATGCTCGGGTGATACGACTGCATCGCGCGGTTGCCGAACGGCTGCAACAGGATGTTGTGCGCCTTGCTCCAGTTCGGCTCGGTGGTGTCGGCGGTGAACAACCCGTCGCCGCCCACCGCGCGCACCCGCCTGAGCGAGCCGCGCACCACCTTGTCGAAGCGCTTTTCGTCGCTCAGTTCGGCGATCAGGTCGTGGCCCGACACCACCACCATCGGCTTGCCCATCATGTCGAGCCAGTAGATCGGCCCGAGTTCCTTGGCGAGCCGGGTCAGATGCTGGATCGGCGATGTCGAATCGATCGACAGCATGTTGCCGACCACCGGCTTGGTCGGCGGATGCGGAATCGGGTCCAGTCGATTGGGTGACGCCATTTGACCTTCAGCTCCTTAAGCCTGCGCCGCCATCCCGAAAGAGCGCGCCACCCGCGCGCGTCTCGAAGGACGGCGACCTGAATAATCATCACTATCCAAATCTCCGCCGCCGCCATTCGATCAGCTTGTTGCTGAGGTCCTCCGGCTGCTCCTGCTGGGTCCAGTGGCCGCAGTCGCGGATCAGGTATTTTTCGAGATCGGGCACGATCGCCTCCATGCCGTCGGCGGCCGACGGCGGCAGCACCGCGTCGTCCTCGGCCATCACCATCAGCGACGGCACCCGCACAGTATGATCGAGGGTCGCCGCGCGCTGCCAGTTGCGGCTCATGTTGCGATACCAGTTGATGCCGCCGGTGAAGCCGGTGCGGGTAAAGGTCTCGACGAACACCTGCATGTCCTCGGGCGACAGAATTGTCTGGCGCGGGTCGCGGCTGCCGTCGTAACCCTCCACCATCTGCGGAAACGCCATGTTCAGCTTCGACGACGCGCCAACGCCGGCGACCGCGGGCTCAGTGGGCTTGTCCTTTCGCGGAAGCGGCTTGCGCATGAAGAAGTCGAACGTCTCGGCGACCTTCGCGCCGAAGATGCGGTCGGGATGCCGCGCCGGGTCCTGAAACTGCACGATGTACATGCTGTCGCCGTACCGCTCGCGATACAGTGCGATCGGGTCCATCGGCGCGCGGGCGGCGTGCGGGGTGTTGACGCCGACGACGCCGGCGACGCGCGCGGGATGGCGCAACGGCATCTGCCACACCACGAAGCCGCCCCAGTCATGGCCGACGAAGATCGCCTTGTCGATATTCAGATGATCCAGCAATCCGACCAGATCGCCGGTCAGGTGATCGAGGTCGTAGTCCTCCACCGCATCGGGCCGGTCGGTCGCGCCGTAGCCGCGCTGGTCCGGCGCGATGACGCGGATGCCGGCCTCACTCAGCGCCTTGATCTGGTGCCGCCACGAGAACGCGAGTTCCGGCCAGCCGTGGCACAGCACCATCGGCGGGGTGTCCGACTTCGGCCCCGCCTCGTAATAGCCCATGCGGATTCCGTTGGTCTGCGCGAATTGCAGCGGCGGCATCCCGATCATCGCTCGCCCCGCGCGGCGCGCCGCCGATTCCGGCGGCATCCCAAACTTGCCGCCCGCGAAGCACGGAGCGTCCCGCGAGGACGGTTTTCCGGCGCCGGCATACGTCTTCCCTCCCTCAAGGATCGCTGGACGCCTTGGCGGCGCTCTCGCTCAATTGTGCCTCGGTCCGCCGGCCGTTTGCAATGGCAATCGGAAACGCCGTCCGCACAGGCGGCCCGCCGCGGGCGAGGCCGCCGTCATGTCATTTCTTGGTGCGCCCGGTGCCGAGCCCGGCCATGTTGGCGAACATGTCCTGAATGCGGCCGGCCATCTTGGGATCGAACATGAACCAGTTCTGCATGATGGCGTCCGGCGAGAACTGGTCGATCGTCGCGGACATCTTCTCCTGAAGTTTGTCCATCATCGCCGTCTGCATCGGCTGCACGTCGGGCAGGCCCATGAACTCGCGCGCCTCCAGCGGGGTGCAATCGACTTCAATCGTCACTTTCATCTCGTTGCTCCTCAACTCGCTGGCACGGCGGTAGCGGCCGGGCCAAGGGGTAAGATCAAGTATCGCCATGCCGCCCGCGCCGATGCAAGCGGTACGGGGCGCGGGAACGCTTGGCCCGGCGGTCGCTGCCGACGACCATCGCATACCACCGTTAACCGAAACGTTCCGCCGCGAACGGCAGCGGATCGGCGAACGGCGCTTCGCCGGTCATCATTTCGGCCAGAAGCCGCCCGGTGGCCGGGCCGAGAGTCAGGCCGTGGTGCTGGTGGCCGAAATCGAACCACAGTCCGCGATGGCGCGGCGCGCGGCCGATCACCGGCAGCATGTCCGGCAGGCACGGCCGCGCCCCCATCCACGGCTGCGCGTCCACTGCTTCCCCCAGCGGAAACAGACCGCGGGCGTCCGGCAGCGCGCGCGCGATCTGCACCGGCGTCGGCGGCGCCTCGCGGCGGGCGAACTCCGCGCCCGTCGTCAGGCGGATGCCGCGATTCATCGGCGCCAGCAGGTAGCCGAGATCGGCATCCAGCACCGGATGGTTGAGCACCGCGTTGCCGCGTGGCGCGAAGTGCTGATGATAGCCGCGCTTGATGCCGAGCGGAATGTCATAGCCGAGCGGGCGGAACACGAGATCGGACCACGGCCCGAGCGCCACCACCGCCTCGCGCGCGACGATCGCCTCGCCGTCGGCGGCGCGCAACTGCCAATCCTGACCGCTCTGTTCGAGCATGCGCGCGTCGCCGGCGATGAGGCGGCCGCCCTTGCGCAGCAGCAGGTCGGCGTAAGCCTTGGCGAGCCGGCCCGGATCGGGCACGAAGCCGGGCGCGCCCCAGTGGATCGCGCCCGCGAAAGTGCCGCTGAGATGCGGCTCGCGCGCCTCGATGGCGGCCGGATCGAGAACTTCGCCCTCAACGCCGGCGAAATTGCGCGCCCGCTCCAGTTCGACGACGCCGGCCCTCAGCGTCGCCGGCGAGCGAAACAGCTTGATCCAGCCGGTACGGCGCAGCAGGTCCGGCACTCCGGCCTCAGTGATCAGCGCTTCGTGCTCGTTGAGGCTGCGCTCGATCAGCGGCAGCGCGGCGCGGGCGCTGCGCAGCGCGCCCTGCGGCGACGACGCCAGGAAGTAGCGCCACAGCCACGGCAGCACCGTCGGCAGCGCCGACAGATGATAATGCGCCTCGGTCGAGCGGTTGAGCGCGTAACGCAGGAGATGCGAGAGATCGCGCGGGAACATGTAGGGAAACACCGACGCGCGCTCGATCAGCCCGGCATTGCCGTAGCTCGTCTCCTCGCCGGCCACGCCGTGGCGGTCGATCAGGATCACGTCGCGGCCGCGCTGTTGCAGATGCAGCGCCGCCGACACGCCGACCATGCCCGCGCCCAACACCATGACATCCGCGCGCCGCACTACCATCATCCGCTCCGGGAATTACGAGACGGCCGAATTGCGCCGCTCCGTCCCTAATCTAGGCATTGATGCGGGGCGCGGCAAACCGATGGGACAAAACGCGCCGCAAGAGACTTCACCTTCTGACAGAAACCCTTTGAAGCGGTCATTGCCGAGCTTGACCCGGCAATCCATCCATCTTCAAAAAGATGGATGCGCGGATCAAGTCCGCGGATGACGACAGGTTATTCCGTTAAAAGCATAAAACCTGAAGATCGCCATTTCCGCGTTTGAGCGGGACGCTAGCCCCGCGCGTCGCAAGCCCAGGCGCGGATGACGCATTCCTTGCCGCCGAACTCGTAGCACTTGCGCATCGCGCTGTTGAGCGACGCCGAGATGCGCGGCTCGACCGCATAGCCGTGCGCGCCGCACGGATTGGTCATGTCCACCGACAGCGCGGCGCAGGCCCGGCGCATGGTGACGGTGGTGCAGTCGCTGCCGCAGTTCTTGCGCGCCGCGCGCGTCGCCTCGGCTTCTGCGGCATAATCGATGGCCTTGCCGTAAGCGCCGCACTGGCCGACGGCGAACGCGCCCGCCGCGAACGACGGCGCGGCCGTCGCTCCGATCAGCACGATTGCCATAGCGCAACAGCGAAAGCTCCGCGACACCGCCGCAACAGCGTTGCGGCGCGCGGCCATGGATGGTCGCATCCCGTCCCCCAAATCCTCAGCGCGGGGATGCTACGGCAGGGACGTTTCCACTTGGTGAACGGATCGGAACCGGGCAGATAGGCCCCGAACGATCAGTTCGGCGTGCGCGAGGGCACGCGCGGCTGCAACGGCGGGGCGTCGGCGCGCGCCGCCCGCTGCACCACCTCCAGCACCTGCGGGGTGTCGATGTCGAGGAACGCGCCCTCGCCGTCCACCGCCACCTCCACCACCGCCTCGCTGTGGTGATCGACCAGATGGCGGCCGCCGATATCGCCGGACAAGCCCATCAGTTCGCCGAAGAAGCGCCGCGACCACAGCACCGGATTGCCGCGGCGGCCGTCGCAGGTCGGCACCACGATCAGGCTGCCGCGCTCCGGCGAGAACGCGCCGATCAGCTTGTCGATCAGCCGGGCGTCGATCAGCGGCATGTCGCCGAGGCACACCATGGCGCCGGCGGCGTCGGTCGGCACCGCGCCGATGCCGGTCTTCACCGAACTGGCGAGCCCGGTCGCGAAATCCGGGTTGCGGACGAAGGTGACGTCGAGGCCGGCCAGCGCCTTCTCGACGTCCTCGGCCTGATGGCCGGTGACCACGATCACCGGCGACGCCTTCGAGGCCAGCGCCTGCTCGGCCACCATCCGCACCAGCGGCTTGCCGCCGAGTTCGGCCAGCATCTTGTTGGGGCCGCCCATGCGGGTCGAACGACCGGCGGCGAGCACCACCGCAGCCACCCTGGCGTCGTCGGCGGGCGCGGGCTCGGGCACGCGCGGCTGCGGCCGGGTGACGATCTCCATCAACAGGCCGCCGACGCCGAAGCCGGTGATGTCGGCGCGCGCGACCGGCAGGGCGGCCAGCATCCGCATCAACACCCAGTCGAAGCCGTTCTCCACCGGCGAGCGCGCGCAACCCGGTGCGCCGATCACCGGCCGGCCGCCGGCGGTGCCGAGCAGAAGCAGGTTGCCGGGATCGACCGGCATCCCGAAATGATCCACGGTGCCGCCGTTATCGACGATCGCCGCCGGGATGACGTCGCGGCGATCGGCGATGGCGGAGGCGCCGAACACGATCACCATCTCGACGTCGTGCTTGAGAATGTCGGCGATCGCCGCCGCAAGCTGCGCCTGATCGTGCGGCACCCGCTTCTCCACCACGATCTTCGCCCCCGCGGGCGCCAGCCGCTCGGCGGTGACGCGCAGCGTCTTGTCGATCACCTTCGGCACCAGCCCCGGCAGCATGGTCGAAACCACGCCGACGCGCTTGACGACATAGGGCGCGACCCGCAGCGCGTCGCGACCCGCCGCCTTGACCGCGGCGTCGCGCAGGCTTCCCTCGACGCCGAACGGAATCAGCTTGACGGTGGCGATCATCTCGCCCTCGACCACCGGCTTGTAGGCCGACAGCGTCGCGAAGGTGATCGCCTCGTCGACGTTGTTGATGCGGTCCACCGCGGCGCGGTCCACCACCAGCACGCCGCTGCGCGTCGAGAACAGGTTGGCGCGGCCGGTGAAGGCGCGCTCCACCATGACGCCGTCGCCGGCGATGGCTTTGGCGATGTCGGCGGCGGCGACGTCCTCGGAGACGTCGCCCTCCTCCAGCCGCACCACCACGATCTGTCCGATGCCGGCCGCCTTCAGCGCGTCGGCTTCCGCGCGGCCGACGGTGGTGCCCTTCTTCATGACGAGGGAGCCCTGACGCAGCGTATGCACCGTCACGCCGCCGATCGCCTCGTCCGGTGTGGCCGGTCCGAATTTCATGACAGTCCCTCTTTCGGCAACCGCAATTGCGCGGTGATCTGCGCCATGATCGCCACCGCCACCTCGCCGGGCGAGATCGCCCCGATCGGCAGACCGATGGGCGCGTGAATCTTGGCGATGTCCGCCTCGCTCGCGCCCTGCGCCTTGAGCCGCTCGACCCGCTTGGCGTGGGTTTTGCGCGAGCCCAGCGCGCCGATATAGAAGCAGTCGCGCTCGAAGGCGTGCAGCAGCGCCGGATCGTCGATCTTGGGGTCGTGGGTCACCGCGACGAAGGCGGTGTAGTGATCGACGTTGAGCGGCGGCAGCGCCACGTCCGGCCACTCGGCGACCACGCGCACGTCGGGAAACCGCTCCGGACTGGCGAACGCGGTGCGCGGATCGACCACCGTCACGTCGTAGCCGAGCGCACGCGCCATCGGCGCCAGCGCCTGGCTGATGTGAACCGCGCCGATAATCACCATCCGCGCCACCGGCGCATAGACGTTGACGAACAGCTTCTTGCCGGCCGCCTCGATCATCGCGCTCTTGCCCATGCGCAACTGCTTGCCGAGTTCGGCGCGCAACGGATCGTTCGCGAGGTCGGCGGCCTTGACCATGCGCTGGTCGCCGCTGTCTACGTCGGTCACCACGAACACCGGCCGCCGCGCGGCGCGTTCGATGTTGACCGCTGTCAGCGTCGCAAGGTCCACGGCTATTCGACCTTCTCGACGAACACGCGGATGGTGCCGCCGCAGGACAGGCCGACGTTGAACGCCGTCTCGTCGGCGACGCCGAACTCCAGGAGCCGCGGCTTGCCGCTTTCGATCACGTCCATCGCTTCCGTGACCACCGCGCCCTCGACGCAGCCGCCGGAGACCGAGCCCAGGAACGCGCCTTCGTCGTTGATGACCAGACTGGAGCCGGCCGGCCGCGGCGCCGAGCCCCAGGTTTCGACCACGGTGGCGAGCGCCACGCCGCGCCCGGCCTTCTTCCACGCCTCGGCCGCTTGCAGAATGTCCTCGTCGCGTTCGAGCATGGGGGCCTCCGTCAGGCTGCGGGGCGGATCGGTTCGCGCCGGCGCGGCGCGGGCGCGGCCGCCAGCGCGGCGATCAGATCCGCAATAGAGGACAAATTATGCACCGGACGAAATTCGTCAACATACGGCAGCATCATTTTGATTCCCTGCGCCTTTGCTTCGAATCCGCTGAACCGTAACAGCGGATTGAGCCAGATCAGGCGGCGGCAGGAGCGGTGCAGCCGGTCCATCTCGAAGGCGAGCCGGGCGTCGGCCTCGCGCTCCAGCCCGTCGGAGATCAGCAGCACGATCGCGCCCTGCCCGAGCACCCGCCGCCCCCACAGCTTGTTGAAGGTTTGCAGCGAGGTGCCGATCCGGGTCCCGCCGGCCCAGTCCTCCACCGTGGCCGAGCAGCTTGCCAGCGCCTCGTCGGGATCGCGCGAGCGCAGCGCGCGGGTGACGTTGGTGAGCCGGGTGCCGAACAGGAACACCGAGACGCGCTTGCGCGCATCGGTGACGGCGTGGAGGAAATGCAGGAACAGCCGGGTATATTCGCTCATCGAGCCGGAGATATCGAGCAACGCCACGATCGGCGCCGGCTTGTCGATACGCCCGAGCCGGCGCAAATCGACGATGTCGCCGCCGGTGCGCAGGCTGGCGCGGATGGTGCGGCGCAGGTCGAGCTTGCGGCCGCGCGCATCGGATGCGAAGCGCCGGGTCCGCAACTCGGCCTGCGGCAGCTTCATGTTGGCGATGGCGCGGGCGGCCTCCGCGATTTCCGCCGCGCTCATCTGGGCAAAATCCTTCTTTTGCAGAATCTCCTGATCCGACGGCGACAGCCGCAATTCCTGCGCCTCGGCGGGGGTTTCCTCCATCTTCCGGGTCTGCGACAGCGCCTCCTGCACCCGGCGCGAGGCGGGTTTCGGCTTCGGCCTGGCGTGGTCGGGCAGCGGCACCGAGTCGAGCAGGTGCATCCACTCCTGCTCGGCGCGGAAGAACAGGTCGAAGGCTTGCGCGAAGATCAGCGCGTGCTCGTGGCGCTTGACGAACACCGCCTGCAGCGTGGCGTAGACCTCGCCGCGATGGCCGATGTCGATCACGCGCAAGGCTTCCAGCGCATCGATCACCGCGCCGGGGCCGACCGGAACGCCGGCTGCGCGCAACGCACGGGCGAAGCCGACGACGTTGTCGGCGATCAGTCCGGTGACGGGCTCGAGGGTGGTCATCTGCTGCCTCTCGTGACGCGACAAGTCCGGTTCAAGCGCTGCTTTCGCCGTGAAAGCCTGACCGGAAACGAGGCGTCATCGTCCGCGAAGGCGGACGATCCAGTAATCCGTGCGAGTGCGGGGGAAATCCGATTCCATATGGAATACTGGATGCTCCGTCGGAGTCTGTCCTCGGGCCGCGCTTTGCGCGGACCCATTGGCGGAGCATGACGATTTTCGTGTTGCATAGTCACCCAGAAAGCCGATCACACTCTCAGGATAAAGCCAGGTCGATATCGTTATATTTAAAATTATATATCGCTTGTCGCTTCTTTCAAAACCTTTTGCAAGGTGCCGGCCTGCATCCGCGCGATGTCGTCCTGATACTTCAGAAGCGCGCCTAGCGTGTCGCCGACCACTTCCGGCGTCAGCGCCCGCGCGTCGAGCTGGGTCAGAGCGGTGGCCCAGTCGATCGTCTCCGCGACGCCGGGGTTCTTGTAGAAGTCCTGCTCGCGCAGCGCCTGCACGAATCCGACCACCTGCTGCGACAGCTTCGCCGAAATGCCCGGCACCCGCGACTTGACGATGGCGAGCTCGCGCTCGGCCGACGGATAGTCCACCCAGTGATAGAGGCAGCGGCGCTTGAGCGCGTCGTGGATCTCGCGGGTGCGGTTCGAGGTGATGATGACGATCGGCGGGTGCGGCGCGCGGACGGTGCCCAATTCCGGAATGGTGACCTGAAAATCGCTGAGGATTTCCAGAAGATACGCCTCGAACGCTTCATCGGCGCGGTCGAGTTCGTCGATCAGCAGCACCGGCGGGCCGGCGACGTCCGGCTCCAGCGCCTTGAGCAGCGGCCGCTTGATGAGATAGCGCTCGCTGAAGACGTCGTGCGACAACTGCTCGCGGTCGGAATCGCCCGCGGCTTCCGCGAGGCGGATCGCGATCATCTGCGCCGCGCTGTTCCACTCGTAGACGGCGGATGAGACATCCAGCCCCTCGTAGCATTGCAGCCGGATCAGGTTGCGGCCCAGCGCCGCCGCCAGCACCTTGGCGATCTCGGTCTTGCCGACGCCGGCCTCGCCTTCGAGGAACAGCGGGCGGCCGAGCCGCAGCGCCAGATAGACCACGGTGGCGAGGGCGCGGTCGGCGAAATAGCCGCGCTTGTCGAGGAGGCCGAGCGTCGCATCGACCGATTGGGGAAGACTGTCAGGTGCGGTCATTGCGTGTCGCCGGTTTAAGTCAGGCCCTGCCGTTCGCGGCATCGACGGCGCGGCGCGCCAGAACCCCGATCAGGTGCGCGCGATATTCCGCGCTGCCATGCAGATCGCTGTTGAGACCGTCCGCGTCAACCGACAGGCCGTCCAGCGCCTTGGACGAAAACCGCTTCTTCAGCGCCGCTTCGAACGCGGGGACGCGGAACACCCCGTCGGCGCCCGCGCCGGTCACCGCGACGCGCACTTCCGACGGCATCCGGGCGACGAACACGCCGACCAGCGCGTAGCGCGACGCCTGATTGCGGAATTTCTCGTAAGCCGCCTTCTTCGGCAGCGGAAACATGACGCGGGTGACGATCTCGTCGCCCTCCAGCGCCGTGGTAAACAGGCCCTGGAAGAAGTCCTCCGCCTTGATGCGGCGCTTGTTGGTGACGATGGTGGCGTTGAGCGCAAGGCACGCCGCCGGATAATCTGCGGTCGGATCGTTGTTGGCGATGGAGCCGCCGATGGTGCCGCGATGGCGCACCG
>JBIQLW010000071.1:0-15044 GCA_044463945.1 Bradyrhizobiaceae bacterium | reverse complement strand
GCACCGGCAAGACGGTGCTGGCCGAGGAAGTCGCCAAGGCGATCGGCGCGCCGCTTCTGACCTGGCACATCAAATCGACCACCAAGGCCCAGCAGGGGCTTTACGAATACGACGCCGTCTCGCGGCTGCGCGACAGCCAGCTCGGCGACGCCCGCGTGTCCGACATCAAGAACTACATCAAGCGCGGCAAGCTGTGGGACGCCTTCACCAACGCCAAGCGCCCGGTGCTCTTGATCGACGAGATCGACAAGGCCGACATCGAGTTTCCCAACGACCTGCTGCTGGAACTCGACCGCATGGAGTTCTACGTCTACGAGACCGGCGAGACGATCAAGGCGAAGGAACGTCCGATCGTGATGATTACCTCCAACAACGAGAAGGAACTGCCGGACGCCTTCCTGCGCCGCTGCTTCTTCCACTACATCAAGTTCCCCGATCACGACACCATGGCGCAGATCGTCGATGTCCACTTCCCCGGCATCCAGAAGCGGCTGGTGCAGGAAGCGCTGAAGATCTTCTTCGAGGTGCGCGACGTTCCCGGCCTGAAGAAGAAGCCATCGACCTCCGAACTGCTCGACTGGCTCAAGCTGCTGATGAACGAGGAATTCACGCCGGAGCAACTGCGCGAGCGCGATCCGCGCAAGCTGATCCCGCCGCTGCACGGCGCGCTGCTCAAGAACGAGCAGGACGTCCACCTGTTCGAGCGCCTCGCCTTTCTCAACCGGCGCGAGGTGTAGGCGCAGCATCTGCACGCAAGATGCGACACGGACGGGCGGCGACAGTCGGAGGCGAAGCGCCGCCGACGAGACGATGACATAAGCGCAAGAAGGAGGCCGCCGCCGTGAACGTGCAAGGAAACGTGCAGGCGAACGTGCAAGGCAAAATCGAGCCGGCCACCTCTTCCGTCGCCGAGCACGTCGAGGTGCTAATCGTCGGCGCCGGCATCTCCGGCGTCGGCGCCGCCTATCACCTGACGCACCAGTGCCCCGGCACCACGTTCGCGGTGCTGGAGGCGCAGGACCACTTCGGCGGCACCTGGTGGACCCATCGCTATCCCGGCATCCGCTCCGACAGCGACCTCTACACCTTCGGCTATCGCTTCAAGCCGTGGACCGGCCCGCCGATCGCCACCGCCGCCGAAATCCTGAAATACATGGGCGAGGTGATCGCCGAGAACGACCTCGCCAGGCATATCCGCTATCACCACCGCATTCTCAGCGCCGACTGGTCCAACGCCGACAACTTGTGGACCATCGTCGCCGAGCGCACCGACACCGGCGAGCGCTTGCGCTTCACCACCAACTTCTTCTGGATGTGCCAGGGCTATTACCGCCACACCGAGGGCTACACCCCGGAATGGCCGGACATGGCCGCCTTCAAGGGCAGGATCGTGCATCCGCAGAAGTGGCCGGAAGACCTCGACTACAGGAACAAGAAGGTGATCGTGATCGGCTCCGGCGCCACCGCCGCGACGCTGGTGCCCAACATCGCCGACGATTGCGCCCACGTCACCATGCTGCAACGCTCGCCGACCTATTTCCGCGTCGGCCGCAACGCCATCGAGATCGCCGACGAGCTGCGCCGGCTGCAAGTGGACGAAAGCTGGATTCACGAGATCGTCCGCCGCAAGATCCTCTACGAGCAGGACGCCTTCACGCGAAAAACCTTCAAGGATCCCGAAGGCGCGAAGCAGGATTTGATGGCCGGCGTCATCGCCTATCTCGGTCCCGATTACGACATCAAGACGCATTTCACCCCGCGCTACCGGCCGTGGCAGCAGCGCATCGCCTTCATTCCCGACGGCGACCTGTTCAAGGGCATCGCCGCCGGCAAGGCGTCGGTCGTCACCGACGAGATCGAACGCTTCACCGAAACCGGCATCGCGCTGAAATCCGGCAAGACGCTTGAAGCCGACATCATCGTCACCGCCACCGGCTTCAACCTGCTCGCGACCGGCGACATCGCGTTCTCCATCGACGGCCTGCCGCTCGACTTCGCCGACACCGTGACCTATCGCGGCATGATGTTCACCGGCGTGCCGAATCTGGTGTGGGTGTTCGGCTATTTCCGCGCAAGCTGGACGCTGCGGGTCGATCTGGTCGCCGATTTCGTCTGCGCGCTGCTCAAGCACATGAAGGCGATCGACGCGCGCAAGGTGACGCCGGCGCTGCGGCCCGAGGACAGCGACATGCCGCTGCTCGACTGGCTCGATCAGGAGAACTTCAATCCGGGCTACATGATGCGCGGGATGCACCTGCTGCCGAAGCGCGGCACCAAGCCGGAATGGCAGCACAACCAGGACTACTGGGCCGAGAAGGACGAGTTTCCGAAGATCGACCTGACCGACGCCGCGTTCGTTTATGAGTAGTCGTATCGTCGGGCTGATCGCGCAATACACCGGCCGTCATGCCCGCGCAGGCGGGCATCCAGTATTCCGCATGGAATCAGATTTTCATTGCGCCTGCCCGGAATACTGGATCGTCTGCCTTCGCGAACGATGACGCCTCATCCCGGCTCTGCGGAGCGGCATTTCATGCCGCGCCGCGTCCGGGGCACGGAGCCATCCCATCAACCTCTCAGATCGTTTCCGGCGCGTTCTTGCCACGGATGAAGTCGGATGCCTTGTCAGCGATCATCATGGTGGAGGCGTTGAGGTTGGCGGAGATCATGCGCGGCATGATCGAGGCATCGACCACGCGCAAGCCTTCCAGCCCATGCACGCGCAGCCGGTCGTCCACCACGGCCCACGGCGCGCTGCCTGGGCCCATGCGGCAGGTGCAGCCGGGATGGAACGTGGTGGTGCCGCGCTCGGTCGCCGCCGCCAGAAACTCGTCGTCGGTCACAACGTTCGGCCCGGGAAAATCCTCGCGCTCGTAATACGGCGCGAGCGGCTGCGAGGCCAGAAGCCGCCGCGCCAGCTTCATCCCGGCGACGACGACGCGACGGTCGAGTTCGGCGTCGAGATAGTTGGTCTGGATCAGCGGCGCCTCGAACGGATCGCTGGAGCGGCAACGCACGTAGCCGCGACTCTCCGGCCGCTGCTGCCATGATGCGACCGTCATGCCGGGCAGGTCTTCGAGCTTGCCCTGCACGCCTTCCTTGTAGCTCGCCGGCGTGAAGGTGAGTTGCAGGTCGGAGCTTTCGGTGGTCTCGCCGGAATGCCAGAAGCAGTAGACCATGGTCGGCGACAGCGCCAGGACGCCGCGCCGCGTCGCCGCCCACTTGATCGCCTCAAGCACCAGATTGAATCCGCGCACCCGCTCGTTGATGGTCCTGATGTTCTTTACCCGCGCCACCGAGCGCGGCGCGTAGTGATCCTGCAAGCCCTCTCCGACGCCGGGCAGCGCATGATGCACTTCGAGGCCGAGCGATTGCAGCAGTTCGGGGTCGCCGACGCCGGAGAGTTGCAGAAGCTGCGGCGAATTATACGCGCCGCCGGACAGGATCACCTCCTTGCGCGCGCGCACCTCCCGCGCCGCGCCGCCGCGCCCGCCTCTGGCGTAGCGCACGCCGACCGCGCGCTTGCCGTCGAAGACGATGCCCGTTGCGTGGGCATGGGTGCGGACCTCGACGTTGCCGCGCTTCATCGCCGGACGCAGGAACGCGGTCGCCGCACTGACGCGGCGGCCACGATGAATGGTGCGCTGGGCGTAGGACACGCCTTCCTGAATCCTGCCGTTGTAGTCGGGGTTGCGCGGAATGCCGAGGCTGACCGCGCCGGCGATGAAGGCGTCGCATAGCGGATCGCGCCAGCCGATATCGGTCACCGCGAGGCCGCCGTCGCGGCCGCGATAGGCATCGTCGCCCGCGCCGATGCGCCGTTCCAGCCGCCTGAAATACGGCAGCACGTCGGCATAGCCCCAGCCGCGATTGCCGAGCTGCGCCCAGGTGTCGAAATCCTGATGCTGGCCGCGATTGTAGATGTGGCCGTTGATCGAGCTTGAGCCGCCCAGCGTCTTGCCGCGCGGCGCGAAGATGCGGCGGCCCGCGGTCCACGGCCCCGGCTCCTGCGAATAGCACCAGTTCAGCCTGGGATCGTAGAAGGTCTTGATGAAGCCCGCCGGCACATGGATGTAGGGATGCCAGTCGCGCGGGCCCGCCTCCAGCACGCAGACGGTGACCCCGGCATCCTCGCTCAGGCGATTGGCGAGCACGCACCCGGCGGAGCCGGCGCCGACAATCACATAGTCGAAGGTATCCATCTCATCGTCCGAACGCGCTGCGTGCCCCGGATGCTGCGCAACGTGAAGCGTTGCGCTGCTGATCCGGGGCCGTCGCGAAGGCCGTTTTCGAAACGGTCCCGGCTCTGCGAAGCAGCATAAGAATGCCGCATCGCGTCCGGGACACGAGGGCAGCCGCAGACATCACGACCGCACTCTTTCATTCAGTTGATACGAAAGATGCGCCTTCACCGTCGGCCACTCCGAGGCGATGATGCTGTAGACGACGGTGTCGCGCAGCGTGCCGTTGGGCGAAATCTGGTGGTTGCGCAGGATGCCGTCCTGCTTGGCGCCGAGCCGCTCGATGCCGCGCCGCGACTGGTGATTGAAGAAATGCGTGCGGAACTCGACCGCGATGCAGTCCAGCGTCTCGAATGCGTGCGTCAGCAGCATCAGCTTGCACTGGGTGTTGAGCGGCGTGCGCTGCACGCGCTTCGCATACCAGGTCGAGCCGATCTCGACGCGGCGGTTGGCGGCATCGACGTTCATATAGGTGGTCATGCCGGCGATCTGGCCTCCGGCGTCCTTCACCGTGAACGGCAGCATCGCGCCGGCCTCCTGCAACTTGAGGCGGCGATCGATCTCGGCGTCCATCTTGTCCGGCGCGGGAACGGCGGTGTACCACAGCTTCCACAACTCGCCGTCTTTCACGGCCTCGATCAGGCCGTCGCGATGGGCGTGCGCCAGCGGTTCGAGCGAGGCGTGCTCGCCCTTCAGGGTGACAGGTTGCAGCCAGGGCATGACAGTTCCTTTTCCATCCACCGCCGTCATGCCCCGCGAAGGCGGGGCATCCAGTATTCCGCGATTGGGGTTACCGGATCGTCCGCCGGAGCCTGTCATCGGGCCGGCGAAGCCGGACCCGTTGGCGGACGATGACAGCGTAAGGATTTGTGCAGGTTCGTTGCGCATCACTTGTTCAGAAAATTCAGCGGCAGGCCGGGGCGCGGCCAGTCCATCGCGATCAGTTCGCCGCGGCCCGACAGCGTGATGTAGGCGGTTTTCAGTTCCGGCCCGCCGAAGGCGACGTTGGTGGTGACGCGGTCGCCGGTCTCGACCTGCTCCACCAGCTTGCCGTCCGGCGCGATCACCGAGATGCAGCCGGACACCAGCGTGGCGACACAGACGTTGCCGGAGGCTTCCACCGCCAGCGAATCGAACATCTGATAGCCGCCGAGCCCGCAGATCGGCCTGCCGCGCTCGCCGCGATAGATCACCTCGCGCGGCTTCACCTCGCCCGGCGCGGCCAAATCATAGGCCCACAGCCGCGCGGTCGGCGTCTCCGCCACGTAGACGGTGTTTTCGTCGGGGGACAGGCCGATGCCGTTGGCCGGCAACACGCCGAACACCGCCTCCACCACCTCGCCCGCATTCGGCTTCATGTAATAGACCGCGCCGACATCCATGTCGCGGGCGCGGCGCTTGCCGAGATCGGAGAACCACAGCCCGCCCTGCCGGTCGAACACCAGGTCGTTCGGCCCCTTCAGCGGGTGCTCGCCGCAGCGCTCGGCCAGCGTTTCGACCTTGCCGGTCGCAACATCGACGCGCTGAATCGAGCCGCCGATATATTCGTGCGGCGCCGGCGCGCCGGGCATGATGGTGCCGCGCGAGGGGACCCAGCCAAAGCCGCCGTTGTTGCAGACGTAGATCTTGCCGTCCGGCCCCATCGCCGCGCCGTTCGGCCCGCCGGGCATTTTCGCCACCACCTCCTTGCGGCCGTCGGGCCACACGCGGGTGAGTTGCTGCGCCCGGATTTCGACCAGCACCACCGAGCCGTCCGGCAACACCACCGGACCTTCGGGAAACGCGAGATCGGTGGCGAGGACGCGGGGTTTGGCCATCAGGCTTTCCTTTGCTTTTCTTGATCCCGGCGCGATTGCCGCGCGCGACGAGTAAAGCAAACTCCCCTCGCGCTGCCAAGCGACGCGCGCCGCTTCGGCGCGCCGGTGACACTTTAGAGTCTGACTGGAAAGTCTCCCTTTTGAGTGAATAAGCGACACGAAAGCCGTCATACTCCGCGAAAGCAGAGTATCCAGTATTGAATGTTTCCGGTCAGACTCTCAGGCTACTTGCCGTCCTTGGGCGCGGGCGCGGGGGCGTCCTTCGCGGGCGCGGCCTTGTCCGCCTGCGCCGCCCGCAGGTCATCGACCGTCTTCTGCAACGCCGCCACCGTCCCTTTCAGCGCCTCGATCTGCCGCGTCGCGGCGTCGAGCTTGCGCTGCTGGTCCAGCGCCATCCGCGTCATCGTCGTCTTGAGAAACTCGACGTTGCTTTGCAGACAACTGGTCCGCCGCGTCATGTCCTTCTCGGCGGTGCAGATTTCGATTCCCGGTACGTCCTGCGCGCTCGCGCCGGTGATCGACACCGTTCCCAGCGCCGCCAGCACGACCGCCGCCGTTGTCATCTCACGCATCGCCTGTTCCTTCATCGCACCGCCCGCCCGCCAGTGGCATCATAGGGGGCGGCGCGCGCAAACGGAATCTTGACATCCGCGGCGGATCGTCGTGGTGCCTGCGCTGGCGTTGCCGCGCCCGCCGCCGATGGATCAACCGACCGCGCCATGGAATCGTTCGTCTACGTGATCGGCACCGCCGACAGAACCCGTTATCTCACTTACGTGGGATGGACGCTCGACGTCGAGCGCCGGCTGGCCCAGCACAATGCCGGCACCGGCGCGCGCTCGACCCGCGGCCGGCGCTGGGTGCTGCTCCATGTCGAGCGCTTCGCGACCCGCCGCGAAGCCATGAGCCGCGAATGGCACCTCAAGCGCGACCGCCGCTTCCGCAAATCGCTGACGCCGGGCCTCGACGCCGCCCGCTAAAGCCTCTTTGACGCGTTTTCTTCACGCGAACCGGCCGTCGCCGGGTCAAAGCCCACTACGGACGGCCTGGAAGGCGCGCCGGACTGTACCAAAACGCAACGCCCCGCCGCCGCCGCGTTAACCTGTGGAACGGGGTCGGAACGAAGCGGGTCCGAATCGGCAAGCGGCGGCGGCAGCCGGGCCACCGCGTCCGCTTCCGATTCCACCGGAACCGGAAAGGCTTTAGGATCGTTTTTCTGATGCTTGGGAGCGGGGGCGCAGCGTAGTGGAAGCCGATACCTTGAAGACCGGCGACGGCCGTTTCACCTATCTCGCCGCCGGGGAGATCGGCGCGCCTGGCCTCGTCTTCCTGCACGGCATCGGCGGCGCGGCGCGGGTCTGGCGCGACCAGCTCGACGGCTTCGCCGGCCGCTACCATACCATCGCCTGGGACATGCCGGGCTACGGCGGCTCGACGCCGCTGGAAACCACCACCATCGCCGCGCTGGCGCAGGCGCTGAAGGCGTTTCTGGCGCAGCTTGGCATCGACAAGCCGGTGCTGGTCGGCCATTCGGTCGGCGGCATGATTATTCAGGAGCTTTTGCGGACCGACCCGAAGCTGCCGCACGCGGTGGCGCTGGCGCAGACCGCCCCGGCCTTCGGCGACCCTGACGGCGAGCGGCAAAAGAGCTTCATCGACGACCGGCTCGGCCGCCTCGAACGCGGCGAGACGATGAAGGACCTCGCGCCGACGCTGGTCAAGGAGTTGGCCGGCAGCAATCCCGATCCGCGCGGCATGGAGGTGGCGCGCGACTGCATCGCCAGCGTGCCGGAAACGACCTATCAGGCGATCCTGCGCGCGCTGATCGGCTTCGACCTGCGCGACATCCTCAAATACATCAAGCTGCCGACGCTGGTGCTCGCGGGATCGCAGGACACCAGCACCCCGGCGTCGATGATGAAAACGATGGCGAGCGCGATCCCGAACGCCACCTACATCGAACTGGAGGGCGTCGGCCATCTCGCCAACCTCGAACGGCCGATGATGTTCAACGCCGCGCTCGCGAGCTTCCTCGCCGCCCATCCGCTGCGCCGGGGGTGACAGGCAACCCTTTCATACTTCAGTCGCCAGGCAACGCGCGCGGTTTCCGGGTAGAATGGCGGCTGTCATAATCGCATCGTAATAGATGGTGAGAGTGCCATAGCCATGAGCAACGATTTCTTCTCCGGCCTGCTGACGTCGATTTCCGAGCGCGGACGCAGCCTGCTTCGGCGCGGCAACCGCGCCGCCAATGCCGTGCCGATGGACGCCAACGGCGTGGTGGCGCTGTGCGAGGGACTGTTGTCCGGCCGCGGCGAAGCCTCGGGCACGGTGCTGGCGCGCGACGTGCTCGATGCCTATCGCACGCTGGACGAAGCCGGCCGCGTCGCATTTTTCGAGGCGCTGGCGCGCGACTTCGGCCCGAACCGCGAGAAGGTGGAGGAGGCCATCGCACAGTGGCGCAGCGGCGTCGGCGGCGCCGGCGGCGGCCTGCACTTCGCCTCCGAGCCGCGCCGGCAGGAACTGTTCCGCCGCCTCAACCGCGCGCCCGGCGCGACCGGCGAACTGGTCGAGATGCGGGTGGACCTGCTGGCGCTGAGCGGCGCGCACAACAACCTCGTCACCGTCGATCGCGACCTCGCCCACCTGTTCATGTCGTGGTTCAACCGGGGGTTTCTCGTGGTGCGCCGGATCGACTGGTCGAGCCCCGCCAACATCCTCGAAAAGGTCATCCGTTACGAGGCGGTGCATGAAATCCACGACTGGGACGACCTGCGCCGTCGCATCGACCCGGTGGACCGGCGCTGCTACGCCTTCTTCCACCCGGCGCTGCCGGACGAGCCGCTGATCTTCGTCGAGGTGGCGCTGACCGAGGGCATCCCCGGCGCCATCGCCCCGCTGCTGGCGAAGGAGCGCCAGCCGGTGCCGATCGAGCACGCGCGCACCGCCGTGTTCTATTCGATCTCCAACACCCAGCGCGGCCTTGCCGGCATTTCCTTCGGCAACTTCCTCATCAAGCAGGTGGTGGAGGAATTGCGCCGCGAACTGCCGAAGCTCGATACCTTCATCACGCTGTCGCCGGTGCCGGGCTTCATGCGCTGGATCGGCCGCGAGAACGAATTGCCGCTTACCGAGGAGGAGCGCGCGCTGCTCAAGCAGCTCGACGGCGACGACTGGATCGACGATGCCGCGCTGGTGGAGCGGCTCCGCCCGCTGATCGAGCCGCTGGCGGCGTATTACTTCCTCAAGGCCAAGACGCCGCGCGGCAAGCCGGTCGATCCGGTGGCGCGCTTCCACCTCGGCAACGGCGCGCGGCTCGAACAGATCAACTGGCTCGGCGACACCTCGGCCAAGGGCCTGCGGGAATCCGCGGGCATCATGGTCAACTATCTCTACCGGCTCGACGACATCGAGAAGAACCACGAGGCTTACGCCAACGACGACGAGGTGGTCGCCTCCAGCGCGGTGAAGAAGCTGCTCAAGGGCGAAGGCCGCCGCCTGCTGGAATTGCGGCCGTCCTGACATCCCCAGCGTCGTCCCCGCGCAGGCGGGGACCCAGTACGCGATGCCGGACCGGATCATGCACGCCCCGGATTACTGGATCGTCCGCCTGCGCGGACGATGACGCCTCGTTTCCGGTCAGACTCCAAGCGCCGCCGCTCAGCCCGCGCCGTCGCGGAAATAGGGTTCGACCGTGCCGTGAAGCTTGATGGTCAACGGGTTGCCATGACGGTCCCTGGCGGCGCCGGCCGGCACGCGGATCCAGCCCTCGCTCACGCAGTATTCCTCGACGTTGGTTTTCTCGACGCCCTTGAAGCGGATGCCGATGTCGCGGGCGAGCAGTTCGGCATCGTAATACGGGCTGGCCGGATCGGTCGAGAGACGGTCCGGCAGTTCAGACGCGGGCGAAGGGGTCGTCTCGTTCACAGCAATGCCTCGATATCTCCGGCCAAACTCTCGGGTCGCGTGGTCGGCGGATGCCGGGCCACCACCCGGCCCGACCTGTCGCTCAGGAATTTGGTGAAATTCCATTTGATCGACGAACCGAGCAGCCCCGCTTTCTCATTTTTCAGGAATTTGTACAACGGGTGCGCCGCCGCGCCGTTGACCTCGACCTTGTCGAACATCGGAAACGTTACGCCGTAGCTGCGCTCGCAGAACGCGGCGATTTCGGTCGCGCCGCCCGGCTCCTGCCCGCCGAACTGGTTGCAGGGAAAGCCGAGCACGGCGAAGCCGCGTGGCGCGTATTTTCGATGCAATTCCTCAAGCCCCTTGTATTGCGGGGTGAAGCCGCAGGCGCTGGCGGCGTTGACGATCAACAGCACCTGCCCCTCGAACTGCCGGAGCGCGACCTCGCGGCCGTCGAGCGCGCGGGCGGAGAAATCGAAAACGCTGGTCATCGGTCAAGGCCCTCGCGCTTGCTGTCAGAGCGGATCGACCGGCGACGCCGGCACGCCGCCCGCCTCGATCGCCTCGCCCGCCGCAAGGCACAGATCCTCGCGATAGCGCCCGGCCACCACCTGCACGCCGACCGGCACGCGGCCGATCAGGCCGGTGGTCACCGTCAGGCCCGGCAATCCCATGAAGGGAATGCCGACCTGCGGCATCTGCGCCCGCCACACCCGCGCGAACGACGCATCGTCCTTGAGGTCGAGCTGATCCGGGAACGGCAGTTCGCCCGACACCGGCAGCACCAGCACCGGATAATCCTGCAGGAAAAGCTGCCAGTCGCGGGTCAGCGCCGCGCGTCGTTGCAGGATGGCCGAGAACCGCGCCGCATCGAGCGGATGGACATGGGCGCGGCTGCCACGCAGGCAGGCGAGCGCGCCGGGATCGCCCTCGCGCTCGGCCGCCGCCAGCATCGCATCATAGCCGTCGCCGAGCCAGAACGTGCGTTGCAGTTCGGCCGCCTCCTTCAGGGGCGGGGTGTTGTCGATTTTTTCGACCGTCCAGCCCGCCGCTTGCAAACGCCGGCCGGCATCTTCCAGCGCGTCGATCACCTCGGGCACGACCTCCAGTCCGTCGGGCCGCAGGCAAAGCGCGGCGCGGCGCGGCAGCGGCGGCCCTTCCAGCGGCGCCGGCACCCACCACGGATCGCGCAGATCCTCTCGCGCCATCGCCGTGAGCGCGAGGCGCAGGTCGCCGATGCTGCGCGCCAGCGGGCCGGAGACGGCGGAAATCTGCGGGCACAGCATCCGCTCCGGCAGCGACGGGTTGTGCGCGGGGATGCGCCCCAGCGTCGGCCGCAAGCCGTGGATGCCGCAGGCATAAGCCGGGTAGCGCACCGAGCCGGCGATATCGGTGCCGTGGCCGATATGGCCGATGCCGGCGGCGGTCGCCGATCCTGCGCCGCCCGAGGAGCCGCCCGGCGTGATCGCCGGGTCGCGCGGGTTTCTGGTGTGGCCGTGCAACTGGTTATTGGCGAACCAGCGATACGAGAACGCCGGGGTGTTGGTGCGGCCGAGAAGCACCGCGCCGGCGCGGCGCAAATTCGCCACCACCGGATTGTCCTCGGCGGCGATGTGATCGCGCTGGGCCTCGATGCCGTTGGTGGTGGCGTAGCCGGCCTGATCGACATTGACCTTGATGGTCACCGGGACGCCGGCGAGGATGCCGGGATCGTGGCCTTTGGCAAGCGCCTTGTCGACCGCCGCCGCCTGCTTCAGGGCGTCCTCCGGCCGGTGATCGACCACCGCGTTGATCTTCGGGTTGACCGCCTCAAGCCGCTCCAGCGCCGCCGTCGTCGCCGCCACCGCCGACACTTTTCGCGCGCGGACCCGTGCCGCCAGTTCGGTTGCCGGAAGACGCCACACCTCGTCCATGAGCCGCTCCTTTTTCTTTCTGATCGCGGTCTTGCCCGCCGCCATCCGAGCGTTACGGCGTTTTCACACCGATTGCCACCACGACGCAGGCTCCGGCCTTGCCCGGCGCGATTGCTGCAACGCGACATCCGGGTCGGCCGGCGCCTCGTGGATTTCGATGGTTTTCAGGCAAAATCGTCGTAGACTGCGGAGGCCGGCAATGGGGCCGGCGCGGCTGGAGACATGAGATGGCCTGGAAAGCACCGAAGATCGTGGAAGTGCCGGTCGGCATGGAAATCAACATGTACGCCTGCGCGGCCCGCAAATAACCGCGTCATCGGCTCAGCCGGGCGCGGCGGCGCGATCATGCCGCGCCTTGGCACGCACCCATTGGTCATGCCCCTTGGACACGGGCCTTGGACACGCACCCCGGCGGACATGACGGCGCGGCGGACGAATTGACGCGATAATGCCTGACGCCGGCGGACCGCAAGCGGACGGACGCAACGATCCTTACGCACCGCTGACCGCGCAGATGCTGCCGGTCGGTGACGGTCATGAGCTTTACGTCGAAACCATAGGCAATCCCGACGGCGTGCCGGCGGTCTATCTGCACGGCGGCCCCGGCAGCGGCTGCCAGCCCGATCATCGCAAGCTGTTCGATCCCACGCATTGCCGCGCCGTGCTGTTCGATCAGCGCGGCTGCGGCCGCAGCCGTCCGAAGCGCAGCCGCGACGCCAACACTCTTTCGCACCTCATCGCCGACATGGAGACGATCCGCGCCGCGCTCGGCATCGAACGCTGGCTGGTGAGCGGCGGCTCGTGGGGCGCGACGCTGGCGCTGGCCTATGCGCAGGCGCATCCGCAGCACGTCAGCGGCCTCGTGTTGCGCGCCACCTTCCTCGGCACCCGCACTGAGGTGGACGCCGCATTCCGCGCGATGCTGCCGCGATTTTATCCCGGCCTTAACGACGACTTCCTCGGCCTGCTGCCGCCGGAGGAGCGAACACAGCCGCTCGACGCCTATTGGCGGCGCATCCTCGATCCCGACGCCGCGATGCACGCGCCCGCCGCCCGCGCCTGGCACGACACCGAGCGCATCCTCTCCGAGCACGCGCCGAAGCGCACCCGGCTCGATCCCGCCGCCCTAACGGCATCGGGGCCGCTGCCGGCGACGCCGTTCATGGAGGCGCACTACTTCCGCAACGACTGCTTCCTGACGCCCGGCCAGTTGCTGGCGAACGCGGGTCAGTTGCGCGACATTCCCGGCGTCATCGTGCAGGGCCGCTACGACCTGCTGTGCCCGCCATCGACCGCTGATGCGCTGGCGGCGGTGTGGCCCAAAGCCGATATCCGTATCGTCGAGAACGCCGGGCATTCGCTGTACGATCCCGGTATCCGCGACGCGGTGATCAAGGCAACCGCGGACCTCGTGACCGATGCGCGCTCTCACGAAACCTAAGACAAGGACACCGACCGATGCCGATCGCCGCCAAGGGAATGCTGCTGACCTCGATGGATATCGATCCCGCGGACGAGGCCGACTTCAACCGCTGGTACGACCGCGAGCACATCGCCGAGCGCGTCGCCATCGACGGCTTCGTCGAGGCGCGGCGTTACATCGCCCATGCCGCCAGTCCGAAATATCTCAGCCTGTATTCCACCGCGACGTTCGAGGTGCTGGACAGCCCGGCCTACCGCGCCGCGCTGGCCAATCAGACCGAATGGTCGAAGCAGAACATCGCGCGCTTCCGCAACATGATCCGCGCGGTGGCGCGCATCACCATGAGCCGGGGTCAGGGGCGCGGCGCGGCGCTCGGCATCATCCGGCTGCGCCCGGCCGATTCCGAGCGGCTGCGCGCTTTCGTCGCGCCACGGCTCGATCCCGAGATGCTGGAGGGCGGCATCTCGATGCACCTCCTGGAAAGCGACCCGACGCTGTCGAAATCGCTGACCGACGACGCGCCCAACCCCGGCGCCGGCGACTGGTTCGTGCTGATCGAGGGCACCGACGTGAAGCCGGTGGCGATGGCGATGGCGCTGCGCTTCGACCCGCTGGACCTTGCCGGCGCAGGCAAAATCGTCTCATCCGGGATTTATCGGCTGATGTGGGATCTGGCGAAAAGCGACCTCTAGGACGCGCCCATCCCGCCGCTTCCGGCGCATCACGAATAGTTCATGTTGCGGCGCGACAGACGCGCAAGCGCGCGTGATAGTGCCGTGCGCCTAAAGTCGTTCACTTAAAAATGCAGTCGTGGGCCGCGCGGGATCATATTGAATTAATCTAGTTCCAAGATCATGATCCAAGAGACAAACAACAAAAGCACATTCGGAGTGCTGGAAAGCTGTGAAAGACCGCGCGTGTTAACCCGTTTGTCAGCGCGGGTTTGGGATGGGAATGAAACCGACCGATATCTCGGCTCCCGACTATTTTCACAAGGTGGTCGATTGCCAATGGGCCTGCCCGGCACACACCCCGGTCCCTGAGTATATCCGACTGATCGCCGCGGGCCGCTACAGCGACGCCTACATGATCAACTGGAAGTCCAACGTCTTTCCGGGAATCCTGGGGCGAACCTGTGACCGGCCGTGCGAGCCCGCCTGCCGGCGCAACCGCGTCGAGCACGAGCCGGTGGCGATCTGCCGGCTCAAGCGCGTCGCAGCCGACTACAAGGACGACATCAAGGACCGCCTGCCGAAACCGGCGGCGGCGAGGAACGGCAAGCGCATCGCGCTGGTCGGCGCCGGCCCGGCCTCGCTGACGGTGGCGCGCGACCTCGCGCCGCTCGGTTACGACTGCGTGGTGTTCGACGGCGACAGGCGCGCCGGCGGCATGATGCGCACGCAGATTCCGAAATTCCGGCTGCCCGACAGCGTGATCGATGAGGAAACCGGCTACATCCTCGATCTCGGCGTCGATTTTCGCGGCGGCACCCGCATCGACAGCATGAAGGCGCTGCTGGACGAAGGCTATGACGCCGTCGTGGTCGGCTCCGGCGCGCCGCGCGGCCGCGACCTCGACATTCCCGGCCGCAAGGAGGCGGCGGCGAACATCCATATCGGCATCGACTGGCTTTCCAGCGTATCGTTCGACCACATCCATTCCATCGGCAAGCGGGTCATCGTGCTCGGCGGCGGCAACACCGCGATGGACTGCTGCCGCTCGGCGCGCCGGCTCGGCGGCG
>JBIQLW010000070.1:0-16896 GCA_044463945.1 Bradyrhizobiaceae bacterium | reverse complement strand
CCACCGACCAGCCGTCGTTCTCCGCGCCGACGCGGCCGGACTTCGGCACCCGCACGTTGTCGAAGAACACCTCGCACTGTTCGGGAATGCCGTCGAGGCCGATGATCGGGCGAATCTCCATGCCGGGATAATCGGTGCGCTCCAGCAGCAGGAAGGTGATGCCTTCCTGCTTCTTGCCGGTCTTGCCGGTGCGCACCAGCATGAACATGCGGTTGGCGCGGTGGGCCAGCGTGGTCCAGATCTTGGAGCCGTTGATGATGTAGTCGTCACCGTCGGACACGGCCGCGCACTGGAGCGAGGCGAGGTCGGAGCCGGCATTCGGCTCGGAATAGCCTTGCGTCCAGTAAGCTTCGCCGGAGAGGATCTGCGGCAGGTGCTTGCGCTTCTGCTCCTCGGTGCCGAGGTCGATCAGCAGCGGGCCGACCATCAGCAGGCCGTTCGGCAACAGCGGCGGCAGTTCGCGCTTGCGGCACTCCTCCGCGAAAATGTAGCGCTGCTCCACCGACCAGCCGGGGCCGCCGTATTCTTTCGGCCACGTCGGCGCGGCCCATCCCTTTGCGTGCAGAATCTTTTGCCAGGCGATCGCCTGATCGAAGGGAGCGAATACGCTGGTGGTCTTTCTGCCGGCTTCGCGGATGTCCGGCGTCGGCGCGGTGTCGAGAAACGCCGCCACCTCCTGACGGAAGGTCTCCAGCTCCGGTCCAAACTCAATGTTCATTCGCGCTCTTCCTGCTCCGAACATCCATCCTATCCGGATGGCGGCGGTCCGTCCTGCCCGAACCGGCGTTCCGCCCCGGCGCGGCGGCATTCCGATCCGGTCATCGGTCCATGCTACCTTTAACATGGATGACGATCGATGATGCGCGGCCGTCCGCCAGCCTGATCGCATTCGCATTAGAGGTATTGCCCTATCATGAAACCATCGTCGGTTCCGACGATGCCGCAGCTTGCTTTGAGGTAGCGGTTTCGTCCTTCCGCATGGCGCCCGATTGTGCTTCGATTGCCGTGGCCGGAACGGGGGAGCGCCATGTCATCCTATCTGAACTGCCTTCCGACGATCAGCGAACAGACGCTCCGCGCGCTTGCGCGCTATCCTGACCGCACGGCTTTCGCGTGGGACGGCGGCGCCATCAGCTACGCCGCCGTGCTGGATCTCATCGGCCGGATGCAGTCGGTACTTCTGCGCGCGGGCCTTACGCGCGGTGAGCGTGTCGCGCTGCTGAGCTCGAACCGTGTCGAGCCGTGGGCGGCCGGCGTCGCCGCGCAATGCTGTGGCGCATCCATCACCTGGCTGCATCCGATGGCCTCTCTGGACGATCAACTCGGCCAGATCGCCGACGCGAACGTGCATACGCTGGTGCTCGATACCAAAGCCTTCCTTGGACGCGGCGGCGAACTCGCGGCGCGCGCGGCCGGCCTGAAACGTGTTTTCACGACCGAGCGCGCGGACTATGGCGTCGATCTGGTCGCGGCCGCGGGAGATGCCGGCGCCGTGAGCGCGCGCGATCTCGCAACGCCGGATGACGAAGGCGCTCTGAATTATACGGGCGGCACCACCGGCAAATCGAAAGGCGCATTGCGCACGCATCGCGAACTTTCCCCTGTTGCGCCCGCGATCCTCGCCGATTTCGAGATTCCCGACGCGCCCCGCTACCTCACGGTCGCGCCGATCAGCCATGTTGCGGGCACGAAGATCCTGCCGGTGCTGCTGAAGGGCGGTACGGTCCACATGCTCAAGGGATTCGACCCCGAGGTGGTACTTGCGACGATCGAGCGTGAAAATATCAACTTCACGCTGCTCGTACCGACGATGATCTATGTCTTGCTCGATCAACCGAAGCTGGCGGGCACGAACCTGTCGTCTCTGGAATATCTGCTCTACGGCGCCTCGCCGATGTCCCCGACCCGGCTGGTCGAGGGCATCGAGCGCATCGGCCCGGTGTTCGCGCAGCTTTATGGACAGACGGAATGCTATCCGGTTTCGGTCCTGAGCAAGAGCGATCATACGCCCTCGCGGCCGGAGCTTTTCGAATCCTGCGGTATGCCGATCTCGACCTGCGACGTCCGGATTCTCGATGACAACGATCAGGAAGTCGCGGTCGGGGAGGCGGGCGAGATTTGCGTGCGTGCGGCGCACGTCCTGAAGGATTACTGGCAGAGGCCCGAGGTGACCGCGGAGACATTGAAAAACGGCTGGCTACACACCGGCGACATCGCGCGCAGGGACGAGCGCGGCTACATGTTCATTCTCGACCGCAAGAAGGACATGATCGTCTCCGGCGGCTTCAATATCTTTCCGAGGGAGGTCGAGGACGTGCTGTCCGCGCATCCCGACGTGGCGATGGTCGCGGTGATCGGCGTGCCGGACGAGAAGTGGGGCGAAGCGGTCAGCGCGATCGTCGTGCCGAAGCCGGGCGCCAAGCCCGATGTCCGCGCTCTCATGGACCTCGTCAAGACTCGCAAGGGCTCGACTCATGCGCCCAAGAATGTCGAGTTTGTCGAATCGCTGCCGCTGACCGGTGTCGGCAAGATCGACAAGAAGGCGTTGCGGGCGAAATACTGGACCGGCCGGACGCGGATGGTTGGATGATCCGCAACGGGCGCAGGCATCGTTTCGAATAATGCGAAAGCCGGCTTTGGTCGGCGCGCCGAAACAAAGAACACCGCTTCCATGATGCGGTGAAAGACTCCATGGCTTCCTGCTCTCCGGATGAAACGCCATCCCGCCATCCCGTCGATCATGGGCTCTGTCCGCAATTGACCCGTGGGCCCGATCAACCGAACCTCCCGCGTCGGTGGAAAACCCGCTAAACTTTCAGGGTGGCCGCTGTCGATGAGACGGAGCCATCACGGATCGCACCTTGCGGGTTTCGGCGGTCGATCCCGAATGACGTGCGATGCCTTATCCGAGCTATCGCAAGATGACCGAGGAGGATGTCCGGGCGCTTTATGCCTATATGATGGGGCAGGTGGCGCCGGTGGAATCGGCGGTGCCCGAGACGCGCCTCGCTTTTCCGTTCAATCAGCGCTGGGGCATCCGGCTGTGGGACTGGGTTTCGCTGCCGGGCGCCGGCTTCAAGCCATACATGGGCGATGCGAAGCTCGATCGCGGCGCTTATCTGGTGGAGGCGCTCACCCATTGCGGCTCCTGCCATACGCCGCGCAACCCGCTGACCTTCGCCGAGAAAGGCTATGACTCGCGCTCGGCTGAGTTTCTGTCCGGCGGGACGGTCGGCGCATGGCCGGCGCCGGACCTGCGCGCCGTCAACAGCGACGCGCAGCGCTGGAGCGAGGCGCAACTCGTCGCGCTGCTGGCGAGCGGACGCAACGAGACGTCCGGCGTGTCGGGCGAAATGGCGCTGGCTGTGCAGCATTGGCTCCAGCATCTGCCGGGCGGCGACATCGAGGCCATCGTTGCCTACCTCAAGGCGATCAAACAGGATCGCGCCGTGTCCGGCGTCAGCACGCCCCGTCGCCAGCCTTTGCCGACGGCGCAGCAACTCGCCAGCGCCTCGCCGCAACTCGATCTCGGCGCGCGGCTCTATCTCGACAACTGCAACGCCTGCCGCTTCACCAGCGGCAAGGGCGCCGAGAACGTCTTTCCCCATCTCGACGGCAATTCGCTGGTGACGGCGACGGAGCCCGGCGGCCTCATCTCGGTCATCCTGAACGGCGACGCCGCGCCATCCACCGGGTCGCGGCCCGAACGCCTCGCCATGCCGGGCTTCGGCTGGCGGCTGAACGACGGCGAGGTTGCCGCGCTCGCCACCTTCGTGCGCAAGAGCTGGTCGAACGATGCTCCCGCGGTGACCGAAGCGGATGTCGCGAGGCTGCGCGGCCCGACACACGAGACACCCTGAACGGCCCGCATTGCAATTCATGGGAAAGCGGAGGGAAACCATCGGCCGATTGCGGAATTGACCAATGGGTCGCCCTGGTCGGTGGTGCCGCGGCTGGCGGCGACATCAGTCGCAGCGGCCGCGCGGCCCGCAACCGCATTCAGGCGCGACACGACACATGGCCAAGATTCGCATCGGCACGTCGGGCTGGAGTTATGCTTCGTGGCGCGGCCCGCTTTTTCCCGCCGGGATTGATGGTGAAGCACCAGCTTCGCTATTACGCATCCCAGTTCGAGACGACGGAACTCAACGGCGTCTTTTACCATACGCCATCGACGCAGACCGTGAAGGTGTGGCACGACAGCAGCGGGCGGGATTTCGTCTTCTCCTGGAAAGCCTCCCGCTTCATCACCCACTGGAAGCGGCTGTCGGAGGCGTCGGTCGATAGCCTGTCGCTGATCGAGCAGCGCCTGTCGCTGCTTGGTCGAAAGGCCGGGCCGGTGCTGTTTCAACTGCCGCCCAACATGAAGGCGGACCGCGAGCGGCTGGCGCGCTTCATCAAGCTCCTTTCGCGCAAGCGGACGTATACGTTCGAGTTTCGCCATCCGGGCTGGTACACGCCGGACATCTTGCGGCTTCTGGCCGATCGCAATATCGCGCTATGTATCTCGGACCATCATGATGCGCCGTCGCCGTGGGAGCGCACGGCCGATTTCATCTACATCCGCGCGCACGGGCCTGGCGGGCGGTACAAGGGACGCTATCGTCCGCAGACGTTGCGCAAGTGGGCGGCCGACCTCTCGAAGTGGAAACGACGCGGCTTCGACGTCTACGTCTACTTCGACAACGATCAGAAAAGCGCGGCGCCCACCGACGCCCTTCGCCTGAAGCAGGAGATATGAGCCGCTCTGCGCGCCGCGCCGGCAACGATGCCGCTCACGCGAGCCCATGGCGCAGCCGCGGCCGGGTTTCTGGCATCACCGACCAGACCAGCAGCAAGCCGGCCATCGCCGCCACAGCCAATCCCGCGAAGGCGACGCTGTGCCCGAAATGATCGCTGGCGTAACCGGCGATGACGGGGCTGATCGACGCGCCGATGCCCGTGGCCGTGCCGACGATCCCCTGCGCCAGACTGAAGTGGCCGGATCCGAACGTGATATCGGCGACGATCAGCGGAATCATGACGCCGAAGATCGCGGCGGTGATGCCGTCCAGAACCTGGATCACCACCAGCATCGACGGGTCGCTCACCGTCGCGAACAGGAGACCGCGAACCGCGAGCGCGGCGAACGCCAGCATCAGCAGCGGGCGGCGGCCCCACGCCTGCGCCTTGCGGCCGACGGTGGGCGAGATCATGGCGACGATCGCCTGGGGAACGATGATGCTGGCCGCGATCAGGATCGGCGCCAGCGTGCTGGAGCGCGACGTGACGATTCCGGCCATCAACGGCAGCATCGCGGCGTTGGCCAGTTGCAGCAGCATCACAGCCGCGGCGAAGATGAACAGCGGACGCTGCCGCAGCAGTCGCAGGATGCTGGTCGCCTCGGGATCGCGCTTCGAACCGGACATGGCGCCGTGCGCCTGCTCCGTATCGATCTCGCGGTCGCGGATCCGCGACAGCGACAGCAACGTCGCGATGGCGAATATGAAGCTGACGACGAACACGGCGCGGCTCGACAGCAGATAACCGATGCCGCCCATGATGGCCGCGGCCGCGCCGTTGCCCAGCGACGCATAGCGCGCGTTGCGCCCGAGCCGCTCGCCGATCGCCGCCGGCCCGACCAGGCCGAGACTGATCGCCGCGATCGCGGGCCCGAGCACGCAACTGGCCGCCGCGTGCAGCGTCGCGGCCATCGCGATCACCGGGAAGATCGGCCACGCCGCATAAGCCAGCGCGGCCATGCCGATGGTCGCCACCGCGAGGCCGGCGACGAACCGTTCCGAACGGGCGGCATCGATGATGGCGCCGCCCGGCATCTGCCCGATCAGGCCGACGATGCCGCCGATCGACAGAATGAGGCCGATCTCGCCCAGCGTCCATTTCTGCGTCGTCAGATAGACGGCCACGAAGGGGCCGAATCCGGTTTGCACGTCGGCGAGGAAGAAGATGAACCAGTCGAGGCCGCGCTGGCTCTGCGGCGAGGGCGGCGGCCGCTGCGGCGCGGACGAAGGCGAAGGCGACGGACTCACGTCGTCGGTGTCAGGCCGCAGGTCGCCCGCGCTGTCCAATTCGGACAATTCCCATTGGTGGCGCGTCAGCCGCTTCATGGTCCGTCACGGCATCAAAACGGGAGGGGCGTCAGGCGTCCCGACGCGCCCAGCACGACAACAGGGGCGCCTTCCTTGTATTCCGGCGCGGCCTTGACCTGAGCTTGTGTCAGTTCGAGCGTGATGGTGCTGTTCTTGCCCTCCATCGCTCCGAAATGCAGCACCTGCCAGTCGACGACGATCTTGCGGCTGCCGACGCCGAGAAAGCCGCCGAAGTCGATCACCGCGGCGCGGACCACCCCGACCCGATCGACGATGACGTCAACGATCCGGCCCATGTTCTCGCCGGTGGCGCTCTTGACCTCGCGGCCGAGCACGCCGTGCGCGTCGGCGGGGCCGATCACGGTGATCGACGCCGGAGGAGGCTCCTTCTTTTCCTTTTCCGCGTCCTGAGGATTCGCCGGCGCCGTCTCGGCGGGTTTGGCTTGCGAGCCTGCGTCATCGGCCGCTGCGGGCGGGACAGCCGCAAGAAGCGTCAGAATCAGGACGGCTATCATCAGGCACACTCGTCGCAACATACATCCTCCACAACCGCGGACCATGGTCCGGTGCGATGATCCGATAAGCCGGCGCGTCAGCACCCGGTTCCGACGGCCGGCGATGTCGGCGATGTCAATGCGACAGCACCATCGAAACCTGAATGCGGCCGCGGGACCGGATGACTTCGAGCGAGACATCGTCGCCATGACGGCGCAGGCGGAGATCGACGCTGGTCTCGCCGAGCGAAAGATTCCGCAGGATCACTTCATTCAGAAAGACCGGGAGGTGCGGGTTGCGAAACCGGATCTCGTGCGCGTCGGCATCGAACTCCAGCCCCAGCGTCGCCTCGATCAACGAAAACGGCGTCGCGCTCGCCCACGCCTGCGGCGAGCAGGCGACCGGGTAAAGCGTGGGTCCGCGCCGCCGCTCGCGCCGGAACCCGCAGAACAGTTCGGGCAGCCGCCGCAGATCCATGTAACTCGCCGCGTCGAACAATCCCTTGAACACGGCTTCGACCGAATGCTTCAGGCCGTAGCGCGCAAGGCCGAGAGCGATCAGGGCATTGTCGTGCGGCCAGATCGATCCGTCGTGATACGACATCGGGTTGTAGCGTGCCTCGCCGAGCGCCACCGTGCGGATTCCCCAGCCGGTGAAAAACTGTGGGCGCATCAGGTCGGCCGCGACCATGCGCGCCCGGTCCTCGCGCACGATGCCGGTGAACAGAAGCTGGCCCGCATTCGAGGTGCGCACCTTGCAGGGCCGCTTGGCGCCATCCAGCGCCAGCACATAGGTTCCGAGATCGGAACACCAGAACGCGTCCTCGAACCGCGCGGCCAGCCGCCGCGCGTCGTCCTCAAGCGCCTGCGCCCGCTCCGTCATGCCGAGCCGGCGCGCGCAACAGGCGGCGAGGCGCTTGCCCGCGAAGACATATCCCTGAACTTCCGCAAGCGCGATGTCGCCCTCGGCAAGCCGGCCGTCGGCATGAAAGATGGCGTCGAAGGAATCCTTCCAGCCTTGATTGACCAGCCCCTGTTCGGACGCCCGGCGATATTCGATAAAGCCGTCGCCGTCGCGATCGCCGGGTCCGTCGATCCAGCCCAGCGCCGCCTCTATCGCCGGCCACAATTCGGCAAGGGTGGCGACGTCTCCGGTCCGCTCGACATAGAGGCCGGCCAGCAGCACGAACAGCGGCGTGGAATCGACGCTGCCGTAGTAGCAGGCGAACGGCACCTCGCGCAGCGCCGCCATTTCTCCGCCGCGCATTTCGTGCAGGATCTTTCCGGGCTCGGCGTCGGACAACGGATCGGTCGTCGTTGCCTGAAACCGCGCCAGCCGCCGCAGCACGCCGCGCGCGACCCGGGGATCCACCCACAGCATCTGAAGTGCGGTAATCAGCCCGTCGCGGCCGAACGTGGTCGAGTACCACGGGATGCCGGCATAAGGATAGCGGCCCTCCAGCGTCGCCGTCATCAGCATGTTGAGATCGGCCATCGACCGGCACAACACCTCGTTGAGAATGTCGTTCGAGGTTTCGACGCTGACCGCGCCGGATGCCTGTTCCCGCATCTCGCGGCGATGCGCGAGAAGCCCTTGAAAGAACGGGACGATCTTGCGTTCCGCGGGCGGATTGCAGGAGATCGCGACGAACAGCGACGTGACCTGCTGCGGCGCCAGTTCGAGGTGATAGGTCGCGCTGTTGATCGCAATCCGCGTCGGCGGCGGATCGAAATGCAGTTCCGTCGTGCGGACGACGCCGTCGAGCCCGGTATAGCTCAAGCCGACATCGGCCGGCCCCAGCAGTTCGGCGGAGCCCAGCCCGCGGCGCGGCCGTTTCTCGCCGCGCACCTCGAACAGGTCGGCGAAATCATTGTCGAACAGGAACGTCAGATCGAAGCGCGCGGTGCGGTCGCCATGGTTCTGCACGCCGATCCGCTGATAGGCGGTGCCGCGCCACAGGAAGATCGTGCGCACGATATGCACCATGTCCTTGTGGAGGACGATGCGCTCGCCGCTGAAGATATCCGGATTGGTGAGATCGACCGTCAGTCCCGAATTGTCGTCGCGCAGGTTGGAACCGAGCAACAGCGGCTGCACGTCGTTGAGAACCAGTTCGAACCGGGCTAGGTGCCGCGTATCGACATTGAACAGACCGTCGGAGCCGCCGGCGGACACGCCGATGTCGCCGTGGCTGTCCAGCACGACAAAGGTGTCGTCATGTTTCAGGGTCCGCCGCGGCCGTACCGGCGATCCGGTCATCGGAATATAGAACGGCGATTCCGCAACAAGGGCGTCGCTTTGTGCGTCTTCCATCCGTGGCGCGGCTTTGGCTGCCATACCCGAACCTCCGCGAGGCGATTGTCCTCCTACGCCGACTCAGCGAAGCCGAGGTTAGCACAATCTGCCTGCGATCTAAGCAGCGTGAACCGCAAGACGCCGCATCTCCTGCGTCACAAGCTGGCGATAATGCCCCTGGGCGCGCATCAGGCGGTCGGGCGGGCCATCCTCGATCACCTTGCCGTCCCGCAGAACGACGACGCGATCGAAATTGCGCAGCGTCGCCAGCCGGTGCGCGATCGCGATCACGGTGCGGCCCCGCATCAGCCGGCTGAGCGCCTCGCGAATCGCTTCCTCCGATTCGCTGTCGAGCGCGGCGGTCGCCTCGTCCAGCAGCAGGATCGGCGCGTCCTTGAGAAACGCCCTTGCGATCGCGATGCGCTGCCGCTGACCGCCGGAGAGCTTGACGCCCCTGTCGCCGACCAGGGTGTCGAGGCCATCCGGAAAGGACTCGATGAAATCGCAGCGCGCCGCGATCGCCGCGCTCAGCACCTCGTCATCCGTTGCGTTCGGCCGCCCGTAGCGGATGTTTTCGATGATGGAGCGATGGAACAGCGAGATGTCCTGCGGCACCACCGAGATCGCGGCGCGCAGGCTCTGCTGCGTGACATGGGCGATGTTCTGTCCGTCGATGGTGATGCTGCCGTCATCCACATCGTAGAACCGCTGCAACAGCGCGAACAGGCTGGACTTGCCGCCACCGGAAGGGCCGACCAGGCCGACCCGCTGCCCCGGCCGCAATCGCAGATTGAACCCTTCGAACACCTTCAGACCATCGGGATAGCTGAAGGAGATGTTGTTGAAGGAGATCGCAACGCCGTTCTTCACCAGAGGCTCGGCCTCGGGGTGGTCCTGAAGCCCGTGCGGAACCAGAAGCGTCGCGATCGCTTCCGACATCCGCGCCACATGCTGCGTGACATCGACGAGTGCGACGGCGAGATCCCGCGTCGCGTGCAGGATCGAAAGGCCCAGCGTGCAGACCAGCACCACGTCGCCGGTGGTGGCGTTTCCGCGCTGCCACAATGCGATCACCCAGGCGAGCAGGACGATGGTCAGGAGGACGGTGACGGCGGCGTGCGCGAGGCGCAGCTTCTCCAGGTAGCGCAGGCTGCGGCCCCGCGCCGTCATTTCACGGCCGACGATGGTATCAAACCGATCGTGCTCGTGGCGGATGCCACAGAATGCCCGCACCAGCGCCATATTGTTGATGACGTCGACCATCTCGCCATCGACCGTCGCCGCCTTGTCGGCGAAGTCGTCATGCAGCGGCTTGCCGGCCGCCGCCATCCTGAACATCGCCACGACCACCGCCCCGGCGACGACGCTGAGCCCGGCCGCCATCGTCAGGCTCACGGTTCCGATCAGCATGATTGCCGCGATGGTTGCGATGCACGGCGGCAGCACGTTCCAGACGAACATGTTCTCGACCGTGAACACCGCGTTCGAAGTCGCGGTGATGCGGCTGCTCAGCATTCCCGGCAAACGGCCGGAGAAATAGCTCGGGGCGTGGCCCGTCAGATGACGAAAGAGATCGGAACGGAGGTCGCCCGTCACTCCGACGAAGGTAAAACTCGCCGTCCAGCTCGCGACCCGCCACAGAAAATTGTCGGCGCAGATCAGCAGCATGAGAAAGACGAATGCCAGCCATACGTCATTGCCATGATTGGGGCCGGAGGCCAGGGCATCGACCAGTGCCTTGACGCCGTACTGCGTTCCGACCGAGCAGACCACGGCCGCGACGACCGCACCCAGGATCAGGCCGTGCGCGGCGGGCCGCCGGCGCAGATAGTGCATCACGAATGCAAAGGGACGGTGCGCATAAACCGAAAGGTCTTCCATGGAACGATAGATCCTCATGCCGGAACTGAAGGGAGGTTGCTGATCACAACCCGGCGATCCGGAATCACTTGAAGGCTTCACACAATTGCCGCTGCCTCGCGATAAGCCTGCAACATGGGTTCCGGAACGAGTGAGAAGAAACGAGCGAGAGGGAAAGTTGTGATCACTGCTCATGGCATCAACAAGACGATCCAAGGAGGGACCTGATTGTTCGTCAGGGAACCTCTCAGGACCGAAAACGTTCCCGCGTGGGTGGGCTGACGCCGCGGCCGCGCAAGGAACGCAAACTCAAAAATTCAGCAGGAGGCTATCAAATGCGCATTGCGCAGGTTGCTCCGTTAACGGAGGCAGTTCCACCGAAGTTGTATGGTGGGACCGAGCGAGTGGTACATTGGCTGACGGAGGAACTTGTCGCACTCGGACATGAAGTCACGCTGTTCGCCAGCGGGGATTCCCATACCTCCGGCCGGCTCGATGCGATGTGGCCGAAGGCTTTGCGGCTGGACGGCTCCGTTCGCGATCCGAATGCGCTTCACATGGTGATGCTGGAACGTGTCCGCCGCAAATGCGACAGCGACGAATTTGACTTCCTGCATTTCCATCTCGACTACTATCCCTTTTCGCTGTTCTCCCGACAGCCCATTCCGTTTCTGACGACGCTCCATGGACGTCTCGACCTTCCCGAGCACCAGCCGGTGTTTGATACCTTTGCGTCGATCCCGGTGGTTTCCATCTCCAACGCCCAGCGGCGTCCGGTGCCTCACGCACGATGGCTCCGCACGATCCATCACGGTCTGCCCGAGCGCCTTTTGACGCCGCGGCCGGTCAAGCCGCATTATCTCGCGGTGCTCGGCCGCATCGCCCCTGAGAAGGGCGTGGATCGGGCGATCAACATCGCTATCCGGTGCGGCATCCCGCTCAAGATCGCGGCGAAGGTCGATCGCGCGGACGAGGATTATTATAACGAGCGCATTCGTCCGATGATGAACCATCCGCTGGTGGAGTACATCGGCGAGATCAGCGACCGCGAGAAATCGGACTTTCTCAGTGGCGCGATCGGGCTGCTCGTGCCGATCGACTGGCCGGAGCCGTTCGGCCTGGTAATGATCGAGGCGATGGCGTGCGGAACGCCGGTGGTCGCGTTCAACCGCGGGTCGGTCCCCGAGGTGGTGGAAGACGGCAGGACCGGCTTCGTCGTCGAGGACGAGACCAGCGCGGTCGCGGTTATCGATCGGCTTGAAACGCTCGATCGCGCTGTGATCCGCAAGGCGTTCGAGGCGCGCTTCACCGCCCGCCGGATGGCGCTCAATTATCTCGAAACCTACCGGGAGTTGATGAACACTCTCACGCCCCGCATCAAGCTCGTCAGCAGCGTCAACTGACGAGCTTCGCGCATCTTTGGGCGCAATGGGCCGCCGATCGCAAGGCGATTTCGCTTATGGCGGTCCTGATGTCGGAACATGATTGACCAGCGCCAACGCTTGACGGAACCCGTTTCAAGCCTTGGCGCTGAACATGTTCTTCCAGGCCGCGGTGCCGGGTTTGGCCTCCCACTTCTTGGTTTCCGACATGACGGCGAGCCCTTCCTGCACGGCAGGACGCACCTTGATGGCGTCGAACCAGCGCTTGAGATTGGGGTAGGCGTCAAGATCCTGGCCCTGCCACCGGTAGGGTCGAATCCACGGAAGGGTCGCGATGTCCGCGATCGAGTAATCGTCTGCCAGATATTCGCTCTCGGCAAGCCGGCGGTCGATGACGCCATAGAGCCGCGCCGCTTCCTTGGTATAGCGATCAACGGCATATGGAATTTGTTCGGGCGCGTAGCGCCGGAAATGATGAGCCTGGCCCAACATCGGCCCGACGCCGCCCATCTGAAACATCAACCACTGAATAGCGTCAAAACGCGCGCGCGTATCCGCCGGGAGCAGTTTTCCGGTCTTTTCGGCGAGATACAGGAGGATCGCTCCCGATTCGAAAATCGGCAGCGGCTGCCCTCCCGGACCGTCGTGATCGACAATGGCGGGGATCTTGTTGTTCGGGCTGATCTTCAGAAATTCAGCGTTGAACTGATCCCCGGCGGTGATGTCGACCGGGATCACCCGGTAATGCAGGCCGAGTTCGGCCAGCATTATCGTCACTTTGTATCCGTTCGGCGTCGTCCAGAAGTAGAGATCGATCATGACAAACTCCCGTCAGCCAACTGAACGACGCCTCGCGGTTTCAGGTCGCGGGCCGGTCGAACAGGATGCCCGGGTTGAGCACCCAGTTCGGATCAAGCTCGCGCTTGCTCGCCTTCATCATCCGGATGAAGCCCGGATCGATTTCCTTGTCGTACCAGGGGCGGAAGCTGCGACCGACCGCGTGATGGTGGGTGATGGTTGCGCCGAGTTCCAGCAACGCATCGGATGCCACCTTGTTGAGGGCCGCATAATGCTCGATGTTCTTCTCGTGGGAGGAGGGAGCCATGATCGAGTAATACGGTGCCGGCCCATCCGGATAGAGGAACGAGAAGCGCCGGCACACGATGCCTCCGCCGCAGATTTTCTTTTCCGCTTCCGCGATCCGCCGCATCACCTCGGTGTCGAGCGCCTCGAACTTGTCCCAGGTATAGGCGGTTTCGAAGGTGAAGCTGACGATGCCCATCGCAGCGCGCACGTGCATGAGATACGGCAGGTAGCGGAACTGATGGCGCCAGCTTCCCTGCGCCCCCGACCGGCTGGTTTCGAGCGCGTCGGCGCCGGTGCCGGCCTTCTGCTTCACGGTGCCACCGAAGTCCTGGCAGATTTCGACCGACCGCTCCAGCCAGGAGTCAACCGGGTGATCCGCCGACTCGTAGCCGATCAGGAGCATCGACTCGGTGCCATCGCCCGCGCCGTAGAAGAAGGCGTCCTTTTCGTCGAGATAGCGGCAGTTTGCCGGGTAGAGGCCGGCCTGGGTGATCTGCCGAACGGCTTTCGCGCCCTGATAGAACGTCTTGAACGCAATGGCCGCATTGGCGCGGAACTTGACGCGCCCCTGCAAACGCATCCACGCCTCGGTAATGATGCCAAGGGTGCCTTCCGAGCCGATAAAGGCGCGATCGGGATTAGGACCGGCGCCGGAGGCCGGCAAGCGGCGGTTCTCGATCGTTCCGGTCGGCGTCACCATCCGCAGGCTCTCCACCATGTCATCGATATGGGTGAGATGCGTCGCATAGTGACCGGAGGAGCGCGTCGCGATCCAGCCGCCCAGTGTCGAGAACTCCCACGATTGCGGGATATGACGCAGCGTGAAGCCATGCGGCTTCAACTGGTCTTCGAGCGACGGTCCGAACGTTCCGCCCTGAATGCGGGCCGCGCGTGAGATCGGATCGACTTCGAGCACGCGATTGAAGTTCTCAAGGTCGATGGTGACCACGCCCTTGTAGTGGCTGTCGTCCGGCGGATTGATGCCGCCCGTCACACTCGATCCGCCGCCGAACGGCACGGCCGCATAGCCGTTCTCGCCGCACCAGTCGAGAACGGCGGCAATGTCCTTTTCGTCGCGGGGATACGCCACGATGTCCGGCGGATTCGGGTACTTGCGCTTGTAGATCATCGCAAGGTCGCGGAAACTCTTGCCATAGGTATGTGCCACCCGATCCCACTTCTCGGGGGTGCAGAAGGCGGCGAGCGACGCCGGCGGCGTGATGCGCGGCGCCCGGATCTCGATCTCGTCCAGCGTCGGATCCGTCAGGATCGTGAAATCGTTCATGCCGAGGCGCTGCGCAACGCGCTGGTGCATCGACGTCACTTCCGACTCGGGGATGTCTTGCCCTTCGTAGCCCCAGCTCCAGAACTTCCGACGCGGGCCTTTCGGCTTGGCCATGGGTGCATTCATCGTTTCACTCCTCAATGATTGTTGAACCGGAAAGGACGTCCGCGCCCGCTTCATGTCTACCCGGGGGCACAGGATGAAGCGCCTGATAATTGGACAATCCAGATTGGTAAGACCACTAAGGGGCAAAACATCCACGCTGTCAAGGCTGCCGCCCGGCGCTCATGGAGAATTTCTTCATGGTCGGCACGGCCGCAACGCCCTTGCCGAGACAGCGACGCGGTGCGTTCCGGCAATCCCCCGCTTTGCGCCGCGCGGCACGAAAGGGGAGCCTCTCGTGTGCCGCGGTAACGGGATCAAAGCCTGGTCCCGAACCTGACCGCACAGCCTTGCGAATGCCTTATGCCGGTTTGCGGCGAATGCGAGCTGGCCGTGCATCCGGAATCTGGTGCTGCCGGATCGCGAATCCGCGCGCTGCGGCGTCAAGCGCCCGGTCAGGATCGCCAACGGCGGCGTGCGGATCGCACCGACGGGGGAAGCCTGTTGCCGGCTCAGACCGTGATTTGCCGTTGATATGACGGGGCGGCCGGCATCGATGCTTCGGCGTATTTCTTCAGGTCATGCTTTCTGATCTTCCCGTTCGGCGCGATCGGCAGTTGGGGCATGACGACGATCTGCTGCGGCTTCTTGTACCGCGCCAGTTGCCGCTCCACGAGCGCCAGCAATTCGTTCACTTCGATGGAACGCCCGGGAACCGGCTCGACGAAAGCGATGATTTCCTCATTGCCCTCGATCGATCGCCCGATGACCGCGGAATTGAGCACCGCCGGATGGGTATTGAGCACAGCCTCGATCTCGGGGGGATAGACATTGAAGCCGGAGCGGATGATGAGTTCCTTCGAGCGGCCCTGCACCACCAGTTCGCCGCCGGGAGCGCGGCTGACGATATCGCCGGTGTTCAGATATCCATCGCGATCGATGACGGCTGCGGTCAGTTCCGGTTGACCGTAATATCCCAGCATCACGTTGGGGCCCCGTATAAGCAACTCCCCCGGCGTACCGTCAGGTACGTCACGCCCGTCGGGCCCGACAATCCTGATTTCGATACCGGGGATGGGAGGCCCGATGTTGATCTCGTCGCTTCCCATCGCGTACAGCGTGCGGCTGATCGTCGGTGACGTTTCGGTCAGACCATAACCGTTGTGCAGCACCACCCCGAACACGCGCTCGACGCCTTGGCGCAGCCGCAGGTCCAGCGGTGCGGTTCCGGTATAGACATAGCGGAGCCGGTTGGGCGTGAGGCTGATTCCCTGCTGATCGACGTGAGCGACGATCCGGGACAGTAAAGCGGGGACGGCGTTAAAGATCGTCAGCGTTCCGCTGACGATGGCCTCAATGGCCTGCGGAAACGAGAACCTCTGCATGATCCGCAAATGTCCGCCTGCAAACAGCAGGCCCTGCATCAGCGTCAGCCCATACGAGTGCGAAATCGGCATCAGGCAGAGCGACACGTCGTCGGCAAAAAGCGTGTTGGTCCGCTTGCCACGACCGGCAACGAAGGCCAGGTTGCGGTGGCTGAGCATGACGCCCTTCGGGCGCCCGGTGGTCCCCGTCGTGTAGATGAGAACCGCGACCTGCCGCGCGGGATCCGTATGGACCTTTTCGGGAACGGCGTCGGTCTCCAGTTGCCCGACCTTGATCTTCCCGATTCCTGTGAACGCCTCGACGTCTGCCCCGTGCCGACGCGCGGCAGCATCGGCTTCGACCGACACCGCGTGCGTATAGAACACACGTCTGGGCTTGCAGTCGCTTTCGATCGAGAGAAGTTCGTGCGGGCCGAGCCGGGCGTTTGTCATCACGGCCCACGCATCAAGCCTGCTCGCCGCGTACATCAGAACAATGGCGGCGATCGAGTTCTCCCCGACCACCATGACCCGATCACCGGGACGGATTCCAAGACGCATCAGTTCGCCGGCAACAGCCTCAACTGTGTCGATCATGCGCCGATAAGACCAATCGACGCCCCGCTCGTCCGTGAAGGCAATCCGGGAGGCTCCCGCCTTCGCCCCCTCCTGGAGGATCAAGTGAATGCGCGACGGCAAGTTCGACAATAAATCCACGTTCATCGGCCCTGTCTTCTTCGCCGGAATCGAAATTTCGCCCCTGAGGGATTGACGGGCGAGGAGCGCCGCGGCGCAGGGCCGCCCGGGTGCAGGCAATTTTGGTACTACCAATCTGGTCTTCAAAGCGAGGTGTTGTCAAGCAATCTTTCGCGAGCACCGCAACACGCTGTGGCGGGGGGCGGCGGACTGGCTGGGGGTGATCGAGTAAGGGGCACCTG
>JBIQLW010000069.1:0-16991 GCA_044463945.1 Bradyrhizobiaceae bacterium | reverse complement strand
GCACCCTGTTCGACAAGCGGATGATGCCGGCGAGCCTCGACCATGCGATGTGGTTTCACCGCCCGTTCCGCGCCGACGACTGGCTGCTCTATGCGCAGGATTCGCCGAGCGCGCAGGGCGGCCGCGGACTGACGCGCGGCCAGATCTTCCGGCCGGACGGCACGCTGGTCGCCTCGGTGGCGCAGGAAGGCTCGCTGCGCCAGCGCCGCACGCCTTCCTGACCGCCGGCGTCAGCCGGCCGTGGCGACTGCCTCGCGCGGCTCGAGCGCGAACTGGCCGACATACCACCGGGTGTACCAGGCGAGCGCCCACGGGATCGGAATGATGAACATGCAGCCGATGCCGAACACCAGCGTCCGCCACAACACCTCCCACCCCGAGGCGGTGAACACCACGGCGCGGCGGGTGCCCTCGATATTGCGGGCGATCCAGCGCATCCACGCCGTCAGCACCCAGGCCCAGCCGATGACGGTGATGAACGACAGGCAGAACAGAATCTGCCAGCCGACATAGACCCAGAGATCGCCGCTGAACGACAGTCCCAGCGGCTGTCCGTTGGAGGCGAGATTGGCGGTCAGCCAGCGCAACACCATCCAGCTCAGGAACGCCTGAAGGATCACCACCAGCAACGGCAGCCACCAGGTGTCTTCCACGACGTTCACGTAGCTGCTGAGCCCGAGCAGGATGAACACCCACCAGATGTCGCCGACCTTGCCGGTGAAACCGAGGTTCGGCCGGCCGGGCACCTCCAGCCGCGCGACGACCCATTGATAGAAGGAGGTGGCGACCCAGGGAGCCGGGATCACCAGCAGCATTCCGACCATCAGCAGCAGCGCCCAGCCGAACAGGCTGATGAACAGACGGAAGGTCCCGAGGTTGATCGACAGCGGTCCCGCCGCCATCGGGGCGGCGGCGGAGGACGGCAACGACACGCCGGCCATCGGAGGGCCGGACGGCCGCGCCCCGCCCGACATCAGGCCGGGAATGTCGCCGGCGCGCTGCCAGCCGGCCATCCCCTCCGCCCAGACATAGGTCGCCGCCGAGATCGTTCCCGCGGCGATAAGATCGTGGAATTGATCCTCCGAATAAGGTCCGAGTTGCTTGCCGCCATCGGCATAGAACCACACGCGATCGGCCATGCTGCCCCCTGAAATTTGCGCGCCCGCGAATTTGCCGCAAGTCACGTAGCGGATGTCAATCCGCTCCACTGTGATAGTCGGCACAGACCGCGCGTCAGTTCATGGCATTCCGCGCGAAGCGCCTCAGACCTCCAGCACCGCGGTCACCGGGACGTGGTCGGACGGCCGCTCCCAGCCGCGCGCCGCGCGCAAGATGCCGAAGTCGCGGACGCCGCCGCGCAGCGCCTCCGACACCCAGATATGGTCGAGCCGGCGGCCGCGATCCGCCGCCGCCCAGTCGGCGGCGCGATAGCTCCACCACGTATAGACCTTCTCGGACAGCGGGATGCGCTCGCGCGCGACGTCGAACCAGCCGCCGTGGCTCTGCACCGCGAGCAGCTTCTCGGTTTCCACCGGGGTGTGCGACACGATCTTCAGCATCTGCTTGTGCGACCAGACGTCGTGCTCGTGCGGCGCGACGTTGAGGTCGCCGACCAAAATATGGCGGGCGTCGCCCTTTGGGTGCAGCGGCGCGCAGTCGCGCATCTCGTCGAGGAATTTCAGCTTGTGATCGAACTTCGGATTGAGCGCGGGGTCGGGAATGTCGCCGCCCGCCGGCACATAGAAGTTGTGCAGCACCACCGGCGCCTTGAGGTCGGCTTTCGCGCCCAGTTCGACGGTGACGTGGCGCGAATCGAGCTTGTCGCAGAAGGTGCGGATGTTGGTCGCGTCGAACGGCAGCCTCGAGATCACCGCGACGCCGTGATAGCCCTTCTGGCCGTTGAGCGCGATGTGCTCATAGCCGAGCCGCCGGAAGCGCTTCAGCGGAAAGGCGTCGTCCGGGCACTTGGTTTCCTGCAGGCACAGCACGTCCGGCCGCGCCGCCTTGATGAACCGCGCGACGAGATCGATGCGCAGCCGCACCGAATTGATATTCCAGGTGGTGAGCTTGATCTGCATGAATGATCTTTCCGGAGGTCACACTTCGGAAAGATGGATCGCCGGGTCAAGCCCGGCGATGACGCCAGGCAGTGGATAGACGCGAGGAGAGCAGCCGCGACCCCGCGATCCGGCCCGAGGCGAGCGCCCTCACTGATTGGGCGTGGCGTAGTTGGTGAAGTCGATCTTGAACATCGACGGGTCCGGCCGGCTGGTGGTGTCGAGATTGTACACCGCGACCGTGGTGTCGTAGCCCTGCGGATCGGTGATGGTCCACTGCTTGAGGGTGTTGTCCCTGGTGCTGGTCATCAACATCAGCCGGCTGGTGCCGACCAGCGGGTTCTGCTCCTCCAGCGTGATGCTGGTGTAGAGATCGTCGCTGGAAATGCCGACCACCTTGGTGTCGCGCATCAGGTCGATGCGGTCCGACAGCAGGAAGCGCAGCGGCGTCTGCGCCAGCGGATAGACGTCCTGCGTCGCCAGCTTGCGGTCGCGCACCACCACCGAGGTGCCGTCGGCGACGATCGAGATGTTGCTGGGCGTGTCGTATTCGAAGCGGATGCGGCCCGGCTTCTGCATGTAGAAATCGCCGGTGGTGCGGCTGCCGTCGGGGCCGACCTGCACGAACTGGCCGACCAGCGTCTGCAACGACGACAGGTAGGTGCTGACCTTGGCGGCCTCGGCGCGCTGTTTGGCGTCGAAGCTGGTGAACAGGCCGCCGGTGGCGCGCTTGCGCGGATCGGGGATGATCGGATTGGGCGGCGCGGTCTGCAACGGCGCGGCGTTGGCCCGCGGCGACGACTTGGCGGCGGGCGCGGCCTGCGCCCACATCGGCGCGGCCAGCATCACGGTCAACACGGCGGCGACCGGCCGGACGACGCCGAGGCGGCGGCTGAGGGTCTGCGCGGGCAGGATTTTGCGGTGGATTTTCAGGGGTCTGTCCAATGCTGGTGGAGCCGGGGTCTTGAGGTAGAGGACGGCTGTGGCGATTTCGCGACTCGCGGCCGCCGGGTGGAAATCCTCTGAGTTCGACCGGAAGTGAGGTGTCATCGTCCGCGAAGGCGGACGATCCAGTAACCCATGCCATCGCAAGGGACATCCGATCCGACACGGAATACTGGATACTCCGCCTTCGCGGAGTATGACGGTTATCGTGTTGCACATCCGTCTAAAAAACGATTCTCCGGGTTGACTCTCAGAACGGGCTTTCCTCCTCCTGATCGATGAGAATTTCCCGTTTGCCGGCGTGGTTGGCCGGGCCGACGATGCCTTCCAATTCCATCCGCTCCATCAGCGAGGCGGCGCGGTTGTAGCCGATCTGCAAGCGGCGCTGGATGTAGCTGGTGGACGCCTTGCGGTCGCGCTTGACCACCGCCACCGCCTGCTGGAACAGGTCGCCGCCGCCGTCGCCGCCCATGCCGGTCGAATCGAACACCGCGCCGTCCTCGCCCTCGGCCGGCTCCTCGGCGGTGACCGCTTCGAGGTATTCCGGCTGGCCCTGGGTCTTGAGATGGCGCACCACCTTCTCGACTTCCTCGTCGGACACGAACGGCCCGTGGACACGGGAGACGCGGCCGCCGCCGGCCATGTAGAGCATGTCGCCCTGCCCCAGCAGTTGCTCGGCGCCCATCTCGCCAAGGATGGTGCGGCTGTCGATCTTCGAGGTGACCTGGAAGGAAATGCGGGTCGGGAAGTTGGCCTTGATGGTGCCGGTGATGACGTCCACCGACGGACGCTGCGTCGCCAGAATGACGTGCAGCCCGGCGGCGCGCGCCATCTGCGCCAGCCGCTGCACCGCGCCCTCGATGTCCTTGCCCGCCACCATCATCAGGTCGGCCATCTCGTCGACGATGATGACGATGTAGGGCAGCGGATCGAGGTCGAGCTTTTCTTCCTCGTAGATCGCCTTGCCGGTCTCCTTGTCGAAGCCGGTATGCACCGTGCGGGTCAGTTCCTCGCCCTTGGCGCGCGCTTCCGCCAGACGGGCGTTGAAGCCGTCGATGTTGCGCACGCCGAGCTTGGCCATCTTCTTGTAGCGCTCCTCCATCTCGCGCACGGCCCATTTCAGCGCGACGACGGCCTTCTTCGGATCGGTGACCACCGGCGTCAGCAGATGCGGGATGCCGTCATAGACCGACAGTTCGAGCATCTTCGGATCGACCATGATGAGGCGGCACTGATCGGGGCGCAGCCGGTAGAGCAGCGACAGGATCATGGTGTTGATGGCGACCGACTTGCCGGAGCCGGTGGTGCCGGCGATCAGCATGTGCGGGGTGCGCGCCAGATCGATGATGATCGATTCGCCGCCGATGTTCTTGCCGAGGCACAGCGGCAGCTTGGCGGTGGACTCGGCCGCTTCCTTGGCGGTGAGGATTTCGCGCAGGTAAACCTTCTCGCGCTTGGCGTTGGGCAGTTCGATGCCGATGGCGTTGCGGCCGGGCACCACCGCAACGCGCGCCGACAGCGCGCTCATCGAGCGCGCGATATCGTCGGCGAGGCCGATGACGCGCGACGACTTGATGCCGGGCGCGGGCTCCAGCTCGTACAACGTCACCACCGGGCCGGGGCTGGCCTTGACGATCTCGCCGCGCACGCCGAAGTCCTGCAACACGCCTTCCAGCGTGCGCGAATTGGTGTCCAGTTCGCTCTTGCTGAGCGAGACGCGGTCGGACGCCTTCGGCGCCGCCAGCACGTTGACCGAGGGCATCTCGAACTCGGTCTGCGCCTTGCGCGCCGGCGCGCGCGGCGCAGGTTTGCGGCGCGGGGCGCGGGCGGCAGGCGCTTCGTCTTCCTCCTCGGCCTCTTCTTCCTCCTCGTAGTCGTCTTCCTCGTCCTCGTAGGCCTCTTCGGCCTCATCATGCGGCGCGATGGAAGGGCTGCGGCGACCATTGCCGCCGAGCGTCGGCTCATGGCGCTCGAAGCGCGCCGCCGGCGTCGCCGGGCCGCTCGCCACCAGCCAGCGCCAGGCTGTGACCGCAAGGCGGCCGAGCCGCGCCTTGGCGCTCATCAGCGCGTGAACCACGAAGCCCAGCATCGCCGCGCGGCGGTCGTCATCGGCCTCCGCATCGTCATCGACGGCAAGCGGCGTCTCGTCGTCCTCGAAGCCGTCGTCCTCGGCCTCGCGCGCGCCGAACCCGCTGGCGACCACGAAGGTCGCGAGCGATGCCGCGAGATAGAGCACGCCGAACAACAGCGAATACACAAAACCCATCGGGCCGAGCACCAGCGCCGGCGCGCGCACCAGCGCGTCGCCGGTCACCCCGCCGAGCCCGGTCGGCAGCGGCCACGCCGCGTTGTGCGGCCAGCAACTCGCAAAGCCCGCGGCGAACACTGTACACAGCACCCAGCAGCCGAGCCGCAGCGCCTCGCGGTCGAACGGCCGCCGCGTCAGCATCCGCCAGCCCCACACCGCGACCGGCAGGATCAGCATGATCGCGCCAAGCCCGAGAATCTGCATCAAGAGGTCGGCGCCGATCGCGCCGGGATAGCCCATGATGTTGCGGATCGGGCGCGAGGTGGCGTGGCTCAGCGAGGGGTCCTGCACCGACCAGGTGATCAGCGCCGCCGTGGTGGCCGCCGCCAGCGCGATCAGGCCAAGCCCCGTCAGCGCCCGCAACTGCCGCAGCAGCATGTCGCGGATCGAGGCCGGAAGGTGCCCGACCAGGGGAATGACACGTTCGGTCGCCGGCATACTCATGCGCCCCCGCGCTTAATCCAAAACCGCGACCAGCCGGTGCAGCGCCTCGGCGGTCGTCTCACTGTCCTGCACCATCGCCACGCGGATGTAGCCCGCGCCGGGATTTGAGCCGTCGGCCTGCGGCCGCGCCAGATAGCTGCCTGGTATCACCCGCACGCCGCCTTCCTTGTAGAGCTTCACTGTCGCCGCCTCGTCGCCGCCATGGGCGGAGACGTCGAGCCACAGGCAGAAGCCGCCGGCCGGGCGGCTGTAGCCGTAGCGGTTGCCGAGGATCCGGTCGGCGAGATCGAACTTCTGCCGGTAGAGCCGGCGGTTGTCCTCGACATGCGCCTCGTCGCCATAGGCGGCGGCCGCGACGTGCTGCAACGGCACCGGCACCTGCGGCGCGGCGACGTTGCGCAATTCATGAAAGGCGGCGAGGAATTTCGGATCGCCGGCGACGAATCCGACCCGCATTCCGGGCAGATTCGAGCGCTTCGACAGCGACTGGAACACCACGACGTTGGCGAAGTCGGGTCCCGCCGCCTCCAACATGCTGCCGGGAGCTTCCCGCGTGTAGATTTCCGAGTAGCACTCGTCGGCGAGGATCATGAAGCCATGGCGCCGGGCGAGGCCGACCAGCCGCTCGCAATAATCGCGCGAGGCGACCGATCCTTGCGGGTTGGCGGGGGAAGCGATGTAGACCGCAACGGTGCGCGCCAGCGTCGCCGGGTCGAGCGCGTCGAGATCGGGCAGGAAGCCGTTGGCGCGGGTGGTCGGCAGCAGCACCGGCTCGCAATTCGCGGCCTGCGCGCCGGCGGCATAGGCCGGATAGAACGGGTTCGGCAGCAGGATCGCGGGCACGCCCTGCCGCGCCGGCACATAGCGCGCGGCACTGATGGCGGCGAAGAACAGCCCCTCGCGGCTGCCGTTCAGCACCAGCACCTCGGTCTCCGGATCGACCGGATGGGCGAGGCTGTAGCGCCGGTTCAGCCAGCCGGCCGCGGCGGCCCGGAACGGCGGAATCCCCCTGGCGATGGGGTAACGGCCGAACTCGCTGATATGCCGCGCCAGAACCGGCCCCACGAAGGGCGGCATCGGGTGCTGCGGCTCGCCCAGCGACAGCGCGATCAGCGGCTTGCCCGGCTGATACGGCGCGAGCAGTTCCGCCAGCCGCGCGAACGGCGAGCGCTGAGCGCCGCCGGAAGCGGGTGCCCCCTGCGCCGCAGGGGATATCGCGGAGATCGCCATTTGAAACGCCGACATTGCCTCGAAACCCGGCCGCCTCACGCGCCGGGCGGAATTGGATGATTACCATAGGGACGGCGAGGTTAAGGCGCGATTAACCATCGGGACCCGCGACTGGACATCGCGTGAAGTATTACCATATCATTTGAAAGTATTACCTCGGAGGCAGCCATGGCCACCACCGTTACGCGAAAGGGCCAGGTCACGATCCCGAAGCCGATCCGCGACCATCTCGGCATCAAGCCCGGCAGCAAAGTCGAATTCACCCGCGCCGCCGATGGCAGCGTGGTGATTGCGCGCACCGACGACAAGCCGGTCAAAGGACGGTTCGAAGCGTTGAGAGGCGATGCCGGTCCCGGACTGAGCACCGACGAAATCATGGCCATGACGCGCGGCGAATGACCCGTGACGCTGGTCGATTCGAACATCCTGATCGACATTTTCTCCGATGACCCGGTCTGGTTCGACTGGTCGTCCGCCCGACTGGAAGAAGCCGCGCTGGCCGGACCTCTTATCGTCAACGATATCGTCTATGCCGAGACATCGATTCGCTATCGCAGCATCGAACGCTTTGAGGCGGCGCTGACCAGGGCGGGAGTCGTCGTCTGGCCGATTCCGCGCACAGCGCTGTTTGCCGCCGGCAAGGCGTTCACGCGCTATCGCGCCGCCGGTGGCGCACGTGGCAGCGTATTGCCGGACTTCTTCATCGGCGCACATGCCGAGGTCGCGCGGCTGCCGCTCCTGACCCGCGACGCCCGGCGCTACCGCAGCTATTTCCCCGACGTCACGCTGATCGCCCCGGACGCCGACTGACCCGTTCCGGCAAAAAGGGCTCCGGCTTTCACCGGAGCCCTTCGCGGCCGGGCGATCTCGGGAGAACCATCTCCCGGCCGAAGTCGGCGCGCGCTTCCTCGCGCCGTCAGGGCGCGCTCACATGTTGTAGGCGCGCTCGCCGTGGTCGGTGATGTCGAGGCCCTCGCGTTCGGCGTCGGTCGCGGGCCGCAGGCCGATGGTGAGATCGAGCACCTTGAAGATGATCGCCGAGATCACGCCGCACCACACCACCGCGACCGCCACCGCGACGACCTGGTTCCAGACCTGGGTCGCCATGTCGTAGTTCTCGACGCCGACGCCGCCGAGCGAGGCGCTGACGAACACGCCGGTGCCGATCGAGCCGACGATGCCGGCGATGCCGTGAACCCCGAACACGTCGGCGGTGTCGTCATAGCCGAAGGCGTTCTTCACCGTGGTGCAGAAGAAGAACGACACCGCGCCGCCGACGAGGCCGAGCACGATGCCGCCGAGCGGGCCGACCAGACCCGCCGCCGGCGTGATCGCCACCAGCCCGGCGATGACGCCGGAGATGGTGCCGAGCAGCGACGGCTTGCCCTTGGCGGCCCATTCCACGAACATCCACGACAGCGCCGCGGCGGCGGTGGCGAGCAGCGTGTTGACCAGCGCCAGCGCCGCGACGTCGTTGGCCGCCAGCGCCGAGCCGGCGTTGAAGCCGAACCAGCCGATCCACAGCAGCGCGCCGCCGGCGAACGTCAGCGTCAGCGAGTGCGGAGCCATCAGGTCCTTGCCGAAGCCGATCCGCTTGCCGACGATCAGCGCGCCGACCAGCCCGGCGATGCCGGCATTGATATGAACCACGGTGCCGCCGGCGAAGTCGAGCGCGCCGAGCTTCATCAGGTAGCCGTCGCTCTGCCACACCATATGCGCGATCGGATAGTAGACGAGGATGCCCCACAGCAGCGCGAACAGCAGCGTCGCGCCGAACTTGGTGCGCTCCGCGAAAGCGCCGAGCGCCAGCGTCGGCGTGATCGAGGCGAAGGTCATCTGGAAGGCGAAGAACACGTATTCGGGGATGGTGCCGCCGCTGTTCACGGTGTCCTTGGCGACGCCGGCGAGGAACGACTTGCTGAAGCCGCCGATGAACGGCGAGCCCTCGGTGAAGGCGAGGCTGTAGCCCACCGCCACCCACATCAGCATCGACAGGCAGGCCACCGCCAGCACCTGCGTCAGCACCGAGAGCATGTTCTTGGACCGCACCAGGCCGCCGTAGAACAGCGCCAGCCCCGGCACGATCATCAACAGCACCAAGAGCGTCGAGGTCAGCATCCAGGCGGTGTCGCCCTTGTCGGCGACGGCGGGCGCGGTGGCCGTCGCCTGCGCCAGCGCGAGGTCGGCAAATCCGGCTGTGGCGACGAGGCCGGCGGCGGCAGCGAGAAGTCCCGCGCGGGCGGAATGAGCGAGCGTCATGAATTCAACTCCTGAAAAATGAATGCGGGCGGGGGATGTCTTAGAGAGCGTCGGCGTCGGCTTCGCCGGTGCGGATGCGCACGGCGTGCTCCAGCGGCGTGACGAAGATTTTCCCGTCGCCTATCTGGCCGGTCTTGGCGGCGCCGATGATGGCGCCGATCACCCGCTCGACCTGATCGCTCTTGACCGCGACCTCGATCTTCACCTTGGGCAGGAAGCTCACCGCGTATTCGGCGCCGCGATAGATTTCGGTATGACCTTTCTGGCGGCCGTAACCGCGCACCTCGGTCACCGTCAGCCCGTGGATGCCGAGCGCCGTCAGGGCGTCCCGCACCTCGTCGAGCTTGAACGGCTTGATCACCGCCATGACTATTTTCATTGCGTGTTCCCCGCTTCGATCCGGCGCGGCCGGGCATGAGCCCGAGCCGGCCGGCCCCGCGCGGCGGACAGTCGCCGCGCGTTCCGTCACAGGCTCTTAATCAAGAGCCGTGCCAGATCGCCGGTGGCGAATCATCTCCTTGGAAACATTGACATTTCTCGGCTACCGGCGAACCGGCCGCCTGCCGGTCCGCCAGCACCGCCCAAGGCGTGACCGTCCCTGCCTATAATTTCAGCAAGGCAAATGCGGCGATGAGGTTATGGGCAATACCTGTCGACCACTGCCACCGTCAGGGTGCGCCGGCCGTTGAATGCACCGCATGTTGGGCGAGCAAGACTTCTGAATCCGCACAAGCGGCCGCCATGGCGTTGGCGACGGGCCAACCGGGTTAAGCCGAGTCAGGAAAGTCAGGTCATCAGCCGGCCGCCCACCAGCATCAGGTCGCTGGCGGTCTGGCTGGTGCGGATGGCGAACTCGTCGCGCAGCCGCCGCGCCGCCTCGGGCTCGCTGTCGAGCACGCGCTGGAACAGGGTGCGGCTGATGCGGATCACCGCGGCGGGGCCGAGCGCGGTGGCGGTCGCCGGCCGCGCCATCGGCACGATCAGCGCCAGTTCACCGATCAGCGCGCCGGGGCCGGCGACGACCCCGTTCCCACTGCCGCCGGGCGGGCTGAGGCGGAACGCGCCGCGCTGCACCACGTAGCCGCAATCGGCGGCGTCGCCTTCGCGAAACAGCACCGCGCCGCCGGCGACCTCCTGCTGCTCGGAGCCGATCGCCAGCACGCGAATCGCCGCAGGCCCCAACAGATGAATCGTCGGGACGCCATCGAGCAGGGCAACGTCATCTTCAATGGACATGCGGGTCCAGGCTGGCGGGCGCGCGGATCACGACGGAGCGACGAATCGCTTGCCCGAACGTATCACGGCACCAGCTTGTAGCCACCGGCTTCGGTGACCAGGATCTCCGGGCTCGCCGCGTCCTGCTCGATCTTCTGCCGCAGGCGGTAGATGTGGGTTTCCAGCGTGTGGGTGGTGACGCCGGAGTTGTAGCCCCACACCTCCTGCAACAGCGTATCGCGCGACACCGCCGCCTGTCCGGCGCGGTAGAGGAAGCGCAGGATCGCGGTTTCCTTCTCGGTCAGCCGCACCTTCTTGCCGTTGCCGTTGGTCAGCATCTTGGAGCCGGGGCGGAAGCTGTAGGGCCCGACCGAGAACACCGCGTCCTCGCTGGCCTCGTGCTGGCGAAGCTGGGCGCGGATGCGCGCCAGCAGCACCGCGAAGCGGAACGGCTTCACCACATAATCATTGGCGCCGGATTCAAGGCCGAGGATGGTATCGGAATCGGTGTCGTGCCCGGTCAGCATGATGATCGGGGCCTTGAAGCCGTTCTTGCGCAGGCTGCGCACCACCTCGCGTCCGTCGGTGTCGGGCAGGCCGACATCCATCAGCACCAGGTCGGGGGCGTCGTTCTTGGCGATGGAAGCGCCCTTGGCTCCGGTATCGACCGCCGACGCCTCGAACTCCTCGTGCAGCGACAGTTGCTCGACCAGCGCCTCGCGCAAATCGTTATCGTCGTCCACGATCAGGATTTTTCGGGCATTGGCCATGACGGCAGTCCTTCAAGGCAGGGTCACGATCAGGTTATGCAAGAGATAGGTGCGAAGCGGCGCACAAACCAGTTACCGATTGGCAATCAAGGCATAGTTTAGCTCAAAAGATGTCGCGTGGCTGCGCTCCCGCCAGCGCGGGGCACCGGCCGAGACAGATCATGCGCCGCCCGCCCCCTCAGGACTAGACCCGGCACCGGATGAAAAAGCAAGCACTTTCAGAGCTTTATAGGACGCCACGGAGCGGCCGCCCGCTGCCGCGGCTGACCGTGCGCCGCGCCAGTGGCACGCCGACGCGCGGCTGGCTCGGCGCCGGGGCTCTACGCATTCCGGTGGCGCTCGGGCGCGGCGGCATCATCGCCAACAAGTTCGAGGGCGACGGCGGCACGCCGCGCGGCACCTTCCGCCCGTTGCGGCTGTGGTGGCGCGCCGACCGCTGGCCGCGCCCGCGCACCCACCTTGCGACCCGCCGCATCACCGCGCAAGACGGCTGGTGCGAGGACCCCGCCGACCGCCGCTACAACCGGCCGATCCGGCTTGAGCCGGACAGCGCCGGCGACCGGCTCAGGCGCGCCGACCATCTCTACGACTTCATCATCGAGATCGACCACAACACCCGCCCGCGCGTGGCCAAACGCGGCAGCGCCGTGTTCCTGCATCTGGCGCGCGACAATTTCGGCCCCACCGCCGGCTGCGTCGCGATGACACGGCCGATGATGCTGCGGCTTCTGGAACGGATCGGCCCCGAGACGAAAATCGTGATCGAGTGAGGCGCGACGGCCGCGGGCCGTGCGCTCGAGCCTGGTTCAACTGCGTTGAATCAGACTCGTCGTTTGTCTTTTTGATTGAGCATGATCTTGTCCAAAAACCGGTTCCCACCTTTTGGGATCACGCTCTAACCGCTGAACAGGCCGCCGGTGTCGTGCGGCTTCAGCCGGATCAGCCGCGAGTCTTCGACTGCCGCCTGGCGGTGCTTCACCGCCTCGCGATAGACCGGATCGCGGAGCATTTCCACAAAGGCCGCGACCGAGGGATATTCGGCGATGAAGCAGTGGTCCCAGCGCTCGGTCTGCGGGCCGATCAGCATCAGTTCGAACGCGCCGCGCCACACCACCCGGCCGCCGAGCCGCGCGAACACCGGCCCGCTGTCGCGGCCGTAAGCGGCATAGGCTTCCGCGCCGGTCGCCTTGCGGCCGTCGGGATAGCGCGCCGCCTCAAGCAGCCGCACCAGATTGAGCATGTGGATCGGGCCGGGCCGGTCGTTCTCGCGAAACTGCGCGAAGATCTCCTTGGTCGGATCGATGTAGCCGGTCATGCGCGTTGCTCCGATCTGGTGCCGTCATGCCCGGACCTGATCCGGGCATCCATCTTTTGCGAAAGGACGGATTTGAGGAAGGATGGATCGCCCGGTCAAGCCCGGCGATGACGCTCATAAGATGACGCTCATAAAAATTCCGACAGCCGAAACCGCTCCTAGAGCGGTTTGGTGCGGGTGCCGAAGATCGCCGAGCCGACCCGCACATGGGTCGCGCCGAGCGCGATCGCGGCGGCGAAGTCGGCGCTCATGCCCATCGACAGTTTCGAAAGCCCGTTGCGCGCGGCGATCTTCGCCGTCAGCGCGAAATGCGGCGCCGGCGCCTCACTCGCCGGCGGGATGCACATCAGTCCGGCGATCGGCAGCCCGTGAACCTCGCGGCAGCGCGCGATGAAGGCATCGGCCTCCCCCGGCGCGACGCCGGCCTTCTGCGACTCCTCGCCGGTGTTGATCTGCACGAACAGCTCCGGCCGCCGCCCCTGCCGCGCGAACTCCTTGGCCAGCGCCCCGCACAGGCTGTCGCGATCGACCGAATGGATGGCGTCGAACAGCGCCACCGCGTCCTTCGCCTTGTTGGATTGCAACGGCCCGATCAGGTGCAGCGCGAGGCCGGGCGCAGCCGTCCTCAGCTCCGGCCACTTGGCCCTGGCTTCCTGCACGCGGTTCTCGCCGAACACCTTTTGCCCGGCCGCGATCACCGGGCGGATCGCCGCCGCGTCGAAGGTCTTCGACACCGCGACCAGCGTGACGCTGTCGCGCGGCCGTCGCGCGTCGGCGCAGGCGCGCGCGATGTCCTGCTCGACGGCGGCGAGGCCATGAGGTGAAGGCGCGGTTAACGGCGTGGCGGCGGGCGGCAACATCGTCGGGGTCGGCTCCGGGATTTAACGCGGATCGTTCAAATTGTACGCAATTCGGGAAAAGCTCCTTAGAAGCGCCCCTGCTAAACAAGCATCCGGGCAAGGACGGATCATGGCGCGCACCAGTTACAACCGCCGCAAAATGAAACTCAAGCGGCTTTTCGGCATCCGCGGCCGGCTGGTGCTGCTGGCGCTGATCCTGGTCGGGCCGCTGATGCTCGACCGCGCCCGTTCGCTGGAAGACACCCGCGCCCGGCAGATCGCCGCCATCACCAGCGAATACCGGGCCCTGACCAATCACGCCATCGAGGCCCAGCGCCAGGCCATCTCGTCGGTCGAGGCGGTGCTGAAGTCGTCATCCTACATCTACGCGCTGGGCACCGAGGTCAGCCAGCCCTGCATGGTGATGCGCGCCAGCTTCCGGGTCGACCTGCCGTGGATCCGCAGCCTGTCGGTGGTCGATCGCGACGGTCGCATCGAATGCTCGACGCTGCCCGGCCTGACCGGCATCGACCTCAGCGACCGGCCCTACGTCAGGGACGCGCTGGCGTCGCGTTCGCTGGTGCTGAGCGATTACATCTTCAGCCGCGCCACCCGCCAGCCGACCATCATCGCCGCCTATCCGCTGCGGACAGGCGGCGGCGCGCGGCCCGACTCCGTCATCGTCGCCGCGGTCAACCTGCGCTGGATGTCGTCGGTGATGAACGAGTTCGGCGGCCGGCCCGGCGTCACCGCGCTGCTGATCGACAGCCAGGGCGTGGTGCTGGCGGCCCCGGACGACCTCGCCAGCACCATCGCCCATCCGCTCGCCGACCGCACCTTGATGACGGCGATCGTCGGGCATGAAGCCGAAAGCGGCGCGCAAAGCGGCACGTTCACCCACCAGGTCTCCGACGGCGGCCGGCGCACGGTGTCGTTCGCGCGGCTGCCGGGCACCGGCGCGCGGCTGGTGGTCGCCATCAACGAGGCGACGGTGACCGCCGGCATCAACCGCGAGATCCGTCTGGCCTATGTCCAGCTTGCTTTCGTCTGCCTGCTGGTGCTGCTCGGCGCGCTGCTGGTGGTCGAGGGCCTCATCATGCGCCCGATCCAGCTCATGACCCAGACCGCCAAGCGGTTCGGCCGCGGCGAGCACGACAGCCGCGCGGCGCGCAGCGAGCTTCCCACCGAGTTCGTGCCGCTGGCGCGCGCCTTCAACATCATGGCCACCCGGCTTGCCGGGCGCGAGCGCGAACTGCTCGCCAGCAACAACCGGCTCAGCGTCATGGCCTCGGTCGATGTCGTCTCCGGGCTCGCCAACCGGCGCGGCTTCCAGAACCGGCTCGACTTCGAATGGCACAAGGCCGGCCATACCGGCGGCAAGCTGGCGTTGCTGATGATCGATGTCGATCACTTCAAGCTCTACAACGACAGCTACGGCCATCCCGAGGGCGACGCCTGCCTGGCGAAGCTCGGCGAGGCGCTGGCCGGCATCGCGGTGCAGACCGCGGGTTTCGCCGCGCGCTACGGCGGCGAGGAATTCTGCGTGCTGATGCCGGACACCGACCTCGCCCGCGCCGCCGAGATCGGCGAGATGATCCGCGCAAGCGTGCGCGACCTCGCCATCCCGCACCACGCCGCCGCCGCCGGCTTCGTCACCCTGTCGATCGGCGTCGCCGCCGCCCGGCCCAACCCGGCGTTGCAGCCGGGCGACCTGATCGAGGCCGCCGACGCCGCGCTTTACGCAGCCAAGCGCGACGGCCGCGACCGCGTGATCCGCCACGGCGGCACCTACGAGATCCCGGCGGAGCGCACGGTGTCGCTGGCGAGCTAGAGCAGCGGCCCGCCGCCGGTTCGCGCCGGGAACGTCCAAGACATTGACCCGGCGCGGCCTTTGCCGCTATCCATCCTCGGGCGAGCCCGCGCTTTGCTCGCCAGCCGCTTTCCGCCCCGACCCGGCGCGAAGGCCGCCTTGATCCGCCTTCAAGTTTGCGCACCCTTTCGATCGCCCACGCGATCCAACCAGCCGGACATTTTTCGATCTTCAAATGACCAACGAACGCTACAACGCCCGCGAGTCCGAACCGCGCTGGCAGAAAATCTGGGACGAACAGGCGATCTTCACCACGCGGAACGACGATCCGCGGCCGAAATACTACGTGCTGGAGATGTTCCCCTACCCGTCCGGGCGCATCCACATGGGGCACGTGCGCAACTACACCATGGGCGACGTGGTGGCGCGCACCATGCGCGCCAAGGGCTACAACGTGCTGCACCCGATGGGCTGGGACGCCTTCGGCCTGCCGGCGGAAAACGCCGCGATCCAGAACAGGACCGACCCGGCGCAATGGACCTACGCCAATATCAAAGCAATGAAGAAGCAGCTCCAGACCATGGGGCTGTCGCTGGACTGGAGCCGCGAGATCGCGACCTGCGATCCCGCCTACTACAAGCACCAGCAGAAGATATTCCTCGACTTCCTGAAGGCCGGCCTCGCCGAGCGCGAGAAGCGCAAGGTCAACTGGGACCCGGTGGACATGACCGTGCTCGCCAACGAGCAGGTGATCGACGGCCGCGGCTGGCGCTCCGGCGCGGTGGTCGAGCAGCGCGAGATGAACCAGTGGGTCTTCAAGATCACGACGTATTCGCAGGATCTGCTCGACGCGCTCGACACCCTCGACCGCTGGCCCGACAAGGTGCGGCTGATGCAGCGCAACTGGATCGGCAAGTCCGAGGGCCTCTTGATCCGCTTCGCGCTCGACGCCAAAACTTTACCTGAAGGGGCGACTCCGAACGGCGAGAGCGAACTGAAGATCTTCACCACGCGCCCGGACACATTGTTCGGCGCCAAGTTCATGGCGGTCGCGCCGGATCATCCGCTGGCCGCCGCCGCCGCGAAAAACAATCCGGCGCTCGCCGACTTCATCGCCGAGTGCAAGCGGCGCGGCACCTCGCAGGCCGAGATCGACACCGCCGAGAAGCTGGGCTTCGACACCGGCATCAAGGCGCTGCATCCGTTCGACCCAAGCTGGAAGCTGCCGGTCTATGTCGCCAATTTCATCCTGATGGAATACGGCACCGGCGCGATCTTCGGCTGCCCGGCGCACGACCAGCGCGACCTCGATTTCGTCAACAAATACGGCCTCGGCAATGTCCCGGTGGTGTGCCCCGAGGGGCAGGACCCGGCCAGCTTCGTCATCACCGACACGGCTTACGACGGCGACGGACGCATGATCAATTCGCGCTTTCTCGATGGGCTCACCATCGAGGAAGCGAAGGAGGACGTGGCGAAACGCCTCGAGGGCGAGACGCGCGGCAACGCCCCCGTCGCCGAGCGGCAGGTCAACTACCGCCTGCGCGACTGGGGCATCTCGCGCCAGCGCTACTGGGGCTGCCCGATCCCGGTGATTCATTGCCCCAAATGCGACGTGGTGCCGGTGCCGGACGCCGACCTGCCGGTGCAGCTGCCGGCCGACGTCTCGTTCGACAAGCCGGGCAACGCGCTCGACCACCATCCGACATGGAAATACGTCAAGTGTCCGCAGTGCGGCGCGGACGCGCGGCGCGAAACCGACACCATGGACACCTTCGTCGATTCGTCGTGGTACTTCG
>JBIQLW010000068.1:0-17081 GCA_044463945.1 Bradyrhizobiaceae bacterium | reverse complement strand
CCTTCGACGTCATCATCATCGGCTCCGGTCCCGGCGGCTACGTCACCGCGATCCGCGCGGCGCAACTCGGCTTCAAGACCGCGATCGTCGAGAAGCAGTATCTCGGCGGCATCTGCCTCAACTGGGGTTGCATCCCGACCAAGGCGCTGCTCCGCTCGGCGGAAATCTATCATTACATGCAGCACGCCAAGGATTATGGCCTGTCCGCCGAGAAGGTGAGCTACGACCCCAAGGCGGTGGTGCAGCGCTCGCGCGGCGTCTCCAAGCGCCTCAACGACGGCGTCGGTTTCCTGATGAAGAAGAACAAGGTCACCGTGATCTGGGGCGAGGCGTCGATCGATGCGCCCGGCAAGATCACGGTAAAGAAGTCGGCCGTCGATGCGCCGAAGGGCGCGCAGGGCGAGGGCAGCTATCAGGCCAGGCACATCATCCTCGCCACCGGCGCGCGGCCGCGCGCGCTGCCGGGACTTGAGGGCGACAAGAAGCTGGTCTGGACCTATTTCGAGGCCATGGTGCCGGAGCGGATGCCGAAGTCGCTGCTGGTGGTCGGCTCGGGCGCCATCGGCATCGAGTTCGCCTCGTTCTTCCGCACCATGGGGAGCGAGGTCACGGTGGTCGAGGTGCTGCCGCAGATCCTGCCGGTCGAGGACGCCGAGATCGCGGCGCTGGCCCGCAAGCAATTCGAGAAGCAGGGCATCAAGGTCATGTCCGGCACCAAGGTCACCAGGCTCGACAAGAAGGCCGACAGCGTCGTCGCCACCATCGACGACGGCAAGGGCAAGCCGGTCACCGCCGAGTTCGAGCGGGTGATTTCGGCGGTCGGCGTGGTCGGCAACATCGAGAACCTCGGGCTGGAGAAACTCGGCGTCAAAACCGATCGCGGCTGCGTGGTGGTCGACGGCCATGGCAAAACCAACGTGCCGGGCATCTACGCCATCGGCGACGTCGCAGGTCCCCCGATGCTGGCGCACAAGGCCGAGCACGAGGGCGTGATCTGCGTCGAGGCGATCAAGGGCCTCAATCCGCACGCGATGGACAAGACCCTGATCCCCGGCTGCACCTATTGCCATCCGCAAGTCGCGTCGGTCGGCCTCACCGAGGCGAAGGCCAAGGAGCAGGGGCGCGACATCCGGGTCGGCCGCTTCCCGTTCGTCGGCAACGGCAAGGCGATCGCGCTCGGCGAGGATCAGGGGCTGGTAAAGGTGATCTTCGACAAGAAGACCGGGCAGCTTCTCGGCGCGCACATGGTCGGCGCGGAAGTCACCGAACTGATCCAGGGCTACGTGGTGGCGATGAACCTCGAAACCACCGAGGAAGAGTTGATGCACACCGTCTTCCCGCATCCGACACTGTCGGAAATGATGAAGGAAGCGGTGCTCGATGCCTACGGGCGCGTGCTGAACATCTAGCTTCGGCATTCCGGGCATGTCCGCCATCGTCGGGACAAGCCCGGCATGACGGCCCGTTATCCCGCCGTACGCGCCTCTGTGAGGGTTGCCGCGGCGCAACGAATGTTGCGTGGACGCAACACTCCGTGAACATTTAACCTTGGCGGCAGGCAGCCCTTGCGTGCGCCGCTATTTGGCCACACGCCTTGATGAAACCATTCCAAGCACCTCGGCGGACGGGTTTCCGGCCCGGCCGCTCTTGAGGGCGCGAAGGCTTCCGCCGGTTGGGCCGGGCGGGGCCTTCGGGGCAAACGGTCCCGGGACACGGGTTCGCGATGGACGCGAAGACCAACATCAAGGCGAGACTGCCGAGCCGGCACGTCACCGAGGGCCCCGAGCGCGCGCCGCATCGCTCCTATCTCTATGCCATGGGGCTGACAACAGCCCAGATTCATCAACCCTTTGTCGGCGTCGCTTCATGCTGGAACGAAGCCGCGCCTTGCAACATCTCGCTGATGCGCCAGGCGCAGGCGGTGAAGAAGGGCGTGGCGTCCGCCGGCGGCACGCCGCGCGAGTTCTGCACCATCACCGTGACCGACGGCATTGCCATGGGTCACGACGGGATGCGCTCCTCACTGCCGTCACGCGAGGCGATCGCCGACACTGTTGAGCTGACCATCCGCGGCCACGCCTATGACGCGCTGGTCGGGCTTGCCGGTTGCGACAAGTCGTTGCCGGGCATGATGATGGCGATGGTCCGCCTCAACGTGCCGTCGATCTTCATCTACGGCGGCTCGATCCTGCCGGGCAATTTCCGCGGCCAGCCGGTCACCGTGCAGGACATGTTCGAGGCGGTCGGCAAGCACTCGACGGGCGAGTTCTCTGACGCCGACCTCGACGAGATCGAGCGGGTGGCGTGTCCCTCGGCCGGTGCCTGCGGCGCGCAGTTCACCGCCAACACCATGGCGACCGTCTCCGAAGCCATCGGGCTGGCGCTGCCGTATTCGGCCGGCGCGCCCGCGCCTTACGAAATTCGCGATTCCTTCTGCACGGCGGCCGGCGAAAAGATCATGGACCTGATCGCCGCCAACATCCGGCCGCGCGACATCGTCACCCGCAAGGCGCTGGAGAATGCCGCCGCCGTGGTGGCGGCCTCCGGCGGCTCGACCAATGCGGCGCTGCACCTGCCGGCCATCGCTCACGAATGCGGCATCAAGTTCGACCTGTTCGATGTCGCCGACATCTTCAAAAAGACACCATATGTCGCGGATTTGAAGCCGGGCGGCCGTTATGTCGCCAAAGACATGTTCGAAGTTGGCGGAATACCGCTCTTGATGAAGACGCTGCTCGATCACGGCTTCCTGCATGGCGACTGCCTGACCGTCACCGGCCGCACCATCGCTGAAAACCTCAAGTCGGTGAAATGGAATCCGCACCAGGACGTGGTGCGGCCGGCGGACAAGCCGATCACCGTTACGGGCGGGGTTGTCGGCTTGAAAGGGAATCTGGCCCCGGAGGGTGCGATCGTGAAGGTCGCTGGCATGTCGGAGTTGACGTTCACCGGCCCGGCACGCTGTTTCGACCGTGAGGAAGATGCGTTCGAGGCGGTCAAGAACCGCACCTACAAGGAAGGCGAGGTCCTGGTGATCCGCTACGAGGGGCCGCGCGGCGGCCCCGGGATGCGGGAAATGCTGGCGACCACCGCGGCGCTGTACGGCCAGGGCATGGGCGGCAAGGTTGCGCTCATCACCGACGGCCGCTTCTCCGGCGCGACGCGCGGTTTCTGCATCGGACATGTCGGCCCGGAGGCCGCGGTCGGCGGCCCGATCGCGCTGTTGCGCGACGGTGACGTCATCGCCATCGACGCGGTCGAAGGCACCATCGAGGTCCGGCTGTCGGACGCCGAACTGGCGGAACGGAAGAAGGACTGGCGACCGCGCGCGAACGATTATCGCTCGGGCGCGCTGTGGAAATATGCCCAGCAGGTCGGCCCCGCCGTGGACGGCGCCGTGACCCATCCGGGCGGGGCGCACGAGAAACAGTGTTATGCGGATATCTGAGCGTATCGTCGTTGCGTTGAGTATTGGCCTCGCGTTGGCGGGCGCGCCGGCGTTCGCGTTCGAGGGCACCACCGTCGGGCAGGACCCGGCGTTGCCGGTCGCCGCGCCCCCGCCGGTCGGACCGGCCGGCGTGCTGCGCAAGTCCGCGCCCGGCAACTCGCTCAGCGCCCTGCAATACGCCGCCGAGGACGGCCATCCGATCGCCCAGTGGAAGCTCGGCCGCATGTACGCCAAGGGCGACGGCGTGGCGCAGGACGACCTGCGCGCGTTCCAGTATTTCAGCCGGATCGCCAACGCCCACGCCGAAGACAGCCCGACCGCGCCGCAGGCGGCGGTGGTCGCCAACGCCTTCGTCGCGCTGGGGCGCTACTATCTCGCCGGCATTCCCAATTCCCGGATCAAGGCCGACGCCGAACGCGCGCGCGAGATGTTCTCCTATGCCGCGTCGTATTTCGGCAATGCCGACGCGCAGTACGATCTGGCGCGGATGTATCTCAACGGCATCGGCGCGCCGCGCGATCCGAAATACGGCACGCGCTGGCTCGGCCTTGCCGCGCAGAAGGGCCAGCACCAGGCCCAGGCGCTGCTCGGGCAGATGCTGTTCAACGGCGACTATCTGCCGCGGCAGGCGGCGCGCGGCCTGATGTGGCTGACGCTGGCGCGCGACAGCGCCGGCCCGGACGAAACCTGGATCACCGACAGCTACAACAAGGCGATCGCACGAGCCTCCGAGGACGACCGCGCAATGGCGCTCCAGATGCTTGAGCACTGGGTGCAGGGCCGCCGGGACTGACGCGCGGCTGCTCGCGGCGTCGCTATCCAGCTTGTCGTTTGAGCATGATCTTATCCAAAAGCGGGTGACCACTTTTTGGGATCATGCTCTATTCCAGATCGAGATCGATCCACACCGGGACGTGGTCCGAGGGCTTTTCCCAGGTGCGGACGTATTTGTCGATGCCGACGCCGGTGAGCCGGTCGCTGGCCTGCGGCGACAACAACAGGTGGTCGATGCGCAGCCCGTTGTTCTTCTGCCACGCGCCGCCCTGATAGTCCCAGAAGGTATATTGCCCGGCGGCGTCGGTGGTGGCGCGCAGCGCGTCGGTGAGGCCGAGCCCGAGCAGTGCCTGAAAGCGCTCGCGCGTCTCCGGCCGGAACAATGCGTCATTGACCCATGCTTCCGGGTTGTAGACGTCGCGCGCCGCCGGGATGACGTTGAAGTCGCCGGCGAGCACCAGCGGCTCCTCGACCTTCAACCGCTCTTGCGTGTAGTCAAAAAGCCGGGACATCCAGTTGAGCTTGTAGGGATATTTATCGGTGTCCGGCGGGTTGCCGTTAGGCAGGTAGAGGCAGGCGATGCGCAGCGCGCCGCGCTTGAGCGACACCACCCCTTCGAGGAAGCGGGCATGGGCGTCGTCGGGATCGCCGGCGAGCCGGGGCGTGGTCTCGTCGAACGGCAGCCGCGACAACAGCGCCACGCCGTTGAAGGTCTTCTGGCCGTGGGTGACCACGTTGTAGCCGAGCGCCTCGACGGCCTCGCGCGGAAACGCCTCATCGACGCACTTGATCTCTTGCAGGCAGGCGATGTCGGGGGAACATTCGCCGAGCCAGGTCAAGAGATGGTCGAGGCGCTGCCGCACCGAGTTGACGTTCCAGGTGGCGATCTTCATCGGGGACGTTGCCTTTTCGCTGACGGGTCGGCGCCGACCGGCGCCTTCGCCGGATATATACCGGCTCGGGCGCGGGCCGGGTAGGAGGCCCCGGCACCGGCTGCTCGGGGATGGATGGCCGTTCGATCGATTCCACGCCACGGGCGATAACGATCACGATGGATTTTGCTGCGCCGCGTATCACGATCCGGCGCGTTGTGGTAAATGGTGAAGCCGGAAGGCAGGTCCGAAGGGCTGTCAAGGGCCGCTCAAGGGGCCGAGCCAGAGGACTGACGCCGCGGGGTTTTCCCTGCGCGGCCCGGCACAGGAGATTTATGGCAAAGCGCGGTTGGATCGTTATGGGTTTGGTGCTGGTGGCGGCAGGCGCGGCCGCCTACCAGACGCGCGCGGTCTGGTCGTCCGACAATTCCGCTGCGCAACGTCCCGCCGCGCCGCGCAAGGTCGCGGTCGAGGTTGCCAAGGCGGTGAAGCAACTGGTTCCGGTCGATGTCGAGGCCATCGGCACGGTGACCCCGATCTCCAGCGTGGCGTTGAAATCCCGCATCGAAACCACCATTGTCGGCGTCCACTTCGAGGACGGCGCACGGGTTAAGCAGGGCGACCTGCTGTTTACGCTGGACGCGCGCCAGATCGATGCACAGATCGAGCAGGCCGAGGGGACGCTGGCCCGCGACCGCGCGCAACTCGCAGGCGCCCAACGCGACCTCAACCGCTATAGCGAGTTGATCGGCAAGGGCGCCACAACCCAGGTCAACCTCGACAACGCCAAGACCCAGGCCGATATCCTGATCGGCACCATCAAGGCCGACCAGGCGGCGCTCGACAACCTCAAGGTCCAGAAAAGCTACACACTCGTCCGCGCCCCTTTTGACGGGCGCATCAGCGCCGCCAACGTCAAGGTCGGCAATTTCGTTCGCCCGGCTGACACCGCGCCGCTCGCCACCATCAACCAGATGGCGCCGGTCTACGTCACCTTCGCCGTGCCGCAGTCGGTGCTCAGCGACCTGCGCGATGCCATGACGACCGGCACCGCGCAGGTGATCGCCACCGTGCCCGGCCGTGAAGCCTCCGAACAGGGCAAGGTCGCCATGGTGGAGAACACCGTGGACGCCACCACCGGCATGGTGACGGTGCGCGGCATCATGGATAACGGCCGCGAGGCGCTATGGCCGGGAACGCTGGTCAACACCCGGCTGATCGTCCGCCGCGAGCAGGCGGTGGTGGTGCCGTCGGCGGCGGTGCAGCGCAGCCAGAACGGCGATTTCGTCTTCGTGGTCGTCGACGGCAAGGCCAAGGTGCAGCCGGTGACGGTGGCGCGCACCGCGTCGGGCAATTCCGTGCTGTCGGCCGGCCTGAACGGCGACGAGCAAGTGGTGATCGAGGGTCAGCTTCTGCTGCGCGAGGGCACCCCGGTCGAACTGCGGGACGGCAAGGCGGGAGCCTGACGGATGACGCTCTCCGAGCTTTGTATCCGCCGCCCGGTGCTGACGACGCTGCTCACCGCGTCGATCATCGCGTTCGGCATCTTCGGCTTCCGCCTGCTGCCGGTGTCGGCGCTGCCCAAGGTCGATTTCCCGACCATCGCCGTGACCGCGACGCTGCCCGGTGCCAGCGCTGAAACCATGGCGGCGTCGGTCGCCGGCATCATCGAGCGGCAGCTTTCGACCATTGCCGGCATCTCGTCGATGTCGTCGCAGTCGTCGCAGGGCCAGTCCAGCATCACCATCCAGTTCGACCTCAACCGCAACATCGACGATGCCTCGCTCGACGTGCAGACCGCGCTGACCATCGCGCAGCGCCGCCTGCCGATCGAGATGACGATCCCGCCCAGTTTCCGCAAGGTGAACCCGGCGGACTACCCGGTGATCTACCTGTCGCTGTCGTCGGATACGCTGCCACTGTCGGCGGTCAACGAATACGGCGAGATAACCGTCGGGCAGACGCTGTCGCAGATTCCCGGCGTCGCCCAGGTCCTGATCTACGGCAGCCAGAAGTTCGCGATCCGCGTCCAGGTCGATCCGCAGGCCGCCGCCGCGCGCGGGCTGACGCTCGACGACGTGCGCGATGCCGTCTCCAGCGCCAACTCCTCGACGCCGGTCGGCACCCTCAACGGCCCCAAGCAGGATGTCGCGCTGGTGGCCTCCGGTCAGATGCCGAAAGCGTCCGAATACAGCAAGGTCGTTGTCGCGTGGCGCAACGGCTCGCCGGTCAAGCTCGACGAGATCGCCACCGTCCACGACAGCGTCGAGAACGACAAGATCGCGACCTGGCTCAACGGCAACCGCTCGATTGTGCTCGCGGTGCAGAAGCAGCCGGACGCCAATCTGGTCGCGGTGGTGGACGGCGTGCGCGAGAAGCTGCCGGCGCTACGGGCGCAGATTCCACCGTCCGTCTCGGTGGACGTGATGATGGATCGTTCGATCTCGATCCGGCAGGCGGTGGCTGACGTCGAGGAAACGCTGCTGATCGCGGTCGTGCTGGTGATCCTGGTGATCTTCCTGTTCCTGCGCTCGGCCTCGGCCACCTTCATCCCGGCGCTGGCGGTTCCGATCTCGCTGATCGGCACCTGCGCGATGATGTATCTGTTCGACTTCTCGATCAACAACATGACGCTGCTGGCGCTGACGCTGTCGGTGGGCTTCGTGGTGGATGACGCCATCGTCATGCTCGAAAACATCATGCGCCATATCGAGGAGGGGATGCGGCCGTTCGAGGCGGCGCTCAAGGGCGCGCGCGAGATCGGCTTCACCATCATCTCGATCACCTTCTCGCTGATCGCGGTGTTCATCCCGGTGCTGCTGATGGGCGGCATCGTCGGCCGCGTGTTCCGCGAGTTCGCGGTGACGGTAGCGGTCGCGATTCTGGTGTCCGGTTTCGTCTCGCTGACGCTGACGCCGATGCTATGCGCCCGCGTGCTGCGTTCGCACGATCACCAACGGCGGCCGAACGTGGTGCTGCGGGCGTTCGAGGCAATGTTCGCAAGCTGGCTGCGCGCCTATGAATGGACGCTCGACCGCGTACTGGCCTACAAGTCGGTGATGCTCGCCGTCACGCTGCTGACGCTGGCCGGCACAGTCTATCTCTACATCATCGTCCCCAAGGGCTTTTTCCCGCAGGAGGACACCGGCTTCCTGATCGGCGTCACTGAGGCAGCGACCGACACCTCCTATGAGGCCATGGCCGAGCGCCAGCAGGCGCTGGCGGCGCTGTTGCAGGCCGATCCCGCGGTCGAATACATCAACAGCACGGTCGGTTCCGGTGGCCCCAACACCACCACCAACTACGGCCGCTTCTTCATTTCGCTGAAGCCGAAGAACGAGCGCGACGATGTGCAAACGGTGATCGGGCGGTTGCGCCGCACCGCGTTGCAGGTGCCGGGATTGCAGGCGTTCTTCCAGAGCATCCAGAACCTCAACATCGGCGGGCGCATTTCCAAGAGCCAGTACCAGTATGTGCTCCAGAGCGGCGATACCGATACGCTCTATCGGCTCGCGCCGCAGATGAGCGACATGATATCGAAGGTGCCGGGGCTGCTCGACGTCACCAACGACCTCTACATCAAGAACCCGCAGCTCACCGTCGAGGTCGATCGCGAGAAGGCGGCGGTGTTCGGCATCTCCGTCGGGCAGATCCGCAACGAGTTGTTCAACGCCTACGGCACACGCCAGGTCGGCACCATCTACATGCCGTCCAACGACTACAAGATCATCCTGGAAGCGAAGCCGGAGTTCCGCATCGATCCCTCCGATCTTTCGAAGCTCTACGTCAAGACCTCGCGCGGCCAGCCGATCCCGCTCGACGCGGTGGCGCGCATGGTGCCCTCGGTCGGGCCGTTGCAGATCAACCATCAGGGCCAGCAGCCGGCGGTGACGATTTCGTTCAACCTCGCGCCGGGGGTGTCGCTGGGTTATGCGGTGGACAAGATCACCGAGATCGAGCGCGAGGCGCGGCTGCCGGTCACCATCGTCACCGGCTTCTCGGGCACCGCGCAGGTGTTCCAGGATTCATTGCGCGGGCAGGGCATTCTCATTCTCGCGGCGATCTTCGCCGCCTTCGTCATTCTCGGCATTCTCTACGAGAGCTTCATCCACCCGATCACCATCATCTCCGGCCTGCCGTCGGCCGGCATCGGCGCGATTTTGACGCTGATGCTGTTCAAGATGGAATTGTCGGTGATCGCCATGATCGGCATCGTCATGCTGGTGGGCATCGTCAAGAAGAACGCCATCATGATGGTGGACTTCGCCATCGAGCGGCGGCGCGTCGGCCTGTCCGCCGAGCACGCGATCCGCGAGGCGGCGCTGCTGCGCTTCCGTCCGATCATGATGACGACCTTCGCCGCGATCTTCGGCACGCTGCCGATCGCGCTGGGCACCGGCGCGGGCGCGGAACTGCGTCAGCCGCTCGGCGTCGCGGTGGTCGGCGGCCTGATGGTGTCGCAGCTTCTGACGCTGTTCATCACGCCGGTGATCTACATCTACCTCGACCGCATCGACCGCCGCCTGAAGCGCAAGCTGGAGCCGCAGCTTGAAGAAGCCGAACTGGAACCGCCGCAGGCAGCGGCGGCGGAATAGGGCGGCGATCCTCTGCTTTGGGGAGACGGCGCGGGTGCCGTCGCGGGGTCTGTCAGACCGAGAAGCTGGTGCCGCAGCCGCAGGAGGCGGTGGCGTTGGGATTGTTGACGCGGAACGAGGCGCCGATCAGGTCATCGACGAAATCGACTTCTGAGCCGGCAAGGAACGGCGCCGAGGCCGGGTCGACCAGCACCACGGCGTCGTCGCGGGCAATTACCAGATCGTCGTCGGCGCGCGCGCGCTCGACGTCGAACTTGTACTGGAAGCCGGAACAGCCGCCGCCCTCGACGCTGATGCGCAGCATCGCGCCGTCACCCTCGGTCTTGAGGATTTGGGCAATGCGGCGGGCAGCCCGCTCGCTGATGGTGACGTTGGTTTCCGGCATGGCGGCGCTCCGCAATCAGGCGATCGATTTGTGTCCGTCGCCAACCATAGTTATGTCTGTTGCTGCGCGGAATCAAATAGCTGAAGGACTGAAATCGTCGTGTCGGTCGGAATGGCTGCTCCCCGGCAGGTTTATGCCTGCGATCCCGCCCGGAGCCGGGGCCGGCAGTTCGACGAGCCGCCGAGCGCCACCCGCAGCGCCTTCCGTCGCGATTGCGACCGCGTCATCCACTCCACCGCGTTCCGCCGGCTCAAGCACAAGACCCAGGTGTTCGTCTTTCACGAGGGCGATCATTACCGCACCCGGCTGACCCACTCGTTGGAAGTGGCCCAGATCGCCCGCGCGCTGGCGCGCCGGCTCGGCCTCGACGAGGACCTCACCGAGGCGCTGGCGCTGGCCCACGACCTCGGCCATCCGCCGTTCGGCCATGCGGGCGAGCGGGCGCTGGACCGCTGCCTCAAGGACCACGGCGGCTTCGACCACAACGCGCAGACGCTGCGAGTGGTGACGGCGCTGGAACATCGCTATCCGGCGTTCGACGGCCTCAACCTGACCTGGGAAACGCTGGAGGGCATCGTCAAGCACAACGGCCCGCTGCTCCCGCGCGGCGACGACGCGGCGGCCGCCCGGCCGCTGCCGGTCGGCATCGCCGAGTTCAACCGGGCCTACGATCTCGAACTGTGGAGCTTCGCCTCGCTGGAGGCCCAGGTCGCCGCGGTCGCCGACGATATCGCCTACGACGCCCACGACATGGACGATGGCCTGCGCGCCGGGCTGTTCGGCCTCGACGATCTCGGCGCGGTGCCGGTGATGGCCCGCCTGATCGCGGAGACGCAGCGGCGCTATCCCGCTCTCGCCGAGCCGCGCCGCAACGCCGAGATCATCCGCGAACTGATTTCCTGCCTGATCGACGCGGTGGTCACTGAAACCGGCAGCCGTCTCGCCGCGGCGCGGCCGGCCTCCGTCGATGACGTGCGCCGCCAGCCCCGCACGCTCGTCACCTTCACGGCGGAGGTGGCGGAGGCCGAGGCCGCCATCAAGGCGTTCCTGCGCGAGCATATGTATAGGCACCCGCGGGTGATGGGGGTGATGCGCGACGCCGAGCGCGTGGTCAGCGATCTGTTCGCGCACTACTGCGCCAGGCCGGACGACCTGCCGGCCGAGTGGCTGCCCGCCGGCGGCCATGAGCCGCCCGGCGACTTCGCCCGCCGCGTCGGCAATTATATCGCCGGAATGACAGACCGCTACGCGCTGACCGAGCACCAGCGGATTTTTGACTCGACCCCGGATTTGCGTTAGGCGGCGCGGGCGCCCGTTCCGTGCGGCGCGCCCCATAAAATCCCGCCAAACCGAGCAAATGTCATGGCCGATCCCGTCACCGAACCGCATCCCTTTGCCGCCATGCTTGATCGCGTGCTGGGGGTATGCCGGGCGTTGATCGCGGACAGCGTGCTGCCGGCGGACATCGATCTGTCGCGGGTGGTGGTGGAGCCGCCGCGCGATGCGTCGCACGGCGACATGGCGACCAACGCCGCCATGGTGCTGGCCAAGGAAGCCAAGACCAAGCCGCGCGAGCTCGCCGAGCGGATCGCGGCCGGGCTCGCCGACGACCCGTGGGTGGCCTCGGCCGATGTCGCCGGTCCCGGCTTCATCAACATGACGCTGCGGCCGACGGTGTGGATCGACGAACTGCGCCGCATCCTCGACGCCGGCTCAAGCTATGGGCAGAGCCATGTCGGCGGCGGCCGCAAGGTCAACGTCGAATACGTCTCGGCCAATCCGACCGGGCCGATGCACGTCGGCCATTGCCGCGGCGCGGTGTTCGGCGATGCGCTGGCGAGCCTGCTGGCGTTCGCCGGCTACGACGTCACCCGCGAATACTACATCAACGACGCCGGCGCGCAGGTGGAGGTGCTGGCGCGCTCCGCTTTCGTGCGCTACCGCGAGGCGCTGGGCGAGACCATCGGCGAGATTCCGGACGGACTCTATCCCGGCGATTATCTCAAGCCGGTCGGTGAGGCGCTGGCCAAGGCGCACGGCGACGCGCTGCTCAAGCAGCCGGAATCCGAGTGGTTGCCGGGCGTGCGCGCCACCGCCATCGCCATGATGATGGCGATGATTAAAGAAGATCTCGCCGCGCTCCACATCACCCACGAGGTGTTCTTCTCGGAGCGTTCGCTGATCGAAGGCGGAAGCGATCGCGTCGCCGCCACCATCGATTTCCTGCGCGCCAGGGGCGACGTCTATGAGGGCCGCCTGCCGCCGCCGAAGGGCGCGCCGGTGGAGGACTGGGAGGATCGCGAGCAGACGCTGTTTCGCGCCACCGCCTACGGCGACGACGTCGATCGGCCGCTGCTCAAGTCCGACGGCGGCTACACTTATTTCGCCTCCGATATCGCCTACCACAAGACCAAGTACGACCGGGGATTCCGCGATCTCGTCGATGTCTGGGGCGCCGATCACGGCGGCTACATCAAGCGGATGCAGGCGGCGATCAAAGCCGTCACCGCCGGCGAAGCCGCGCTCGACGTCAAGATCGTGCAGCTCGTCAAGCTGCTGCGCAACGGTGAGCCGGTGAAGATGTCGAAGCGCGCCGGCGATTTCGTCACGCTGCGCGAGGTGGTCGATGAAGTCGGCAGCGACGCGGTGCGCTTCATGATGCTGTTCCGCAAGAACGACGCGGTGCTGGATTTCGACCTCGCCAGGGTGATCGAGCAGTCGAAGGACAATCCCGTCTTCTACGTGCAGTACGGCCACGCCCGCGGCCATTCGATCTTCCGCAACGCCCGCGAGGTGATCGCCGATCTGCCTGAGGATGACGGGACGCGGCTCGCCGCCTTGCGCGCCGCCGATCTGGCGCGGCTGAGCGATCCCGTCGAAATTGATTTAATTCGTCGGCTTGCCCTTTACCCACGCACCGTGGAGGCGGCCGCCTCGGCGCACGAGCCTCATCGGGTCGCTTTCTATCTCTATGATCTTGCCAGCGAATTTCATGCGCTGTGGACCAAGGGGCGCGATGCGCCTCATTTACGCTTCATTATCAATAATGATGCAGAACTTACCTTATCGCGTCTGGCACTGGTTCAGGGCGTCGTCTCGGTTCTGGCATCCGGCCTCGCCGTTCTCGGCGTCGATGCCCCGGCCGAGATGCGATAGAGTGTAGTGGGATCGCCGGCGCCATGGCGTGATGCCGGCATCCGGTAGCGGCTGTTTCGTTAGAATGACGGGTCGGCGCTTCCCGAAGGGGACGATCATCACGATGGCTGATCGATATCACGAACGAACATACGCAGCGGCGGACGCCATGGATCGCGAGATTCCGGGCCGGGCCGAAAGCGATCCGCTTGCCGAACTCGCCCGTCTGATCGGCCAGTCCGATCCGAACGCCGACTTCGGACTGGATCGCCCGCCCGAGCCGCAGCGGTCCTACGGGCGCCAGTCGCGCCCCGCGCCCGAAACCAGCTATGAGGCCGAGAGGACCCACCCGGCCGGGCCGCCGCCATGGATGCGCAATCGCGATGCGGCGCAGCCGCCGGAAGAGCCCGCGGTCCCGCGCGACGTTCATCCGCTGCGGCGCTACGCCGCCGCGCACCATCTGCCGGAGCCGCCCTATCAGCCGGCCCCGCGCGTTCAGCCCGACGACGATCATTCCGACCGCTACGACGACGCGCTGTATGGCCCGCTCGAAACCGGAGCCGATGACACGGCGGCGTATGGCAGCGCACCCGGTTATCACGACGATTATTCCTATCAGGACGACTACACCGACGAGGCGGACGACCGCGCGCCGCGCCGCAAGGGCGCGTCGCTGGTGGTGGCGATCGTCGCGCTCGCGGTGGTCGGCACCGGTGCGGCCTATGCCTATCGCACCTTCGTCGGATCGCCGCGCACCGGCGAGCCGCCGATCATCAAGGCCGACGCCGGACCGAACAAGGTGGTGCCGCCGTCCGCTTCCGCCGAGAACGGCAAGCCGATCCAGGACCGGATGGCCGCCGGCAACGGCACCGAGCAACTCGTCTCCCGCGAGGAGCAGCCGGTCGATGTCAAGGATATCGCCAGGTCCGGGCCGCGCGTGGTGTTTCCGCCGCTGAACCAGAATGCCAATCCGCCCTCGACCGCCAGCGTCGCGCCGGGCAACAAGCTCGCCGCCAACGGCGGGGCCGCCGCAGCCGTCGCCGGCACCGAGCCGCGCAGGATCAAGACGCTGATGGTGCGCTCCGACGAGACCGATGCCATGGCCGCTGCGCCCGCCGCCGCCCAGCCGCCCCCGCGCGCGCCGGCCCCGGTGCCCGCGCCGCCGGCCACCACCCGCGCCGCCAACCCCGGATCGTCCGCCAACGCGCCGATGTCGCTGGCTCCGCAGGCCGCGCCGACCCGGGTCGCGTCCACCAATCCCGCCCAGTCCGAACCGGCGGTCAGCAGCGGCGGCTACCTGGTCCAGATTTCCTCGCAGCGCAGCGAGAGCGATGCGCGGGCCTCGTTCAGGGTATTGCAGCATAAGTTTCCTTCGGCGCTGGGTTCGCGCTCACCGCTCATCAAGCGGGCGGATCTGGGATCGAAGGGCGTCTACTACCGCGCCATGGTCGGCCCGTTCGGGACTTCCGAGCAGGCGGTCCAGTTCTGCGCCAGCCTGAAGGCCGCCGGTGGCCAGTGCGTCGTCCAAAGGAATTAACGGCGCTTTCCTTGACCCCCGCCACGCGCGCGGGCTAATCCGCCGGGGATGGAGTCTCGCGCTTTCATTACCGGGGTTTCCGGGCTTGCCCTGACGGCGGACGAGCGCGCGTTCCTGCGCGCCGAGCGGCCGTGGGGTTTCATCCTGTTCAAGCGCAACGTCGAGAACCCGGCGCAAGTCGCTGATCTCGTGGCGGCGTTGCGGGCGTGCGTCGATCGCGCCGATGCGCCGGTGCTGATCGATCAGGAGGGCGGCCGGGTGCAGCGGCTAGGCCCGCCCCATTGGCCGGTCTATCCGCCGGGCGCGGTGTTCGGCACGCTCTACGATGAGGCGCCCGAATCCGGTTTGCAGGCCGCGCGGCTCGCGGCGGCGCTGATCGCCTTCGACCTGTCCGATCTCGGCATAACCGTCGATTGCCTGCCGCTGGCGGACGTTCCGGTGCGCGGGGCGGACGCGGTGATCGGCAACCGCGCCTACGGCACCGAGCCCGGCAAGGTCGCGGCCATCGCCCGCGCGGTCACCGACGGCTTGCGGCAGGGCGGCGTGCTGCCGGTGCTCAAGCACATCCCCGGCCACGGCCGGGCCACCGCCGACAGCCATTTGCGGCTCCCGGTGGTGGACACGGACCGGGCGGAACTCGACCGTACCGACTTCGCCGCGTTCCGGCCGCTGGCCGACCTGCCGATGGCCATGACCGCGCATGTTGTGTTTAGCGCCATTGATCCTGCCCAACCGGCGACCACTTCTGCGACAATGATCGAACAGGTGATTCGCGGTGCGATCGGGTTCCAGGGGCTGTTGATGAGCGACGACGTGTCGATGAACGCGCTGGAAGGCTCGATCGCCGAGCGGACGCAGGCGATCTTCGCCGCCGGCTGCGATGTCGTTCTGCATTGCAACGGCAAGCTGGACGAGATGCGCGCGGTGGTGGGCGAGACGCCGCAACTTGCCGGCGCGGCACGGGCGCGCGCGGCGGCGGCCTTGGCGGCGCGGAGCGCGCCGGATGCCGCTTTCGACCGTGTCGCCGCGCGGGCGGAACTGGAGGCGCTGGTTGGCCGCGCCGGGGAGATGAGCGCATGAGCGCGGAAATTCTGTCGTTCGACACCGGCCGTCCGGCGCTCGCCGAGCCGGCCGGCGATGACGTCGCGCTGGTGGTCGATGTCGAGGGCTATGAGGGGCCGCTCGACCTGCTGCTCAATCTCGCGCGGCAGCAGAAGGTCGATCTCGCCAAGATCTCTATTCTGGCGTTGGCCGATCAGTACCTCGCCTTCATCGAGGCGGCGCGCAAGATCCGCCTTGAACTGGCCGCCGACTATCTGGTGATGGCGGCGTGGCTGGCGTTTCTGAAGTCGCGCCTGTTGCTTCCCGAGCCGGCGGCCGAGGAAGGCGGGCCGAGCGCCGAGGACATGGCGACCGCGCTCGCCAACCGGCTGCGTCGCCTTGAAGCCATCCGCGAGGCCGCGAACCGGCTGATGACCCGGCCGCAGTTGCAGCGCGACATCTTCATGCGCGGGCAGCCGGAAGCGATCGCCGAGATCAAGCATCCGAAGTTCACGGCCACGCTGTTCGATCTGCTCAGCGCCTATGCGGCGCAACGCCAGCAGCGCGTGCTGGCGACGGTGCATCTCGCCAAGCGCACGGTATGGTCGCTGGCCGAGGCGCGGGCGTCGCTGGAGCGGCTGGTCGGCGTGACCGAGGAATGGAGCTGCCTCGACGAATATCTCGCGGCCTATGTGCTCGATCCTTCGCAGCGCGCCACCGTGTTCGCGTCGAGCTTTGCCGCCGCGCTCGAAATGGTGCGCGAAGGCACGATGGAAGTGAATCAGAAGCAGGCATTCGCGCCGCTGTATTTTCGCAAGCGGGTGCCCGTGGCGGCGGCCGATGCAACGGCTGCGCCGGAAACTCCGGTGCAGTAGGTGGAAGAAGGAGACATCGCCATGGCAACTCTGGCTGAGAAGCGCGTCGAGCATCTCGAAATCGTGGAAGACCACGCCGAGTCCTCTGACGCGCGGCCGGAAGGACGGCCCGAGGAACTGCGTCTCCTGGAAGCGCTATTGTTCGCTTCCGCCGAGCCGCTCGATACGGCGGCGCTGGCCAAGCGGATGCCCGACGGCGTCGATATCAAGGCGGCGCTGGCGCAATTGCAGGCGGACTACGCGATGCGCGGCGTCAACCTGGTGCGCGTCGCCAACAAGTGGACGTTCCGTACCGCCGGCGATCTGGCGTGGCTGATGACGCGCGAGAGCACCGAGACGCGCAAGCTGTCGCGCGCCGCGATCGAGGTGCTGGCGATCATCGCCTATCACCAGCCGGTGACGCGCGCCGAGATCGAGGA
>JBIQLW010000067.1:0-17792 GCA_044463945.1 Bradyrhizobiaceae bacterium | reverse complement strand
TGTGGGCCGCGCCCGACAAGATGGCCGACATGCTGGCGCAGAAGATCGGCCACCCCAAGGCGGGCGCGACCACCGCGTGGGTGCCCTCGCCCACCGCCGCGACGCTGCACGCGCTGCACTATCATCAGGTGGACGTTCACGCGCGTCAGGTCGAATTGAAGAAGGGCGGACCGCGCGCAAAGCTGTCCGACATTCTCACCATTCCGGTGTCGCAATCGAACTGGGCGCCGGACGACGTGCGGCAGGAGATCGACAACAACTGTCAGGGCATTCTTGGCTACGTGGTGCGCTGGATCGATCAGGGCGTCGGCTGCTCCAAGGTGCCGGACATCCATGACGTCGGCCTGATGGAGGATCGCGCCACGCTGCGCATCTCCAGCCAGCACCTCGCCAACTGGCTGCAACACGGCGTCGTCACCAAGGATCAGGTGATGGATTCGCTGAAGCGCATGGCGGCGGTGGTGGACAAGCAGAACGCCGGCGATCCGCTCTACAAGCCGATGGCGCCGAAATTCGACGGCGTCGCCTTCCAGGCCGCCTGCGATCTGGTGTTCAAGGGCCGCGAGCAGCCCAACGGCTACACCGAATACATCCTGCACGCGCGCCGCAAGGAAGCCAAGGCGGCGGGGTGATCTGCATCCCTCTCCACCACAATCGAAAGCCCCGGCTCGCGCCGGGGCTTTTTTTTGTATGTGAGATGATCCGTCATTTTTGCAACGCGCGGAGGGGTCGTGAGCGTCGGATCGATGGCAAGGCGTCATCGTCCGCGAAGGCGCACGATCCAGTAATCCCGGCAGTTGCGTGGAAATCCGACCTGACAGGAGTACTGGATGCCCGCCTTCGCGGGCATGACGACCGTTGTCCGACACACTTTCCGGGCAGACTCAGGGGCACAAGGCGTATCGCGCCACGCCTCGAAGGATGGCGCCGTCATCCGTCGCGTCAGAACACCGCGAGATATTTCAACAGCGAGACGATGCCGATGATGATGACGACCACGCGCGCGATCTGCTTGGCGCGGCCATCGAGCGGAAGCAGGTTGATGAGATAAAGAACGAGAATGACGACAAGAAACGTAACCAGGATGCCGATCAGCATTGGATATCCTTAAGTAATAAGCTGGAAAGCCCGGCGATGAGGATCATCACGGGTGGAAACGGTATGGTTCTAACGCTTCCGAATGCGACAAGTTCCGGCCTCAGGAACCCGCCAAAACGTCATTCCGACGCCATGATCGGCGCGCGCGCGAAGCGCGCGGCCACCGCCGGCGATACCGGCGAGAAATTCAGCGCCGCGCCACGGCGGTCCTTGCGTCCGGCCACCATGAGCCCGTCCTCGCTCGCCACCATGTCGCCCTTGCGCAGGGTCGGGTCGTCCTGCACGTCGATCTGCGCAAGGCCGAACGTATCCTTGCCGTTGCAGGTGCAGCCGGCGACGATTTCGTTGCGATAGCGGAAGGCATTCGCCAGCGAGGTGTAGCTCTTGCCGTTCTCCGCGGCCGCGTGATCGATGCTTGAGCCGTAGAACACCTTGGTGTCGCTGGCGGGACAAAGCTCGCTGCACGAAGCCGCCCGGCTCTGGCCCGTAGGCGTGGCGAGCGGGAAATAACGCCCGTCGCAGGTGCGCACGCAGAACGCCTGACGGCCGCCGCCCGCCGTCCGCGCGCGCGGCCCTTGGGGCGAACCGCCATCGGCCGGGCCGAACCGAAAGAACGACGGCGGCGGCGGAGGCGGATGGCCGAGCATTCCCCCGAACAGCGCCGAGAAGAAATCGTTGGCGTGAGCCGGCGCCGCCGCCCCGCCCGTGGCAATCAATGCCGCTGCCACGGCAGCACCGCAGATCATCGACCTTCTCGCATGGACCATGACGCAGCACTCCGACGCTCAGGGCAGGAAGACCGGGCAGACGATCATGCATTCGTCCCGCGACAGGATCGCCCGGTTCATCCCGCCGTGTTTGAGCGCCAACGCGCGGCGGCGGGCGCGGGTTCCGCGATTCCCCGCGGGTGACCGCGGGACGCACCGGAGGAACTTTCAGCACGAGGTGCGAATTAGCCGGACAGCCAGAGGCGAAACGGCCGCCGCTGGTTCGGAGGCTTCCATGTCACTCGGCACCATCCTGATTATTCTCCTGATCCTGATCCTGCTCGGCGTCATTCCCAACTGGGGCTACAGCCAGTCGTGGGGCTACAGGCCGTCCGGCATCGTCGGAGTGATCCTGATCGTCGTCGTCATCCTGGCACTGCTCGGCCGGATTTGACGGCACATCGCGTCGGCGGCCCCTCCGCAAGGATACGGCCGCGCGACGACCGATGGAACTTTCGCTCGGCAAGCTGTATTGATCTTCATATGTTTGATGGGAGAGTTGAATGGCCACTGGCGATGCCGACAAGACCATGTCCGACCGCTTCGAGAAGGAGATCGCGGGCGTGAAGAACGATATCAGCGTGCTGACGGAGCGGATCACCGAAGCGCTCAACGCCTTTTCCGGCGAAGCGGCGAAGAAGGCGCGGCGCGGTTACCGCGAGGCGCGCCGCAACATCGACGCGGCGCTGTCGGATGCCCAGGCGCAAGGCAACGCCGCCGTCGAAGCGGCGCAGGAAGCCGCCGCCTCGATCGAGGAAACGCTGGAAAACGCCATCCAGGAACGGCCGATCGCCGCCATCGCGCTCGCCGCCGGCCTCGGCTTTCTGATCGGCGTGACGTGGCGGCGATGACGCCGCGCGCCACGATGCCCGCCCACGCGGGATGATCCGGCGACGCCATGAGCCGCGCCGTCCGGCGCGGTCGTTTTTTCATTTGTCCGATTGACAAGCGCCTCCAATGAACGGCGCGAGCGGGTTGCGGGGCATGTTTCAACGTTGGATCGACGATCTCAAGGCAGGCGCCGGCGCGACGGTGCGGCTCTCCGCGCTGGCGGTCGCGGCCGGCGCGGCGCTGGCTGTGGCGCTGGCGTTCCTGTGCGCGGCCGGCTTCGTCTACGTCTCGCAAACCTACGGGCCGGTCTATGCGTGCCTGTCCGGCGCGGGGCTGTTTCTGGTGGTGATGTTGATCGTGCTGGCGATCCACGGCGAGCAGAAACGGCGGGCCGAGGCGCGCCGCGCGGAGGCCGCGAAACGTGCCGCGTCGCAGAGCTTCCTCACCGATCCCGTGCTGCTGGCAACCGGCCTGCGGGTGGTGCAGGCCATTGGCGTCAAGCGGCTTCTGCCGGTGATCGTGATCGGAGGCGTCGCGCTCGGCCTGATGGCGGCGGCGCGGCGTGACACCCCGCCGGACGATGCCGGGGATTCCTGATCGGGCCGTTCTTCGGAGAGGCATCCCAAGGAGTGTCATCGTCCGTCAACGCGTCCGGCTTCGCCGGCCCGATGACAGGCTCCGGCGGACGATCCAGTCCATCCGGACAGGCGCAAGGGAAATTCGATTCCACCTGGAATACTGGATGCTCCGCCTTCGCGGCGCATGACGATTTTCGTGCTGCAAATCCGCGCGTCAGGTCACGCAGCGGCCCGGCGCAAGCTGCTTGGCGACCTCGGTCAGCACGCTGACGACCGGCTCGCAAGCCACCCGCGGCTTGGCCGCGTTGCCGCTCGGCGTCATCAGGGTGGCGGGCTTTTCGACCGCCGGCCGGTCCGGCTTGTTGTTCACGATCCGGATCAGGACGGAGGTGCTGTCCAGGCCATGCGGCTCGATGGAAATCGTCTGCGAGGCGGAGTTCGCACGCGGGGCGGATGCGCGATCGGACTTCGCGGAGCGGTCCACGATCACCATCGGCGTGGCCGCCGGCCCGTTCGCCTGCGACGATGCCGACGCTGAGGGCAGAACCGCCGAAGCAACGCTTTGCCGCGCCAGCCAGGCCGGCAGTTCGCCGCCCATGGCGAACGGCGCGGCCGCCATCGTCAACGTCGCTGCAACAACTGCTTTCCGAACCGAGAACACCTGAGACATGACGCGCCTCGCCACTGACTGCCGTCCGATGACAGACATTGGTGATAACGCCGGAGAAAAGGTTCAGTTCACTTGTCGGTTCGCTCGGGACTTCACGTAACCGTGTCGGCGACGGGCAGCGACACCCGCGCACAACCGCGCCCCGGCCATAAGCCGGGGTCGGGGCTTTCGCATCCGCTTTGGCCAGGTCGCGCGCCGGCTCACGAGACGGCGGCGCGCGCCATCCGGTTGTGCGAATTGCGCTGGAAGAACAACGCCTGGCTCGCCACCGCCGACACCATCGCCGGCTGGAACGGCTTCGAGATCAGGAACGCCGGCTCCGGCCGCTCGCCGGTGAGGAAGCGTTCGGGATAGGCGGTGATGAACACCACCGGCACCTCGAACATCTTCAGCAGTTCGTTGACGGCCTCCAGCCCGGAGCTGCCGTCGGCGAGCTGGATATCGGCGAGGATCAGTCCCGGCTTCCGGGTCTTGGCCAGCGCCACCGCGTCGGCATGGGTGCGCGCCACGCCGATGACGTTATGGCCGAGCTTCTTCACCAGGCTCTCGATGTCCATCGCGATGAAGGTTTCATCCTCGATGATGAGCACGTCGGTGGCGATCTCGTCGGCAAGCTCCTGACCGGCCTCGTCGGCCAGCCGGCGCACCTGCGCCACGTCGATGTCGAGAATGAAGGCGACCTCCTCCTCGGAGAAACCTTCCAGCGACAACAGCAGGAACACCTGGCGCGGCAGCGGCGTGATGTTGGCGAGCCGGTGCTCCGAGGCATTCAGCGCCGGCACGGTATCGCCGTTGACCGAAACCGAATTCCAGATCTGGGTGAACAACCGGAACAAGCCGGCCCGCGGGCCGTTTTTCTCATCGAGAAGCGCCGGATCTTCCAGAAGCGCTTCGAGCATTGCGCCCACGTAGGCGTCTCCGGAGGTCTGACTCCCTGTCAGAGCGCGAGAGTAGCGCCGCAGGAGCGGCAGGTTCTCGGCAACGAACTGTGATCGGGACATCCCCACTCCATCCTTGTCTGTGCATGTCGTCGTCCGAACATGCCGCCGTCAGAACATCTTTCCGAAGATGTCGTCGGGGCGGCACGCGCGCACCACGAAGCGCGCCCCCCGGGCCCCGCCGCGCTGATGACGCACCACGACGATAATAGTTCCACAGGGCCAGGAACTTTCCAATCGATTACGCATTACCACGGTGCAACCGGGACGCCGCAGTCTCTTCTGCCGGCAATATTCTCTCGTGATTCAAAAGACTTATCGCCTCTGGCAAGTTTGGGACACACCCATGACAGATGACAAGAAGCCGGGTCGGCAGGGCGGCCTGAATGCGGAAATTCAATCCCGCATCGGCCACCAGCTTCGCGCCATGTATGACGAGGTCGTGCGTCAAGGCGTTCCCGAGCGCTTTGCGGACTTGATACGAAGACTCGATGCGCCGGAGGCGGACCTCGCGACCAACAAAGACGGGAGGGATTAATGCCTCTCAGCAATGAGCTTCGCGACGACATTCTGGCGTCGGTTCCAAGTCTGCGCGCCTTCGCCATCTCGCTGAGCGGGAACAGCGATCGCGCCGACGATCTGGTTCAGGAGACGCTGTTGCGCGCGCTGGCCAACATCGACTCGTTTCAGCCGGGCTCGAACCTGCCGGCGTGGCTGTTCACCATCCTGCGCAACCTGTTCCGCTCGGATTACCGCAAGCGGCGGCGCGAGGTCGAGGACGCCGAGGGCAACTACGCCAAGACCCTGAAGTCGCAGCCCGGACAAGGCGCGCACCTCGAATTCGAGGAGTTTCGCGCCGCCCTCGACAAGCTGCCGCAGGACCAGCGCGAGGCGTTGATCCTGGTTGGCGCCTCCGGCTTCTCCTACGAGGACGCGGCGGCGATCTGCGGCTGCGCCGTGGGCACCATCAAGAGCCGCGTCAACCGCGCCCGCACCAAGCTCAGCGCGCTGCTCTACGTCGACGGCGCCGAGGACTTCGGCCCCGACAGCACCGTGCGCGCGGTCATCAGCGGCAACAACCGCTGACCGCCGGGGCGATCGCCGGCAACCGCGCGCGACGTCAGGATGCGATCGCGTCGCCCAGCTTCAGACCCGTCGCCGCTTCGAGATCCGAGATGGCCTGATCGGCCGACGTCACCTTGATCGTCGTCATCCCCATCTCGCGCGCCGGCTTGAGGTTGATGCCGAGGTCGTCGAGATAGACGCAGCGGGCGGGATCGACGCCGAGCGCGTCCAGCATCATCCGGTAGATGCGCGGATCGGGCTTGCGCAGGCCGATCTTGGCCGATTCGATGACGTGATCGAACAGCACCATCACCTCGGCGATATAGAGCGTGCGGCCGCTGGCGCTGCCGATGGCGTTGTCGGGCAGGTTGTTGGTGATGCAGCCGGTCTTGAAGTTCGCCTTGATGCGGCGCAGCGCCTCGACCATCGACGGACGCAGGTCGCCGGACAGGAGCGGCAACACGTCGCGGCCGCGCACCTCGGCCCCGAGCGCGCGCGATTCGTCGGCGAACAGTTGATCGAAGGTCGTGAGATCGACCTCGGCGCGCTCGAATTTCGCCCAGGCGTTTTCGAGATGGTTGGCCGCGTTGGTGCGGCGGATGATGTCGGCGGGCAGCCCGCGCTCCGTCTCGAACCGCGCGAACGCCTCGAACGGCGAGGTCGTCAGAACGCCGCCGAAATCAAAAATCACCGCCTCGATCATGTATCCTCACTCTCGATTGATCCCGCGACGACAACCGCCGCCTCGCGGTCATCATCCGCGAAGGCGGATGATCCAGTAAACATCGACGCATCGATCCGGCAATGAATGGGTGCCGCTGACTGGATGCCCGCTTTCGCGGGCATGACGGTTGGTATGATATCAGAACGCATCGTCACTGATAGCTCGCCACGATATCGGACACCGCGCGCTCAAGCTGCTGCGCGGTGGCGCACTGGCGCACCACGGTGCAGAAGGTCGCATAGCGCGGCATCTCGGAATCGCCAAAACCCCACGCCATGCGGTTCTCCGGATTGAGCCAGACCAGCCGCTTGGCGCGCTCGCCGATCACGCGCAGGATGTCGGCGCGCGGGTCCAGATTGTTGGTGCGGGCGTCGCCGAGCACGATCACCGTGGTCTGCGGCGTCACCGTGGACAGCCACTGCTTCTCGAAATTCTCGAACGAGGTGCCGTAGTCCGACGAGCCGAAGCCCACCTTCGACATGATCTCGCGCATCGCCTCCTCCGGCGGCATCGTTTCCAGAAATTCGCTGACCTCGATCAGATGGCCGGAGAAGGCGAAGGAGCGCACGTCCGACACCACCTCGTGCAGGCTGTGGATCAGCAGCAGGAAGAAATCCGACACCCGCGCCACCGAGCCAGAGACGTCGCACAGCGCCACGATCTTCGGCTTGTCGCGATGGCGGCGCTTCCATGCGGTGAGGAACGGCACGCCGCCCCACGCGGCGTTGCGGCGCAGCGTGCGGCGGACGTCGAGATGGCCGCGCCGCTGCCGCTTGCGCGGCTTGCTGTAGCGCTCGCGCAGGCGCCGCGCGATCTTGCGGATCAAGACGCGCATCGCCTCGACCTGACGCGGTTCGATGCGCGCCAGCGGCGCGTTGCGCAGAATCTCGTTGCGCAGGTTTTCCGATTCCTCGCGCCCGTAGAGCAGAAGCGCCTGCGACACCGTCTCGCGCACCGCCTCGCGCAGCGCTTCGGTCGCCGCCGCGAGGCGCTCGGCCAGCGCCGGGCTGGTTTCGGTGAGGCGGTCGAGATCGTCCCGTAGCCGCGCGATGCCGAGCGCGTCGAGCACCCGCGTGGCGAAGATGCCGCGCTGGGTGAAGAAGCGGATGTCGGAGAGCGACGCCGCGCCTGCCGCCTGCGCCATCGCCGCCGCCAGCGCGCTCTGGTCCTGCGACAGCAGCATCTGCGCCAGCGGCCCGAGATCGCCGGGCGCGCCCGCGCCGCCGGCGGCCTGCGGGCCGGCGCCCGGCATCCCGTCGGGCGACGGCGCGTCGTCGCGCGGGGCGTCGGCCTCGCTTTTGTTATCGTCGGCGTCCGCCTCCGGCGGCGGCGCGGCGACCGCCGGCGGCTCGAAGAACAGATCGAAGCAGTCGCCCAGCGCGCGCTTTTCCTCCTCGGACTTGGCGAGCGTCACCAAGAGCGTATCGCGCAGCACGCGGCGGTCACTGAAGCCGACCACCGCGACCGCGCGCATCGCGTCGATGCTTTCGGCCGGCGAGACGTGGACGCCCGCGCCGCGCGCCGCCCGGAAGAAGCGATGCAGGTTCTCCCTCATGACCCTCGGCGCGCCATATGCAACACGGGAAACGTCATAGTCCGCGAAAGCGGAGTATCCAGTAGCCCGCATCGATTCGGACGTTCCCCGCCGTCGCCACGAATATTGGATCGCCCGCCTTCGCGGGCGATGACGGCGGATTTTGCGGCCGCGCCCTGAAAATAACGACGGGTCGGCGTCATCAATGCGGTCATCACCCTATCCGAACACGCTCTGGCGGCCGGCGCGGGCGACGAAGCCGGACACTTCCGGCAGCGCCGCCTCGATGTCGGCCTCGTATTTCAGCAGCACGTTGAGGGTTTCCTTGACCATCGCCGGCTCCAGTTCGGACGCCTGCAACAGCACCAGCACCCGCGCCCAGTCGATGGTCTCGCTCACCGAGGGCAGCTTCTTCAGGTCGAGCGTGCGCAGGTCGTTGATAAAGCCCACCAGTTGCCGGCGCAGCGATTGCGCGATGCCCGGCACCCGGCTTTCGACGATGCGCTCCTCCAGCCGCTGCTCGGGGAAGCCGATATGCAGGTGCAGGCAGCGCCGCTTCAAGGCGTCGCCGAGGTCGCGCTCGCCGTTCGAGGTCAGGATCACGGTCGGCGGCACCACCGCCGACACCGTGCCAAGCTCGGGAATGGTGATCTGGAAGTCGGAGAGGATTTCCAGCAGCAGCGACTCGAACTCGGCGTCCGACTTGTCGATCTCGTCGATCAGCAGCACGCAGCCCGACGGCTGCTCCAGCGCCTGCAACAGCGGGCGCGGCTCGACGAACTCCTTGGAGAAGAACACGTCGCCGAAGGTGTGAAGCTGCTGCAACGCCTGCGCCAGCGTTTGCGCGCCACCCAGCACCTCGCCAAGCTTGTCCTTCAGGATTTGCGTGTAGAGAAGCTGCTTGGCGTATTTCCACTCGTACAGCGCCTTGGCCTCGTCGAGGCCCTCGTAGCATTGCAGACGGATCATGGTCTGGCCGCGCCAGGCGGCGATCGCCTTGGCCAGTTCGGTCTTGCCGACGCCGGCCGGGCCCTCGACCAGAATCGGCTTCTCGATCTGCTGGGCGAGATAGACGGCGGTGGCGATCTGGCGGCTGGCGATATAGCCCGCGCCCGCAAGTCCGTTTTCGACCTCGACGATGAAGTCCGACGACCGTTGTTCCGCCACGTCAGTCCGCTCCCGTTAACCGGCATCCATGCCGGCGCGCTCTGGCTACGACGTTGCGCGGGGCGCGTCCAGAGGCCGGGACGGCAGGGCTCGGCCGCGGGCCATGCGGAACCCGGGATGTCTGAATGGAACCGCCTACGGTCCGTCGGAGAGTCCGAGCGCAAACGCGGCGTCATCGGCCGCGAAGGCGGACGATCCAGTAGTCGGCGGCGGTCGCGACAGAGATTCGATCCAATATGGGGGTACCGGATCCTCCGCCTTCGCGGAGGATGACAGCTATCGTGTTGTATCTAAAACTGCGGGGATCGGCTTACAGCTTGGCGACCACGGCCAGGCGCTTGATCTCGCCGTTCTCGAAGGCGCGCATGAACGCCTCGTAGTCCTTCAGCGAGACGCAGCCGTTGGAATCGCCGTTCGGCCCGAGCAGGTAGGTGTGGACCAGAAGCCCGGTGCGGCCGTAGATCGCGTCCTTGCCGCCGACCGGGTTGAGGCGGATGGCGCGCACGCCGTGGAACGGCTTCTCGCGCCACGTCAGGTCGTAGAGGTGGGGCGGCGTCGGACCCTTCATCCGCTCGTGGACGAAGCGGGCGTCGTCGAGCCGGCTGCCGAGCCCGGAATGGGCCTCCAGCTTGCGGCCGTTGGGCAGGTACAGCGTCTTGCCGGCGATGTCGTAGACCGCCGTATAGCGGTCGTAGCGGCCCGGCGTGGCGCTGCTGCCGTCGCTCAGCACGCCGCCGTCGGGCGCGGCGAAGGCCAGCGTCGGGCCCTTGCCCTGGAACACGCCGAACAGCTTCTTGAAGATGGAATCTTCTTCCGCAGCCGGCTTGGCCAGCGCCACGGCGTCGTTGGACCGTGCGATCTCGTCGGAGGACGGGCCGGTGGCGACGGCCGCCGGCGCGCTGGCGGGGCGCGGCATCGGCAGCGGGACGCTGGCGACGGCCGGCTGGGCGTCGGGATGCGGCGGCGGCAGCGGGACGGCGTCGGCAGCCGCCGGTTCGGGCAGCATCGGCTCGACGGACGCGGCCGCCGGCGGCGGCAGCGGGTTGGTGGTCAGGCTGGCGAGTTGCAGGCGCGGGCCACGCGGCGCGGCGCCCGAGAACGTCGCGGGCTGCCCGCCCAGCGAATAGGCCGGATCGAGCACGGCGACGTAACCGCCCGCCCTGTCGGCGCGCGACGCGGTGGCGGCGGATGCGACCGTCTCGACGCCTCCGGTGACATCGGTGGCGACGTTGGCATCCGCGTCCGACTGATAGACCAGCGCGAAGCCGAAAAACGCCAGCGCGACGCCGACGAATGCGGTGTGGCCCACGACCTTGCCGGTCAACCGGCGCGCCGGAGCCTTGTGTCCTGAAGCCTTGCGGGGCGAAGACTTGTAGGACGAAGACTTGTGGGACGAAGACTTGTGGGACGAAGGCTTGCGAGCCGAAACTTCGGGAGCCGGGCTCTGCTGGGGCGCGACGTTGCGGGATCGCACCGGCTTCGATGAAGCCTGTTGGGAAGAAGATGCAGGGTGTTGGGAATGCGAAGCGTGGTGGAAAGCGGCGGGCTGCGGCGGGAGTTTGCGCGACGGGATATCCGCGAAGGCCCGCTCGACGAAATCGTGCCGCGGCGCCACCGACGGCCGCGCCGGGACGTGTCCCGCACGGTCCTGCCGGGAAAGCACTCGTCGCGTATGCGCGGGCGAGGCTTGCCTGCCGTTCCGATCTGTCATGAGCCCCGATTCCAGTCTGGTTCCACTCGGACCCCGAACCAAGCTTGAGTCCTTGCTTAGCAAATTCCGCCGGTCTCGCCTAGTGTCACGGTCCCGTTATCATGGGTCGCGGCTGGCGTCCTTGCGCCTCCCGAAACAGCCATTTGACAGGCCGGGAGAGCAACATTAAGGCGGATTCTGGTTAAGTGCGGATTAAATTCCGGGACCGGACGGGCGGACGGCCCGCCTGGGAGGGGCCAGGTCAGGCCCATTCCCCCTTGCGGAACACCGGGACACGGCGGCCGTCGGCATGCACGCCGTCGATGTCGATCCGGTCGGAGCCGATCATCCAGTCGATATGGATGAAGCTCTTGTTGCCGCCCCGCGCCGCGATCTCCTCCGGGGTCAGCTTGTCGCCGCCGACGAAGCACTTGGCGTAGCACTGGCCGAGCGCGATGTGGCAGGAGGCGTTCTCGTCGAACAGCGTGTTGTAGAACAGGATGTTGCTGGCCGAGATCGGAGAGGAATGGGGCACCAGCGCCACCTCGCCGAGCCGCCGCGCGCCCTCGTCGGTGTCGAGCACCTTGCCCAGCACCTCCGCGCCGCGCGAGGCGGTGGCCTCGACGATGCGGCCACCCTCGAACCGCACCGCGATGTCCTCGATCAGGGTGCCCTGATAGGACAGCGGCTTGGTGCTGCGCACCCGCCCCTCGACGCGCAGCGCGTGCGGCGTGGTGAACACTTCCTCGGTCGGGATGTTCGGGTTGCAGACGATGCCGTTCTTGGCGACCGACGCGCCGCCGACCCATTCGTGGCCGTCCGCCAGCCCAATGGTCAGGTCGGTGCCGGGGCCGCTGTAATGCAGCGCATGGAAGCGCTGGCCGTTGAGCCGGTCGGTGCGCGTGCGCAGCGACGCGTTGTGCGCGGCCCACGCCGCGATCGGATCGGCGTTATCCACCCGCGACGCCTTGAAGATGGCGTCGGCGAGCTTGCCCACCGCCGCGTCCTCGTCGTCGTCCGGAAACACCAGCCTCGCCCATGACGCGCCGGGATAGGCGACGATGTTCCAGTTGATGTCGAAGCCGGTGATCCGCGTCAGCGCCGGCTGATAGGCCATCGCATTGGCCTTGCTGGCGCGCGCCACCTTGGCCGGATCCTCGCCCGACAGCAGCATCGGGTCGTCGCCGACGATGGCGAGCCGCGCGGTGTCGGCGTCGAACGCCTTCGCCACGCCCTCGTAGAGCCAGCCGGGCGCGCGGTCGAAACCGGCATCGGCTCCGAAGCGATAGCGCGCCAGCGTCACCTCCTCGTCCGACAGCATCGGCGTCACCAGACCGGCGCCGGCCTTGTAGGCGTGCTCGGCGATGCGCCGCACCAAGGGCAGCGCGCTCGCCGGCGCGGTGAGGAACAGGTCCTGCCCGGCGCGCAGTTGCAGCCCGACCTTGACGGCGACTTCGGCGAGCCGGTCGAGCTTCACCGGATCGATGGCGGCGGACGCATTGCGCGGATAAGTGTTCATGGAACTGCCTGACGTGATTTACTGCTCCCTAGATAAGCCAGCCGGTCCCCGTTGACCAGAACGCGCGCGGAACCTCACCCGCCGCCGCAGGCGATTGACTTCACCCGCCACCATGGGAAACTCCACCCAACATCAAGGGCGGAGACACCCGGAGATGGCCAGGCTTGCGGCACAAAGCCATGTCGCGCGCGTGCTGTCGGTGGCGGAGGGCACAACCGCGCCGGCCGGCGAACCGCGCATCGCCAACTCGTGGCGGCGCTGTCTGGTGTGCCACAAGCTCGATCCGGCGCGGCGCGGCCCGCCGCAAACGCTCACGCAATCCGAACTCAGACATCGCGCCGAGCCGATCGACGACCTGATCCACACCGCGATGCCGGAGCTGGAAGACCTCTACCGCGTGGTGCGCGAGGCCGGCTATTGCGTCAACTTCGCCGACACCAACGCCACCGTTCTGGTCAGCCGCCTGCCCGAGGGCGAGGCGGCGACCATCCTGCGTCAGTGGAAAATCTATAACGGCTCGGTGTTCTCCGAAGCGATCGAAGGCACCAACGGCCTCGGCACCGCGCTCGCCGAGCAGCGGCCGATCCTGGTGCATCGCGACGAGCATTTCCGCGAGCAGTGGGCGATGTTCAGTTGCGCGGTGGCGCCGGTGTTCGACCATGCCGGACAACTCGCGGGCGCGGTCAACATCACCTCGTGCCGCGCCGACCTCGACCGCTCCGCGCATCAGATGGCGCTGGCGGCGACCGCGCAGACGGTGCGGCGGATCGAGGAAGCGGTTTTCCGGGCGCATTACCGCGATGCCTGGATCGCGGCGCTGCCGGGCGGCGATGGCGACGGCGACAGTGCCCGGCTGATCGCTTTCGACGACGACCAGCGCGTGCTCGGCGCAAGCCGCGCGGCGCGGCGCGCCCTCGATCTCTCCGATACGCTGATCGCGGCCGGCGCCGCGCTGTCGCAGTTCATCCGCCTCGACATCGACGCGGCGCGGCGCTCCGACGCGCCGCAACTGCTGCGCCGAAGCGACGGCGCCCCCCTCGGCCACGGCCGCATCGGCGTGCCGCAACGGCGCGCACCCGCCCCGCCCCAAACGCCGCGGCGCGCCACCGCCGCCGATCCGCGCTACGACACGCTGGCGCGCCTCGCCGGCGGCGATCCGGCGCTGCAACGCAGCGTCAGGCGGCTGATGCTGGTGGCCGACGAGGACATCCCGGTGCTGCTGCACGGCGAAACCGGCAGCGGCAAGGACGTGTTCGCCCGCGCCATCCACGCCGCCAGCCATCGCGGGCGCGGCCGCTACATCGCGCTCAACTGCGCGGCGATGCCGGAAAGCCTGATCGACGCCGAACTGTTCGGCTACGAGGCCGGCGCCTTCACCGGCGCGCGCCGCGACGGCTCCAAGGGTCTGATCGCGCAGGCCAGCGGCGGCACCCTGTTCCTCGACGAGATCGGCGACATGCCGCTGGCGCTGCAAACCCGCCTGCTGCGCGTGCTGGAGAACCGCGAGGTGTGGCCGCTCGGCGCGCTGAAGCCGGTGCGCGTCGATATCCGCCTCATCAGCGCCACCCATCGCGACCTCGACGCCATGGTCGCCGACGGCAGCTTCCGCGCCGACCTCTACTACCGCATCCGCGGCTTGCAGGTGGAGCTGCCGCCGCTGCGCGAGCGCGCCGACAAGGCGGCGGTGATCGCCCGGATCGCCGCCGAGGAAGCGCCGCGGGCGCGCCTGACCCCGCGTGCCCGCGAGATGCTGCTGGCGCATCCGTTTCCCGGCAACATGCGGCAGCTTCGTCATGTGCTGCGGCTCGCCGCCTGCACCGCCGAGAACGGCGACATCACCGAAGCGGACCTCGACCTGCCGCCGCGCGGCGCGGAGCGCGCGGCCGCCGAGCGGCCGGTCGCCGATTTCGAAACCGCCGAGCGCAACGTCGTGCTCGCGGCGCTGCGCGACAGCCACGGCAGCGTCAGCTCCGCCGCGCGGGCGTTGAACGTCAGCCGCGCGACGCTCTATCGCAAGCTCAAGGCGCTGAGGATCGACACGACACGGCACTGACCGATGCCGTCATCGGATCGCGAGTGACCGCCGCCCGGCCGCTTTTTACGAAAACCCGCTCCAGATCATCTTGCGGGCTTCGAGATCGCCCAGCGTGATCGGCTCGCGCATCGCCCGCACGTCGTGGAAGGCGCTGCGCAGATAGACCAAGGGCCGCCCTTCGGCGCGGAAGCCGACGTCGCGAACCTCGCCGATGAACACCGAATGCGTCCTCGCCTCGAAGGCTTCGCGCAACTCGCAGTCGAACGACACCAGCGCATCTTCCAGCACCGGCGCGCCGGTGGCCGCCGTGGTCCAGCGGCCGAAAGCGAAACGGTCGTCGCCGTCGACGCCCTTCTGGCCGCTGAAGGTCAGCGCCAGCGCCATGTGCTCGCGGGCAAGAAAGCTGACGGCGAAGCACCCCTCCTCGCGGATGCGCGGATGCGCGCTGGCGTTGCGGTTCACGCACACCAATAGCGACGGCGGATCGTCGGACAGCGAACACACCGCGGTCACGGTCAATCCGGTGCGGCGGCCGCGTTCGCGTCCCACCGTGACCAGCGCCACCGCGCCGGCGCAGTGGCGCATCGCCTGCTTGAAACTCAGTGCATCCATCGACGGCATTTCATCAGTCAGCAACACAGTATCCATTCAGCACCGAACCCGCCGCATGGTCCCGGTTAACCGGGACCATGGGAGAGACCGAACCCGCGACGATCACGCCGCCTTCGCCGCGCCGAGGTCGAGATGCTTGAGGCGCGGCAGCACCTCCTGCTTCAACAGCCGCAGCGAATGGTGCCAGGCTTCCGGCTTGTGCTTGTAGTCGAAGCCGAAAACCAGAAGCACGCCGAAGCCGCCGACCTCGTTATAGATCGTCTCGATCTTCTCGGCGACGGTCGCGGGCGAGCCGACGATCCAGTTGTGCCGCGCGCAATATTCGACGGTGACGTCGCTGTCGGGCACGTCCGGGGCGTGCTTGAGATAGTCCTTGAAGCCGAAATGTCCAAGCAGGCGCAGGAAATATTCGCCCATCATGCGGCCCATCATGTCGCCGACCGACAGCCGCCAGGCTTCCTCGTCGGTATCGGCGACGAACACCTCGCGCACCATCCGCCAGTCCTTGCGGTTCGGCTTGCGGCCGGTCTTCGCGGCCCCGATCTCGACCGATTCCCAGTGGCTCGCCACATAGGCCGGGTTGAGGTTGAGGCTCATCGGAATGAAGCCGCGCTCGCCGGCGAGCTTGAGCGTGTCGGAGCCCTTGCTGAGGCCAGCGACCCCGATCGGCGGATGCGGCGCCTGCACCGGCTTGATGTGCGGCTTGAGGAAATCGAACATCACGTCGGGCTTGGTCACCGTCCAGTACTTGCCGTCATAGGTCCAGGGCGCGTCCTCGGTCCACATCTTGAGGATGATCTCCAGCGCCTCGCGGGTCATGTCGCGGTTCTGGCCGGACATGCCGTCGACGTTGAACATCGCCCAGTCGCTCGGCAGGCCGGAGGCGGCGACGCCGAAGTTGAGCCGGCCTTCCGAGAGATGGTCGAGCATCGCCACCCGGTTGGCGAGTTCGGCGGGGTGGTGATAGGGCAGAAGAAAGCCGCCGGGGCCGAGGCGGATGTTTTTGGTTTCGCGGAACGCCTGCGCCACCAGCAGGTCGGGCGAGGGGTGCGGCTCCCACGGCGCGGTGTGATGCTCGCCGATCCAGCCTTCCTGGTAGCCGAGTTCGTCGCACCAGCGCAGCACCTGAAGGTCCCAGTCGTGTCCTTCCTTCAGGCCGCACTCCGGCGGATGCGACGGCATGGTGAAGTAGCCGAGCTCCATGACATATCCTCCCGTTTTGGTTTCACCGCAGCGCATCTTGCGCACGCCGCGGCCGACAAGACCGTTGTCCGAGCAAGGGCCGTGCCAGCGCCGGCCGACGCACCGGCGCAGTCGAAATGCGCATGATTATGCGAGGCGCTCGCAGGATCGCGCACGGCATCGCGAACCCGGCTGTCGCGTCGCGCGTCTCAACCCTGCGACAGCGGCGTCGCAAATGTGAGGCGGCCCGGCCTCACTCGACCAGCGTGAACTGCACCAGCAGCGTGCGCTGGATCGCCGAGAAGTTGTCGTCCGACACCAGCGTCAGCACGGTGTCGCCCTCCGCGGTGACGTGGACGTCGAGCCCCTCGAAATTGTCGATCTCCTGCCCGAGGTCGGCGTTGAAGATCGCCGGGCCGTCGATCGTCGCGCCCGGCCGCACCGCGCTCGCCGCGATGCGGCGGATGCGGATGCCGACGCCGCCGAACAGCGAGAACTTGCGTTCCAGCAGCAGGAGGTCGCCGTCCGGCAGCAGCGCGGCATCGCTGATGTCGTAGGAGTCGGTGCGCCGCACGGCGAAGGCTCCGGGCGACGGGCCGCCGATCAGATAGCCCTTGATGTCGCCGTCGCCATCGAGCCCGCGCTCGGAGATCGCGATCAGGGTGCCGGCGAGCGGCAAGCCTTTCGGCACCATCACCAGCGCTTCGAGTCCCGAATTGTAAGGCAGCTTGCGGATGTCGGCCGGGGCCAGCACGGTTTCGGCCCGCGCCCGCAGACCGCTGCGGCCGACGTCGAACCGCACGATGCGGTTGACCCGCTCGATGCCGACATAGACCCAGCGCCCGTCGCGCGCCATCGCCTCGGTGTCGTACCAGCCGTGCGACGCCAGCAGCCGGCCGTCGGCCGCCAGCATCGGCGCGGTCTCGACATCGGCAAGCCCGACCATCTCGCGGCCATGATAGACGATGCGTCCGCTGAACCAGCGGCCGCCGTCGCTGGCGGCCATGAAGCCCGCGCCGTCGGCGTCGAGCCGCAGGCTCGACAGTCCGCCGAAGCGGCCGAACGGCGAGGTCAGCACCAAGGCGGAGCGAAACCGCAACTGGCCGAACTGCACGCGGGTGCGCTCGCGCATGTCGAAGCCGGCGAGCGGCCGGGCATGGACGTCGATGGTGACGACGCCGGTCGCCGGCGCGGCGGATTTTTGCGCCTGCGCGAACGTCGGCGTCGCGATGGAGACGGCGGCGAGCAGCCACGCGATCGTTATGGAAACGACATATCGGCGCAGCGAGTGCCGCCGCCGCCCGAGCCCGCCCCGAAACGAGGCGTCATCGTCCGCGAATGCGAGGGCTTTGCAGGAGTGAGGTTTGGTGATTCTTTGCTCT
>JBIQLW010000066.1:0-17903 GCA_044463945.1 Bradyrhizobiaceae bacterium | reverse complement strand
TCTTGCAGGTCGAGAAGCGCATCCGCTCGCGCGTCAAGCGCCAGATGGAGAAGACCCAGCGCGAATATTATCTCAACGAGCAGATGAAGGCGATCCAGAAGGAACTCGGCGACGACGAGGGTCGCGACGAGCTGGCCGATCTGGAAGACCGCATCGCCAAGACCAAGCTCTCCAAGGACGCGCGCGAGAAAGCGCAGCACGAATTGAAGAAGCTGCGCCAGATGTCGCCGATGTCGGCGGAAGCCACCGTCGTGCGCAACTATCTCGACTGGCTGTTGTCGATTCCGTGGAACAAGAAGTCGAAGGTCAAGAAGGACCTCGGCGCCGCGCAGGCGACGCTCGACGACGATCACTACGGACTGGAGAAGGTCAAGGACCGCATCATCGAGTATCTCGCGGTGCAGTCGCGCGCCAACAAGCTGACCGGCCCGATCCTGTGCCTGGTCGGCCCTCCCGGCGTCGGCAAGACCTCGCTCGGCAAGTCGATCGCGAAGGCCACCGGCCGCGAATTCGTGCGCGTATCGCTCGGCGGCGTGCGCGACGAGGCGGAGATCCGCGGCCATCGTCGCACCTATATCGGCTCGATGCCCGGCAAGATCATCCAGTCGATGCGCAAGGCCAAGACCTCGAACCCGCTGTTCCTGCTCGACGAGATCGACAAGATGGGCGCCGACTTCCGCGGCGATCCGTCCTCGGCGCTGCTCGAGGTGCTCGATCCCGAGCAGAACGCGACGTTCAACGACCACTATCTGGAGGTGGATTACGACCTCTCCAACGTGATGTTCATCACCACCGCGAATACGCTCAATATTCCCGGGCCGCTGATGGACCGCATGGAGATCATCCGCATCGCCGGCTACACCGAGAACGAGAAGGTCGAGATCGCCCGCAAGCATCTCATCCCCAATGCGCTCGCGAAGCACGGCCTCGACTCCGGAGAGTGGTCGATCGACGACGACGCACTGCTGCTCTTGATCCGCCGCTACACCCGCGAGGCGGGCGTGCGCAATCTCGAACGCGAGATTTCGACGCTGGCGCGCAAGGCGGTCAAGGAGTTGATGCTGTCGAAGAAGAAGGCGGTGAAGGTCACCGAGAAGTCGCTCGAAGGCTTCCTCGGCGTGCCCAAGTTCCGCTACGGCGAGATCGAGAAGGACGATCAGGTCGGTGTCGTCACCGGCCTCGCCTGGACCGATGTCGGCGGCGAACTGCTCACCATCGAGAGCGTCATGATGCCCGGCAAGGGCCGCATGACGGTGACCGGCAACCTGCGCGACGTGATGAAGGAATCGATCTCGGCGGCGGCGTCCTACGTCCGCTCGCGGGCGATCACCTACGGCATCGAGCCGCCGCTGTTCGAGAAGCGCGACATCCACGTCCACGTGCCGGAGGGCGCGACGCCGAAGGACGGCCCGTCCGCGGGCGTTGCGATGGCCACCACCATTGTCTCGGTGCTGACCGGCATTCCGATCCGGCACGATGTCGCGATGACCGGCGAGATCACGCTGCGCGGCCGCGTGCTGCCGATCGGCGGGTTGAAGGAGAAGCTCCTGGCGGCGGGCCGGGGCGGCATCAAGACGGTGCTGATCCCGGAAGACAACGCCAAGGATCTCACCGAGATCCCCGACGCCATCAAGGGCGGGCTGGAAATCATTCCCGTCTCGCGGATGGACGAGGTGATCGCGCGGGCGCTGGTGCGCCAGCCTCAACCCATCGAATGGGAAGAGGACACCAAGCTGCCGGCCAAGCCGGACGCCGGCGACGAAGCCGCCGGCGGGCTGATCGCGCACTGAACGTCGTTACGTCGCGATACAATTGGACGGCGCCCCTCGGGGCGCCGTTTTCTTTTGTGTGGCGTCGTGCTTTGCACGGCGCCGCGGCAGGGCGCATGATGCGGTTCGTGTTTTCGGGAGGGAGCGATGAAGATCGACGGGCAGTGCCACTGCGGGCGCATCAGCTTTGAAGCCACCGTCGATCCGGCGCGGGTGTCGGTCTGTCATTGCACCGATTGCCAGACGCTGACCGGCTCACCGTTCCGCGTCACCGTGCTGACGGCGCGCGACGCCGTCCGCCTCACCGGCGCCGCGCCCAAACTGTACGTCAAGGCCGGCGACAGCGGCGGCCGGCGCCGCCAGTACTTCTGTTCCGAATGCGGGGCGCCGATGTTCACCAGCGCGGACGACGAAACCAGCGAATGGGGCATTCGCTGGGGCTGCATCCGCCAGCGCGCCGATCTCAAACCGGCGCGCTGGCGGCGCTCGGCGGTGCCGTGGCTCGGCGAGGTCGATGCGCTGCCCGGCCGCGATACGGACTGACGGCGTTCGGCTGACCGCGCGACGGTCCGCCATTGAACGCTAGAGTCCCGGCGCCCGCTTGCCTCGGCGGCGGCGGAAAGGGTAAGAAGCGGCGAGGGCGGCTAGCTCAGTTGGTTAGAGCATCTCGTTTACACCGAGAGGGTCTGCGGTTCGAATCCGTAGCCGCCCACCAGTACTTCGCCGATACTCCGAATGCTTCCCCGAACGATTCCCCGAAATTTTACCGGGTATCGGGGGTGCCGCCATGACCTCCCGCGCTGCCCTGCCGATCGGCGGCGCTAATATCAGCGCTCCGGCATAGTTTTGCCGAGCTTTCGACCGGAAAGCCGCTTTCGCGCGTGGGGATATCCCGGAGCCCTTGCGCAGGTTGCTGGCATGAGGAGCGACAACTGATACGCGTTCCGTATATGATGACTTCCACAAATCTGGAACGCACGCGAAGTTGGGGAATGGGCTGGGGGATGCCTTATAGGCCGGAAATCGATGGCCTGAGAGCGATTGCGATCATCGGTGTATTGCTGTTTCACGCTGGTTTCGACAGGTTTTCAGGAGGATACGTCGGCGTCGACGTCTTCTTTGTGATCAGCGGATATTTGATCTCACGGAAGTTGTTCGAGCAGATGAACGCCGGCACCCTCTCGCTGGTCGGCTTCTTCATCAATCGTGCGCGGCGTCTCTTTCCGGCATTGCTGGTGACCTGCATCGCAACTTTCATCGTCGGCGCGGCGCTTTTCCCCGCGCCATACATGAAGAAGCTCACCGAATCCGCAATCGTTTCGGTGCTCTCGCTCGCCAACGTCTACTTCTGGAGCGAGGCCGGCTATTGGGACGTGGAGTCGAAGGTGAAGCCGCTGCTTCACGTCTGGTCGCTCTCGGTCGAGGAACAGTTCTACTTTGCCTGGGCGCCCCTCGTCATGCTGGTTGGCGGCTTCAGGCGCAGACTACCGCTGGTGTTGGGCGTTGGTGGCGCCAGCCTCCTCGCGGCATGGCTGATCGCCGCGCATCACCCGCGCGTGACGTTCTTTTGGATGCCGTTCCGGGCTTTCGAGTTCATGCTGGGCGCGGCCGTGATCTGGCTCGAACGGTATCGACCGAGCCAACGACTGATAATCGAAGCCTTGGCTTGCGTTGGGGTGCTGATGATCGCGATCCCGACGATGACGTATGACGGCGCGACGGCGTTTCCGATACCTGGCGCGCTGCTGCCCTGCATCGGGACCGCGCTTCTCATCGTCGCAGGTCCGTGCCTGATCGGACGCATATGGGACAATGGCCCCGCGAGATGGATCGGGCGGATATCCTATTCCCTCTATCTGGTTCACTGGCCCCTGATCGTCTATGTGCTTTTCCTGACCAGCGGCGTTGTCACGCCGGCGATTCAATGCGCCCTGATCGCCGGATCGATTCTGCTGGCAATGCCATTGTACTATGGCGTTGAGCGTCGCTTCCGATCGGGCGGCGCTGCGGTGCCAATTCCCGATTCCCTGTTCCTGAAGGCGGCTGTCGGGATATCCGCGGCATTCGTCGCGATCGCATTCACCGCCAAGCTCGATAATGGCTGGCTGTGGCGGTCTCCCGACGAGATTGCCCGGCTGGATCCTCGCAGCCTCTCGCGTTGCGAGCATGGCCTTGGGCTCTGTGGATCGCCGGCGACCGTCGCACTGATCGGGGACAGTCACTCCGATCATTACGAAATCCCGGTCAGCAAGGCGCTGATCGAAGCGGGCCTTCGCGGTGTCCACTATCAGAGCGCCAGGACATGCTCTTTGCTGCCAAGCAGCCATTTGACCGACGTGAGCAACAAGTGCCAGGCGACGCAAAGGAAATGGTGGGCTCGGATAGAGGCCGAGAGTCCGAGCGTGGTGATCCTCGCAAGCCACTGGCTTCAAGGATACACCCCGGCGCTTGAGGGAAGGTATTTGCGAGCGGACGGCACGCCCGCAACCGGCATCGAGGAGAGCAGGGCGATCTTTCGTGCCCAGATCACCGGGACAATCGACCGTCTCCTGCGGGGAGGACAGAGAGTCGTTGTCATCGGCACGACGGTTCTCGTCGATCAACCGCCGTTTCTTTGCTACGATCGCCCGTTCATAAACGTATCGGACAAGGAGTGCGCATCGAAGAACGTCCTTTCAGATGAAAAGACGCAGCACGATCTGGATCGTTTCTTCGCTGCTTTGTCGACGACTCGACCTCGGATGCTCTATCTTAATGTCACCAGGGCCTTATGCGATAACGGTCGTTGTCCTCTTGGGCGGGGAGGGATTCCGTTTTACTCCGACCGACATCACCTCACGGCGGACGGCGCGATGTGGATTTATGAGCGTGCCTTTTCGCCGCTCGTCGCGTTCCTCGGCTCGTCGCGACCGGAAGCCGGCCGCAGGATCAAACAAGAGAGTGCCGCTTCAGCAGGGAACGAGGCCGGACTGACCGGACGATGAGTGAACGGTCGATGGCGCCGCGGAATACATTGCTTATTCAATATTCGAGCAAGTGATATGAATAATTCGTTCGGTTCGTTCGCGCCCAACCGGGCCCAGGAAAAACTTCTCCATGTGGTGAGACGCTCGCGTCTCAAGCGGGGCGCATTCCGCCCCATGATGTCGCGGCTGCTGAATCTGCTTCGGTCGGGGCCGATCGATTGTAACTATCAAGGCGCATCGTTTAGATTCCACCACCAGAACAGCGGGACGGAGCGGGGCGCACTGCTCAACCCCGATTACAACATCGAGGAGCTGCGGTTTCTGCGCGAGCGCACGCCGGCCGGCGGATGCTTCGTCGATATCGGGGCCAATGTCGGGACCTATGCGCTGGTCATGGCGCGGCATGTCGGCGCCGAAGGGTGCGTTCTCGCCATCGAGCCTCATCCTGTCGCCCATGAGCGATTGGCCTTCAACCGCGAAGCATCCGGGGCTCGCAATGTCCACCTGTTGCAGGCGGCGGCCGGCGAGAGCGATAGCGATCTGCTGATCGCAACGGACGGCGGAAATCTTGGCGCGAGCCATGTCGTCGGTTCCGACACCACGAGGACAGCGATCAAGGTGCGCTCCGTTCAATTGCGGCGCGCCCTGGACGATGCAGGCATTCGTCGCGTTGACGCGCTGAAGATCGACGTTGAGGGTTATGAAGACCGCGTTCTGGTCGGGTTCTTCAGGAACGCGCCACGCGCGATGTGGCCTCAGGCCGTCGTTATCGAACATCTGTCGCGGGCGGAATGGCTATCGGACTGCATCGAATTGATGTCGAGAAATGGATACGCGATTGCCGGCACGACCCGGAGCAATACGATGCTGACCTTGGACAGGCCGCTGTAACTCCGCCGGTCGCGGCCTTGTGCGGCGACGGGCGAGGCGATGTCGCCGCGCCGTCGGCGTTCGCTTGGCCGCTACAGCATCGCGAACGCGCTCGACACCATCGCCACCGGCTTGCCGTCGTCGGCCGCGCTCAAGCTCACCCGGCCGAAGCTCATGGTGCGGCCGAGCCGGACCACCCGCGCCTCGGCCAGCACGTCGGACGACGTCACCGCCTTGAGGAAGTGGGTGGTCTGGTCCACCGTGGTCATCGGCCGGTAGCCGCGGGCGGCGGCGATGATCGCCATGACCATCGCGGCGTCCGCCAGTCCCATCACCGCCTGGCCGCAGACGATGCCGCCGTGGCGGCACAGGCGATCCGAGAACGGCATCCGCAGCACGACGCCGGGCTGCCAGTCGGCGGGCGCGCCGGGCGGCGGCGCGGTCTCCAGCCGTTCGACCGCCAGGCCGAGATCGAGCACCCAGGGCGAGAAGATCTCGCCGAGGATTCGCGTTGCGGTGGCGGTGTCGAAATCGGATATCGTCGGCGCGGCGGTCATCGGTGCGTGGTCCCCAATCCCCAAGCGGTCCCCGGTCCCCAAATCATTCTCGGCGTTCGAGTGTAGGCAAGTTTCGTCCGCTTGGGCAGCCGGCCCCGCGTGCCGGCCGGATTACCGCCGCGGGTTGGATGTGTGCCGGATTGCCGGTAGGATTGACGGGCGGAGCGGGGACCGCGTAAACGCGGCGACGGCCGTGCGGGCGCGGCGCGGCCGGGAGAGGTTTTGCGCGGCTTCTGGCGATACGTCCGAGGTGTGGGCCGGTTGGAGATGGCGATGAAGATTTTGCGTGCCGCGGCGATGCTCGCGCTGTTGAGCGGGCCGGCCTACGCCCAGATGCCGGATGTCAACATCATTCCGCAAGAGCGGCCCAAGACGCCGGAGGAGATCGAGCGCGACCGCCAGCTCGAAAAGGCGTATCGCGATTCTTTACGCAGGATTCCCGATGCCAAGGCGGCGAACGATCCGTGGGGGTCGATGCGCGGCGCCGAGACGCCGGCCGCCGCCACGCCGCGCGCCAAGCCCAAGGCGAAGCCCCGCGCCGGCGACGGTGCGCGTTGACCATGCCGGGTCATGCCGTCCCGGACGCCGTGGCGCGTGCGCGCAGCGTGCCGGGGCGCGGTGAGCAGTGGCGGGGACGCCGGCCATGAACCTGCAACTGATCGTCGCGGTGGCGCTGGGCGGCGCGGTGGGGTCGGTCGCGCGCTATCTTGCCGGCGTCGGCGCCGGCCGGATTTTTGGCGTGGATTTTCCCTGGGGCACGTTGCTGATCAACATCGCCGGATCGTTCCTGATCGGGGTGTTCGTCGAATCCTTCGCGTTGCGGTGGGATTTGCCGCAGGCCGCGCGGGTGTTCCTCACCGTCGGCATCTGCGGCGGCTTCACCACGTTTTCGACGTTCTCGCTGGAGTCGTTCCTGCTGATCGAGCGCGGCCAGTTCGGGCCGGCGGCGGCCTATATCATCGCCTCCGTGGCGCTGTCGATCGCGGCGCTGTTCGGCGGCCTGCATCTGGTGCGCGCGATCTCGTGACCCGGCGCGGCAACTACGGCGCGTCCGCATCCGCATCGGCATCGTTGTCATCACGGACCGCCGGCTCGTCATAGCCGTGGCGGCTGCTGTAGAACACCAGGATCATCAGCCCGCTGCCGATGATGGCGGAGAGCACGGTGCCGGCCGCGAGCGCGATGATGCCCTCGACCGGCATCGGTGTGCCGGCGCCTGCAAGGCCGCGATAGACGAACCAGCCGACCCCCGCCAGGAGGGCCAGCAGCGCGGCCATCAGGGCCAGGGTTCCAATGCGCATGGCGATTCGTCCGGACGGCCGGCTCGCGACGTCGCGTGTCGGCCTCCTGTGTCCTGAACCTTCGCGGCGGCTTTGGTAACCGCCGGCGCGGGAAGGGACGAGGGCGTTGAAAGAGTGTTGCAGGCTGGTACTGTCCTAGTTAGGACACTCGCTGAGGGGAATTAGGACACTTAAAAATGGACCAGTGTTTACTTCCCGTTAACTATGCCGAGAGCGATTCCTGTGACTTAACGGAACAGAATCAGGTTGTGCCTAACGATCTCTTCCCATCAAGGGTTGGGGATTGCAGCGTGGCTCGGGCAAAGATCGTAACCGGTAACCGCCTTTTCTTCGGCGACAACCTTCCAGTTCTGAGAGATCGGATTGCTCCAGAGTCTGTCGATCTGGTCTATCTGGACCCGCCGTTCAATTCTAACGCGACCTACAGCCTTCTATTCAAGGAGCCGACTGGCGAGGCCGCCAAAGCTCAGGCGGAAGCGTTTAGAGATACGTGGGAGTGGAGTGAAGCGGCGGCCGAGGCTTACGAGGACGTTATGCGCGCTTCCGGCGATATTGCGCTCGCGCTGAAGGGCATGAAAGCATACATCGGGCAAAATGCCATGATGGCATATCTCTCCATGATGGCGGCACGGCTTCTAGAGCTGCGTGATGTCTTGAAGGATACGGGCTCTCTATACCTTCACTGCGATCCTACCGCGGGCCACTATCTCAAAATACTATTGGATGCGATCTTCGGACACGACAATTTTCGCAATGAAATCGTTTGGAAGAGAACCGGTTCTCATAATTCCGCGAAACGCTTCGGCCCGGTTCATGATGTGATTTTCTATTATACTAAGTCTTCTGCGGCGACGTGGAACACGCTGCGGCAGGACTACACCGACGAATACAAGAAGAAGTTCGGGAAGGTCGATGCAGCGACGGGTGAAGCCTTTCAAGATGTCGCTCTTACCGGCCCGGGTACACGAACCGGTCCGAGCGGCTCCGCGTGGCGGGGCTTTAACCCAACAGAGCAAGGACGACATTGGCAGCCAGCCTCTTATCTTTACTCGAAATATGAGCAGATCACGGGGGGCAATCTCGCAGATTTCGATTTCTTGGACCGGCTGGAAGAGCTTGACCGCATTGGGCTGATCTACTGGCCAAAAAACGATGGGTTTCCTCGTTATAAGCAGTTTTTATCTGATGCTCCCGGCGTTCCTCTTAAAGACGTTTGGACAGATATCGATGCTATCAACTCTCAAGCGCAGGAGCGATTGGGTTATCCGACACAAAAGCCTCTTTCTCTACTAGAGCGAATTATCAGTGCTTCGTCTAACCCTGGTGATGTTGTCCTAGACCCGTTCTGTGGTTGCGGGACCACCGTGGAAGCCGCTGAGCGTCTTGGCCGACAATGGATTGGAATCGACGTGACGCACTACGCTGTCACGCTGATTGAGGCTCGACTTCGCGCGAAGCACTCGCAGGCAAAATTTAAGGTGTTTGGTCGGCCCGAGGACATGGCTAGCGCTCGCGATCTTGCTCGGCGCGACAAGCATCAATTCCAATGGTGGGCATCTTGGCGCGTCGGCGCTCAAACGTACCGGGAAGAAAAAATGGGAGCCGATCGCGGGATCGATGGAAATATCCTGTTCAAAAATGGTCCCTATGGGGACGGTCGGATCATCATTTCAGTCAAGGGGGGCGAGAATGTTGGTGTGCAAATGGTTCGTGATCTACGCGGCGTAATCGAACGGGAAGAAGCCGAGATGGGAATTTTCGTCTGCTTGGCAGAACCGACAGCGGCTATGCTCAAAGAATCTCGTGATTCTGGTTATGTGGCTAAGTCCGCGCATGGGCGTCTTCCACGCATTCAGATTCTGACCGTTGAAGACATGCTGGCTGGGCGAATGCCGAAAATGCCGCCTCTCCCTGTACCAGAAAGAAAACTTACGCCCTCTCTTAAGCGGAAGGACAAGGATCAACTTGAACTGCTGTTGCCTTTCGCCGGGGAGAAAATTGTACCGGCAAAAGGCGTCATTGTTGATCCTCGATTTGTCGGATTGGCAGGTTAGTTTTTCCCGCCATCAATTACCCGGAAGTCCCGCTTTAACCGGCCAGCGCGAACGCCGACCATCATGCGGTCGTGCAGTTCGGCACAGCCGCGCCCGACGCGGGCGCCAAGGCGCATGATAGTGTCGCGGTGAATGCCGGTGAGCCGTTCAATGGCTCGGATGCTCATGCCCTCGGTGAGGGCGGCAACGATCTGGATTTGCTGGTCGCGAGAAAGAACGTTCATGACGGGCCCAATCCGTACTGAGGGATGGCCCGCGACGGTTCTGGAAAGGACGCCCGCCAAGGCGTATATTCCAGTAGGTCGTTTTCTCTGGGGCCCAATCCCGGGGTTGATGATCAGGGGTCGCTTCCGCGCCAACGGCGGCGGCCCCACCTTTATTCTGGCGGCCCCGCCGGGATTCGGACCCGGACCTCTCCGCCTGTAACAGCGAGCGTCCTACCATTAGACCAAGGGGCAACCGGAACTCTGTTCTGGGTTTAGTTCCAGAATGTAGGAATGCTAGATAGTAAACTACATCAATGCGCAGCCATGGGTCAGGTTTTGCCTGAAGGCTCATTTTCAGCAAGCCGCGAAAGTTATTCGACGACACGAAGAGGCGGCAGCGCTCTATGGCAAGATCATGGCTCTGGTCGAACAGCATAAACTTCAAGAGCGCGCCTGGACTCCGTTGTTCGATGCCGCATTGCGCATCCGAGTGACCAACGCTAGATACAGGAAAGATACTGAGATCACCGAGTTCACAGCCTCTCGCGACCTAAAGAAACTTTGCGAACTGGAATTGCTGGTGCCTCATGGGGAACGGAAAATGCGCTACTATACAGCGTCGCCGATGCTCTCAGGACTCCGCGAATCGATCCGCCTTAAGCGGGTTTTCGATGACCCTTACGAGGTGGTGCAGCGGCGATTGAGACGCGTTGCGAACGAGGCAGCGGCAAAGGAAATGCCTAGACTCCCCGGACTATAGAAGAGGCCGCCCACTGAGGCGGCCTTAACGCGAGGTGAGTATTCGGGTCACGACGCCGTTGGTCAAAAAAAGGCTTCCCTCCGGGTAGCTCCAAATAGCCTGCTTCCCGTGAGCGCTGACGGACTCGGTCGCGTGGTCTGCGGCACCCCAACATGAGGCTAAAACTTTGGCCTCACTCATGCCAATCGCCGGGATGTAACCAGTCCTACATGCCTCTGCTCTTTGGCGAGCGCGTGTAATCCCGAGTTGATCCTCTATGTCTTTTCTATAGTCAGCGGCGGACGCGACTGGCGGAGGCGGTGCAGGCCGCGCGCAACCCAAAACCGCTGTGCAAGCAATAGCCGCTAAAACAACGCGCATCCTCATGCCCCCGCTGTATTCAGGGGCACCCTGAATTAGGACACTCCCCAAATCAACTTAGGACACCGGGGGTTAAATACGGACAGCACCTGCAGGCTGAAAAGAACATATTGCGAACTTAGAACAAATGGGGTACATTCAGACAGTCACGAAGCTCGTCACAGAATTGCATCACGTTTCCGGTCGACCGCGGCCGCCTTCGTTGTCCCCCTGACGAATCCCGTTCATAAGGAGCACCACATGTCTGCTACGGCCCTGCGTATCGTCGAAGGATCTTCCATGGACAAAACCAAGGCGCTCTCAGCCGCGCTGTCCCAGATCGAGCGCCAGTTCGGCAAGGGCTCGGTGATGAAGCTGGGCAAGAACGACCGTTCGATGGATATCGAGACGATCTCGTCGGGGTCGCTCGGGCTGGATATCGCGCTCGGGGTCGGCGGGCTGCCGAAAGGGCGGATCATCGAGATTTACGGGCCGGAATCCTCCGGCAAGACCACGCTGGCGCTGCATTGCGTGGCGGAAGCCCAGAAGAAGAACGGCATCTGCGCCTTCATCGACGCCGAGCACGCGCTCGATCCGGTCTACGCCCGCAAGCTCGGCGTCAACGTCGACGAGCTGTTGATTTCGCAGCCCGATCACGGCGAGCAGGCGCTGGAGATCGCCGATACGCTGGTGCGCTCCGGCGCGGTGGACGTGCTGATCATCGATTCGGTGGCGGCGCTGGTGCCGCGCGCCGAGCTTGAGGGCGAGATGGGCGACGCGCTGCCCGGCTTGCAGGCGCGGCTGATGAGCCAGGCGTTGCGCAAGCTCACCGCCTCGATCAACAAGTCCAACACCATGGTGATCTTCATCAACCAGATCCGCATGAAGATCGGGGTGATGTACGGCTCGCCGGAAACCACCACCGGCGGCAACGCACTGAAGTTCTACGCCTCGGTGCGCCTCGATATCCGCCGCACCGGCGCCATCAAGGAGCGCGACGAGGTGATCGGCAACTCGACCCGCGTCAAGGTGGTGAAGAACAAGCTGGCGCCGCCGTTCAAGCAGGTCGAGTTCGACATCATGTACGGCGAGGGCGTGTCCAAGATGGGCGAAATCCTCGACCTCGGCGTCAAGGCCGGGATCGTCGAGAAGTCCGGCGCGTGGTTCTCCTATGACAGCCAGCGGCTCGGTCAGGGCCGCGAGAACGCCAAGGCGTTCCTGCGCGCCAATCCGGACATGACGGCCAAGATCGAGGCCGCGATCCGGCAGAACTCCGGGCTGATCGCCGACCAGATTCTGGCCGGCGCTCCCGAGCGCGACGCCGATGGCGAGGAGCCGGCGGAAGGTTGAGTTTCCGGAACTTGAGTTCGTCGTGACTTGAGTTGCGGCGCGATCCCGAAGCCTCGGGAATCGGCTTCGGATACGGTCGCGCCTTCGGAGGCGAACGGGCGCTGTGGACGTTGAGTTGCCGACGTCCCCAGTGCCCGTTTGAGTTTCGGGCACATCGTCGTTCTCGGGCACGCCGTTTCGGATAACACGCCGTTTCGGATAAGCGGTTTCGGCTTCAGCGTGCCCGTTTGGTAGTGGTGCCCGGTTGGCGTTTTGCGCGCCGCTTTTGCACGGCTGTCGTGCCGTCGGTCGTTATGCTGGCCGCATCCGGCGTGACAAATCCAGATCGTCACAATCCGGCCAGACATGGCAACCTGAGCCTCGTGCCCGCTATTCGGCACCATGGCCTCTATGGCGTTTCACGTTCTGACGAAGATGCCGTGACGTGAGCCGTCATTGCCGGGCTTGACCCGCCTGCGGGGGCCGAAGTCCCTCAGTGCGGCGAAAGCCCGACAAATCTGCACTCCTCCCTTTATCCCCCGCTTGCGGGAGAGGGGAGGCGGGGGTGATGCGCGGGATCAAGTCCGCGCATGGCGACCGAGTGATTCCGTCAAAAGCGGAAAGCCGCTATTCGGCGGCCTGGGCGTAGTCCTCGATCGGCGGGCAGGAACACACCAGGTTGCGGTCGCCGTAGACGTTATCGACGCGGCCGACTGGTGACCAGTACTTGTCGGTGCGCGAGGTGCCGGCGGGGAAGCAGCCCTCGGCGCGCGAATAGGGGCGGTCCCATTGATCGTCGGCGATGTCATGCACTGTGTGCGGCGCGTGCCGCAGCGGCGACTCCTCGACCGTCCAGCGCCCGGCCTCGATCTCGGCGATCTCGTGCCGGATCGCGATCATCGCCTCAACGAAGCGGTCGATCTCGGCCTTCGATTCCGATTCCGTCGGCTCGATCATCAGCGTGCCGGCCACCGGGAAGCTCATGGTGGGGGCGTGGAAGCCGTAATCGATCAGCCGCTTGGCGATGTCGTCCACGGTCACGCCGCAACTCGTCTTCAAGGGGCGCGGATCGATGATGCACTCGTGGGCGACGCGCCCGCCGATGCTGCGATAAAGTACCGGGAAGTGCGGCTCCAGCCGGTCGGCGATGTAGTTGGCGTTGAGGATCGCCACCTCCGTCGCGCGCCGCAGACCCTCGCCGCCCATCATCAGGATGTAGAGATACGAGATGGTGAGGATCGAGGCCGATCCATAGGGCGCCGCCGCCACCGGGCCGACCGCCGCGGTGCCGCCGTCGAGCGCCGGGTGGCCGGGCAGGAACGGCTTCAAATGTGCTTTCACGCCGATCGGCCCCATGCCGGGCCCGCCGCCGCCGTGCGGGATGCAGAAGGTCTTGTGCAGGTTGAGGTGACTGACGTCGGCGCCGTAGTCGCCGGGCCGCGCGAGGCCGACCTGGGCGTTGAGGTTGGCGCCGTCGAGATAGACCTGGCCGCCATGGCCGTGAACGATGTCGCAGATCTCGCGGATCTTCTTCTCGAACACGCCGTGCGTGGACGGATAGGTGATCATTACCGCGCTCAGGCGCTCCGCGTGCTGCTCGGCTTTGGCGCGCAGGTCATCGACCGAGACGTTACCGTGCTTGTCGCAGGCGACCACCACCACCTCCATCCCCGCCATCGCGGCGGAGGCCGGATTGGTGCCGTGCGCCGACGACGGGATCAGGCACACCTTGCGGTGGCTCTCGCCGCGCGCGGCGTGATAGCCACGGATCGCGAGCAGTCCGGCATATTCGCCCTGCGCGCCGGAATTGGGCTGCAACGACACCGCGTCGTAGCCGGTGATCTCGACCAGCCATTTTTCCAGCCGCGCGAACAGCGCGTGATAGCCCTCCGCCTGCTCGCGCGGCGCGAACGGATGCAGCGCGCCGAACGCCGGCCAGGTCAGCGGCATCATCTCCGTGGTGGCGTTGAGCTTCATGGTGCAGGAGCCGAGCGGGATCATGGCGCGGTCGAGCGCGAGGTCGCGGTCGGCGAGCTTGCGCATGTAGCGCAATAGCTCCGTCTCCGAGCGGTAGGCGTGGAACACCGGATGCGTCAGATAGGCGCTTTCGCGCGCAAGATCAGGCGGCAGCGCGTCGGTGGCTCCGGCCTCGACGTCGGCATAGGCGAGCGCGCCGCCGAAGGCGCGCCACACCGCCTCGACGATCGCCGGCGTCGTGGTCTCGTCGAGCGCGATGCCGATCCGCGCGCCGTCGCGGCGCAGGTTGATGCGTTCGCCACGCGCCCGCGCCACGATATCGTCGGCGCGCGCGCCAGCGTCCACCGTCACGGTATCGAAGAAACTGTCGCTGAGCGGCGCGACGCCGAGTTGGCGCAGGCCCGCCGCAAGCACGCTGGCGCGGCGATGGACGCGGCGGGCGATCTGCGCCAGCCCCTCGGGTCCGTGATAGATCGCGTACATCGCCGCGATCACCGCCAAAAGCACCTGCGCGGTGCAGATGTTGGAGGTCGCCTTCTCGCGGCGGATGTGCTGCTCGCGGGTCTGCAAGGCGAGGCGATAGGCCGGCGCGCCGCGCGCGTCCACCGAGAGGCCGACGAGCCGGCCGGGAATGGCGCGCTTGAGGCTGTCGCGCACCGCCATATAGGCGGCGTGCGGGCCGCCAAAACCCATCGGCACGCCGAAGCGCTGCGCCGAGCCGATGGCGATGTCGGCGCCAAGCTCGCCGGGGGAGGCGAGCAGCGTCAGCGCCAGCAGGTCGGCGGCGACGATGGCGAGGCCGCCCTGCGCGTGTACGGCTTCGATCGCCGGGCGCAGGTCGCGCACCGTGCCGGAGGTTCCGGGATATTGCAGCAGCGCGCCGACCACCGACTTGTGTTCGAGGTCGCTGAGCGGATCGCCGACCACGATGGTCCAGCCCAGCGGCTCGGCGCGGGTGCGCAGCACCGCCAGGGTCTGCGGATGCACCTCGTGATCGACGAAGAACGCGCCGACTTCATTCTTCGTGTTGCCGTGCGCGGCGCGTTCGGCGATCGCCATGGCTTCGGCGGCGGCCGTCGCCTCGTCGAGCAGCGAGGCGTTGGCGACGTCGAGCCCGGTCAGGTCGCAGATCATGGTCTGGAAGTTGAACAGCGCTTCCAGCCGGCCCTGGCTGATTTCCGGCTGATACGGCGTGTAGGCCGTGTACCATGCCGGGTTCTCCAGAATGTTGCGCTGGATCACCGCCGGCAGCACGGTCGCGCTGTAGCCTTGGCCGATCAGCGAGGTGAATAGCTGGTTCTGCGCCGCGATGTCGCTCATGTGCGACAGCGCCTCGGTTTCGTCCAGCGCCGGGCCGAGATCGAGCGGCGCGGCCTGGCGGATATCCGGCGGCAGCGTCGCGTCCATCAGCGCATTGAGGCTCGACGCGCCGACGGTGGACAGCATCGCCTCGATGTCGTGCGGCGAGGGGCCGATATGGCGGCGCGCGAAGGTCGTGGCCGGCTCGTTCGCGCTCGGAATGGGCTTGGTCATCGCATCGTCCTTGCCGGGTCAGGCGGTGTGCTTCTCGTAGGCGTCGGCGTCCATCAGGCCGGTCAGTTCATCGCGGTCGGCGATCCTGACCCTGAACAGCCACGCCTTGTCGGCGGCGTCGGAATTGACCAGCGTCGGATCGCCGCTCACCGCGTCGTTGACCTCAACCACCTCGCCGCTGATCGGGGCATAGACGTCGGAGGCCGCCTTGACGGATTCGACGACGGCGGCGGCTTCCGACTTCTTCAACTGGCGGCCGAGCTTCGGCAGTTCGACGAACACCACGTCGCCGAGTTGCGACTGCGCGTAGTCGGTGATGCCGATGGTGGCGATGTCGCCGTCGATGCGAAGCCATTCATGGTCGGCGGTGTACAGAGTGGGCATGATCAATCCTCAACGCTGGTAGCTGTGGGGGACGAAAGGCATGGCGGTGACGGTGAGCGGCAGACGCTGGCCGCGCACCTCGGCGAACACGCGCGTAGCCGTGTCGGCATGGGCTGTCGGCACATAGCCCATCGCCACCGGCGCGTTGAGGCTCGGCCCGAACCCGCCGGAGGTGACGCGGCCGATCGCCTCATTGGCCTCGGCGTCGGCATAGAGCGGCGCGCCCTCGCGCACCGGCGCGCGGCCCTCGGGCCTGAGCCCGACGCGCTTGCGGGCGGCGCCGCGTTCGATCTGCGCCAGAATGGTGTCCGCGCCGGGGAAGCCGCCGGCGCGCGTCCCGCCGCTGCGGCGGCTTTTCTGGATCGACCACACCAGATCGCCCTCGACCGGCGTGGTGGCGGTGTCGATGTCGTGGCCGTAAAGGCATAGCCCGGCTTCCAGCCGCAGGCTGTCGCGGGCGCCGAGGCCGATCGGGGCGACCGCCTCGTCCGCCAGCAGCGCCTCCGCCAGCGCCTCGGCATCCGTCGCCGGCACCGAAATCTCGAAACCGTCCTCGCCGGTGTAGCCCGAGCGCGAGACGAAGCAGTTGAGCCCCGTCACCCGGCGCGGGCCGGCGTCCATGAAGCGCATGGCGGCGACGCCGGGGCCGAGCCTGTCGAGCACCGCGGCCGCCTTTGGCCCCTGTAGGGCGATCAGCGCGCGCTCCGCCAGTGGCTCGACGATGCAGGCGTCGGACAGTTCAGTGCGCAACAGCGCCTCGTCCTCGGCCTTGCAGGCGGCGTTGACCACGAGAAACAGGTGGTCGCCGAAATTGGCCACCATCAGGTCGTCGAGGATGCCGCCTGAGGCGTTGGTGAACTGGGCGTAGCGCTGGCGGCCTTGCGGCACCGCCACGATGTCCTGCGGCACCAGCCGCTCCAGCGCCAGCGCGGCGTCCTCGACCTTGCCGGATTTCGGCCGCAAGACGATCTGGCCCATGTGGGAGACGTCGAACAGCCCGGCAGAGGCGCGGGTGTGCAGATGCTCCTTGAGCACGCCGGCGGGGTACTGCACCGGCATGTCGTAGCCGGCGAACGGCACCATTTTCGCGCCGCGCGCCAGATGCAGCGCGTGGAGCGGGGTGCGGTTCAAGGGGGGAGGCGCGGTGGCGTCGGCAGGCATCGCTGATCAAGGCTCCTCTGGTTCCGGCGGTTCCCGGACACGCTGTCGAAGCCCCATCTGTCGCTGTGCCTGAGAGTATTATCCCGTCGGCGGACGCCCGCGGCCACCGGCCGTCGCGTCTCTTTCCAGATGCAGTCGGATCACGCGGTCCTTTTGCCTGAGAGTTTCCTGGGGCGGTTGCTCCTTCGGCGCTGGCGAGCCAGTCTCTCCCGACGTGATCGGTCTTGAACTTAAGACACCCAAAACACGGCTTCCCCAAGGCTGTCAACGGCTGTGAGCCGCGGCGGGGGGAGCTATCAACGGGGTTGTGCGGCGGCTGGCAACCCTCTGATCGGGAGCCCATTTTCTGGACAGCGCCAGCGCCGCCGTCTAAAAGCGGGGCGCTGGCGGAACGTCGGCATCCGGCAGGCGAAAGCGCGACAGGTTCAACGCGATAGGTCCAAGATGAGTGGCGTCAACGAAATCAGGTCTACGTTCCTGAACTACTTCGCGAAGAACGATCATGCGATCGTGCCGTCGTCGCCGCTGGTGCCGCGCAACGACCCGACGCTGATGTTCACCAACGCCGGCATGGTGCAGTTCAAGAACGTCTTCACCGGCGTCGAGACGCGCCCCTATCAGCGCGCCACCACCTCGCAGAAGTGCGTGCGCGCCGGCGGCAAGCACAACGACCTCGACAATGTCGGCTACACCGCGC
>JBIQLW010000065.1:0-18102 GCA_044463945.1 Bradyrhizobiaceae bacterium | reverse complement strand
GAAGGGGTCAAAATTGGACGCCGATACGGGGTCAAAGTTCAACGCCGATTGACAGTCAAGGCAACAGCCGCCGCCCACGACAGAAGCGCGCTTCTGCCAGCCACCCCCGAGAATGTCTTCACGCCAACCCCCGCTGCGTTTTCGTTATATTTTTTTGAATATATCGACCTCGGCGAGTCGACGAAGCCATACAGCAGCGGCATATTGACGCAGATATAACGATCGGGAATTGCCGCGCGTTACGGCACGGTTCGCGCCGGAGTGATTATCCCATGCGCGGCGCCAGCGTCAGGCCGCCGCCACGCGCCCGCAGCAGCAGGCCCACGACGATGATGACGTTGAGCGCGTTCCACGCCGTGCCGTTGAGGAAGGCGGCGGCGTAGGAGCCGGTGGCGTCGAAGATCACGCCGGAAATCCAGCCGCCGAACGACATGCCGACGACGGACGCAAGAATGACGATGCCGACGCGGGTCGCGGCCTCCTGCGCCGGCATCGATTCGCGCACGATGATGGCGTAGCTCGGCACAATGCCGCCCTGGAACAGCCCGAACAGCGCCGAGATGACAAACAGCGAGGTCAGGCTGTCGAAGAACAGGAACAGCAGCAGCGCCGCGCCTTGCGCGATCGAGCCGATCAACAGCGTCCGCAGGCCGCCGATGCGGTCGGCAAGAAACCCGGAGCCGATCCGGCTGATAATGCCGAAGCCGAGCATCAGCGACAGCATCTCCGCGCCGCGCGCCGCGCCGTAGCCGAGATCGCCGCAATAGGCGACGATGTGAACCTGCGGCATCGACATCGCCACGCAGCAGGCGATGCTGGCGATGCCGAGGATCGCGGTCAGCGCGTTGTTGCCGAGCCGCAGATCGATCCGCATCACCTCCGTCGCCACCCCGACATGGCGGACCCCGCCGCGCATCCGGCTGCGCAGCACCAGCGTCGCCACGATCATCGCCACGGTGACGAACAGGCCGACGGCGATATGGGTGGCACGCCAGCCCGACGTCTCAATTCCCCAGCTCAAAATCGGCGGCCAGATCGCGCCGCCGACATAGTTGCCGCTCGCGGAGATCGTCACCGCCAGTCCGCGGAAGCGGTCGAACCAGTGCGAGGCTTCGGTCATCAGCGGCCCGAACGTCGCCGACGATCCCAGCCCGATCACGAGATGCAGCACGATCACCTGCCACAGCGTGGCCGCGTAGCCGATGCCGACATAGCCCAGCCCCATGGCGGCGATACCGGTGCCGATCGCGGCGACGATGCCGAAACGGTCGGTGATCCTGCCGGTCACCACCCCGCCGAGCCCGAAGCCCAGCATCACCATGGTGAACGCGAGCGACGCCGCGCCGCGCGAGGCCCCGAACTCGGTCTGCACCACCGGCAGCGCCACCACCACCGACCACATGCCGACGCTGCCGATCGAGCCGATCAGCACGGCGATGGCGAGCCGCAGCCATGCCGCGCGGGAATCGGGGGCGAACGTGCTCGAATCGGGCGCGGGACTGGAAATTTCAACCATGACGCAACTTCCCCGCCCCGCCTCACGCGGTCAAGCGAGCCGGCGCGCAACCGAGACATGCGCGCGGCACAAAAAGCGAACCCGATCGGCCGCCTGGGGACTGCGCCCGGCCGCTAGGCAGAGGGCCGGCGTCATCGCGTCCCGGCACCGGGCGTCACCGCCGACGGGCGAACAACGCCAGCGATTAACTCTTTGCTAACCATGCGCCGGGCAAATTTTGCCCAGTGAAGTCGAGTGTCGTGATTGCGCAACCGGGGGCAGCCCGTGGACGCCAGTGCGGTACCTCACCTTCGGAACGGCGGTCTTGCGGCCGCCGCACAGACGTTTGCCGCCCGCGGACGACAGGCGAGAGGGGATGCCGCGCCGATGACCGACACGACTCTGGGACAAGGCGTGGAGAAACCCGCCGGCCGCCTGCCCCGCATCGGCGATCTCGTCACTATGCTCAAGCGTGGCGACCTCGCGCTCGCCTTCGGCATTCTCACCATCCTCGTGGTCCTCATCCTGCCGCTGCCAGCGCTGGTGCTGGACCTCTTTCTCGCGATCTCGATCACGCTGTCGATCCTGATCCTGATGACGGCGCTGTTCATCCAGGCGCCGCTGGAATTTTCCGCCTTCCCGACAGTGCTCCTGATCTCGACCATGCTGCGGCTGTCGCTCAACCTCGCCTCGACGCGGCTCATCCTGACCCACGGCCACGAGGGTACCGCCGCTGCCGGTCACGTCATCGAGGCGTTCGGCAACTTCGTGATGAGCGGCAACTTCGTCATCGGCATCATCGTGTTCGCCATTCTGGTGGTCGTTAATTTCGTGGTCATCACCAAGGGCTCGGGCCGCATCGCCGAAGTCGCGGCGCGCTTCCACCTCGACGCCATGCCGGGCAAGCAGATGGCGATCGACGCCGATCTCTCCGCCGGGCTGATCGACGAGAAGACCGCGCGCGAGCGGCGCAAGGCGCTGGAGGACGAGAGCGGCTTCTTCGGCGCCATGGACGGCGCCTCGAAGTTCGTGCGCGGCGATGCCATCGCCGGCCTTCTGGTGGTGTTCATCAACATCATCGGCGGTATCGTCATCGGCGTCGCGCAGCAGGGGCTCGGCTTCGCCGAGGCCGCCCACTCCTACACCCTGCTTACGGTCGGCGATGGCCTGGTGACGCAGGTGCCGGCGCTCATCGTCTCCACCGCGGCCGGCCTTCTGGTGTCGAAGGCCGGCGTCTCGGGCTCGGCTGACAAGGCGCTGATGAAGCAGCTCTCCGGCTACCCGCAGGCGCTCGGCATGTCGGCGGCGGTGATGCTGGTGCTGGCGGCGCTGCCCGGCATCCCGATGATCCCGTTCCTGGCGCTGGGCGGCGGCGCGGCGGCGCTGGCATGGACCTCGCGCACGCGCAACCGTGCCGCAAAGGCGGCGGCCGAGGCCAGCGCGGCGGCGGCGCCGGAAGCGGTGAACGCGGCCGCGGCGGCGGCCGAGGAGCCGATCTCCGCCGCGCTCAAGATCGACGATCTCAAGATCGAGCTGGGCTACGCGCTGCTGCCGCTGGTCAACGCGCCCGACGGCACCGACCGCCTCACCGAGCAGATCAAGGCGCTGCGCCGCTCGCTCGCCATCGAAATGGGCTTCGTGATGCCGGCGGTGCGCATCCTCGACAACGTCCAGTTGGAAGCCAACACCTACGCCATCAAGATCAAAGAGGTGGACGCCGGCAGCGGCCGCATCTGGCCCAGCCAGTACATGGTGATGGACCCGGCCGGCAATCAGGTCGCGGTGCCGGGCATCCACACCACCGAGCCGACCTTCGGCCTGCCCGCCACCTGGGTCGATGCCGCCCTCAAGGAGGAAGCCTCGCTCAAGGGCTATACCGTGGTGGACGCCGCGACCGTGCTCTCCACCCACCTCACCGAACTGCTCAAGGCCAACATGTCGGACCTGTTGTCCTACGGCGAGGTGCAGAAGCTGCTCAAGGAACTGCCGAAGGAGCAGGGCGAACTGGTCAAGGACATCGTACCGGGCCAGATCAACGTCTCCGGCATCCAGCGCGTGCTGCAACTGCTGTTGTCCGAGCGCATCTCGATCCGCGACCTCTCGACCATCCTCGAAGGCATCGCCGACGCGCTGGCGTTCTCACGCAATCCGGCGACCATCGTCGAGCACGTCCGCGCCCGCCTCGCCCGCCAGATCTGCGCGCAGAACACCTCGCCACACGGCTACCTGCCGCTGATCGCGCTGTCGGCGCAGTGGGAGCAGGCGTTCGCCGAATCCATCGTCGGTCAGGGCGAGGAGCGCAGCCTCGCCATGGCGCCGTCGAAGCTGTCGGAGTTCATGACCGCGGTGCGCGACCACTTCGAGCAGGCGGCGCGCGAGGGCGAGGCGCCGGTGCTGGTCACCTCCGCCGCGATCCGCCCGTTCGTGCGGATGCTGGTGGAACGCTTCCGCGCCCAGACCAGCGTGCTGTCGCAGGCGGAAATCCACCCCCGCGCCCGGCTGAAAACCGTCGGCAGCATCTAGCAGCGGCGCAAACGCCTGCGACTTTTTGACAACAGGCAATACTTTTGCCGGTTTTCTGTCTGCGACCGGCGGGCCGCCGCCAATTCGGCCGACTAGGGCCGCACAAGCAAATATTTGATATATCTAAATTATTCTTAACGTGGCGACCTCAGAAAACAAATTGTCGCGAAACTTCAAGATTTATCACCGCTTTGTGATCCCCCCTTTGGAACTGCTAGGGGCCTCCTACGTTCTTTTTGCGTGAGGTTCGAAGGAGGAGTTTGAACCTGTCGGCGCACTGGGATGACCCATAGGCAATGGCAGGGAGAACGGCAGGAGACTTCCATGAACCATTCGATCTACAGCGCCGACCGCATGACCCACCTGAAAATCGTGGTGGTCGCGCTGGTGGCTGGCATCGCGGTGGCAGGCTTCGGCATTTCGGCTCGCGTGAGCGATGACAGCGGCGTGCAGACGGCGCGCATCATCAAGGCGGGCGCCCCGGTTGCGCTGACCAGTTCGGATGCGACCATGGTCCGCTGAACGGATAGGAATTTGGAGATTCACGAGGCTCTTTACCTTGCCCCCCAAAGTCGCCTTGTGAGTATGTCGTCGCCTCAGTCCCCCCAAGCTGACGCACGACAAAAGAGAAACGCCCGTCCCCCCGCGGGCGTTTTTCGTTTGTGAAGACCCTCGACCTCCAGCTGAAACAAAAAGCCCGGACCTCCCGGTCCGGGCTTTTGAAACAATGACAGCCCGCGGCTGCCGACAGCAGCTCAGGCGACGGCCCCGATCCGCGAGCGCATCAGACCGATGGCGTTGAGGTCGGCCTGTTCACGCGCATTCTCCTCGGCGCGCTCACGCGCCTGATCGCGCTCGTCCAGCAATTCGACCTTCTTCAACTCCTCGAACGCATCGGCGAGTTGCGCCTTGGCGTCCTCCAACTGCACCCGCAGTTCGTCGGCCGAGCGGGTCAGGTTCTCGCGGCGCGCGATCGCCGCCTTGGCATAGGTCGGATAGGCGAAGTGGGTCGGATCGTTGATCCCGGCGCGCTCCTGCTCGCTCTCGATTTCGCGTTCGAGGTCGAGACACATCCGCTCGAAATCGGCGATCATGCTCTCGATCTGAGCGACCCTGCGGCGCTTCTCATCGACCTGGAATTTCTTCAGGCGGATGAGCGTTTCTCGTGACTTCATCGACTCGTACTCCCCAGAAGTCCCGGCAGCGATGCGGGACGAAACCGGCTTCCCTCCAGCGTTGCGGTCCCGACGTCCGCACGAGCGCACATGCGCTCCGTCACGAACGTCAGCCCCACCACGCCAGGCCCCGCCGGCGGACAACAGACGGCGGAATGATGGCCCGACAAAGTTAGCGTTCCGTTTCCGGCGATCCGAGGATTTGAGCAAGTTGGCCATATCCCTCGGCGAGCCCGGTCACCTCGTCCTTGGCCTGCCGCAGAAAATCCTCCAGCGGCTCGTGCAGCCGGATCGCCTCGTCCACCTCGGGACTGGAACCGGCGCGATAGGCGCCGAGCCGGATCAGTTCCTCCATGTCGGCATAGGTCGCCATCACCTGGCGCGCCCGGGTGATGACCGGCAGATAGGCCGGCGCAGCGCTTTTCGGCATGGTACGCGACACCGATTTGAGCACGTTGATGGCGGGGTAGCGGCCACGCTCGGCAATCGCGCGCTCCATCACGATATGGCCGTCGAGGATGCCGCGCACCGCGTCGGCGACCGGCTCGTTATGGTCGTCGCCGTCCACCAGCACGGTGAAGATGCCGGTGATGCTGCCCTCCCCGGTACCGGGGCCGGCCCGCTCCAAAAGCTTCGGCAGTTCGGTGAAGACGGTCGGCGTATAGCCCTTGGCGGTCGGCGGCTCGCCGGCGGACAGCCCGATCTCGCGCTGCGCCATGGCGAAGCGGGTGACCGAGTCCATCATGCACATCACCGATTTACCCTCGTCGCGGAAGTATTCGGCGATCGCCAGCGTCAGATAGGCGGCCTGCCGCCGCATCAGGGCCGGCTCGTCGGAGGTCGCCACCACCACCACCGAGCGCGCCAGGCCGTCGTCGCCGAGGTCGTCCTGCAAGAACTCCTGCACCTCGCGGCCGCGCTCGCCGACCAGTCCGATGACCGAGATGTCGGCATCGACGTTGCGGGCCAGCATCGACAGCAGCACCGACTTGCCGACGCCGGAGCCGGCGAAAATGCCCATACGCTGGCCGCGGCAGCAGGTCAGGAAGGTGTTGAGCGCACGCACGCCCAGATCGAGCGGCACGCCGACGCGCTTGCGGGCGTGCGCCGGCGGCGGCGCGTTGCGGTACGGCATGGCCACCGGCCCCTGCTCCAGCGGCCCCTTGCCGTCGATCGGTTCGCCCATGGCGTTGAGCACCCGGCCGAGCCAGGACGGCGATGGCCTCACCAGACCGGAAGCGTTGGCGATCACCGCGCGGCAGCCGCGCCGCACCCCGTCGAGGCCGGCGAACGGCATCACCACCGCATTGTCGCCGGTAAAGCCGATCACCTCGCAGGGAATGAAACGATCGCCGCCGGTCTCGATGACGATGCGCGCGCCCACCGACATGGCGTGGACCGGCCCTGCGACCTCGACCATCAGCCCGCGCACGCCGACGACGCGGCCATAAATATTGACGGCGTCGATGTCGTCGATCTGGGTGGCCAGCGCCTTCACGGCGAAAACCTTAAGTTTCCGCGTATTTCCGGCTTGGCCTTAACTTCGTGTTTACCCGCATCGTTAATCATTGCGTCACGGTCTTTGGTGACTGAAGGGACCCGCGCGTCCGGTGAGGTGCGAGCCCCAGGGGGCGGTTAGCCAAACGGTTAGCCCCGTCTCCTGATGCGAAACTTGAGCGAGAACGGAAGATAAAAGCTGCCCTGCCGCAATGTTTTAAGGCGATTCGACAAAAATTGCACGATTGCGCTTGCGGACCGGAATCAGGTTTTGTTAACCATATCCCGTCAGGATTCGAATCAGTTGTTCAAAGGCGTTTTCAGTGCCGCAAGGAGTGCGGACGACCTGACGCCCGGAGCGGCTACGATAGGGGACTGACATGCGCGTATTGCTGATTGAAGATGACAGTGCCGTCGCGCAGTCGATCGAGCTGATGCTCAAATCCGAGAGCTTCAACGTCTATACGACCGACCTTGGCGAGGAAGGCGTCGATCTCGGCAAGCTCTACGACTACGACATTATCCTGCTCGACCTCAACCTGCCGGATATGTCCGGCTACGACGTGCTCAAGCAGCTTCGCGTCTCGAAGATCAAGACGCCCATTCTGATCCTCTCCGGCCTCGCCGGCATCGAGGACAAGGTCAAGGGTCTCGGCGTCGGCGCCGACGACTACATGACCAAGCCCTTCCACAAGGACGAACTGGTCGCCCGCATCCACGCCATTGTGCGCCGCTCCAAGGGCCATGCGCAATCGGTGATCCAGACCGGCGACCTGATCGTCAACCTCGACACCAAGACCGTCGAAGTCGCCGGCCAGCGCGTCCACCTGACCGGCAAGGAATATCAGATGCTGGAGCTGCTCTCGCTCCGCAAGGGCACGACGCTCACCAAGGAGATGTTCCTCAACCACCTCTACGGCGGCATGGACGAGCCCGAACTGAAGATCATCGACGTCTTCATCTGTAAGCTGCGTAAGAAGCTTGCCAACGCTTCCGAAGGACGCAACTTCATCGAAACCGTCTGGGGCCGCGGCTACGTGCTGCGCGAGCCGCATGACGACGAGGTCCGCATTCCCGCCTGATCGCAGTCCCGGCGAGCCCGTCGGGTCTTTTCCTAAAGACCCCTCCTCCCGACTGAACCCCGCTCCGGCGGGGTTTTTTGTTTGGAGGAACGGCGGCGACGTCATCCTGCGTGTCCGACGGGAAACGAGGCGTCATCGTCCGCGAAGGCGGACGATCCAGCAATCGGGGCGAGTACGCCGCCGCTCAGAACAACGACGCCGCGCTCCGGCGCGGCAGCGGCAACGCATCCTCCGGCGCCAGCGGGGGCGCGCCGCGCACGAGGTTCGGGCAGTAGAGCCCGCGGCGATCCGGCGCGGGGCGGAACATGTCGGTCAGCCCCACCACCGTCTCCGCCGCACCCAGCACCAGAAAGCCGTCGTCGGCGATCGCTCTCGCCAATTGCCTGAACACCAGCGCCTTGGTGTCGAGATCGAAATAGATCAGCACGTTGCGGCAGAAGATCACGTCGAACGCGCCGAGATGGGAGATGTCGTGCAGGAGGTTCAGTTGCCTGAACTGAACCATCGCGCGGATGTCGGCATTGATCTGCCACATGTCGCCGACCTGACGGAAATACTTCATCAGCATCTGGATCGGCAGTCCGCGCTGCACCTCGAACTGGCTGAAGACACCGGCCTTCGAGCGTTCCAGCACGGCTTGCGCCAGATCGGTGGCGACGATCTCGATGCGCCAGCCGTTAAGCGCCGCACCGGCCTCCTTCAGGCACATCGCGATCGAGTACGGCTCCTGCCCGGTCGAGCACGCCGCACTCCAGATCCGCAACGTCTGGCGGCCGGCGCGCGCAAGCAGCAACGCCGGCAGGATCGTTTCGCACAAATGATCGAAGGGGATTTTGTCGCGGAAGAAGAACGTCTCGTTGGTGGTCATCGCCTCGACCACCAGCTTCGCGACAGTATTATCGCCGGCGCGCACCGTCTGCACCAGTTCGCCGAGGCCGGCGAGCCCGGTCTTGCGCACGATCGGCGACAGCCGGCTGTCGATCAGGTACTGCTTGTCGGCGGAGAGATCGAGGCCGGAGCGGTCCTTGAGGAATTTTTGCAGGAACTGATAGTCCGCGGGCGTCACGATCGGTCTCCCGCGAACAGCCGGTTGAGTTTCGCGCCGATGTCACCGAGCGGCAGCACCGCGGCGCAGATGCCGGCATTGGCGGCCGCGCCGGGCATTCCCCACACCACGCTGGTCGCCTCGTCCTGGGCGATGACGCTGCCGCCGGCGGCGACAATCGCACGCCCCCCGCGCATTCCGTCCGATCCCATGCCGGTCAGGATGACCGCCTGCACCGCGCCCTGCCAGACCTCGGCGGCGGACGCAAACAGCGGATCCACCGCCGGCTTGCAGAAGTTGACCGGCGGCCCGTCGTCGAGCGCGATCGTCACGCCGATGCCACCACGGACGACGCGCATGTGCCGCCCGCCCGGCGCGAGATAAATCCGCCCTGCCCGCACCGGCTCGCGGTCGATGCCCTCGGCGACCGGCCGGCCAGCCGCGCGCGTCAGATGCTCGGCAAGAATGGTGGTGAACATCGGCGGCATGTGCTGGGTGATCAGCACCGGCACGCGGTCGATCACCGGCGCGATCGTCGCGATCAGATTCAACAGCGCCTGCGGCCCGCCGGTTGACGAGCCGATCAGCAGCACGCGCGGGATCTGCGCGCCGAACGACACCAGCGCCGGCGCGGGCGATCCCGCGACAGGACGGCGGACCGGCAACCGCGCCGCGTCTGGCGACGGCGCCAGCGGCGGGCTCGCGACGCCGGCGAGGAGATGGCGGCGGCGCCCGCCGAGATGGCGGATCTTCTCGACCAGATCGCGGCGGAAGGTTTCGGCCGCGCCCTGCTCGCGCGTGCTTTCCGGCTTCGGGATGTAATCGGACGCGCCGAGCGACAGCGCCTTCAGGCTGATCTCGGCGTTCCGCCGCGTCAGCGTGGACGCCATGATGACGACGAGGCTGCGCTTCTTCGCCAGCAACTGCGGCAGCGCCGCGATGCCGTCGAGGTCCGGCATCTCGATATCGAGCACCGCGACATCGGGATCGATGCGCTCGACCTGATTGACGGCGTCGCGCCCGGTGCGCAGCGAGCCCACCACCGTCATGTCCGGCTCTGCCTCGATCCACCGCGTGATCAGACCGCGGATGACGGCTGAATCGTCCACCACCATGACCCGCAGCGGCGCGGTGCGCGGAGCGTCCGTGGTCGGCTTGGCGAGGGCGACACTCATTGCTGATTCAACGCAACCTGACGGAGCCGCACGCGGCGGCGGATAACGCGCCCTCCGGAAAGACAGACGAACGAACGGCGGACGAGCAGATGACGATCAGATCAGACCGACTTCATGAAATTTCGCCGTAACGATATCCTTGTCGAACGGCTTCATGATGTATTCGTCGGCGCCGGCGTGCAGCGCGCGCGCGATGTGCGCCACATCGTTCTCGGTGGTGCAGAACACCACCTTGGGCTCGTCGCCGCGGTGCATCTGGCGCAGATTGCGTAAGAACTCGTAGCCGTCCATCACCGGCATGTTCCAGTCGAGCAGAATGCCGTCCGGCAGGCCGCGCCTGCACACCGCAAGCGCCTTCTCGCCGTCCTCGGCCTCCACGATCTCGAAATCCAGGCTTTCGAGAATGCGCCGCGCAACCTTGCGGATGACGCTTGAATCATCGACCACCAGACATGTCTTCATTTCAGCCTCTGCTCAATTGTCCGTTCCGCAAAACCATCCTTGCCTGAACCGCCGGCCCGCTCACGCGGCAAGGCGGTCCGGCGACAACTCCAGCACGCGATCCACGTCGAGAACCACCATCAACTGCCCGTCGAGCCGATGCACGCCGGCGGCGACGCGCGCCAGGCCCGGATCGAGATTGACGGGATTCACCTCGCGGTCGTCATCGGCGAGTTTCAGAACCTCGCCGATGGAATCGATCAGGAGCCCGTAGGACTCGCCGCGCAGATCGACGCCCACCGCCATCGCCCGGCGATCGGCGGCGGCCGGTAGCGCCAGCCGCGCGCGCATGTCGATGGCGGTGACGATGCGGCCACGCAGGTTGAGCACGCCCGCGACCTCGGGCGGGGCCAGCGGCACCCGCGTCAGCCGCTCCGGCACGAACACGTCCTGCACCCGCGCGATCGGCAGTCCGAACAACTGCTCGCCGATCATCACCGTCACGTACTCGGTGACCGCGCCTTCGGAATGTGCATTCGCTGTCATGGTGTCACGCCGCCCGGTCGAGGTCAGAGGTCTGTTCCTTGAGCGCCGCGATCAGTCCGGGCCGGTCGAACTTCGCGACATAGTCGTGGAAGCCGGCCTGCCGGCCGCGCTCGATTGCCGCCGGCGACACCATCGACGACAGCCCGATGATCGGCACGTGGTCGAGGCGCTGGTCGGCGCGGATGGTTTCGGCGAACTCGAAGCCGTTCATGTCCGGCATCTCGATGTCGGTCAGCACTGCGTCGAAGGTCTGTCCGGAGCGCAGCGCCGCAAGCCCCTCCTTTGCGTCGGTGGCGAGTTGCACGCGATAGCCGGCGGCCTTGAGCACCGGCGCCAGCATGTTGCGGAAGAACGCGGAGTCATCGACCAGCAGCACCGTGCGCGCGGCGGCCGAGGGCCGCATCTCGCGGCGCCTGAACCAGTCGGCGAACGCCATCGGCAGGAAATGGCCGACGTCGATCACTTCGGTGGCGCGGCCCTTGATCACCGCCGAGCCGAGAATGCCGTCGCGGTCGCCGGCGACCTCGATGTCGAGCTTCTCCTCGACGATGTCGATGATCTCGTCGACGACGAGCCCCATGGCGCGACCGTCGTCGGCGAACACCAGGATCGGCTGCACGCCGCTTTCGGCGATCTTGACGCCGTCGATCCGCACCAGCGGCATCAACTGCTCGCGGTACTGCACCATGTGGCGGCCGTTCGACAGTTCGATTCTGTCGGCGGCGATTTCCTCGAGCCGGGTGACGAGCGCCAACGGCACCGCCTTGGGCTGCGCCGAGCCGGCGCGGAATACCAAAAGCGACGTCAGTTGCTCGGCCGCGCCGCGCGCAGCCGCGCTCTCGTCCACCAGATCGTGCTGGGCGGCGACCGAGGTGCCGAGCGCCTGGGCGATGCCGTTGGGATCGATGATCATGATCACCGCGCCATCGCCGAGAATGGTGTTGCCGGAGAACATGCTGATGTGGCGCAGCCGTGTGGACATCGGCTTGACCACGATTTCCTCGGTGTGAAACACGCCGTCCACAACGATGCCGAAGGTCTGGTTGCCGACCTGGGTGACGACGATGAAGCCGTTCTCCGGGTCGATCGGGCTGCCGTCGTCGAGCTTGAGCAGCTTCCTGAGATGGAGCAGCGGCAGCAGCTTGTTGCGCAGCCGCAGCACCGGGGTATCCTTGATGCGCTCGATGCGGTGCTCGGAATTGGCCCGCGCCCGCACCAGTTCGACCACGGCGAGCTGCGGGATCGCGAAGCGCTCGCCGGCGGCCTCGACGATCAGTGCCGAGACGATGGCGAGCGTCAGCGGGATCTTCACGGTGACGCTGGCGCCCTCGCCCCGGACCGACTTGACGTCGATGGTGCCGCCGATCTGATCGATGTTGGTGCGCACCACGTCCATGCCGACGCCACGGCCGGAAACGCTGGTGACTTCCGCCGCCGTGGAGAATCCCGGCGCGAAGATGAACTTGTGAATCTGCGCTTCCGTCATCCGCTCGATGTCGGATTCGGTGGCGATGCCGTTGGCGATCGCCTTGGCCTTGATGCGTTCGGTGTCGAGGCCGCGGCCGTCGTCAGCGATGCAGATGATGATGTGGCCACCCTCGTGATAGGCGGACAGGCGGATGATGCCCTGCTCGGGCTTGCCGGCGCGCACGCGCTCCTCCGGGCTTTCCAGCCCGTGATCCGCGGAGTTGCGCACCATATGGGTGAGCGGGTCCTTGATGAGATCGAGCACCTGGCGGTCGAGTTCGGTGTCGGCGCCGTGCATCTCCAGTTCGATGCGCTTGCCGAGTTCGGCGGCAAGGTCGCGGACCACACGCGGCAGCTTCTGCCACGCATTGCCGATCGGCTGCATCCGCGTCTTCATGACGCCTTCCTGCAACTCGGCAGTGACGTTGGACAGGCGCTGCAAGGGCACCTTGAACTCGGTGTCCTCGTTGCGGCGGCTGATGTCCAGCAACTGATTGCGCGTCAGCACCAGTTCCGACACCATCGTCATCAGGCGTTCGAGGGTATCGACGTTGACGCGGATCGACTGGTTGGCGACGCGCTCGGCCTCGGCGGCGTCGGTTTCCACCGCTGTTTTCTTCGCGGCGACAGGCTTCGCGGCTGCGGGCTTCGCCGGCGCGGCAGCAGCGGGCGCGGGCGGCGGCGTCACCTCGGTCGGCGTCTCGCGGAACGCCCGCTCAAGTTCGTCGAGCGACACTTCACCAGGCCGCAACGGCCGCTCCAGCACCTGATGCACCAGCGTCCCCTGCGTGACGGCCGACGGCGCGGACGACGCATCGGCAGCCGCCGGCGCGGGCGGCGCGCCGTTCTCGGCGATATGATGGAGCTGACTGATCAGATCGTCGTCGCTGCCCTTCGGCTCGGCCTGCGTCGCCTCAAGCTGCGCCAGAATGTCCTTGATGCGGTCGATCGTGGTCAGGATGAGCGTCACCGCCTCGCCGGTCGCCGGCATCCCGTCGCGGAACTTGCCCATCAGCGTTTCGGCGGCGTGGGCCAGGGTTTCCAGCCGCGGCAGATCGAGGAAGCCGCAAGTGCCCTTGATGGTGTGGACCAGCCGGAAGATATTATCGAGGATCTTGGCGTTGTTGGGTTCCTGCTCGAACCGCACAAGCTGATTATCAACGACGTCGAGACTTTCATTCGTCTCGGTCAGAAACTCAATTAACAAATCGTCCATGAAATTGGCCTTCACGCGCGAGCGGCGGAAAATCCCCAATGCCACTCCGGGTTGGGCCAGTTTCTCGATAAAGCGTTTAATATTAGTTGAGCATGTGGCTGCGATGCCGTCCGCAACCGGACAACAGGCTATCGCGCCCGCGCCGCCTCAGGCCGGTAACACGCGGTTAACCATGCCGGCGGTGCGGCGTCACGACGCCGCCGCCACCACCGCCTCGCCTTCCATCGCCAGCCTGACCTTCAGGCCGCACGACTGCGCCAAGAGCCGCGTGTAATAAGGCTGCACCGCATGGGCGTCGATCGCGCCAGCCTGTTCCGCCGCCAGCATGTCGGCGGCCGCCTGCGGCAGCCGCGCGTTGGTGCCGCTGGCGGTGACGCGAAAGCCCATGGCGTCGCCCTCGCCGAGAGGGTCGACGCTCAGCACGCCGCCGCGCGGGATGCTCTGCTGGACGATCACCAGCATGTTGAGCAGCAGCTTGACGCGGTTCTTCGCCAGCAACAGGCGTGGCAGATTCCACGCCAGCCTGGTCTTGCCGTCTTCGAGATGGCCGCGCGCCATCGTCTCGGCGTCGCCGAGATCGATCTGCGCTCCGGCGGAGCCTGCCGCGCCGAACGCGAGGCGGCAGAATTGCAGCCGGGCCGATGCGTTCTTCGCGCTCTTGCGGATCAGGTCGAGTGCGAATTCGCGGTCCTCGGGCGAGGGATTGTCGTCCATCACCTCCAGCCCGTTGACGATGGCGCCGACCGGGCTGATGAGATCGTGGCAGACCCGCGAGCACAACAGCGCGGCGAGCTCGAGCTGGTCGGGCGCGGCGCCCGTGCCGGATGAAGCCGGCGACGACAGGGTGTCGGACATCGAAAGTTCCTCGCGACCGCGCGGGGCGGTCGAATCAAGCCTGATTATGGTTTGATACACTGTGAGGGCTTAAGCTGCCAGCGCGGGCCGCATTCGCAACTCACCGGATGGTGGCGCGCCGCTGTTACCGGATTGCCGACCGCCATGAGCCATCGCCGCAGATGAGCGCACAATATAGCCACACCAAACCCTCCCCGGCCGTGATCGATATCGGCGCGGCGGCGGCGCTCCTTGAGCCACTCACCGCGCTGGTCACCAAGGCCGGCGAAGCCATCCTCGCGATCCGCCGCGGCGCGCTCGCGGTGTCGCGCAAAACCGACGGCTCGCCGGTGACCGAGGCCGACCTCGCCGCCGACCGCATCATCGCCGACGGTCTCGCCCGCCTCGCCCCCGGCGTCCGGACGCTGTCGGAAGAGCGCGCCGGCACCGCCGCGTCGCCGTTTCCGGGGGCGTTCTTCGTGGTCGATCCGCTTGACGGCACCAAGGAGTTCATTGCCGGCCGCGACGAGTTCACCGTCAATCTGGCTCTGGTGATCGACGGCACGCCGGTCCTCGGCGTGGTCGGCGCACCGGCGCTGGGCCTCACCTGGCGCGGCGTGGTCGGGCGCGGCGCCGAGCGCATCGTCTGCGATGCCGAAGGCCGCCGCCGCGAGGTGGAACCGATCCGCACCCGTCCCCTGCCCCCGCCCGGCAGCCCGTGGATCGCCGCCGTCAGCCGTTCGCATCAGGATGCCAGGACCGACGCCTTCATCGCCGCGCGGCCCGGCGCGGTGCGGCAGGTGCTGGGCTCGTCGCTCAAGTTCGGACGGGTGGCGGACGGCACCGTGGACATCTATCCACGGCTGTCGCCAACCAGCGAATGGGACGTCGCGGCGGGCCATGCCGTGGTGGTCGCCGCCGGCGGCAAGGTCACCGACGCGCGCGGCGAGCCGCTGCGCTATGGCACCGGCCGCCACGGCTTCATCCTGCCGGACTTCATCGCCTGGGGCGATCCGGCGGCGGCGCCCTGACAGCCCGCCATCACCTTGCCAGCGTCTCGCGCAATTGCGGCCAGCGGCGGCGGGCGGCATCTAGCACGGCGGCGGGATCGGCTGCGAAAGCGGCGCGACTCTCGGCCCGCGCGAACAGATAGAGCCGCTGCCCGGCGATCAGCCAGATCCGCGGCTGCCCTGCGACGGTGACGCCGCGCGCCACGTCGACCGGATCGTAACCGCCGAATTGCGGCCCGTAGATGTCAGGACGCGCGATGAAAACCGCACGGTTGCCGTCGTTGCGGAAGCGCCAGACAGCGCCCTCCGCCGACGCCTCGAAATCGGCGCGGCCGGGCATCGCCCGCCCGTCGGTAAAATAGGCCACCGGGTCGATGCCACCGATGGCGAGGCCGGTCAGGCGATCGGCCACCACCCGCTCGGTGGTCGCGGCGCGCGCGGCACGGCTTCCCCACCCGCCGGCGGCACCCGCCGCCAACAGGCCGATGATGACATTGCGACGGTCGAGACCGTCTCTTTCCTGCCGCCGTGCGGTCATAGTTGATGTAAAAGATGCGAGTCGGGGAACGGTCCTCACAGCCTAGCCGCGCGCACCTCAGTATCTGGTTAAGGCTGCGGCCGAAATTGTCACTATTTCAGGGGGTTCTGACATGACCTTCGCTTCACGTCTGGCCGCGCTGCTGCTGGCCGCGATGACGCTTGCGGCGGTGCCGGCGGCGGCGCAGCAGCAGGTTCAGGGGCGCGGAACCTACGCGCCGGCGGAACTGGTCAATGCCGGCCACAAGTTCTTCGGCAATGTCTCGCGCGGCCTCGCCTCGGTGATCGAGCGCGCGGTGAGCCAGTGGGGCCTGCCCAACGGTTACATCCTCGGCGAGGAAGGCTCGGGCGCCTTCGTCGCCGGCCTGCGCTACGGCGAGGGCACGCTCTACACCAAGAACGCCGGCGACTTGAAGGTGTACTGGCAGGGGCCGTCGGTGGGCTTCGACTGGGGCGGCGACGGCGCCCGCACCATGACGCTGGTCTACAACCTGCCGGCCACCAACGCGATCTATCAGCGCTTCGCCGGAATCGACGGCTCCGCCTACATCATCGGCGGCTTCGGCATGACGGCGCTGACCGCCAACGACATCGTGCTGGTGCCGATCCGCTCCGGCCTTGGGCTGCGGCTCGGCGCCAACATCGGCTATCTCAAATTCACCCCGCAGGCGACCTGGAATCCGTTCTGAGCCGCCGCACCTCGTGCCGGGCGAAGCCATCCGGTAAACCCGCCTGCCGGCCACGCTGACGCGCTGGCGCTGAGGCGGCGGCCCGTGGCATGGTCGCCGGCGAATTTTCCCGGAGGCACATTCATGGTCGAGCCGATCATATACGCGGCGATCGGTTTCCTGCTCGCGACGCTGCTCGGGATGGCGATCATGCCGCTGGTGCATAACCGCGCGGTGCGGCTCACCACCCGGCGTCTGGAAGCGACCGCGCCGGTATCACGAGCCGAGGTCGAGGCCGACAAGGACCAGTTGCGCGCCAGCTTCGCGGTCTCCGCTCGCAGGCTCGAAACCACCATCGATCAGCTTGGCAACAAGGCCGCCAGCCAGGCGGCGGAACTCGGCCGCAAGGCCGACGCCGTCAACCGGATGAAAATGGAGCTCAGCGCCCGTAACGCTGAGATCTTCGCACTTCAGGCTCGCGAGCAGGACATCGACGAGCGGCTGCGCGCCACCGCTGCGGAACTGGCGACCACCGCCGCCGCCCTGCAAGAGGCTCGACAGACACTCGCCGCGCGCGAGGCGGACGCCGCCAGGCTCACCGCCGAACTCGCCGACCAGTCGCAGGCCACAGCCACCCGCCAGGCTGAACTTGCCACGGTGCAGGAGGAGATCGGCCGTCTCAAGCAGTGCGCCGACGAGGTCGAGCGCGAATCGACCGCCACCCGCGAGCAACTCGACGCCGAACGCGCAGCCGCCGAGGCGCTGCGCCAGCAGATCGCCGCGCAGGCCGCGCAGATCGCCGCGCGCGACGAGGAGAATGCCCGGCTGCGCACGGCCCGCGAGGAGGCCGAAACCGCGGTCAAGCAGTTGCGCGACGAGGTGTTCGCGCTCACCAACGGCGGCAGCGGCGCGCCGACGCCGGCCGCGCCGGGCGGCGACGCCGACACCGCCCTGCTGCGCGAGCGCATCGGCGATATCGCCGCCGAGGTGGCGCGTCTGACCATGACGCTGGAAGGCCCGGATTCGCCGATCAAGGCCATTCTGGAGGCGGAGCCGCGCCGGACCGCCAACGGCGGCGCGGCTGCCGCTTCGCCGCCAACGCTCGTGGACCGCATCCGCGCCCTGCAAGCGCAAGCCGCCACGGGCACCGGGCCGAGAGCGGAGCCGCCAGAGACGTGAGCCTCGAAGGATGCGGCAGTCGGGCTCGAAGCCGAGCCAAGGATTGGCTTCGAGCCAAATGCCGGCAGGATCTCACCCCGCGCTTGACACCGTGGCCCCCGCTTCGTAAATCGCGGCGTCGAAGCGACCCTGGGGCCTAGGCTACCCGGCCGCCTGCGACATTCCGGGCGCATAGCTCAGCGGGAGAGCGTTCCCTTCACACGGGAGAGGTC
>JBIQLW010000064.1:0-18115 GCA_044463945.1 Bradyrhizobiaceae bacterium | reverse complement strand
AACTGCCCCGGCGTCGTCACCGCCGGCGAATGCAAGATCGGCATCATGCCGGCCAACATCTTCCGCCCCGGCAATGTCGGCATCGTCTCGCGCTCCGGCACCCTGACCTACGAGGCGGTGTTCCAGACCACCCAGGAGGGTCTTGGCCAGACCACGGCGGTCGGCATCGGCGGCGACCCGGTCAAGGGCACCGAATTCATCGACGTGCTGGAGATGTTCCTGGCCGATCCCAAGACCGAATCGATCGTGATGATCGGCGAGATCGGCGGAACCGCCGAGGAGGACGCCGCCCAGTTCCTCAGGGACGAAGCCAGGCGCGGCCGCAAGAAGCCGGTGGTCGGCTTCATCGCCGGGCGCACCGCCCCTCCGGGCCGCCGCATGGGTCACGCCGGCGCGATCATCTCCGGCGGCAAGGGCGACGCGGCGTCCAAGATCGCGGCGATGGAAGCGGCCGGGATCACGGTGTCGCCGTCGCCGGCGCGCCTCGGCAAGACGCTTGTCGAAAGGTTGAAGTCCTAGTTCAGTCTTTTGTTCTTTTGGGCGCGAAACTTCGCCCTAAATAGGGTAAAAGATGCCAGACGGGGCTGGTCCAGGCTTGCGGACCGGCCCTTTCGCCGCGTTTTTCGCGTGGCATCAAAACCTTAGGACGAATCAATGTCTCGCCAGGACGCCAACGCCGCTTTCGCCCTTTCCTCCTTCCTCTACGGTGCCAACGCTGCCTACATCGACGACATCTACGCGCGGTACGAGAAGGATCCCGGCTCCGTCGATGCCGAGTGGCGCGAGTTCTTCGGCAGCCTGAAGGACCGGCCGGACGACGTCCTCAAGAACGCGGAAGGGCCGTCATGGGCGCGGGCCAACTGGCCGCTGACCCCCAAGGACGACCTGACCTCGGCGCTGGACGGCAACTGGGTCCAGGTCGAGAAGACCATCGGCGCCAAGCTCCAGGCCAAGGCGGCGACCGGCGCCCCCCCTGCTTCGACCTCCGCCGACATCCATCAGGCGACGCGGGATTCGGTGCGCGCGCTGATGCTGATCCGCGCCTACCGGATGCGCGGGCACTTCCACGCCCAACTCGATCCGCTGGGGCTGGAGCCGCCCAAGGACCATGAGGAACTCGACCCGCGCACCTACGGCTTCACCGACGCCGACCTCGACCGCAGGATTTTCCTCGATCACGTGCTGGGGCTCGAATACGGCACCCTGCGCGAGATCGTCGCGATCTGCGAGCGCACCTACTGCCAGACGCTCGGCGTCGAGTTCATGCACATCTCCAACGGGGCGCAGAAAGCCTGGATTCAGGAGCGCATCGAGGGACCGGACAAGGAAATCTCCTTCACCCCGGAAGGCCGGCGCGCCATCCTGCACAAGCTGATCGAGGCCGAGGGTTTTGAGAAGTTCTGCGACCTGAAGTTCACCGGCACCAAGCGGTTCGGGCTCGACGGCGGCGAGTCGCTGATCCCGGCGCTGGAGCAGATCATCAAGCGCGGCGGCAATCTCGGGGTCAAGGAGATCGTGATCGGGATGCCGCATCGCGGCCGCCTCAACGTGCTGACCCAGGTGATGGGCAAATCGCACCGCGCGCTGTTTCACGAGTTCAAGGGCGGCTCCTCCACCCCCGACGAAGTCGAGGGCTCCGGCGACGTCAAGTATCACCTCGGCGCGTCGTCGGACCGCGAGTTCGACAACAACAAGGTGCATCTGTCGCTGACGGCCAATCCGTCGCATCTGGAAATCGTCGATCCGGTGGTGCTCGGCAAGGTCCGCGCCAAGCAGGACCAGCACGGCGATCCGCCGGACCAGCGCACCTCGGTGCTGCCGCTGTTGATGCACGGCGACGCCGCCTTCGCGGGGCAGGGCGTGGTGGCCGAATGCTTCGGCCTGTCGGACCTCAAGGGCTATCGCACCGGCGGCTCGATCCACTTCATCGTCAACAACCAGATCGGCTTCACCACCTATCCGCGCTACTCGCGATCCTCGCCGTATCCCTCCGACGTGGCGAAGATGATCGACGCGCCGATCTTCCACGTCAACGGCGACGATCCGGAGGCGGTGGTGTTCGCCGCCAAGATCGCGATCGAGTTCCGCCAGCGCTTCCACAAGCCGGTGGTCATCGACATGTTCTGCTACCGGCGGCACGGCCACAACGAGGGCGACGAGCCCTCGTTCACCCAGCCGCTGATGTACAAGAAGATCGCCACCCATTCCTCGGTGCTCGATCTCTATTCGAAGCGGCTGATCGCCGAGGGCGTGATGACCGAGGCCGAGATCGACAAGGCCAAGGCGGATTGGCGCGCCAAGCTCGATGTCGAGTTGGAGGCGGGCTCCGGCTACAAGCCGAACAAGGCCGACTGGCTCGACGGCAAGTGGGCCGGCTTCAAGACCGCCGGCGAGGACGACGATCCGCGGCGCGGCAAGACCGGCGTCGATGTCGCCGTCCTCAAGGACATCGGCCGCAAGATCACCAAGGTGCCGGACGGCTTCCGGGTTCACCGCACCGTGCAGCGCTTCCTCGACAACCGCGAGAAGGCGATCGAGAACGGCGTGGGCATCGACTGGGCGACGGCGGAGGCGCTGGCGTTCTGCTCGCTGATGCTGGAAGGCCATCGCGTCCGCCTGTCGGGGCAGGACAGCGAGCGCGGCACCTTCTCGCAGCGCCATTCGGTGCTGTTCGATCAGGAGGACGAGAGCCGCTATACGCCGTTCAATCATATCGGCGCGGAGCAGGGCCACTACGAGGTGGTGAACTCCATGCTGTCCGAGGAGGCGGTGCTCGGCTTCGAATACGGCTATTCGCTGGCCGAGCCGGCGGCGTTGACCATGTGGGAAGCCCAGTTCGGCGATTTCGCCAACGGCGCGCAGGTGGTGTTCGACCAGTTCATCTCCTCGGGCGAGCGCAAGTGGCTGCGCATGTCCGGGCTGGTCTGCATGTTGCCGCACGGCTACGAGGGGCAGGGCCCCGAGCATTCCTCGGCGCGGCTTGAGCGCTATCTTCAGATGTGCGCCGAAGACAACATGCAGGTCGCCAACTGCACCACGCCGGCGAACCACTTCCACATCCTGCGCCGCCAGTTGCGGCGCGAGTTCCGCAAACCGTTGATCCTGATGACGCCGAAGTCGCTGTTGCGCCACAAGCGCGCGGTGTCGCGGCTGGACGAACTGGGCGCCGATACCTCGTTCCACCGCATTCTCTATGACGATGCGGCGCTGTTGCCCGATCAGCCGATCAAGCTGGTGGCCGACGATAAAATCCGCCGTGTCGTTCTGTGCTCGGGCAAGGTCTATTACGACCTTTACGAGGAGCGCGAGAAGCGCGGCATCGACGACATCTATCTGCTGCGTATCGAGCAGCTCTATCCGGTGCCGCTCAAGGCGCTGGTGCAGGAGCTGTCGCGGTTCAAGAGCGCCGAGGTGGTGTGGTGTCAGGAGGAGCCGCGCAACATGGGCGCGTGGCACTTCATCGAGCCGTATCTCGAATGGGTGCTGAACCAGGCCGGCTCCGCCAGTCGGCGGCCCCGCTACACCGGTCGCGCCGCCGCGGCCGCGACCGCCACCGGGCTGATGTCGAAGCACCTCGCGCAACTCAAGGCGTTCCTCGACGATGCGCTGGGGTGAGACACCCGAACGCCGCGACGTCCGGCCGCCGCCGGGCCGTCGCGGTTCTCCGCCGATTTGAATCACGAGACAAGACGGCCGGCCGGGGCCGCGCATTTTGCAAGAGGGCATGACAATGACTGAAATCCGCGTCCCGACGCTGGGCGAATCCGTCACCGAGGCGACCATCGGCAAATGGTTCAAGAAGCCCGGCGATCCGGTCGCCGTCGATGAGCCGCTGGTCGAACTGGAAACCGACAAGGTGACCATCGAAGTGCCCGCGCCGTCGGCCGGCACGCTCGGCGAGATCGTCGCCAAGGACGGCGAGACGGTCGCGGTCGGCGCGCTGCTCGGGCAGATCACCGATGGCGCCGCTCCGGCGAAGGCGGCCGCGCCGGCGGCGCAAGCGGCCCCGGCCGCCGCCGCTGCTCCGGCCGCCACACCTTCGCCGCAAAAATCCCCGCCGGCGGATGCGCCGCTGGCGCCCTCGGTGCGCAAGCTCTCGGCCGAGAGCGGGATCGACGCCGCGAACGTGGCGGGCTCCGGCAAGGACGGCCGCGTCACCAAGGGCGACATGCTCGCCGCCATCGAGAAGGCGGCCTCAAGCGCGACGCCGGTCAACCAGCCGGCCGCCGCCGTGCAGATGCGCGCGCCCTCGCCGGCGAGCGATGCCGCGCGTGAGGAGCGCGTGAAGATGACGCGTCTGCGCCAGACCATCGCGCGCCGCCTCAAGGACGTGCAGAACACCGCAGCGATGCTCACGACCTTCAACGAGGTCGACATGAGCAACCTGATGGAGTTGCGCAGCCAGTACAAGGACGTGTTCGAGAAGAAGCACGGCACCAAGCTCGGCTTCATGGGCTTCTTCACCAAGGCGTGCGTGCAGGCGCTGAAGGACATTCCCGCCGTCAACGCCGAGATCGACGGCACCGACCTGATCTACAAGAACTACTATCACATCGGCGTTGCGGTCGGCACCGATCGCGGCCTGGTGGTGCCGGTGGTGCGCGATTGCGATCAGAAGTCGATCGCCGACATCGAGAAGGGGATCGCCGATTTCGGCCGCCGCGCCCGCGACGGCCAGTTGAAGATCGAGGAGATGCAGGGCGGCACCTTCACCATCTCCAACGGCGGCGTCTACGGCTCGTTGATGTCGACGCCGATCCTCAACGCGCCGCAGTCCGGCATCCTCGGGATGCACAAGATCCAGGAACGGCCGATGGCGATCGACGGCAAGGTCAAGATCCGGCCGATGATGTATCTGGCGCTGTCCTACGATCACCGCGTGATCGACGGCAAGGAAGCGGTGACCTTCCTGGTGCGCGTCAAGGAATCGCTCGAGGACCCGGCGCGGCTGGTGCTGGATCTGTGAGGACGGCGCGATGACCGATGCGCCGTCCGATTCCGGCGTCGCCGTCGTCACCGGCGGCAGCCGCGGCATCGGCCGCGCCACCGCGGTGGCCGCGGCGAAGCGGGGCTGGCGCGTCGTCATCGGTTACGTCAGCAACGAGGCGGCGGCGCGGGAGACGGTTGCCGCCGTCGCCGCGGCGGGCAGCCAGGCATTGGCGGTGCGCTGCGATGTCGGCATCGAGGCAGACATCCTCGGCCTGTTCAAGGCTGCCGACGGCTTCGGTCCGCTTCGTGCGCTGATCAACAACGCCGGCATCGTCGGGCCGGCCGTGCGCGTGGAATCGCTGAGCGCGGAGCGCATCGACCGCATGCTGCGGGTCAACGTCACCGGCAGCTTTCTCTGCGCCCGCGAGGCGGTAAAGCGGATGTCCAGGAAACACGGCGGCAAGGGCGGCGTCATCGTCAACCTGTCGTCGGTCGCAGCATTGCTCGGCTCCGCCAACACCTATGTCGATTACGCGGCGTCGAAGGGCGCCATCGATACCTTCACGATCGGGCTGTCCCACGAGGTCGCGACCGAGGGCATTCGCGTCGTCGGCGTCCGGCCGGGCCTGATCGATACGGAAATCCATGCCAGCGGCGGCGAACCGGATCGCCACTTCCGTCTGGCGAAAACGGTGCCGATGCAGCGCGTCGGCACTGCCGATGAAATCGCCAATGCCATCGTCTGGCTGATGTCGGACGAGGCGTCCTACGTCACCGGCACCACCCTGAACGTATCCGGCGGCCGCTGATCCCGCCTCTGCACCAACAGGATTTGATATCATGGCTTCCTACGATCTCGTCGTCATCGGCACCGGCCCCGGCGGTTACGTCTGCGCGATCCGCGCGGCGCAACTCGGCATGAAGGTCGCCGTTGTCGAGAAGAACGCGACCTTGGGCGGCACCTGTCTCAACGTTGGCTGTATGCCCTCGAAGGCGCTGCTCCATGCCTCCGAGCTGTTCGAGGAGAGCGCGCATTCCTTCGCGAAGATGGGCATTGCGGTGGGCAAGCCCTCGCTCGATCTGCCGGCGATGATGAGCTTCAAGCAGGAAGGCATCGACGGCAACGTCAAGGGCGTCGAGTTCCTGATGAAGAAGAACAAGATCGATGTGCTGCGCGGCACCGGCCGCATCGCGGCCGCCGGCAAGGTCGAGGTCAGGGCCGCCGATGGCGCGGCGCAGACCGTCGAGACGAAGAACATTGTCATCGCCACCGGCTCGGACGTTGCTAAGCTGAAGGGCATCGAGATCGACGAAAAGCGCGTGGTGTCGTCCACCGGCGCGCTGTCGCTGGACAAGGTGCCGGGCAAGCTGCTGGTGGTCGGCGCCGGCGTCATTGGCCTTGAGCTGGGATCGGTGTGGCGGCGGCTTGGCGCGCAGGTCACCGTGGTCGAATTTCTCGACCGCATCCTGCCGGGAATGGACGGCGAGGTCGCCAAGCAATTCCAGCGCCTGTTGGAGAAGCAGGGTTTTGCCTTCAAGCTCGGCGCCAAAGTGACCGGCATCGACGGTAGCGGCGCGACCTTGAAGGCAAAGATCGAACCCGCCGCCGGCGGCGCGGCGGAAACGTTGGACGCCGACGTGGTGCTGGTCGCGATCGGCCGCGCGCCGCACACTGAAGGGCTGGGCCTCAAGGAAGCGGGCGTCGCGCTCGACAATCGCGGCCGCGTCGAGATCGACGGTCACTTCGCCACCAACGTGCCCGGCATCTACGCCATCGGCGACGTGGTGCGCGGCCCGATGCTTGCTCATAAGGCAGAGGACGAAGGCGTCGCGGTCGCGGAAATTCTGGCCGGGCAGGCCGGGCATGTGAATTACGACGTGATCCCCGGCGTCGTCTACACCACGCCGGAGGTCGCCGCGGTCGGCAAGACCGAGGACGAACTCAAGGAGGCGGGCGTCGCCTACACTGTCGGCAAGTTCCCCTTCACCGCCAACGGCCGCTCCAAGGTCAACCAGACCACCGATGGTTTCGTGAAGATTCTCGCCGACGCCAAGACCGACCGCGTGCTGGGCTGCCACATCATTGGCCGCGAGGCCGGCGAAATGATCCACGAGGCTTGCGTGCTGATGGAGTTTGGCGGTTCGGCCGAGGATCTGGCGCGAACCTGCCATGCCCATCCGACCCGCTCCGAGGCGATCAAGGAAGCCGCGCTTGCGGTGGGCAAACGCGCCATCCATATGTGAAACACGTCCGGGCTCCGCCGGATGGTGGAGCTTGCCGATGCGCCGCCTGCTGCACCCGCTGTGGGTCCTGCTCGCGCTGATCTTCCTGATCGAGGCGTGGTTGTGGGATCACCTCCAGCCCGTGGTCGCGCGGGTGGTGGCGTGGATTCCGCTGCAAGCGATCAAGGCATGGATCGCGGAGAGGATTTCACACCTGTCGCCGCCGCTGACGCTGGTGGTGTTCGTGGTTCCCGCGGCCCTGCTGTTTCCGCTGAAAATCGTCGGGCTGTGGCTGCTGGCGCACCATTACTGGTTCAGCGCCATGGCAGTGGTGGTGTTCGCCAAGCTCGCCGGCGTCGGCGTGACCGCTTTCATCTTCGACCTGACGCGGCCGAAGCTGTTGCAAATGGCGTGGTTCAGGTGGGTTTACGAAACCGTGCTGATGATCCGCGCCAAGGCGCACGCGCTGGTCGCGCCGATCATGGCGCGGATCAGGACCGCGATGGCGCGGCTGCGGGCGAGGTCGTCGTCGCGCTGGCTCCGCATGATCCAGCGCATCCGCCATCGCGTGCAGTCGGCGCGCTGACGTGCATCAGGCGCGGGGGTGCGCGGTCTTGTAGACCTCGAACAGCCGTTCGGTGTCGATGCCGGTATAGACCTGCGTCGTGGACAGCGAGGCGTGGCCAAGCAGTTCCTGGATCGCGCGAAGGTCGCCGCCGCGCCCGAGCAGGTGGGTGGCGAAGGAGTGGCGCAGCGCGTGCGGCGTGGCGCTGTCAGGCAGGCCGAGCCCGCCGCGCAGCCGCGCCATCGCGAGCTGGATGATGCGGGGGCTGAGCGGGCCGCCGCGCGCGCCGACGAACATCGGGCCGTCCGCTGGCAGCGGATGCGGGCACAGCGCGGCATACTCCTGAATCAGCGTCAGCACGTTTTGCAGCACCGGCACCATGCGGGTCTTGTTGCCTTTGCCGGTCACGGTGAGGGTATCGCCCTTGCCGGGCAGCGGCACGTCGCGTTTCTTCAGCCCCAGCGCCTCGGAGATGCGCAGACCCGAGCCGTAGAGCAGCGCCATCACCGCGGCGTCGCGCGCCAGAATCCATGGCTCGCGATCCTCGCCGGCGCGGATGTCGGCATCGGCGAGCAGCTTCGCGGCGGTGACCCCGATCGGCTTGGGCAGGCTCTTGCCGATCTTGGGCGCGCGGATCGCCGACAGCGCGCCGACCTTGCCGCGGCCCTCGCGTTCGAGGAAGCGGCCGAACGAGCGCAGACCGGCGAGCGCGCGCATCAGCGAGCGGCTGCCGATATCGTCAGCGCGGCGCGCCGCCATGAAGGCGCGCACGTCGCTGGCTTCCAGCGCCGCGAACCGTTTCAGCGTCACCGGGCCGCCCCAGTGTGCCCCGAGGAACATCAGCAACTGCCGGACGTCGCGGGCATAAGCCTCATGGGTCTTGGGCGACAGCCGCCGCTCGGTGCGCAGATAGGCGAGCCAGCGCTGCATCTGCGCGATGACGTCGTCCGCCGCGCAGGCGATGTCGGGTAAAACGGGGGCCGCGGGTTTCGTCATGTCAATCGCGCCGGGGTTGATTGCTGGGGACCGAACGAGTCCTATATCGCACCGTTTGCTTGACCGTTCGCTAACCGATTCGACGATGGCCCAGTCTACACGCGAGAACGTTACAGGGGGGACCGGCGTCGTCGACGTGCTGGTGCCGGTCGCGCTCGACCGCGCCTATTCCTATCGCGTGCCGCGCGGCCTCGATCTGCAACCCGGCGACGTGGTTAGTGTGCCGCTCGGCGCGCGCGAGGTGACGGCGGTGGTATGGGCCGAAAACCACAATCCAGACCCGCGCCTGCACAATCGCCTCAAGGATGTGTCCGGGAAGATCGACGTGCCGTCGCTGCGCCCGGAACTGCGTCGGCTGGTAGACTGGGTGGCCGACTATACGCTGTCGCCGCGCGGCATGGTGCTGCGGATGTGCCTGCGGATGGGCGAGCATCTCGGCCCCGAGCGCGTGCGCCTCGGCGTGCGGCTGGCCGGACCACCGCCCGCGCGCATGACGACGGCGCGCCGCCGGGTGCTTGAATGCCTCGCCGACGGGCTCCTGCACGGCAAATCCGACGCCGCGCAGGAGGCCGGCGTCAGCGTCGGCGTGATCGACGGGCTGGTGGACGAAGGCACGCTCAAAGTCGAGCCGCTGCCGAAACCGCCGCCGCCGCCCGCGCCCGATCCCGCCTTCGCGATGCCGGACTTCTTGCCGGAGCAGCAGGTCGCTGCACAGGCGCTGCGCGAACTGGCGTCGGGCGAAACCTTCGCGGTGGCGCTGCTCGACGGCGTCACCGGCTCTGGCAAGACCGAGGTCTATTTCGAGGCGGTTGCGGAAACGGTGACGCGCGGCAAACAGGTTTTGATCCTGATGCCGGAGATCGCGCTGACCGGCCAGTTTCTCGACCGCTTCGCCCAGCGCTTCGGAGTGCGGCCGCTGGAATGGCACTCGGAACTGTCGCCGCGAAGGCGTGCGCGCAACTGGGCGGCGGTCGCCGCCGGCGAGGCGCACGTCATCGTCGGCGCGCGCTCGGCGCTGTTTCTGCCCTACGCCGATCTCGGCCTCATCGTCGTCGATGAGGAGCACGATCAGGCTTACAAGCAGGGCGACGGCGTTCACTATCACGCCCGCGACATGGCGGTGGTGCGCGCGCACATCGCGAAAATTCCGATCGTGCTGGCGTCGGCGACGCCGTCGGTCGAGACCGAAGTGAATGCGCGCAAGGGGCGTTACCATCGCGTGCCGCTGCCCTCGCGGTTCGGTGGCCAGCATATGCCGCAGATCGAGGCCATCGACCTGCGGCGCGCGCCGCCGCCGCGCGGCCGCTTCATCTCGCCGCCGCTGGCGGAGGCGATTCAATATGCGGTCGAGCGGCGCGAGCAGGCGCTGCTGTTTCTCAACAGGCGCGGCTACGCGCCGCTGACGCTGTGCCGCGCCTGCGGTCATCGCTTCGCCTGCAACATCTGCGATGCGTGGCTGGTCGATCACCGTTTCCGTCAGCGGCTGGTCTGCCACCATTGCGGCTTTTCGATTCCGCGCCCGCATCAGTGCCCGCATTGCGGCGCAGAGGAGTCGCTCGTCGCTATCGGTCCCGGCGTCGAGCGCTTGCAGGAGGAAGCCGCCGCGCTGTTTCCCGGCGCGCGCACCATGGTGCTGTCGAGCGATCTCGTCACCTCGATCGAGACCATGCGCGCGGAATTGAGCGAGATTGCCGAAGGCCGCGTCGATATCATCATCGGCACGCAACTGGTGGCGAAGGGCCACAACTTCCCGCGGCTCAATCTGGTCGGCGTGGTCGATGCCGATCTGGGCCTCAGCAACGGCGACCCGCGCGCGGCGGAGCGCACTTTCCAGTTGCTCAATCAGGTGATCGGCCGCGCCGGGCGCGAGCAGGGGCGCGGCGTCGGCTTCCTGCAAACCTATCAGCCGGAGCACCCGGTGATGAAGGCGCTGACGGCCGGCGACCGTCAGGCGTTTTACGACACCGAGATCGCCAGCCGCGAGCGCACGCTGTATCCGCCGTTCGGGCGGCTCGCGAGCCTGATCGTCTCGGCCGGCGACCGCCCGACAGCAGATGGCTTCGCGCGCAAACTGGCGGCGGCCGCGCCGCGCGATGCGCGCGTGCAGGTCCTGGGGCCGGCGGAAGCGCCGCTCGCCGTGGTCAAGGGTCGTTATCGGTTCAGGCTGTTGGTGAAGTCGCCGCGCGGCGTCGATCTGTCGGGTTACCTGCGCGACTGGCTCGCGGTCGCGCCCAAGACCAAGGGCAATCTCAAGCTGGAAGTCGATGTCGATCCGCAGAGCTTTCTGTAGCGCGGCCCGCGCAACGAAAAAGGCTGCCGTCATGCCCGACGGCAGCCTTCTTGAGTCACTCGAAACGCAACGCGAAACGATACTGACTTAAACGCAACGCAACTGAACGCACGTCAACGCAACGCTTACGCAAGCGAGGTGGGCGAGGTGACTTTACTGCAGCACCTCGGCGACGACGCGGCCGACGCCGCGTCCGGTCAGGCCGATGGCATGGGCCGCGCCCTTGGACAGGTCGAGCACGCGCCCGCGAATGAACGGGCCACGGTCGTTGATGGTGACGACGACGCTGCGGCTGCCGTGGGTGACTTTCAGCTTGGTGCCGAAGGGGAGCGTACGGTGCGCCGCGGTCATGGCGTGCTGGTTGAAGCGCTGGCCGGAGGCGGTCTTGTTTCCAGCCTCGTTGCCGTAATAGGACGCGACGCCGGAGAAGCTGCGGCCGCCGCTCTGGCCCATCGAGGCGTTGGCGTTCAGCCACGAGGTTTGCGTCGGATGCTTGTGATGGCGGTGCTGCCGGGACTTCGCCGAGGCTTCGGTGACGGCCCCCCCAAGCAGGAGCGTTGCGGCAACCAGGGCGACCGCTGTGCGCGAGCGGTCGAGACGCCGCAATACAGACGTTTTGGATCGATGCATTATCAGGTATCCCCAAGAAGGAAGTATTGTCGCGACTAGCGACAAGTGAAGCCCCCGTAGCTGTTGGCGGCGGCACCGTTGACTGCTTAATAAGGCGTAAAATGGGCAGGGTATTAAGCAATACAGCTCTGAAATATCTTGTGATGACGCGGGTGGCGCCGGAAAGATTTGTGAATACTCATTCTTCACTCATTATTAACTGATGGATACATGGATTTTAAATAAATAGTCATACAAATACTGTTGTTTAAGAAATGGCTAAGTATTAGCCCTCCGTAATCGTGCGGCGCCTCAATCGATACGGCTGGTAACGCGGTGAGGCGGGATGGCAGGTCCCGGTGCCGGTGATGGCCGGCGCGGTCTGATCGCCGGCGGACCACCCGACCGATCCGTTCGTCGCGTGCGACAAACCGTCCGTGCGATCGGCGGTGACATCGGGGCGCCGGTGGCGGACCTCTTGTTGCGCCTGCGCGCGGGCTATGTTAGCAAAGCCGCGTTTTTCGACGTCGCCGGGATGTTCCGTCCCGGTCAGAAATCAAAGTCCCGCTTGGATTCTCAAGGGTTTAGATCGGTTGACGCCGGATTTTCCGGCGACGGTTTTCCCCTTGCGGATTTGACAGCTTAAAGAGCGCGCGAGTGGCAGCAGAAGATCAACCCGTTTCCGGCGTTGCCGGTCGCTATGCGATGGCCTTGTTTGAACTTGCGCGCGACGAGAAATCCGTTGACGCCGTCAAGGCCGACCTCGACAAGTTCGATGCGATGCTGGCCGACAGCCAGGATCTGTTGCGGCTGGTGCGCAGCCCGGTTTTCTCCTCCGACATGCAGGGCAAGGCCCTGGCCGCCGTGCTGGAGAAGGCCGGCATCCGCGGCATCGCCGCCAACTTCCTCAAGGTTCTGGCGGCCAACCGCCGCCTGTTCATGATTCGCGACGCCATCACCTCGTTCCGCGCCCTGGTCGCCAAATACAAGGGCGAGGCGGCCGCCGACGTGACCGTCGCGGAGGCGCTCAGCGACAAGAATCTCGACAGCCTCAAGGCCGCACTGAAGTCGGTGACGGGCAAGGATGTCGTTCTCAACGTGAAGGTCGATCCGTCGATCATCGGCGGGCTTGTCGTCAAGCTCGGCAGCCGCATGGTGGACAGTTCGCTTCGCACCAAACTCAATTCGATCAAGCACGCGATGAAAGAGGCAGGCTGATGGACATCCGCGCCGCGGAAATTTCCGCGATCCTCAAGGACCAGATCAAAAACTTCGGCCAGGAGGCGGAGGTTTCGGAAGTCGGGCAGGTGCTGTCCGTCGGCGACGGCATCGCCCGTGTCTACGGCCTCGATAACGTTCAGGCCGGCGAGATGGTCGAGTTCGAGAACGGCACGCGCGGCATGGCGCTCAACTTAGAGACCGACAACGTCGGCGTTGTGATCTTCGGCGCCGACCGTGAGATCAAGGAAGGCCAGACCGTCAAGCGCACCCGCGCGATCGTCGACACTCCGGTCGGCAAGGGGCTGCTCGGCCGCGTCGTCGATGCGCTGGGTAACCCGATCGACGGCAAGGGGCCGATCCAGGCCACCGAGCGCAAGCGCGTCGACGTCAAGGCGCCGGGCATCATCCCGCGCAAGTCGGTGCACGAGCCGATGGCGACCGGCCTCAAGGCGGTTGATGCGCTGATCCCGATCGGCCGTGGCCAGCGTGAGCTCATCATCGGCGACCGCCAGACCGGTAAGACCGCGATCGCCCTCGACACCATGCTGAACCAGAAGCCGCTCAACGCCACCGGCGACGAGAGCATCAAGCTGTACTGCGTCTATGTCGCGGTCGGCCAGAAGCGCTCCACCGTGGCGCAGTTCGTCAAGGTGCTGGAGGAGCAGGGCGCGCTGGAATACTCCATCGTCGTTGCTGCCACCGCTTCCGATCCGGCGCCGATGCAGTACATCGCGCCGTTCACCGGCTGCACCATGGGCGAGTATTTCCGCGACAACGGAATGCACGCCGTGATCATCTACGACGACCTCTCCAAGCAGGCCGTCGCCTATCGCCAGATGTCGCTGCTGCTGCGCCGCCCGCCGGGCCGCGAAGCCTATCCGGGCGACGTGTTCTATCTGCACTCCCGCCTGCTGGAGCGCTCGGCCAAGCTCAACGACGAGCACGGCAACGGCTCGTTGACCGCGCTACCGGTGATCGAGACGCAGGCCAACGACGTGTCGGCCTACATTCCGACCAACGTGATTTCGATCACCGACGGCCAGATCTTCCTTGAAACCGACCTGTTCTTCCAGGGCATCCGCCCCGCGGTGAACGTCGGTCTGTCGGTGTCGCGCGTCGGCTCCTCGGCGCAGACCAAGGCGATGAAGAAGGTGGCCGGCAAGATCAAGGGCGAACTGGCGCAGTATCGCGAAATGGCGGCGTTCGCGCAGTTCGGCTCCGACCTTGACGCTTCGACCCAGCGCCTGCTCAACCGCGGCTCGCGCCTCACCGAGCTTCTGAAGCAGCCGCAGTTCTCGCCGCTGAAGATGGAGGAGCAGGTGGTGGTGATCTGGGCCGGCACCAACGGCTATCTCGATCCGCTGCCGGTCAACAAGGTGCGCGCTTTCGAGGACGGGCTGCTGTCGCTGCTGCGCAGCAAGCATGCCGACGTGCTTAACACCATCCGCGACACCCGTGATCTCAGCGACGAGACGGCGGCCAAGATCAAGGACATCGTCGAAGGCTACGCCAAGACGTTTGCCTGATTTCTTAACCTCTCCCGCTTGCGGGGGAGGTCGACCGGCGCAGCCGGTCGGGTGGGGGCCCCTTCGTGCATGGGATGTCCCCTCCCTAACCCTCCCCCGCAAGCGGGAGAGGGGACAAGCTGTGCCCAGGGGATGAGCAGAGACCGACGAAATGGCTTCTCTAAAAGACATGCGTGTGCGCATCGCCTCGACCAAGGCGACGCAGAAGATCACCAAGGCCATGCAGATGGTCGCCGCCTCCAAGCTGCGCCGCGCGCAGAGCGCCGCCGAAGCGGCGCGGCCCTATGCCGAGAAGATGGACGCGGTGATTTCCAACATCGCCAGCGCCGCCGCAGGCTCCCCCGGTGCGTCGCCGCTTCTGGTCGGCACCGGCCGGGATCAGGTCCACCTGCTTCTGGTCTGCACCGGCGAGCGCGGCCTGTCCGGCGCGTTCAACTCGGCGATCGTGCGCCTGGCGCGCGAACGTGCTTACGCCCTGATGAACCAGGGCAAGGAAGTGAAGTTCTTCTGTGTCGGCCGCAAGGGCTTTGAGCAGCTTCGCCGCACCTTCGAGCAGCAGATCATCGGGACTGTCGAATTGCGCTCGGTGCGCCAGCTCGGTTTCGTCAATGCCGAGGACATCGCCAAGAAAGTGCTTGCCCGCTTCGAGGCCGGCGAGTTCGACGTCTGCACCCTGTTCTATTCGCGCTTCCAGTCGGTGATCTCGCAGGTCCCTACCGCCCAGCAGGTGATCCCGTTGGAGGTCGCGCCGCAGGCCGCGAACGGCGCGGCCGCAAAGACCTCTTATGAGTACGAGCCGGAGGAAGACGAAATCCTCAGCGGTCTGCTCCCGCGCAATCTCGCGGTGCAGATTTTCCGCGCGCTATTGGAGAACAACGCCTCGTTCTACGGCGCGCAGATGACCGCGATGGATAACGCCACCCGCAACGCCGGCGAGATGATCCGCAAGCAGACCCTGATCTACAACCGCACCCGACAGGCGATGATTACCAAGGAACTGATCGAAATCATCTCCGGTGCCGAGGCGGTCTAAGTCGAAGGAGACGCAGCATGGCTTATGTCACCAAGGCGACGACCAAAGGCGGCCGCAACGGCCGCGCGATGCTCGACAACGGCGGCCTCGCGCTCGCCATGGGCTTGCCGAAAGAAATGGGCGGCGCGGGAGAGGGGCACAATCCCGAGCAGCTGTTCGCGCTCGGCTGGTCGGCCTGTTTCGGTCAGGCGGTGCTCGCGCTCGCCAAGAAGCACGAGCTCGACGGTCAGGCTGCCGAGGTCGGCTGCAACGTCACCATCGACAAGGACGAGGTCAGCTTCGCGCTGAAGGCCGAACTCACGCTGCGCATTCCCGGCGCCGACAAGGACAAGGTCAAGGCGCTGCTCGAAGACGCTCACAAGATTTGCCCGTATTCGCGGGCCACGCGCAACAACGTGCCGGTGACGCTCAGCGTCCTCTGACACGCATTCGTTATAAGGAGACTCTCCATGGCTACCCCCGCCAACCAGACCGGACGCATCACGCAGGTCATCGGCGCCGTCGTTGACGTGCAGTTCGAAGGTCATCTGCCGGCGATTCTGAACGCGCTCGAAACCAAGAACGGCGACAACCGTCTGGTCCTCGAAGTCGCGCAGCATCTCGGCGAGTCCACCGTCCGCACCATCGCCATGGACACCACCGAGGGTCTGGTGCGTGGTCAGGACGTCACCGACACCGGCGCGCCGATTCGCGTGCCGGTCGGCGCCGGAACGCTCGGCCGCATCATGAACGTGATCGGCGAGCCGGTGGACGAGCAGGGCCCGATCAAGGCCGACGACATGCGCCCGATCCATGCGGAAGCGCCGTCCTACACCGACCAGTCGACCGAAGCGGAAATCCTCGTCACCGGCATCAAGGTCGTCGATCTGCTCGCGCCTTACGCCAAGGGCGGCAAGATCGGCCTGTTCGGCGGCGCCGGCGTCGGCAAGACCGTGCTGATTCAGGAACTGATCAACAACGTCGCCAAGGCGCACGGCGGTTACTCGGTGTTCGCCGGCGTCGGCGAGCGAACCCGCGAAGGCAACGACCTCTATCACGAGTTCATCGAGTCCGGCGTCAACAAGAAGGGCGGCGGCGAGGGCTCCAAGTGCGCGCTGGTCTACGGCCAGATGAACGAGCCGCCGGGCGCCCGCGCCCGCGTCGCGCTGTCGGGCCTCACGGTCGCCGAGCAGTTCCGCGACCAGGGTCAGGACGTGCTGTTCTTCGTCGACAACATCTTCCGCTTCACCCAGGCCGGTTCGGAAGTGTCGGCGCTGCTCGGCCGTATTCCTTCGGCGGTGGGTTATCAGCCGACGCTGGCCACCGACATGGGCGCGCTGCAGGAGCGCATCACCACTACGCAGAAGGGTTCGATCACCTCGGTGCAGGCGATTTATGTGCCGGCCGACGACCTGACCGACCCGGCGCCCGCCACCTCGTTCGCGCACCTTGACGCCACCACGGTGCTCAACCGCGCGATCTCGGAAAAGGGCATCTATCCGGCGGTGGACCCGCTCGACTCCACCTCGCGCATGCTGTCGCCGCTGATCGTCGGTGAGGAGCATTACCAGACCGCGCGCATGGTGCAGCAGGTGCTGCAGCGCTACAAGTCGCTTCAGGACATCATCGCCATTCTCGGCATGGACGAGCTGTCGGAAGAGGACAAGCTCACCGTTGCCCGCGCGCGCAAGGTGGAGCGCTTCCTGTCGCAGCCGTTCCACGTCGCCGAGGTGTTCACCGGCTCGCCGGGTAAGTTCGTCGATCTCGCCGACACCATCAAGGGCTTCCGCGATCTGTGCGAAGGCAAGTACGACCATCTGCCGGAAGCGGCGTTCTATATGGTTGGCACCATCGAGGAAGCGGTCGAGAAGGGCAAGAAGCTCGCCGCCGAGGCGGCGTAAGCCGATACAGGACCAGCGCTGCAACGGTTGCGGCGCGCTCCCTCTCCCGCTTGCGGGGGAGGGTTGGGGAGGGGGTCTTGCCTCCTCTGCACGAAAGCCCCCGCCTGACCGGCTTCGCCGGTCGATCTCCCCGCAAGCGGGAGAGGTGAAGAAAGAGACCGCGCGCCATGGCTACCTTCCACTTTGACCTTGTCTCCCCTGAAAAGCTCGCCTTCTCCGGCGAGGTCGATCAGGTTGACGTGCCCGGCATCGAAGGCGATTTCGGCGTGCTGGCCGGCCATGCGCCGGTGGTTGCCGTGGTCCGGCCGGGGATCCTCACGATCATCACCGGCTCGACGCGGCAGAAGGTCATCGTGCTGGGCGGTCTCGCCGAAGTCTCCGAGAAGGGCCTGACGGTGCTCGCCGACGTCGCGACCTCGATCGAGGAACTCGACCGCGCCGCCTTCGCCAGCCAGATCGACGAGATGGAGGAAAAGCTCAAGAACGGTGAGCCGGGCCATGAGCTCGACCGCGAGATCGAGCGGCTCGATCACTTCAAGAGCATCCAGACCCAACTCAACGCCACGGCGATGCACTAACAAGGTCCGGTGCTGACGGGCCCGAACCATCGATATCTGTCAGAGCATCAAGGGGGCGCGGGCAAGGCCGTCGGCCCCTTTAATCGTCTCTTGCAAAAGTCGTTGTCGGCGGTCATGAGAAGGCGTCCGGAGGGATGGCCGAGTGGCTTAAGGCGCACGCTTGGAAAGCGTGTGTGCGGGAAACCGTACCGTGGGTTCGAATCCCACTCCCTCCGCCATTTCTACCCCGTCGAACGTTCTCCGCTCGTGAATGCGGCGCTGAAAC
>JBIQLW010000063.1:0-18750 GCA_044463945.1 Bradyrhizobiaceae bacterium | reverse complement strand
GGTCCATGATGCCGCCCTCGTTGACGAGGTCGTCCTCGATGCCCTGGATGAAGCAGGCGTGCGGCTGCGGATGCTCGTAGGCCGACTTCGACTTGGTCATCTTGCCGGTCTTGAAATCGACGTAGTAGTGGCCCTGGCCGGGACCGTCGATGCCGTAGGCCCAGTGCAGCCCGGTGTTGAACCACTGCGGCGAGTTGGGCGCGACCATCTGGCTCGCCAGCATGTAGCGCAGTTCGTCGTGGAAGGCGCGGGCGTCGTCTTCCGAGGTGAAGTAGCCGCCCTTCCAGCCCCAATAGGTCCAGCAGCCCGCGAGGCGGTCGAACACCTGCTTCGACGAGGTCTCGCCGCCGAAGCGGTCGGCCTCGGGGAGGGCGCTGAGCGCCTCGGTGTCGGGCACCGAACGCCACAGCCACGAAGGGACGGTTTCCTCCTCGACCTTCTTGAGGCGCGCGGCGACGCCGGCTTTGCGGAAATACTTCTGCGCCAGCACGTCGGAGGCGACCTGCGACCACTGCGCGGGCACTTCGACATTGTCGAGTCGGAACACCACGGAGCCGTCCGGATTGCGGATCTCGCTGGTGGTCAATCGAAACTCGATGTCCGCGTAGGGAGACTGACCATCCTTGGTGTAGCGCCGTTCGATCTGCATGTTGCTTCCGTGCCCCATCTTGCGGCCGGAACCGCGTCGAGGCGGCGCCGGCGATGAAATCCTGCGAACCTTTCGGTCCGCTGCCTGGCCGATGGTTTCGGCCCTGTCGTCCCTGGAGCATGAGCGGGCGGAGCCTCCGCCGTCGGTCATACCCTAACGCCCCACACCCGCGATCGGCGCTGGTCCGGCCGGCTTTTTTCGCCGCCGGAGCTACCTCCGCGAAGGGCAAACGCTCTCGCTGCCTCAAGCACCGCGAAGGCGGATCGAGGCCCGTCGTACCAACCCTTGTAACAACCCTGGGGGAGCGCCCGGCGTGACCCGAATACATCCGCGCCGAACGGCCTGAAAGTTAGGCCAACTCCCTCCGGCTCGTCAAGGACTAGTACGACTTCCTCAACGAAACACTAAATATGGTGGAAAATGGGGGTAACCAACAGGCCAAATGGCCACCGATGACAATCAAGTATCGGTGAGTCCTCACGGATTCGGAAGACGAAAATCGCCGCCGGACAGGTGCGCGTCACGCTGCGCCCGCTGTTCACAGGCCAGGTATTTTTTCGCGCCGCAGGGTTGCTTTCGGCCGACTCGGGACGCCCCGGTGCCGCGATCTGCCTCTCATGCGGCGTTGGCGCTGGTCGGAGGCCCCAAGAGCGGGCAGAGTGAGGGCGATTCTCGGGCTGACAGACCGCCATGACATCGCCTTCCGTTAAGCCGCCGGCGTCACGAATCTCGCCGGCCGGGCTCATGTTCCTCGCTGCCACTTCGATCGGGTGGGGCTTCAACTGGCCGGTCACCAAATATCTCTTGAGCGAACTGCCGCCGCTGATCCTGCGCGGTGTCACCGGCATCGCCGGCGCGCTGTTTCTGGTGCCGGTGGTGCTGGCGTGGCGGCAGAGCCTGCGCGTGCCGATGGCGATGTGGCCGCGGCTGGGTCTCTACGCCTTCCTCAACGTCACCTGCTGGATGGCGCTGATGGGGATCGCGCTGTTGTGGCTGCCGGCCGGCGAAGCCTCGATGGTGGCCTACATGATGCCGGTGTGGGCCTCGCTTCTGGCATGGCCGATTCTCGGCGAGCGGCCGACCCTGTTGCGCATCCTCGCCATCGTTCTCGCCTTCGGCGGCGTGACCATCCTGCTCGGCGGCGACGGCCTCACGGTGTCGGCGGAAAAGCTCGGCGGTTTCGCCATGGTGCTCGGCGGGTCGGTGGCGTTTGCGCTGGGCGCCGTGCTGTCGAAGAAATGGCCGCTGGCGCTGCCGCCGATGGCTTCCGCGGCCTGGCAGATCGGCCTCGGCTGCCTGCCGGTCGGGCTGGTCGGTCTGTTCATCGAGACGGCCGACTTCGGCGCGGTGACGCAAGTCGGCTGGTGGGCGCTGGGCTACAGCACCGTTGTCCAGTTCTGTGTGGCGTATGTGACATGGTTCGCCGCCCTCGAACGCCTGCCGGCGTCGGTGGCGGCGATCGGCACCATGGCGGTGCCGGTGTTCGGCGTGGTGGCGTCGGCGCTGGCGCTGCACGAACCGCTCGGCGCCATCCAGATCGCGGCGCTGGTGCTGACGCTGGCGGGCGTGGCACTGGCGACGCGCTCATGAGTCGTGGTCACTGATCCCTCCGTCGATCCCCGCCGGGCGCGAGCGGCCCGTCAACCTCACGCGACTTGGAGCGTTGCGCTTATGACCGATCGCCGGCCGTCACCCGCAAGCTCCGGACTGTCGCCTTCCGGCGTCGCGCTGCTGCTCGCGACCTCGGTGGGCTGGGGCGTCAACTTCCCGATCATGAAGCATATCCTGACCGAGTGGCCGCCCTTGTCCGCGCGCGGATTGACGGGCGCGGCCGGCGCGCTGGCGCTGGCGCTGTTCGCGCTGTGGCGCGGCCAGCCGTTGCGGGTGCCGCGTCATCTGTGGTCGCGGCTCTTGTTGGTGTCGGTGCTGACGATCACCTCTTGGGTCGCCTGCATGGGGCTGGCGCTGTTGTGGCTGAGCGCAAGCGAGGCCGCGATTCTGTCGATGTCTCTGCCGGTGTGGGCGGCGCTGCTGGCGTGGCCGATCCTCGGCGAGCGGCTCTCGGTGGCGCGCCTGATCTCGCTTGTCGTGGCGATGGGCGGCATCGCGATCCTGATTGGCGGCAACGGCATCCGGGCCAGCCTCGACAGTTGGCCGGGCATCGCCTTCGTCCTGCTGGGGGCGGTGCTGGTCGCGCTCGGCACGGTGCTGACCAAGCATTTCCCGCTGGCGATGCCACCGATGTCGCTTGCCGCCTGGCAATTGTGGCTCGGCTGCGTTCCGGTGGTGCTGGCCGGCCTTGTTCTCGAACGGCCCGATGTCGCGGCCTTGTCCGGCGTCGGCTGGGCCTCGCTCGCCTACATGACGCTCATTCAGTTCTGCCTCAGTTACGTCTGCTGGTTCGCGGCGCTCGAACGGCTGCCGGCCTCAACCGCCTCGATCGGCACGCTGCTCGTGCCTGTGATCGGCGTGCTCGCCTCGGCGGTGATGCTGCACGAGCCGCTGGGATGGCGCGAGATCGGCGCGCTCGTCGTCACGCTCGGCGGTGTCACGATGGCGCTGCGATCGTGACCGCGCCTCATTGGCGCCCGGACGCAAAAGGAGCGGCCCGCGATTGGGCCGCCCCTTCATGCTGCGATCGCGATTCCCGCGCGGTTACGGGCAGGGATGACGCCGGCCGTCGTAACCGAGATAGGTCCCGGTGCGGACGTCATACGACCTGAACCGCTGCTGACAGTAAGCAACGGAGCCGGGATCGGTCGCGACTGTCACCGCCGGCGCATCGTAGTAGTAATCGTCATAGTACGGATAGCCGTAGGCGTAAGGGGCGGCGAAGGCGCTGCCGATCAGTGCGCCGGTGAAGAATCCCGGATAGAAGCCGCGGCGATGGTAACGGCCGTGCCAGCCATGATGGCCATGCCAGCCGGGACGACCGCGCCAGCCCGGACCGCCGCGCCAGCCACCGCTGGCGATCGGACGGATGCCGGCCGGCCGCGTGCCCGCGAAGCCGGGTCCCGGCCGGAGCGCCGGACCGCCCCGGAAGCTCGGGCTAGCCCGGAAAGCACCGCCGCCTCCGAAACTCCTCCCGCCGAAGCTGCGGGCTCCGCCGCCGAAATGTCCGCCGCCGCCGCCGCCCATTTGAACGCCTCCACCGCGGTGGAGGCTCTGCGCCGCACTTGGCGTGGTCATCGACAATGGCATGGCCACAGCAAGCGCTGCGACGGCGCCGATGATTTTCAGGTTCATTTACGCTCTCCATCTGTCTTGGTGACTCAACCGGAGATATCTCGCTTTGTTCCAGTTGGTTCTGATTGACTTGGAGCAAGGCTGCGGCGCGCGGGATGTACCGAAGATGAACGAATTGCGCCAAGCGTGCGACATTATGGCCCGCTCGCGGAAACGTCAGCACGGCTTGCGCCCGAACTGGACATTCCGGCGCTGCGGTGGCATCCAGTGACGCGCACTAGCGACCATGCGGGACGGATTGCCGGCCATGAAGCAGTTTATGCTGAAGCTCTTTACTTGGTGGAACAGCCAGACCTTCGGGACCCAACTCTGGACCTGGCGGTTCGGGGAGCTGGTCGGCACGGATGCCGAGGGCAATCGCTATTACCGCACGCGCGGCGGCAAGATCGACCCGACGCTCGGCTTCGAGCGGCGCTGGGTGATCTACAACGGCTACGCCGAAGCCTCGCGGGTGCCGCCGGAATGGCACGGCTGGCTGCATCACACCGTTGACGTTCCGCCGACCGAGGAATCCTACCAGCCCCGCGAGTGGGAGAAGCCGCACCAGCCCAACCTGACCGGCACGCCGTACGCCTATCGGCCCTCCGGCTCGACGCTGGCGAGCGGCCGCCGCCCCAAGGCGACCGGCGACTATCAGGCGTGGACGCCGGGCCAGTAGGCCGGCGCTTTCATTCCGCTGCCGAGTGCTCTTGCGATTTCAAACCGAGCCGGTCCGCGGCGCGCTGCGACAACGCCAGGCGGCGCGCGACTGACGCCGCCATTTTGTCCTTGAGCATCGCCAGGACCTCCGCCGGCGCAGTGTCGGGCGATCCGGCATTGAAGGGCGGTTGCGGATTGTATTCCAGCATCAGTTGGATCGCCTGCGCCGTTGCCGGATCGGACAGCGCCGCCGCTACCGTCAGACCGAAGTCGATGCCGGCGGTCACGCCGCCGCCGGTGATGCGGTTACGATCCATGCAGACCCGCGTCCGGGTCGGGATCGCGCCGAACAATGCGAGATGATCGACGGCTCCCCAATGGGTGGTGGCGCGGTAGCCTCGCAGCAGGCCGGCGGCGCCCAGCACCAGCGCGCCAGTACACACCGAGGTGACATAGCGCGCGCCTTCCGCCTGACGGCGCAGAAAGGCGAGCGTGTCCTCGTCCTCCATCAGATCGTCGGCGCCGAGGCCGCCGGGGACGCAGATGACGTCGAGTTGCGGGCAATCGGCGAAGGTCGTCGTCGGCGACAGCGTCAGCACGGTGTCGCTCGGCACCGCCTCGCGTTGTTTCCAGATCAGATGGACGCGCGCGCCGGGCAGCCGCGACAGCACTTGCAGGGGCCCGGTAAAGTCGAGCTGCGTGACCTTCGGAAATACCAGAAATCCGATCTCGATCGGTTTCGACATGGCGACCTCCTTGACGGGCGACGACGGCGGATTGTCGTGGTCAGCCGATATCTGAAGTGACTATAGCGCTTTTGCGCTGTTATCGCGCGCCAGTTTGATCCGCGCATCCATCTTTCGAAAGGATGGATTGCCGCTCCGATCGAACCTGTCGCGCGCGATCAGTTCAGCGCCTTGAGCCAGGCGCCGATATCGGCCAGCGCGATACCGGCTTTCGGCAGCAGTTTGCCCATGGTGATGAAACCGTGAAACTGGCCGGGATGGATGACGTGTTTGATCGCCACCCCGGCGTCGCGCAGCCGCGCGGCGTACTCGTCACCCTCGTCGCGCAACGGATCGGCACCCGCGGTCAGCACATAGGCGGGCGGCAGGCCCGCGAGATCGTCGGCGCGCGCCGGAGAGGCGCGCCAGTCCTCGCCATGGGCCGGCGTCGGCAGATAATGGTCGCGGAACCAGCGGATCACCGAGTGGGTGAGCAGGCAACTGGTTTCCGGCTCGCTGTGCGAGGGATGCGTCATGCGGAAGTCGGTGGCGGGATAGATCAGAACCTGTCCCGCGATTGTCGGCCCGTGTTCGCGCGCGTTGAGCGCCACCACCGCCGCGAGGTTGCCGCCGGCGCTGTCGCCACAAACCGTCAGCCGCGCGGGATCGATGCCGAGGCTCGTGGCATTGGCCGCGATCCAGTTGGTCGCCGCGATCGCGTCCTCGACCGCGGCCGGAAATTTGTGCTCGGGACTGAGGCGATAATCCACCGCGATCACCAGCGCCCCGGCCTCGTGCGCCAGCGTGCGGCAGGTGGCATCGTGGCTGTCGAGATCGCCGATCACCCAGCCGCCGCCGTGGAAGAACACCACGCACGGCGAGCGGCCGTCATGCTCGCGCAGGGTCAGCGGCCGATAGACGCGTAGCGGGATGGCGCCGGCGGGGCCGGTGGCGTCGAGCGCGCGGACGGAAGCGAGTTCAGGCGTCTGCGGGCGGGCCGCCTCACAGCCCTTGAGATAGAGATCGCGCGCCTCCGCCGGTGTCAGCGTTTCATAAGGCGGGCGGCCGGCGTCACGGAAGGCTTGCAGAACGGCGGCGGCATCCGGGTCGAGCGTGATCGGCATTCGGCGTTTTCCTGTTCGGTCGAATGAATGCGGGTGAGGGCGCGTTGTCAGTCCGCGGTGCGCCCGCCATCCACCGTATAGGCGGACCCGGTGACGTAGCTCGCGGCGTCTGACGCCAGAAAGGCGACGACCTGCGCCACCTCGGCCGCGCCGCCGAGCCGTCGGGCCGGGATGCGTGCAAGGACGCCGTCGGCATCGGCGCGCGCGCCGGGGGTGCGGCCGGCGATGATCGACGACATCATCCGGCTTTCGATCAGACCTGGACAGACGCAATTCACGCGCACGCGCGTCTTGGAGCATTCCATCGCCACGCTCTTGGTCAGGCCGATCACCGCGTGCTTGCTGGCGCTGTAGGCGGCGATGTAGGGCGACCCGATGAGGCCCGCGATCGAGGCGGTGTTGATGACGCTGCCGGCATTGGCCTTGCGCATCGCCGGCAGGACGTGCTTGAGGCCGAGGAACACGCCGACCACATTGACGTCCAGCACCTGGCGGAAAGCGGCGAGGGCGTAGTCCTGAACCGGGGCGACCTCGCCCTCGATCCCGGCATTGTTGAAGAACACGTCGATGGCCCCAGCGGTGTCGAGCGTGCGGCCGACATAGGCCGCGACGTCGTCCTCGCGGCTGACGTCGGCGGTGACGGCGAGGGCGCGCGCCTCGGCCGGCAGGGCCGCCACCGCGCGCTGCAATTGCGCCTCGTTGCGATCGACCGCGACGATGCGCGCGCCTCGCGCGGCCAGAAGCTGCATCGTCGCGGCTCCGATCTCGCCGGCCGCGCCGGTGATGAGAGCGACCTTTCCGTCAAGGCGCATGTCGTCGGCCATTGCTGCACTCACTCCCTTCTCGTAACCGCTTCGCGAAGCAACTATCTCAGCTTTGCCGGAAGGGCGCCAGCCATGGTTGCGCCGCCGTGCGGCCTCGATCGATCCGAGCAGCCCGCCCTTTCCCCGCCTTATTCAACGTGTTAACCGGAGCCCTGCGAGCGGCGGAAGACCTCGATAGAATGTCGCGAGCCCGATTCGCCCGAGCCCGATCGCCCAAGTGAAGCCGCACGACAAGTGAAGCCGCACGAGATGTTTCGCACCACGAGCATAGCAAGCCTGGCAGCCCTCGCTGCCGCCCTGTGGGTCGTGCCGACGCCGCCGGCCTCGGCGCAGCTTGGAAACATCTTTGCCGATCCCGCGCCGCGTCCGCCCGGCAATGTCCCGCAAGGTGGCTTTCCCTCGGACGATGACGAGGAGGAAGTGCCGGATCTGCCGCAGGGACGCCTGCTGCCGACGCCCAACCGGCTGCCGCCGGGGCAGGCGGTGCCGCCGCCGGGCCGGGTTCAGTCGCAGCCGCTCCAGCCGCCGCCGGGCAGCGCCGCCGCGCCTCAGGGGCAGCCGCCGGTCGCGGTGGCACCGCCGTCCGGTTCCGACGCGGCCCCCGGACAAAAGCCGCCGCGCGCCGCCGCCGCGCCGCCCGCGCCCGCCCCGTTGCAGCCGGGCGACGAGGTGGTGACCGAGCCGCCGGCGCAGAAGATCATCAACAAGAAGGCGACTTTCTCCGGCCTCGACAAGATCACCGGTCGCATCATCAGCTTCGATGCCGATATCGGCGAGACCGTCCAGTTCGGCGCGCTGCGGGTGAAGACCGACGCCTGCTATACGCGGCCCGCCACCGAGGCGGCCAACACCGACGCCTTCGTGGAGGTCGATGAGATCACCTTGCAGGGCGAGGTGAAGCGGATTTTCTCCGGCTGGATGTTCGCCGCCAGTCCCGGCCTGCACGGCGTCGAGCATCCGATCTACGACATCTGGCTCACCGACTGCAAAGGTCCGGAAACCACGGTGGTCGCGGCCCAGCCCGCCGCAGCCAAACCGCCACCGTCCACGCCGCAGAAGCGCGCCGCGCCGCCGCGCCGGCGGCCGCCTCCGCCCGCGCCGGGACCGCTTCCGCCGTTCCAGCAATAAACCGACATCAGTTTAGCGTGGCCGCGCCGGGGTGACGCTTGCGATGACCGCGAGCGCTTCCGCGCCGCGAACCGGCCGCTCGACCGGCAGGCGGGCAAAGTCGGCGGTCCGCGTCATCGCCGCATCCAGGCGCTTGCGGTAGGCATCGCGCGAAATCTCGGTCGCGCCGAAGCGTTGCAGGTGCGCCGTCACGAACTGGGTATCAAGCAGCACGAAACCGCCGGCGATCAGACGTGCGACCAGATGCACCAGCGCCACCTTGGAGGCGTCGCGCGCGCGGTGAAACATGCTCTCGCCGAAGAACGCGCCGCCAAGACTGACGCCGTAAAGGCCGCCGACGAGGTCGCCGTCGCGCCAGACCTCGACGCTGTGGCAATGCCCCAGTTCATACAGCCCGACATAGAGATCGCGAATACGCCGGTTGATCCAGGTGTTGTCGCGCTGCGGCTGCGGCTCGGCGCAGCCGGCGATGACCGCCTTGAAGGCGCGATCGACGCTGACCTCGAACGTATCGGCGCGGACGGTTCGCGAAAGCCGCGCCGGAACATGGAAGTTGGCGAGCGGGAGAATGCCGCGCCGTTCGGGTTCGACCCAGAACAGGGTCGGATCCTCGGCGCTCTCGGCCATCGGAAAGATGCCGCAGGCATAGGCGCGCAGCAGCACCTCGGGCGTGATCTCGGAGGGCGTGGAGTCGCGCTGGGCCATGGGCTCAGGATAGCAGACCGCGCACGAAATCCTAACCGGCCGCGGGCGCGCCCTTGCCATCGGCGTCATTGCGACGCTGAAAGCGCAGCACGACGCGCGTGCCGGAATGGTCGGGATCGCGCTCGGCGCTGGTGTTGAGCTTGGACGCCATCGCGTTGACGATGCGCTGGCCCATTCCGGTCGAGCGCGGATCGACCTTGGCGTTGAGTCCGACGCCGTCGTCGGAGACCGACAGTTCCAGCATGTCGCCGTCGGCGACCAGGCGGACATGGATCGGTCCCGGTCCGTCCGGATAGGCGTATTTCACCGCGTTCATCACCAGTTCGTTGACGATGATCCCGATCGCCACCGCGCGGTCGGGATCGATCTCGACGGCGTCCGCCTTCAGCGTCAGGCGCGACATGCGGTTGCCCTCGGCGGAGCGGCGAAGGTCTTCCAGGAGCGCTTCGAGATACTGATTGAGCAGGACGCTGTTGAGCGCGCGCGAGGTGTAGAGCCGGCGGTGGACCTGGGCGACGGCGGTGACACGTCCCATCGCGTTGCTGAGCGCTTCCTTGACGTCGTCGTCGTCGCTCGAATTGGCCTGAAGGTGCAGCAGCGAGGCGATGATCTGCAAACTGTTGCCGACGCGATGGTTGACCTCGCGCAGCAGCACCTCGCGTTCGGCGGCGAGCGCGGCGTAGCGGTCGCGCGAGGCGTGGACCTCGGCCTCGGCGGCGTCGCGCGCCTTGCGGACCCGGGCCTGACGCAGCGCGCTCTCGACCGCGACATGGAGCAGCGGAATGAACACGCCTTGCGCGTCCTTGACCAGATAATCGTCGGCGCCGGCCTTGAGCGCGGTGACGGCGACGGCGCTGTCCTGCGACTCGGTGATGAACACCACGGGCGGCGGGTTGGCGATGGCGAGAATGCGCGCCAGGGTTTCCAGCCCGTCGACGTCCGGCATGTACTGGTCCAGCGCCACCACGTCGATGCCGCCTTCGCGGATGCGGGCGATGCCGGCCTCGCCGCTCGCGGCGTGGATCACCTCGAAACCTTGGTCCGACAGGTCGTGCGCCACCAGGCGGGCCAGCGCGGCGTCGTCGTCGATATAGAGGAGGCGGGGGGTGTCGGCGCTCATGGGGCGGCTTGCGGACCCTGAATCACGGAATAGAGCGATTTGAACTGTCGGATCGCGATGCGACGTCGGTGATCGTGAGTACAACGGCGGCTGCACATTTCAAGCGCGTATTGTCCTAGATGCGCCACAAGATGTCGATACCGGATCGCATCCGTCGCGCGCCGCTCAGCGGGCCCTGTCGCCGCCGGACAGATACTGTTCCAGCCAATGGATATGATAGTCGCCGTCGATGATGTCGTGGTCGCGGACCAGCGCGCGGAACAGCGGCAACGTCGTCTCGATGCCGTCCACGACGATCTCGTCGAGCGCGCGGCGCAGCCGCATCAGGCATTCGGCGCGGGTCTTGCCGTGGACGATCAGCTTGCCGACGAGGGAATCGTAGTAGGGCGGGATCGTATAGCCCTGATAGACGGCGGAATCGATGCGGACGCCGAGGCCGCCGGGCGGATGGTAGCGCAGGATCTTGCCGGGCGAGGGGCGGAAGGTTTCGGGATTCTCCGCGTTGATGCGGCATTCGATGGCGTGGCCGTTAACGGTGATCTCGTCCTGCGTTGCCGGCAGGTCGGCGCCGTTGGCGACCCGGATCTGTTCGAGCACCAGATCGATGCCGGTAATCATCTCGGTCACCGGATGTTCGACCTGGATGCGGGTGTTCATTTCGATGAAATAGAACTCGCCGTCCTCGTAGAGGAATTCAACAGTGCCGACGCCGAGATACTGCATCTCGCGCATCGCCTTGGCGACCGTCTCGCCGATCCGGGCGCGCGCCGCCGATGTCAGCACTGGCGAGGGGCCTTCCTCCCAGATTTTCTGATGGCGCCGCTGCAACGAGCAGTCGCGCTCGCCGAGATGGATGGCGCCGCCGCGTCCGTCGCCCAGCACCTGAATCTCGATGTGCCGCGGCTTCTGCAAATATTTTTCCAGATAGACCGAAGCGTCGCCGAACGCCGACCTCGCTTCATTGCCAGCGGTCGCGACCGCAAGCGCGAGATCGTTCGCGCTCTGCGCCACCTTCATGCCGCGCCCGCCGCCGCCGGCCGCGGCCTTCACCAGCACCGGGAAACCGATCGCCTCGGCCACCGCCATCGCCTCGTCGGCGGAGGCGATCGCGCCGTCGGAGCCCGGCACCACGGGAATGCCGAGCCGCTTGGCGGTGCGCTTGGCTTCGATCTTGTCGCCCATCAGGCGGATGTGTTCGGCCTTGGGGCCGATGAATCCGAGATTGTGCTCGGCGAGAATTTCGGCGAAGCGCGCGTTCTCCGACAGGAAGCCGTAGCCGGGATGAACCGCATCCGCGCCGGTGATCTCGCAAGCCGCGAGAAGGTTGGGGATGTTGAGATAGCTGTCCTTGGACGGCGGCGGGCCGATGCAGACGCTTTCGTCGGCGAGGCGGACGTGCATCGCCTCGGCGTCGGCGGTGGAATGCACCGCGACGGTGGCGATGCCAAGTTCCTTGCAGGCGCGCAGCACACGGAGGGCAATCTCACCGCGATTGGCAATCAGGATCTTGTCGAACATGGTGTCCTAATCAGTGAGCGGCCGGAGCGGTGAGGCGTTGCGAAAGAGGATTGCGCGCGGTCGGGAAAGTTGTGGCTATTCAGTGGCTATTCGATGATCACCAGCGGCTCGCCGAATTCGACCGGCTGGCCGTCCTCGACGAGGATCTGCGTCACGGTGCCGGCGCGCGGCGAGGGGATCTGGTTCATGGTCTTCATCGCCTCGATGATCATCAGCGTGTCGCCGACCTTCACCTTGGTCCCGACATCGACGAACGGCTTGGCGCCGGGCTCGGGCGCCCAGTAGGCGGTGCCGACCATCGGCGAGGGCACGACGCCGGGATGCTTGGCGGCATCCGTCGCCGTCGCCGCTGCGGCTCCCGCGACCGCCGCGGACGCCACCGGCGGCGGGGCGGCGGAGGCAACGGTGGCGATGCTGACGCTGCGCGCCACGCGCACGCGCAGACCGGCGCGCTCGATCTCGATCTCGGTCAGGTTGGTTTCGTCGAGCAGCGTGGCGAGTTCGCGGATCAGCGCGCCGTCGCTGACGGAGGCGGGCTTGTCGCCGGACTTGTTCCCGGTCTTGGCGGCGGATGAATCGTCAGGCGGGCTGGCCATGCTGTGGTTCCGAAACGTTCGAGCTGGACGAAATGAGGGATGCCGTCATGGCTTGGCCGCAGCGCCGATCTTGGCCGCGAGGCCGCTGATGGCGAGCCGGTAGCCGTCGATGCCGAACCCGCACAGGGTCGCGAACGCGGCCCTGGCGATGAACGAATGATGACGGAAGTCCTCGCGAGCATAGATGTTGCTGATGTGAACCTCAACCGTGGGGATCCTCACCGCCGTCAGGGCGTCGTGAAGCGCGATCGAGGTGTGGGAATAGCCGCCGGCGTTCAGCACGATTCCGGCCGCCTGCCGGTTATGGGCCTCGTGGATGATGTCGATCAGTTCGCCCTCGGAGTTGGATTGCCGGCAATCCGCCTCAAGGCCGTAGCGCGCGGCCGTCTCGCGGCACAGCCGTTCGACGTCGGCCAGCCGGGCATGGCCGTAAGTCTCCGGCTCGCGGGTCCCGAGCAGGTTGAGGTTCGGGCCGTTGAGCACATAAACAGTTCTTGTCATCGATGGTCCGCGAGTCTGCGCGCCTAAAGCTCCCCGCGTTTATAGGTAACGCGGGCCGCGAGGGGAAGGGTCAAGCATCGTTAATATCCCCCAAACGCTTCATTCGGTTGAGGAAATGTCGCTTTTGCGGGGTCGCCGGGTTCAGCACGCCGCCTTGCCGCAGCGGGCCATGCCGATCTTCTCCTTCAGCGCGTCGAGCCCGACCGCGCCGACCACCACCTGCTTGCCGATGACATAGCTCGGGGTGCCGTTCATGCCCATCGATTCGGCGAGCTTGAAGTTTTCTTCGAGCGTGGCGCGCACCTCGGGGCTCACCATGTCCTTTTCGATCCGCGCCATGTCGAGGCCGGCTTCCTTCGCCGCCGCCATGGCGCGGGCCTTGTCGGCCTGGCCGCGACCGCCCAGGAGCTTTTGATGGAAGTCGAGATATTTCTTGCCGTCGGGGTCCTGCATCCGCACCGCGACCGCGACCTGCGCCGCTTCGACCGAGCCGGGGCCGAGCACCGGAAACTCCTTCAGCACCACGCGCAGCTTCGGATCGGTCTTGAGCAGCGCCAGCATGTCGACCATGGCGTGCTTGCAGTAACCGCAGTTGTAGTCGAAGAACTCGACCATGCTGACATCGCCGCTGCGATTGCCGAGCGTCACCCCGCGCGGCGAGTTGAAGATCGCCTCCGAATAGGTGGCGACCGCGGTTGCGTGCTTCTCGGCCTCGGCCTTGGCCTGCCGCTTGCTGAGTTCGGCCGACACCTCCTCAAGGATTTCCGGATGCGTCAGCAGGTAGTTCTTGACGATGCTCTCGATCTCGCCGCGTTGCGGCTCGGTGAACGACTGCGCGGAGGCGGAAAGCGGCGCGCCGCAGACGGCGAACGCGATCAGGGCGGAGGCGAGGGGACGGCGGAACGGCATCGGTTGATCCTTCAATCGCGTCGGAGAGGGCCGGGGTCCGATCCAACCGCGTTGGACCGGACCCGTCGTTTGTCTTTTTGTTTGCGCATGATCTTGTCCGAAAGCCGGCTTCCACTTTTCGGGATCATGCTCTAGCGCTTGTCGCCGGACTTGGTGCTGACGATATCGTCGGCCCTGACCCACCCGGGCGAGCCGACGGCGAAACGGGTCTTGGCGCGGGCGGCAAGACCCCGCGCGGTCTTGGCGTCGCCGCGCAGATAGGCGGCCTGTGCCGAGGCGAGGTCCGCTTCCGCGTATTCGCCCTTCTGGGCGTAGGCCATCGCAAGCTGCGCGTAGCCCAGCGGGGCCTCGCGCTCGCGCGCCAGCGCGCTGCGCAGAATCGCAATCGCCTCGGCAGAATAGGCTTTATTGTTGGTGGCAACCAGCGCCTGCCCCAGTAACATCTCGATGAGGGGTGCGCGGCCCGAGAGTTGCACCGCCTTGCGCAACGGCGCGATCGCCTCGTTCGGCTTGCCGCCTTCCAAAAGGGCCTGACCGCGCAATTCGTGGAAATAGGGATTGTTCGGCTGGGCATGGATCAGCGTGTCGATCTGCGCCAGCGCCGAGCGGGGATCGCCGTGCAGATAGGACGAGATCGCGCGGGCGTAGCGCGCCGGCAGGCTGGTGTCCGACAACGGATAGCGGCGGCGGACCGTGTCCGGGCGTTCCATGAAGCCGGAGGTCTTGGCGCGCATCATGTCGTGCCGTGCTTGCAGCGCCGGATCGTCCGGCTTGTCCCAATAGGGGCTGCTTTTCGCCAGCGTCGCCAGCGCAGCGACGCGATCGGCGGGCATCGGGTGCGATTGCAGGTAGGGGTCGGCGCCGCGCGCGGCGAACAGGCTCTCGTCGGTGAAACGCTGGAACGTCTCGTACATGCCCTTGGCCGACTGCCCGGTGGCGGTGAGGAAGCGCACGCCGGCGCGGTCGGCGTTTTCCTCCTGCTGGCGCTGATAGGACAACAGGTTGCGCCGGATCATTTCCTGCGGCGCGCTGATCGCCGCCATTCCGGCGTTGCTGGCGCCGTTGTTGCCGCCGCCGCCCGCCACCATGGCGCCGACGCCGAGCAGCATGGCGACGATCATCTGGGTCTGGGCATGGGCCAGTTGAGTCCGCAGCTTGGCGAGGTGGCCGCCGGCGAGGTGCCCGGTCTCGTGGGCCAGCACGCCGATCAACTGGTTCGGCGTCTTCGACTGCATCAGCGCGCCGTAATTGACGAAGATGCGCCGGCCGTCGGCGACGAAGGCGTTGAAGCTCGGGTCGTTGATGATCGAAACCTGGATGTTCTGCTTCTCAAGCCCGGCGGCGCGCAGGATCGGCCGGGTGTAGTCGCGCAGCAACTGCTCGATCTCGGTGTCGCGCAACAGCCGCGGCCCCTTGTTGCCCTCGTTCTGCTGGGCGCGGGCGGCGGGGGGCGCGAAGGCCACGGCGAGCGCCACGGCGGTCGCGGCCAGCTTCGGCCAGACGCCGCCGCGGCTCGGCGCGCGGACCCGCGACGGGGCAGGTTTCAGCATTGGCCGGCGTTCGGATTCCATATATGCCCTACCAAACCTTGGAATACGGCGAGACGGCGGCGCGCGAGACCGCGCTGCTTCGCCAGACGGGTCAGATAGCAGATGTCCGATACGATGATAACCGGCCGGGCGAAGGCCGCTCTGGCGGCATCCCGCCGCAGCGATGTTCCGCCGTTCATGGTCATGGACGTGATGGCGGCGGCCGCGGCGATCGAGGCGGAGGGCGGCCATGTCATCCACATGGAGGTCGGCCAGCCTTCGGCGGGCGCGCCGCGCGCGGCGCTTGCCGCCGCCCGCGCCGCGCTGGACGGCGCGCGGATCGACTACACCTCGGCGCTCGGGATCCCGTCGCTGCGGGCGCGGATCGCGCGCCACTATCGCGAGACCTATGCCTGCGAGGTCGATCCCGCGCGCATCGTCGTCACCACCGGATCGTCGGGCGGTTTCATCCTGGCGTTCCTGTCGATGTTCGAGCCCGGCGACCGCGTCGCGGTCACGGTCCCCGGCTATCCGCCGTACCGCCATATCCTGACGGCGCTGGGCTGCGAGCCGGTGCTGATCGAAACCCACGGCGACACCCGTCACGCCCTGACCGGCGAGATGCTGCTCGCGGCCCATCGCAAGGCGCCGCTGAAAGGCGTGCTGGTCGGCAGCCCCGCCAATCCCACCGGCACGATGATGTCGCGCGAGGCGCTGACCGGATTGATCGCCGCCGCCGACAGCGCCGGCATCCGCTTCATCTCGGACGAAATCTATCACGGTCTCGACTATGCGTTTGCCGCGGTGACCGCCGCCGAACTGTCGGCGGACGCGCTCATCATCAACTCGTTCTCGAAATACTTCTGCATGACCGGATGGCGCGTCGGCTGGATGGTCGCGCCGGAGGCGCTGGTGCGGCCGATCGAGCGCTTGCAGCAGAACCTGTCGATCTCGGTGCCGACGCTGTCGCAGATCGCCGCCGAAGCGGCGTTCGACGGCCGCGCCGAGATGGAGACGATCAAGCACGGCTATCAGGAAAACCGCCGCATCCTGATCGAGGGGCTGCCGAAAGCCGGCCTGAGCGACTTTCTGCCGGCGGATGGCGCGTTCTACCTCTATGCCGACGTGTCGAAATTCAGCGCCGACAGCCTCGACTTCACCAAGCGGATGCTGACCCACGCCCATGTCGCGGCGACGCCCGGCATCGACTTCGATCCGATCCACGGCCGTACCTTCGTGCGGTTCTGCTACGCGCAATCGGCCGCCGACATGCGCGAGGCGGTGGAGCGGATCACGCGGTGGCTGGGTTGAGGCGTTTTCGCGTCGGAGCGATGGCGTCAGGGATGCGGGCGTGCGCGATCCGGCATTGACGGCTCTCCCCCTTGTGGGGGAGAGGTGGAGAGGGGGGGCCAATCAGCGAAAGTGCTTGTGGCTCACCCCCCTCCCTGACCCTCCCCCACAAGGGGGGAGGGAACAAGGAAGGGCGAAGGCGTGTCAGTTGCCGCCGCCGAAGCGGCGCGACCACCAGCCGGCGCGACGCGGCTGGGGCGGCGCGTCGACGGCTTCCGGTTCGGGCGCGGGGGCGGGGGCAGACGTCGCGACCGGCTCGGCGGGAGCCGCGACGGCCTGAGGGACATCCGGCGCGGACGGCACGTCGCTGCTGCGGGCGAAGCTGACCTTCTCGCGCACCGTCGAGCGCCGCCGGGCGGATTTCCGGGCCTCGGCGGAGTCGGGCTCGTCGGCCTCATCCGCCGCCGGGGCGGCGGCCTCGGGCGCATGAGACGAGACTTCGGCTGCCTCGGGCGTGTCGTGGGCATCGTCGTCGCGCGGCTCGGGCGCGGGCGCGGCCGGGGGCGCGTCGGCCGACGCCTCGGAACCCGCAATCCCGGAGCCGGAGGTCCCGTTGCCGTCGAAATCCGCCACCGCCTCGGTGGCTTCCGGCTCGGACGGCGGGGTCAGCTCATCGGCGATCGACGCCGCGAGCCCGTCCTCCGGCGCGCCGCGCCGGCGGCGGCCGCCACGGCGTCCACGGCGACGCGGCCGCCGCTCGGCGGTGTCGTCCTGTTCGTCGCGCGGTGCGGCGTCGTCGCCCTCAGTGGTCTCCTCGCCGCTGTCGCCGACCATCTCGGCGACCTGCGCGGCATCGTCGCTTTCGGAGGCGTCGGCCGCCGTCTCGCCGTCGCCGTTGGCGGCGCCGGTGTCGCGTCCCTCGCGGCCGCGCCGGCGGCGACGACGGCGGCGGCGCGGCGATCCCTCGCCGTCGCCGGCCTCAAGCGCTTCGCCGGCGCCCGCCTCGTCGGTCAGACCCTCGGTTTCCTCGGTCTCGACTTCGGCCTCGGTCTCGAACGAGTCATCGTCCTCGAAGGCATCCTCGATCATGCTCGGGGCGGCGGCGGCCTGCGCCGCCAGATGCGCGCGAGCGGCCTCCAAGGTGTGGACCTGCTCGCCGCGCTCGATCACGAACGACTGCTGCCCGCCGAGGTTGGCGTCCGCCAGCACCGACAGCGTGACCTTGAAGCTGGTTTCGAGGTCGCGCAGATGAGCGCGCTTGTGATTGAGCACATAGAGCGCGACGTCGGCGCGGGTGCGCACCGTCAGATTGTGGGTCGCGCCCTTCATCAGGATTTCTTCGAGATTGCGCAGCACCTGCAACGCCACCGACGATACCGAGCGGATGTGGCCGCTGCCGCCGCAGTGCGGGCAGGGCTCGGTCGAGCTTTCCAGCACGCTGGCGCGGATGCGCTGGCGCGACATTTCCAGCAGGCCGAAATGCGAGATGCGGCCGACCTGGATACGGGCGCGGTCCTGCCGCAGGCAGTCGCTGAGCTTGCGCTCCACCGCGCGGTTGTTGCGGCGCTCGTCCATGTCGATGAAATCGATGACGATGAGGCCGGCGAGATCGCGTAAGCGCAACTGCCGCGCCACTTCCTCGGCGGCTTCGAGATTGGTCTTGAGCGCGGTGTCCTCGATATGGTGCTCGCGGGTCGAGCGGCCGGAGTTGACGTCGATCGACACCAGCGCCTCGGTCTGGTTGATGACCAGATAGCCGCCGGACTTGAGCTGCACGATCGGCGTGAACATCACGTCGAGCTGGCTTTCGACCCCCATGCGCGAGAACAGCGGCTGGCCGTCGCGATAGAGCTTCACCGCGCGGACGTTGGAGGGCATCAGCATCTTCATGAAGTCGCGCGCCTCGCGGTAGCCGTTCTCGCCGGCCACCTGAATCTCGTCGATCTCCTTGTTGTAGAGGTCGCGCAGCGAGCGCTTGATCAGCGAGCCTTCCTCGTAGACCAGCGTCGGAGCCTGCGAGCGCAGCGTGGTGTCGCGCACCGTCTCCCACATCCGCAGCAGATATTCGAAGTCGCGCTTGATCTCGGGCTTGGTGCGCGAGGCGCCGGCGGTGCGCAGGATGATCCCCATGCCCTCGGGCACGTCGAGGTCCTGCACCACCTCCTTCAACCGCGAGCGATCCTGCGCCGAGGTGATCTTGCGGCTGATGCCGCCGCCGCGCGCGGTGTTGGGCATCAGCACCGCGTA
>JBIQLW010000062.1:0-18844 GCA_044463945.1 Bradyrhizobiaceae bacterium | reverse complement strand
AAGAGCAAAGAATCACCAAACCTCACTTCTGCAAAGCCCTCGCAAAGGCGGACGACGACGCCTCGTTTTCGGATGACGCCTCGTTTTCGAGATATTGCGAAATCAGGCGTTCTTGCGCTGGAACTGGCCCTGCGGGCGGAAGCGCCACAGATATTGCGGGGCGATCGCCTCAAGCGAATCCGGCGCGATGCCGAGGCCGTCCAGCGTCAGCCCGGCCGTCTTCGCGGCCTCCGACACCACGTTGTCGGTCTGCAACAGCGTCACCTGATCCGGCGTCAGCGCGAATGGCGACGGCGCGAACTGCAACAGCAGCCCGGCATATCGGGCGAGGCCGAACGGCAGCGACACCAGCGTCCGCTTGCGGTCGGTCGTCGCCAGGATGAATTCGAGGATCTCGCGCAGCGTCAGCACCTCGGGGCCACCGAGTTCGTAGGTCGCGCCGGCGCGGGCATTGCCGTCCACCGCATCGGCCACGGCGTGAGCGACGTCGCCGACATAGACCGGCTGCAACCGCGTCACCCCGCCGCCGATCAGCGGCATCACCGGCGACAGCCGCGCCATCGCGGCGAAGCGGTTGGTGAAATCGTCCTCGGGGCCGAACACCACCGACGGCCGCAGGATGACGCTCGACGGCACCGCCTCGCGCGCGGCGACTTCGCCGGCGGCCTTGGAGCGGGCGTAGAGCGAGGGCGAATCGGCGTTTGCGCCGATCGCCGAGACATGCACCAGCCGCGCGCCGGCTCCGGCCGCGGCCTGCGCCACGGTGGCCGCGCCTTTGTCCTGGACGGCCTCGAAGGTCTGTGCGCCGCGCTTCGCCAGAATGCCGACGAGGTTGACGACGATGCCGGCGCCGCGCGCCGCCGCCTCGACCGAGGCCGGGTAGCGCAGGTTGGCCTGCACCGCGTGAATCTGGCCGACCTTGCCGAGCGGTTGCAGGTGGCCTGCGAGTTCGGGCCGGCGGACGCCGACGCGGATCCGGTAGCCGCGCTTGGCCAGCGCGCGCACGACATGCCGCCCCAGGAAGCCCGACCCGCCGAACACGGTGACAAGGGTTTCCGAATGCGAGGACACGTAGGACGACGACATGAGATCACCTCAACCGGCCCGATGGCCTTAGCCCGCGGCCGGGGCCATGGCTGTTCACGATCCGCCGCTGTATAGCGGATTTGCGGCGGCCATTGCAATTTGACGGTACGGGGCGGGCGGTCCGCAAGCCGCGCGCCCGTTTTGCTGTTTGACAACGGCGCGGGCGATCCGTATCAACCGCGGCGGGCCCAGGTGGCGGAATTGGTAGACGCGCTGGTTTCAGGTACCAGTGGGTAACACCGTGAAGGTTCGAGTCCTTTCCTGGGCACCATCTTTCCTTATCCGGGGTGCCATCCTCCTTAGTGTCCCGGCAAGCCCTGGTCCGGCACCGTCGTCCTGAAACCGCGTCCATCCTGAAGACCGCGTCGCGCGTTCCGGCACCGCTGACATTCTGTAAACAGCATTGACGGCCCGGTTTCGGACGCGGGACGATGACCGCCGGGTGGCTGCGGGCGACCGGGCGGCGGCGCACGTCGCGCGGGTTTCCGTCTTGACAGCGACGACGCGATCCACGATTAGTAATAAACCGGATGAACGTCTTATTTATCTGAATCCGATCCCGTCCACGGATACCGGTCGGACCATCGCCTTGAGGGCAGCATGACGGACAAGAGCGCGGGCGCCGCGATCGTGGTCGGCGGCGGGCAGGCGGGCGCGCAATGCGTGATCTCGCTGCGGCAATACGGCTGGCCCGGCGACATCGTCATGATCGCCGCCGAAACGTCGCTGCCCTATCAGCGGCCGCCGTTGTCCAAGACCTACCTCGCCGGCGAACTCGCGGCCGACCGCCTCCTGCTGCGCCCGCAGGAGTTCTACGACGCGCAGAACATCCGGGTGCGGCTCGGCGAATCCGTCACCGTGATCGACCGCCGCGACAACGCGGTGGCGACCAGCGAGGGCGAGGTGTTTCCCTTCGCCAAGCTGTTTCTCGCCACCGGCACGCGGCCGCGCAAGCTCGCGGTGCCCGGCGCCGGTCTCGACGGCATCGGCTATATCCGCGGCATCGACGACGTCCGCCGCCTTCAGCCGGCGTTTCATGCGGCGTCGAACATGATCGTGGTCGGCGGCGGCTATATCGGGCTCGAGGTCGCGGCCGTCGCCCGCAAGCGCGGCATCAACGTCACCGTGATCGAAGCCGCTGAACGGCTGCTCGGCCGCGTCACCGCCGAGGTCGTCTCCGATTTCTACGCCGCGACCCATCGCGCCAAGGGCGTCGATATCCGCCTGAACACCACCGTCGCCGCCTTCGAAGGCGAGCGGACGTTGCGCTCGGCGCGGCTCTCCAGCGGCGAGGTGCTGCCGTGCGATCTCGCGGTGATCGGCGTCGGCGTCCTCGCCAATGACGAACTGGCGATGTATTCCGGCATCGAGGTCGAGCCGGGCTTCGGCATTCCGGTCGATCCGGCGATGCGCACCAGCGACCCGAACATCTACGCGATCGGCGATTGCGCGCTGGCGTGGAGCGAATTCGCCGGCCGGCGAACCCGCATCGAATCGGTCGCCAACGCCATCGAGCAGGGCCGCATCGCCGCCGCCCACGCCGCCGGCGCGGCCCCGCCTGCGCCGGCCGTGCCGTGGTTCTGGTCGGATCAGTACGACGTCAAGCTGCAAACCGCCGGGCTGCTGTCGAAAGGGTACGACCGGGCCGTGGTGCGCGGCGATCCCGACAGCGGGCGGTTCTCGGTGTTCTATCTGGACGGCGAGAGGCTGGTGGCGCTCGACGCCATCAACGCCGCCGCCGACTTCAATGTCGCCAAGCGGATCATCGGGGTGCCGGACATCGCGCTCGATCCGGCCCGTATCGCCGACCTCGGTCACGACGTGCGCAAGCTGCTGCCGGCCTGAGCCGGAGAAAGCGCGGGGCGGCGGTCGTTTTCGCCCGAATTATAAACCGGACGGACGTTTGAATATTGAACCGGAGGGATCGATGCGGTATCCTCGGGCAACCTGTATACGGGAGGACGAGGGATGAACGTCGAGGTGCCGCGTCGCCAATGGGCGAGCCTGATCGAGCCCGGACGGGTTCACGGCTCGCTCTACAGCGACCCCGAAATCTTCCGGATCGAACTGGAGAAAATCTGGTACCGGACCTGGGTCTATGTCGGCCACACCAGCGAAATTCCCAACCGCAACGACTTCGTCACCAAGTCGATCGGCCCGATGCCGATCCTGATGGTGCGGGACCGCGAGGGCGAGATCCGGCTATTGCTGAACCGCTGCCCGCACCGCGGCAACGCGGTCTGCGTCACCGAGAAGGGCAACCGCTCGTCCTTCACCTGCCCCTATCACTCCTGGACCTTCGCCAACGACGGCCGCCTGATGGGCTACGCCTTTCCCGACGGCTATCAGGGCGTCGACAAATCGACGCTGGGCCTGTGCGCGGTGCCGCGCATGGCGATCTACAAGGGCTTCGTGTTCGCCAGCATGGCGGCGGAGGGACCGACGCTGGAGCAGCATCTGGGCGGGGCGCGGCGCGCCATCGACCAGCTTTGCGAGAACTCCCCGGAAGGCGAGATCGAACTGACGGCGGGCTTCCTGCGGCACCGGACCAAGGCCAACTGGAAGTTCATCCTCGAAAACGAATGCGACGGCTATCACCCCGGCTTCGTTCACGCCTCGATCTTCTCGATCGCCGACAGCAAGATCGGCGAACTCTACGGCGCGGAATCCACCGCGCTCACCCGCGATTTCGGCAACGGCCATACCGAGGTCGATCTGCGGCCGGAGTTTCGCCGGCGCGACGTGCCGCTGAGCTGGTTCGGCACCACCGCCGAGCGGCTGCCGGACTACGCGGCCGCGATGGAAGCCGCCTACGGCCCGGAGCGGGCGCGCCAGATCATGATCGACGGCACGCCGCACACCATGATCTTCCCCAATCTGTTCATCGCCGAGATCCAGCTTTTCGTCATCCAGCCGATCGCGGTCGACGAATCGATCCAGCACGTCACCGCGCTGCAATTCAAGGGCGCGCCGGATTTCAACCGGCGGATGCGGCAGCAGACCATGGGGTCGGTGGGGCCGGCCGGCTTCCTGCTCGCCGACGACAGCGAGATGTACGAGCGCAACCAGCGCGGACTGGCGATCCGCGATCCCGAATGGCTGTTTCTCGAACGCGGCGTGCATCGCGAGCGCCGCGACGACGACGGTTTCGTGATCGGGCACGCCACCGACGACCTGCCCTCGCGCGGCATCTGGGCTCACTACCGCGCGCTGATGGAGGCTTGAGCGATGGCGACCGACAACGGCCTGTTGCAGGAGGTCAGCCAGTTTCTCTATCGCGAGGCCCGGCTTCAGGACACCCACGCCTACGACGCCTGGGAGTCGCTGTGGGATGACGACGCGGTCTACTGGGTGCCGGCCAACGGCGAGAACACCGACCCCGAGAAGGAAATGTCCTTCATCTACGATAACCGCTCGCGCATCTCGCTGCGCATCAAGCAGCTGAAGACCGGCAAGCGCCATTCCCAGACGCCGCCGTCGCGACTGGCGCGGATCATCTCCAACATCGAACTGCTGGACGTCGCTGACAACCAGATTCGCGTCGCCGCCAATGCGATGATCTTCGAATCCAACATGCGCGGCGACACGGTGTGGGCGGCGCGCAACGAGTACACCTTGCGGCGCGTCGGCGACGCGCTGAAGATGTCGCGCAAGAAGGTCGCGCTCGTCAACAACGACAAGCCGATCTTCACCCTGTCGTTTCTGGTCTGACCGCGCGGCAGACCGCGATCAACATGAGGACACGTCGATGAGCGAGGCGGAGCAACTGATCGGCGAGGGTCCGGTCCTGCTGTCGGTCGAGGGCCACGTCGCGCGGCTGCGGCTCAACCGGCCGCGGCAGTCGAACGGCATCAGCATCGCGCTGCTGGAGGCGCTGCATCGCGCGGTGATGATGTGCCACGGCGATCCGCGCATCCGCGCCGTGCTGCTGACCGGCGAGGGGCCGAACTTCTGCGCCGGCGGCGACGTCAAGGAGTTCGCCGCCAAGGGCGAGGGGCTGCCCGACTTCCTGCGCAAGGCGACGTCCTATCTGCAAATCTCCGCCGCCGGGCTGGTGCATCTCGACGCGCCGGTCGTGGTCGCGGTTCAGGGCTACGCCACCGGCGGCGGCGGGCTCGGGCTGGTCTGCGCCGCCGATATCGCGATCGCCGCGCAGTCGTCGAAGTTCATGGCGGGCATGACGCGGGTCGGCATGGCGCCCGACGCCGGCATCTCCGTCACCCTGCCGCGGATGATCGGGTTTCGCCGCGCCATGGATCTCATCCTCAGCAACCGTGTGATCGGCGCGCAGGAAGCGCTCGACATCGGGCTGGTCAGCCGGGTGGTGCCGGACGCCGACCTCGAACAGGCGGCTCTTGAACTGGCGCATGAACTGGCGGCGGGCGCGCCGATGGCGGCGGCGGCCGCGAAACGGCTGTTGTGGAGCGGCCTCGGCCTCGGCATCGACGCCTGTCTGCCCGAGGAGGCGCGGACGGTGTCCGAACTGTCGGGAACGGCGGATTCGCGCGAGGGACTGGCGGCGGTGATCGAGCGGCGCAAGCCGCGCTTCGCCGGCCGCTGACCTCATGAGCGGCTTCAGCCTGAGCGATCGGTTGCGCGGCTGTCGCGCCATGGTCACCGGCGGCGCGAAGGGCATCGGCGCGGCGATCACGCGGCGGCTGATCGCGGAAGGCGCGGCGGTCCTGATCTGCGACCGCGACGCCGAGACCGGCGCGGCGCTGGCCGCCGAATGCGGCTGCGAAGCCGCAACCCTCGACGTCACCGACCACGCGGCGGTGGCCCGCATCGGCGCGCAGCATGGCCCGGTCGATATCCTGGTGAGCAATGCCGGCGTCGATCAGCACGCCTTCTTCACCGCGACGACGCCGGAGGACTGGCGACGGCTGCTCGCGGTCAATCTGGAGGCGGCGTTCGCCGTCACCCACGCGGTGCTGCCGGCGATGCAAGCGGCGGGCTACGGCCGCATCGTCTACATCTCGTCGGAAGCCGGACGGATCGGCTCCCGCGGCGGGGCGGTCTATGCCGCCGCCAAGGGCGGGCTGATCGCCTTCGCCAGGTCGATCGCGCGCGAGAACGCCCGCTTCGGCATCACCGCCAATGTCGTGCTGCCGGGGCCGATCCGCACGCCGCTGCTCGACGCTGCGGTGGCGGCGGGCGGCGCCAAGCTGCAAACGGCGATGGAGCGGGCGACGCTGCTCGGCCGTCTCGGCGAGCCGGAGGAAGTGGCGGCGGCGGTGGCCTTCCTCGCCTCGCGCGAGGCGTCCTATGTCACCGGCGAGGTTTTGGGGGTGTCGGGCGGGATGGCGCTCGGCTAGCGCGGCACGCACTGAACATCGAAAGCGGCCGCTCAGGTCGCGGTAAAGCCCTTGATGAACAGGTCGGCTGTGATGTCGGCGTATTCCTGCGGCGGCACCCGCCCCTCGGGATCGTACCAGGTGAAGGTGTAGTTGATGATGCCGAACAGCATCATGGTGTAGAGCTTCTTGGTGCGCATGGTCAGCCGGTGCTGCTGGTCGATGCGGATCAGGATATCCGACGCAAGCTCGGTGATCTTGCGCTGCTTGGCGATGATGCCGCGCTGCTGCTCCGGATTGAGCTGGTTGAGGTGGTTGAGGAGAACCACCTGCTCGTGGAGCGAACTGGCGTTGCGCATCACCATCTCGGAAATCAGCGCCCGGCATTGCTCGACCGCGCCGTCGATTCCGGCAAGCCGGCGCTCGATGCAGTTGAGGAGAAACTCGACGTGCTCGTCGAGGATGTGAAAGAGGATTTCCTCCTTCGATTCGAAATAGTGATAGAGCGCGCCGCGGGAGGATTCGCACGCCGACGCCAGATCGATGATGGTGGTGCCGGCATAGCCCTTCTGGGCGAACAGCGCGGCCGCCTGCTTCAGGATGTTGCGGCGGACTTCTGGATAGTTCTGCGACTGCGTGCGCGCCAAGACTTCGGTCTCCGATCGGGTCGCGGACAGATAATCCGGAATCAACCGTCCGCTCAACTTATTAAAGTCTAAACCCGGGCGGCGTGCTGTCGGCCGACAGCTCGAAAGAACGGCCGTGGACCGGCGTTCGGCGCGCAAGAGGCAATAAACTCACACCATGCTGCCGGACCGGGATTCGGTCCTTGCGCTATGACAAAAAATTAATTGAACGGATATCCGGGTTATATTAATATCCTTCCGCCACCGGGACCGCCCTTGAAACGGGCGCGGCCGCGTGACGGGAGGACGGGCTTGGAGAGCAATACGGATTACGACGCTATCGTCATCGGAGCGGGCGCCGGCGGATGTTGCACCGCAGCACGGCTCGCCCATGGCGGCTTGCGCACCCTGCTGATCGACGATCACGACCGCCTCGGCGGCCGGGCCTCGACCGAGGTCATCGACGGGCACCTGGTCAATGTCGGCGCCATCGCGCTGGAGTTCGGCGGGGTGTTTCAGGAGACCTTCGAACTGGTCGGCGCGGATTTCCCGGTGCGGATGCCGAACCCCGCGAACGCTTTCTATCTGGACCGCAAAGTCATCGATGTCGGTCGCGGCGGCTGGTCGATGCTGCTGGGCGGCCTGACCAAGCAGGCGGCCAAAATCCTCGACCAGTTCGCGCAGGCGAAATCCGGGAGCCTTCCCGACGGCCGGATGTCCACCAGGGACTGGCTGTCGGGCTACACCAGAAACGAAACCGTCCACGCGATCTTCCGCAACCTGTGCGCGGCGATCTTCGCCGCCAACGCGGACGAGCTTCCGGCGCGGGCGTTCCTGACCTACTTCACGGCGAAGGGCGCGTTCAAGAAGTTCGGCTTTCACCCCGAAGGCACCATCGGCGCGTGGAAGGCGCTTGCGGCCGCGGTCGAACGCAACGGCGACGTCTGGCTCAAGACGCGGGCCGAGACGATCGAGGTCGAGAACGGCGCGGCCAAGGCCGTGGTCCTCAATCGCGACGGCGCGCGGCTCCGCCTCGCCTCCGATATCATCGTCAGCAATGCCGGTCCCAAGGCGACGGTGGCGCTCGCCGGCGCGGCGCATTTCCCCGACGACTACATCGCGCGGATGGCGCGGGACCTGAAGCCGGCGGCGAACATCGTCTTCAACTTCGCCTCACGCGAGCCGCTGCTTGGCGCGCCGGGCATCGTCACCTTCGGCAAGACGCGGCGGCTGTGCAATCTCGCCAACCTGACCGCGAGCTGTCCCGAACTCGCGCCGGCCGGCTGGCACCAATACGTGGCCTATGCCGTGCCGGTCCCGGCGCTCGGCGACTTCGACGAGGCCAGCGAGATCGCGCTGGCGCATGACGACCTGCGCGAGCAGTTTCCGGGCTTCGACGACAAGGTGAAGATGCTGTCGATCCGGGTGATGCGCGGCGACTGGCCGGCGCAGCGCTCGTGCGCCGGTTACGACCTGCCGCGCGAAACCGGCATCGCCGGGCTGTGGTGCGTCGGCGACGCCGTGAAGGAATACGGCAACGGCGGCACGCAGGCGTGCGCGGAAACCGCCAAGCTCGTGGTCGACGACATCCTCGCGCGCCAGCAGCGTCCGCCGGCCGCCCGATGATACAGCCGGCCGACAGCGCGAACACCGTGCCGCGCCCGGCGCCGGGCCGGCCGCTGCTTGAGATCAACAATCTGAAGATCGTCTATGACGGCGCGATCGAGGCGGTGCGCGACGTGTCGCTGACGGTGCCGGAAGGCACAGTGGTGGCGCTGCTCGGCGCCAACGGCGCCGGCAAATCCACCATCCTTAAGACGGTGTCCGGGGTGCTGGCGATCGAGGAAGGCGAGATCGAGAAGGGCACGGTGACGTTCGACGGCGTCTCGCTCGCCGGCCGCAACGCCGAACAGATCGTGCGCGGCGGGCTGATCCAGGTGCCGGAAGGGCGGCGGCTGTTCGTCAACATGACGGTGGAGGAAAACCTGACCATGGGCGGCTATCTTCAGCCGCCGGCGCGGCTGCGCGAACTGCGCGACGTGGTGTTCGAGCTGTTTCCGCGCGTCGGCGAGCGGCGCGGCCAGATCGCCGGCTATCTGTCCGGCGGCGAGCAGCAGATGGTGGCGATCGGCCGGGCGCTGATGGCGTCGCCGAAATTGCTGGCGCTGGACGAGCCGTCGCTCGGGCTCGCGCCGCTGATCATCGACGCGATCTACGACATCATCGAGCGGCTGCGCCGCGAGATGGGCATGACCATCCTTCTGGTCGAGCAGAGCGCGGCGCACGCGCTGGCGGTGGCCGACTATGCCTATGTTCTGGAGAACGGCCGCATCGTGCTCGACGGCGACGCCGCCAAGCTCGCGCGCAACGCCGAGGTTCAGGAGTACTATCTCGGCCACAGCGGCACCGGCGAGCGCAAGAGCTTCCGCGACGTCAAGCACTACAAGCGACGCAAACGGTGGCTGTCGTGACCGCGCCGCTGCTCAAGCTGGACTCGGTCTCGCGCACTTTCGGCGGCCTTGCCGCCGTCAGCGAGGTGTCGTTCGAGGTCATGCCCGGCCAGATCTTCTCCATCATCGGCCCGAACGGGGCGGGAAAGACCACGCTGTTCAACATGATCTCCGGCGTGCTGCGCACCACCTCGGGCCGCATCACCATGGAGGGCCGTGACCTCGCCACCGTGCGGCCGTGCGACTTCGTGGCGCTCGGCATCGGCCGCACCTTCCAGAATCTCGCGCTGTTCAAGCACGGCACCGTGGTCGAGAACATGCTGGTGGGCCGCCACCGCCACATGAAGACCACCGTGATCGATTCGATCCTCCATTACGGCCGCTGCCGGCGCGAGGAAATCGCGGCGCGCCAGCGCATCGAGGAGATTATTGAGTTTCTGGAAATCGAGGCGATCCGCGACAAGGTCGTCGGCAACCTGTCCTACGGCCAGCAGAAGCGCGTCGAGCTGGGGCGCGCGCTGGCGGCGGAGCCGAAGATCCTGCTGCTCGACGAGATCGTCGCCGGGATGAATCAGGAGGAAACCGAGGACGTCGCGCGCTTCATCCTCGATATCCGCGACGAGCTCGGCATCGCCATCGTCCTGATCGAGCACGACATGCGCCTCGTCATGGATATCTCCGACCGCGTTCACGTCCTCAACTTCGGGCGCACCGTCACGGAGGGCGCGCCCGACGAGGTGCAGAACCATGCCGGCGTGAAGGAAGCCTATCTCGGCACGGCGCGGGAGCGGGCAGCGTCATGACCGCCGTTCACGCACGCGAACCCGATCCCGTGGCGATGCTTCTTTCGCAAACGCGCACGCCGCTGCCGCCGGATCACGATCCGCTTGCCGCGGCCAACCTCGCCGCCGGCAACACTACCCTGCCGCGCCTGCTGCGCGCGCAGGCGGCGCGGCAGGGCTCGGCGCTGGCGCTGCGCGAGAAGGAGCACGGCGTCTGGAAGCGCTACGACTGGGCGCATTATCACCGCCAGGCGCGCCGCTTCGCGCTGGCGCTGATGTCGCTCGGCTTCCGGCGCGGCGACCGCATCACCATTGCCAGCGAGAACACGCCGCAGTGGTATTACGCCGATCTCGGCGCGGAGATGCTGGGCGTGGTCCCGGTCGGCATCTATCCGACCAACCCGTGGCCGGAACTGCAATACATCGTGCGGCACTGCGGGGCCCGGCTCGCCGTCTGCGGCGATCAGGAGCAGACCGACAAGGTGCTCGACGCGCGCGCCAACAGCGGCGGGCTGCCCGACCTGGAGATGGTGGTCTGCGTCGATATGAAGGGGATGCGGAGCTACGCGCGGGCCGACCTCGTCTCGTTCGAGGATTTCCTCGCGCGCGGCGACGCCTATCTCGCGGCCAACCCGGACGCCGGCGACCGCCTCGACCGCATCACCGACGACATCGATCCCGACGACGTGGCGCTGATGGTCTACACCTCGGGCACCACCGGGCCGCCGAAAGGCGCGATGCTCAGCCATCGCAACATCGTCTATTCCACCTATAACTACGCCGCCGCGATCGGGATGCACGGCCGCCGCTACGAGGCGGTGGGCTACCTGCCGCTGTGCCACGCCGCCGAGCGCTGCTATTCGATGGCGACGCAGCTCGTGCTCGGCGGGGTGGTCAACTTCGCGGAAAGCATCGACACCGTCGCCGCCAACGTCCGCGAGATCGCGCCGACGTTCTTCATCGGCGTGCCGCGCATCTGGGAAAAGCTGAAAGAAAATTTCGAGTTCCGGGTGACCGAGAGCGGGCGCGTGCAGCGCTGGATCACCGCCGCCGTGATGAAGGCGGGCCACGATCTCGACGCGCGGCGCAACGCCGCCGACGGCAAACTGTCATGGCTCGACCGGCTGCGCGCGTGGCTCTGTTACGTCATCCTGTTCCGCAACATCCAGCGCCATCTCGGGCTCAACCGCACCGTTCACCGGCTCTGCGCGGGGGCGTCGATCTCGCCGGAGATGCTGCGCTTCTTCTCGGTGATCGGGCTGCCGGTCAGCCAGGGCTACGGCATGACCGAATCCAGCGGATGCGTCTTCATCCAGCGCGACGGATTCCATCGTCTCGGTAGCTGCGGCCTGCCGATCGAGGGGACCGACTACCGTCTCGCCGACGACGGCGAGATCCTGCTGCGGGGGCCGGCGGTATTCAAGGGCTATTTCCGCGACGACAAGGCGACCGCCGACACGCTCGACGACGGCTGGCTCAGGACAGGCGACATCGTCAGGCAACTCGACAACGGCGAAATCTCGGTGGTGGACCGCAAGAAGGCGATCATCATCACCTCCGGCGGCAAGAACGTCGCGCCGTCGGAAATCGAGAACGCGCTCAAGGACAGCCCCTTCATCAAGGAAGTCATCGTCGTCGGCGAGGGCCGCAAGTTCCTCGGCGCGCTGATCCAGATCGATTTCGACAATGTCGGCCGCTGGGCCAGCGACCGGGGGCTCGCCTACACCACCTACAAGTCGCTGACCGAACTGGATGAGGTGCGCGAGCTCGTGCAGTCGCTGGTCGATGCCACCAACGCGCGCTTCGCGCGGGTCGAGAACATCCGCCGCTTCGTGATCCTCGAAAAGGAACTCGACCACGACGACGGCGAACTGACGGCGACGCAGAAGGTGCGGCGCGCCATCATCGACCGCAAGTTCGCCCGCGAACTGGCGCGGATCTACGGCGACGGAGAGGCCGCCTGATGACCTATCTGCTCGAACTGCTGATCTCGGGGCTGTCGATCGGCGCGATCTACGGCCTGATCGCCATGGGATTCGCCGTCATCTACAAATCGACCGGGCTGGTGAATTTCGCGCAGGGCGAGATCGCGATGATCGTCGCCTACGTGGCCTTCACCATCGCCAGCCACGTCAGCGGCAACGCCTTCGTCGTCGCCGGCGGCGCCATCGCCTTCGCCTGCCTGTTCGGGCTGGCGATCGAGCGCGTGGTGATCCGGCCGATGATCGGCGAGCCGGTATTCTCGACCATCATGGTGACGATCGGCATCGCCGTGGTGCTGCGCTCGTGCATCGTCTTCCTCTGGGATGCGGTTCCGCACTCGCTCGACGTCGGCATCGGCAGGGAGGTGCTGGTGATCGGCGAGGCGCGGGTGCGCTCCGGCCAGCTCGGCGTGATCGCGCTTTTGCTGTGCGCCATCGCGGCCTTCTATGCCTTCTTCCGCTGGTCGCGCTTCGGCATCGCCATGCGCGCGGTCGCCAGCGACGACCGCACCGCGATGCTGATGGGGGTGAGCGCTGCCCGCGTGCAGGCGGTGGCGTGGGCGGCCTCGTCGGTCATCGCCGGCATCGCCGGGGTGATGTTCGCCATCATTCACGAACTGTCGCCGACCATGTTCGTGCTGGGCCTGAAGGCGTTTCCGGCCACCATCCTCGGCGGCCTCGATTCGGTGCTCGGCTCGGCGCTGGGCGGCTTCATCATGGGGGCGGTGGAGAATCTGGCCGGCGGCTACGTCAGTCCCGGCATGAAGGAAGTCTCCGGCTTCGTCGTCATCATCGTCATCCTGATGGTGCGCCCGTTCGGGCTGTTCGGCGAACGGCGGATCGAGAGGGTGTGATGCGCAGCGGTTATTTCAAGGAAACCATCGCCGAGCAGATCAACCTCACCGATTCGGCCGTGGTGCGGCTGTGGCTGGCGCTCGCGGTGGTGGTTCTGATCGTCGCGCCGTTCGTCCTCAACCCGTTCTATCTGTCGCTGCTGACGATCATCGCGATCACCGCAGTCGGCGCGCTCGGTCTCAACATCCTGACCGGATGGACCGGGCTGATCTCGCTCGGCCACGTCGGCTTCATGGTGCTGGGCGCCTATGCCTATGCGATCTCGACGTCGATCTGGAAATTCGATCCGCTGATCGGACTGTTGCTCGCGGGGCTGGTGCCGGCGCTCGCCAGCATCGTGGTCGGCATTCCCTCGCTGCGGCTGACCGGCCTCTATCTGGCGATCACGACGCTGGCCTTCGCCTTCATCATCAACCACCTGATCCTGGAGTTCGACGGGCTGACGCGCGGCGCGCGCGGCATCTTCGTGACGCGCCCGACCATCCTCGGCGTGTCGTTCAAGAGCGACACCGCCTTCGCGCTACTGTGCCTGGCGCTGGCCGCGATCACGCTGGTCGCGACGCTGAACCTGCGGCGCAGCCGGGTCGGCCGCGCGCTGGTCGCGATCCGCGACAACGACATCGCGGCGCGGGTGATGGGCGTCGATCTGACGATCTACAAGCTCAATGCGTTCGTCACCAGCTCGTTCATCATCGGCATTTCCGGCGCGCTCTACGGCATGTTCCTGAGCTACGTGACCGTCGAGGGGTTTCCGTTCCTGCTGTCGATCGAGGCGCTGGCGATCCTGATCGTCGGCGGCATCGGCACCGCCTTGGGCGCGGTGCTGGGAACCATCTTCATCGTGCTGCTGCCGGAGTTCACCTCCGAACTGTTCTCGCTGCTCGGCGAGGAGACGGCGCGGGCGCTGTCGACCGGCGCGCACGAACTGAAAAGCATGTTGTACGGCGTGGTGATCATTCTGTTCCTGCGGTTTCAGCCGCACGGCCTGGTCGGCCTGTGGCGCGACTGCAAGCGGCTGTGGGTCAACTGGCCGCTGCGCTTCTGACTCTGACATCGCGATCCGACAACGCGCGCAAGACATGGACGGTGTTCAAAACGGGAGGAGACAGGCAATGACGATCAGGAAACTAGTGATGACGACGGCGGCGGCGCTGCTGCTGTCCGGACCGGCGGCGCTCGCGGCCGACCAGGGCGTGACCGACACCGAGATTCTGCTGGGCGAGGTCGAGCCGCTCACCGGGCCGCCGGCGCTGCTCGGCGTGGCGCACAATCTCGGCGTCCGGCTCGCCCTTGAGGAGGCCAACGCCGCCGGCGGCATCCACGGCCGCAAGCTGCGCCTGACCGCGCTGGACGACGGTTACGTCAGTTCGCGGACCATCCAGTCGCTGCGCAAGCTGATCTCGGTGGACAAGGTCTTCGCGCTCACCTCGCTGTCGGGATCGGGACAGGCGGTCGCCTCGCTGCCGGTCGTCGAGGAGGCCGGCATTCCGACCATCGTCCCGATCGGGCCGGTGGCGCCGCTCTACACGCCGCCGCGCAAGAACATCTTCGTGGTCGGGCAATCCTATGAGGAAGGAATGCACCAGCTCGCGCTGTTTCTCGCCGACAAGTATCCCGGCAAGAAATGGGGCGTGGTGACCCAGGACGACGACTACGGCGTGGCGCTGCGCGAGGGATTGAAGAAGGCGAAGGACGAGAAGAAGTTCAACGTCGTCTTCGAATCCATCTACAAGCGCGGCCAGCAGGACTTTTCGTCGGAAATGCTGCGCGCCAAGGATGCCGGCGTCGAGGTCTTCATCGCCGGCGGCATCATCAGCGAGAACGTCGCGATGCTGAAGGAGATGGAGAAGCTCGGCATCAAGCCGGCGACCGGCATCTTCTGGCCGGGCCGCGTCGCGGCGATGCTCAAGCTCGCCGGCCCCGCCTCCGACGGTCTTTACGGGGTCGATTACGTCGAGCCGATCGCCAGCGACGAGGGACAGAAGTTCCTCGAACTGGCGAAGAAGCATCTCTCGGCCGACGAGGTCGCCCGCATCAACCGCTACACCATGACCGGCTATGCCGGCGCGCGGGTGCTGCTGGCGGCCATCGAGAAATGCGGCAAGGACCTCACCTGGGCCTGCACCAACGCTGAGCTGGCGAAGACGAAGGACCTGAAGACCGGCGTGATGGCGCCGATCTCCTTCGCCGACGGATCGCGCTTTTCGAACCAGAAAGTGCAGATCATGCAGGCCGACTTCAAGACGCTGAGCTTCAAGCCGGTGAAGTAAGGCGCAAACCGGCGCGGCCGGCGCAACGCCGCCGGCCGCGCCGCAAGCGAAAAGCCCCCGCGAAGGACCATTCGATGCCCGCCTTTACGTTCAACGAGCCGGACCTTTTTCTCGACGACGACCTGCGGCTGATCCGCGACCAGGTCCGGCGCTATGTCAGCGAGGTGATCGTTCCGCGCGGCGAGGACTGGGAAAAGGCCGGCATGGTGCCGCGCGAGGTGTTTCGCGATCTCGGCAGGCTCGGCCTGCTCGGGATGCGGCATCCGGTCGAATACGGCGGCGGCGGGCTCGGCGCGCTGGCCTCGGTGGTGTTCGGCGAGGAACTGGGGCGCGGCAGCTTCGGCGGCGTCACCGCGGCGCTCACCGTCCACAGCGACATGTCGATCTCCCACATCGCCCATCGCGGCACGCCGGAGCAGAAGCAGCGCTATCTGCCCGCCGCCTGCGCCGGCGAGAAGGTCGGCGCGATCTGCGTCACCGAACCGCACGCCGGCTCCGACGTCGCCGGGCTGAAGACCCGCGCGGTGCGCGACGGCGACGGCTGGCTCATCAACGGCTCGAAGACCTTCATCACCAACGGCGTTCACGCCGACATCTATATCGTCGCCTGCCGCACCGATCCGGCGGCGAAAGGCAGCCGGGGCCTGTCGCTGTTCATCGTCGACAAGGGCAATCCCGGCCTCAAGGTCGCGCATCAATTCGAGAAACACGGCTGGCGCGCCTCCGACACCGCCGAACTGTTCTTCGACAATCTGCGCGTTCCGGCGGACGCGCTGCTCGGCGAGGAAGGCAAGGGCTTCTATTACATCATGAGCACGTTCCAGAACGAGCGGCTGGTGGCGGGAGCCATGAGCGTCGGCCAGTGCGCCAAGGCGATCGAGCTGACGGTGGACTATACGCGCCAGCGCCAGGCGTTCGGCGCGCCGCTGTGGCAGCAGCAGGTGGTGCGCAACAAGCTCGCGTGGCTCGCGGCGAAAGCGGCCGCCGCCCGCTCGCTGGTCTATTCCTGCGCGCAGATGATCGACGAGGGCAAGGACACGGTGCGCGAAGTCTCGATGCTCAAGGCTTATGCGTGCGAAACCTTGCAGGAGGTCGTCCATGGCTGCTTGCAGCTTCACGGCGGCACCGGCTTCATCATCGGGACGCCGATCGAACGCATGACGCGCGATGCGCGCATTCTCACCATCGGCGGCGGCGCCACCGAAGTGATGCTTGAGGAGGTCGCCAAGCGGATGTAGCGGCGCGCGGATTTGCGCGCGCGACGATGAACGTGCAACACGAAAAACGTCATACTCCGCGAAGGCGGAGTATTCAGTATTCCATATCGGATCAGACATCCCCGCGCACGCCGGGAGTACTGGATCGTCCGCTGGAGCCTGTCATCGGGCTGGCGAAGCCGGACCCGTGGGCGGACGATGACGCCTCGTTTCCGGAAAGGCTCCGAGAGTGACGACGCCTCACTCGGCCGCAATCGCCGCGGGCGTCTCGCGCGCCCGTTCCGCCGCGCGCAGGGCGGCGAGCGCCATCCAGTCCCGCAGCAGGCCCTTGTCTTCCTTGGAGAAGGCGGCGCGGCGCTTCATGTCGTCGAGGCTGTCGTCGGGATGACAGCGCGCGAAATCGTCGCGGATCAGGGATTCGAGATAGATGCGCTCCGCGTCGTCGACCGGATCGACAAAATGCTGCGCGTTGCTGAGCATGGCGGCATCCTCCTCTCAAGGGCCACAAAACCGTCACGCGCCGGCAGCCGGGCGAGGCAGGCGACGCACGATCTCCTGTCCGAAAACCGGATCGCGCTTTTCGCGATCGCGCTCCCGCGCGTCAGACCCGCCGATCGCGGTTTCGCGCGATCCGCCGCGCATTGGCTTGCGCCCCCGCAAGGGCATCGAGCGTCAGCGCGTTGGGGCAGTAGTCGTTATAGGCATCGCGCGCGGTGCCGGCCTCCAGCTCGCGCCGGCAGCGCTTGACCATCACGCACTCGGCGCAGACCCGGCCCATGTCGCGGGCGATCGCGCCGGACTTCGCGAACCCGCTCGCTGTCGCGTCCAGCGACAACGCCGCCATCAGCCGTTCCAGTTCGCCGCCGCGCTCGCCCGCAGCCGCAATCCGCCCGAACGCGCTTGCCGAGACGCCGACATCGCGGGCCAGCGCGCCGCGCTGATCGCGGCCGAGCATATCGAGTTCGCCGGCCAGCGCGCGGCGGGTTCGCCACCGTCCCAGAGTTTCCGCAAGACCCATCATCCGGCACCTCTCAATCGAAGATAGAATGCCACATACGCCGCCGCCAATGATTGCTCTGGCACAACCTCGCGCCAGACCGCCCGCCTTCCGCGTGCCCGAGGGGGCAGCGCCGAAGGGTGAATTGGCGTCGCTCCGCGCCGATGCTAGAGCTTGAGCGGCACCGCCGGCGGGCGGGTCAAGCAAGGGGCAGGCACCAGCGATGAGCGCGGCGGTTTCGATCGGCGACGGCCCGGCGGCGCAACTCGCGCCGCATCCGCTGCGCACCGCGGTGCTGGGCGAGGTCCATGCCCGCCCGGTCACCGCGATTGCCGCGCCCGCCCGCGTCCTGCATTTCGCCTTCGACACCACCGGCGAGCGCGCCAGCGCCGACCGCGACCGGCTCACCGCGTTCTGCGCTGCGCGCGGCCTGCCGACGCCGCAGCCGGCGGAGAAGCAGTTGCGCGTCACGCTCGGGGCCACGGTGCTGCGCTGGGAGCAGCACTCGGAGTTCACCACCTATACCTGGGAGATGCCCTCGGAGGCCGACCAGCCGGCGTTCCACCCCGCCGCCGAGAGCCTCGCCGCGCCGATGCGCCAGATCAGCCAGCCGGGGCCGCTGCTGGTGGCCATCGACCTGCATCTGCTGCCGGACAACCCGGCCCGCACCGCGCCCGAACATCTGTTCGACCGCGCCAGCCTCGCCGCCGCCGAGACCGGCGACCGGCTGGCCACCTACGCCACCGACTTCCAGCCCGACGCCAGCGGCTATGTCCGCATCCTCGTCACCGACCGCGGCATGAGCGGCGAGCGCGCCGGCGCGCTGGTCCAGCACATCATCGACATCGAGACCTATCGCACCTTCGCGCTGCTCGGCCTGCCGGAGGCGCAGCGGCTCGCGCCCTCGATCGCGCGCGCCGAGAAGCGCCTCGCCGAGGTCACCGAGACCATGCGCGGCGCCAGCGACCTCTCCGACAACCACCACCTGCTCGACGAACTGATGGCGCTGGCCGCCGAGGTCGAGGCCGGCGCCGCCGCCAGTTCGTTCCGCTTCGGCGCCAGCCGCGCCTATGACGAGATCGTCGCCCAGCGGCTCAACGGCATCGGCGAGCGCGTCATCGGCGGCCTGCCGACGTGGTCGTCGTTCCTCGCCCGCCGCATGGCCCCGGCGCTGCGCACCTGCATGGCGACGGAAGCGCGGCAGGCGGCGCTGTCGGAGAAGCTGACGCGCGCCGCCAACCTGCTGCGCACCCGCGTCGATGTCGAGCGCCAGCAGCAGAACCAG
>JBIQLW010000061.1:0-18859 GCA_044463945.1 Bradyrhizobiaceae bacterium | reverse complement strand
TGCTACCAGATCCCCGCCATCGTCCGGCCCGGCATGGGACTTGTCGTGTCGCCGCTGCTGGCGCTGATGGCCGATCAGGTGGCGGCGTTGCGGCAGGCTGGGGTGAGGGCGGCCGCCCTCAATTCGGACCTGCCGCCGGAGGAGCGGCGCGCGCTGTGGCGCGACATCCACGGCGGCGGTCTCGACCTGCTCTACGCCGCGCCCGAAACACTGCTGCGGCCGGACGTGCTGGAGCAACTCGGCCAGGCGCGGCTGTCGCTGGTCGCTATCGACGAGGCCCATTGCCTGTCGCAGTGGGGGCACGACTTCCGCCCCTCCTACCGCCAGCTCGACGTGCTTGTCCGGCGGTTTCCCGATATCCCGCGCATGGCGCTGACGGCGACGGCCGACGAGCCGACGCGCGCGGAAATCCTGTCGCATCTCGACATCGCCGAGAGTGACGCCTTCATCGCCGGTTTCGACCGGCCCAACATTCGCTACGCGATCGAGGAAAAGGACAATCCGCGCGCGCAACTGAAGGACTTCCTCAAGCGCCACGAGGGCGAGAGCGGCATCGTCTACTGCCTGTCGAAACGGAAGACAGAGGAAACCGCCGCCTGGCTGCGCGAGCAGGGCTATGACGCGGTCGCCTATCATGGCGGGATGGAGAGGGCCGCGCGAGAGGCCAGCCAGATGCGCTTCCAGCGCGGCGAGGCGGTCGTCATGGTTGCGACCATCGCCTTCGGCATGGGCATCGACAAGCCGGATGTGCGCTTCGTCGCCCATATCGATCTGCCGACCAGCATCGAGGCCTATTATCAGGAGACCGGCCGCGCCGGGCGCGACGGCCTGCCGTCCGACACGCTGATGCTTTATGGCTCCGAGGACATCGCGCTGCGCAGCCGCTTCATCGAGCAATCGGACGCGCCCGAGCCGCGCAAGCGCATGGAGCGTCAGAAGCTCGACGCGCTGTTGGGACTGGCCGAGACGGCAGGCTGCCGCCGGCAGGTGCTGTTGTCCTATTTCGGCGACCATTGCGAGCCGTGCGGCAATTGCGACACCTGCGCCGAGCCGCCGAAACTGTTCGACGGCACGGTCGCCGCGCAGAAGGCGCTGTCGTGCATCTACCGCACCGGCGAGCGCTTCGGGCAGGCTTATATCGTCGATGTGCTGCTCGGGGTCGAGAACGACCGCATCGCCCGGTTCGGCCACAACCGCATCTCCACTTTCGGCATCGGCACCGAGCATGACAACCGCACCTGGCGGGCGATCCTGCGCCAGTTGATCGCGCTACGCCTTCTCGATGTTGACATGGCCGGCCATGGCGGTCTGTCGATCGCGCCCGCCGGCCGCGACTTCCTGCGCGACAAGCCGACGCTGATGCTGCGCATTCCGGCGGCCCCGCGCGCGCGGCGCCAAAAGGTCGCGCGCGGCGCGGTGCAGTCCGCCGTCACCGAAGCGGATCGTGACCTGTTCCAGGCATTGCGGCAGAAGCGCATGGAGCTTGCGCGCGCGCAAAACGTGCCGCCCTACGTGATTTTCCACGACAAGACACTGATCGAACTGGCGGCAATGAAGCCGTCATCGCGCGCCGAGATGGCGAAGGTGCCCGGTGTCGGTGAAGCCAAGCTCGACCGCTACGGCCCGGCCTTCCTGGCGGTGATCGCCGGGCACGCATGACAAGGCGGCGGCGGGACGGCGGCCCTTCTACTATTCAGCCATGAGCAGGAAGACGGTGAGCGTCATAAGGGGCCTTCACCCAAATGGGCGGAAGCGAGCCGATAGGTTCGCGCGCTGATAGCGGCTTCGGCGATCCGAAACCGCGACGATGGTGACGAATTTTGAACGGTGTGCAAATTTCGTAGTAACGGCGATGCCGCTTGCCGGGAAAGGTCGAAAGTTGAGCGTTACGACACTGTCGGATGGCTATGCTGATTTCGGCTTCTTTGTCGATGATGTTTGGAAGAGTCCGCCGAACCGTCACCGTCTGAGTCAGACATGACTCAAGGGGAACGCGGTTGTGTGTTTGATTTCCTCGATCACGAACATGGATGTGACGTCAGCGAGATCAGCTCCTTTGATGAGGGTCTTATAGAGCATGTCGAATCCGGCGATGTCTGACACCACGACCTTTATCAGGTAATCGGTGCTGCCGGCGACGCGATAGAAATCCACCACCTCGGGGATGGCGCTGACGAGCTTGTGGAAAGATTCGAACCACCCGAAGCGATGTTCGTGGGTGCGGATCGCGATGAAGACGGTCACGCCGAGATTGAGTTGCTTCGGATTCAGCAGGGTGACGCGCTTTTGGATGATGCCGCGCTCTTCGAGCTTCTGAATCCGGCGCCAGCAGGGAGTGGAGGTCAGGCCGACTTTCTCCGCCAATTCAGAGACCGCGATCGTGGCATCCTCCTGCAGATGCGTGAGGATCGCACGATCAAAACGATCCAGCGTGTCTCCGGTCCTTTTCATGAGCATATCATTCCATGTTGACATTACTTATTGGCATAACAATGCTAAAAATACCAATATTGAGCATTGAATTGCAACATCAATCCGGTATTTGAAGTATAGTGTTCCTGCATTCTGCTTGATTGGGAATGCGACATGCTGCTGACTGAAACGGGATCCTCGCCGCTGGAACGTGATACGCAATTGACGCAGTTGGGCAGGGCTCCCTCCAAGCATGCCGGCATGGTCAACATTCCCATCTATCGGGGCTCGACCATCCTCGCCTCGACGCTGGAGGAGTGGGAATCCGGGAAAAGCGCCGACAACCCGATGGCCAACTACGGTCGTTTCGGTTCGCCGCTGTCTCGCGCGTTGGAGGCTGCGATCTGCGAATTGGAAGGGGGATACAACTCGATCCTGTTTCCATCGGGATTGTCGGCATGCACCCACACTCTGCTCGGCCTTCTACAGGCGGGGGATCACCTGCTGATCACCGACAATGTCTACGGGCCCACGCGAATATTTGCGGAGCAGGTCCTCAAGCGGCTGAAGATTCAGGTTGAGTATTTTAATCCGACCGATGTCTCTGATCTGACCGGGCGTCTCACGGATCAAACCCGCGTGGTTTATCTGGAATCGCCGGGATCAATAACGTTCGAAATGCAGGATGTCCCGGCGCTGTCGGCGGCAGCCCATGCTGCCGGCGCTCTGGTGGTGCTCGATAATACGTGGGGGACGCCGCTCTACTTCAAGCCGTTCGCGCACGGCGTTGACGTGTCTGTCCACGCGGCGACCAAATACATCGTCGGCCATTCCGATGCGCTGCTCGGCGTCGCCACCGCCAACGAAAAAGCGTGGCCGGCATTGCAGGCCGGTGCTCACCATTTCGGCGAGATCGCGGGTCCCGACGATATCTTCCTTGCGCTGCGCGGCCTGCGTACGCTTGCGGTTCGTATGCAGCGGCACTGGGAAAACGGCGTCAAACTTGCGCAGGCGCTGTCATCCCATCCAGCGGTTGAGCGCGTTCTGCATCCGGCGCTGCCGGATCATCCCGGGCACGAGATCTGGCGGCGCGATTTCGAGGGTGCCAGCGGCCTTTTCGGTGTACTGCTGAAACCGATGACCAGGACCCAGTTGTCGTGTCTTTTCAAGGCATTGCGGCTATTCGGAATTGGATTGTCATGGGGTGGCTACGAAAGCCTCTCACTGCTCGTCGATCCGCCGCCGGCCCGCTGCGCGAGTGCCGCGATCTGCGGAGGCCCGCTGCTCAGAATTCATGCGGGCCTCGAGAGTGTGCAGGATCTGATTGCCGATATGAGCCAGGCACTGGACGCGGCCTGTAATGCTGGTGCAGATAACGGCTCGGTTTGCAGCGCGGCGTTGGCCTGACGCGGCACTGCGGCGATGGCGGAGTGTTGCAGAATGCAGAAATTGATGGGCCGCGCATGAAGGCTCTCGGGTTTGCTCTCGATCACGTCGGGCTGGGAATCAGAAACCTCGACCACGCACGCGCGGCGTTCGAGAGGATGGGCTTTCGTCTGACGTCCCGCAGCATGCACGCGGGCGCGCTGGAGCCTGGCGGTCCTGTTGTGCCGTGGGGGTCCGGCAACCACTGCGCGATGTTCGAGCGCGGCTACTTCGAGTTGCTCGGGCTGGTCGATGAAAGCATGCCGAGCACCGTCAAGCGCATGGTCGAGCGCTACGAGGGGCTGCATATCGTGGCGATGAATTGCCCATCGTCCGCCGCGGCCTACGATTTGCTGGTTCAGGCCGGCGTGGAAACGGCGGCGCCCGCCAAGCTGGAACGCGATGCCGCGTTCGGCGCCAACGACGAGATGGTACGGCGGGCGAAATTCGAAAACATCTACCTCAATGAGGGGGCTCATCCGGAAGCCCGGTTCATCGTGATCGAGCACCGCACGCCCGAGGTGCTGTGGCAACCGCATCTGCTCCGGCACGAGAACGGCGCGACCGAACTGTCCTCGGTCTATTTCGTCAGCCCGGATGTGGCGGCGACGGCCGAGCGCTTCGGCCGATTCCTTGGCCCCGGCCAGCGGGTGAACGACGCGGTCGGCTTCAAACTCGCGCGCGGCCGTTTCTGGGTGATGCCGGAAGCGGCGATGCGTGCGCTTTCGCCGGTTCATCGCGAGGGGTCGGTGAATCGCGTTGCCGCCGCCGGCATCGGCGTCGCCTCGCTGGATCGCCTTCGCGCGCTCTTCGAGAGCCGCGGCATCGCCTACATCGAGCAGCCGTCGCTGGACGCGCCGCGATCCATCTGGGTCGGGCCGTCCGAAGCGAGCCACGGCGCGCTCGTCTTCACGCAAACAGCTTAAAGTTCTCAAGGGAGCCGAGATGAAGGCAGCAGTGATTTACGAGCACGGTGGTCCGGGAAGCATCAAGTACGAGACGAATTTCCCGGATCCCGTGGCTGGTCACGGTGAAGTTGTCATTAAGGTGCATGCTGCGACGCTGAACTATCACGACGTGTTCACCCGCAACGGCATGCCTGGCATCAAGGTGCCGATGCCGATGATCATGGCGCTGGATTTCGCCGGCGAGATCGTCGAGGTCGGCGAGGGCGTCGAAGGCGGCTGGAAGAAGGGCGATCGCGTGATGATCGATCCTTCGGACCGCAAGAATTTCGGTGGTGTTCTCGGCGAGGTGCGCCATGGCGGCCTCGCGGAATATTGCGCTGTTCCCGATCATCATCTGGTCCGTCTGCCCGATGACGTCAGTTTCGAGACCGCGGCCTGCCTTCCGGTGGCATATGGGACGGCGCTGCGCATGATGGTGACGATCGGCAAGGTCAAGGCCGGCGAGAAGGTTCTGATCCTCGGCGCATCGGGTGGTGTCGGCACCTGCTGCGTGCAGCTTGCCAAGCTTGCCGGCGCCGAGGTGATCGCCGCCGCGTCGACGCCGGAAAAACTGCAACGCCTGAAGGACCTCGGCGCCGATCATCTGGTCGACTACAAGAAAGAAGACTTCATGAAATGGGTCTTCGCCAATTTCGGCAAGCCGCATCGGCGCCTGTACGAAAAAGGCATGGATGTCGTAGTGAATTTCACCGGTGGCGATACCTGGGTGAAGTCGCTGCGGACCCTGCATCGCGGCGGACGCTTGCTGACATGCGGCGCGACCGCAGGTTATGATCCTGTGGAAGACATCCGTTTCATCTGGACCTACGAGTTGCAGATTCTCGGTTCCAACGGATGGCAGCGCGACGATCTGCAGAGTCTCATCGATCTCGTGCAGCAAGGCAAGCTGAAGCCAATCATCGATCGGACCTATCAGTTGTCCGAGATCAACGATGCGTTCAGGCATATGGAAGACCGGCATCTGTTCGGAAAAATTCTGGTGAAGCCATGAGTGATGCGCCGGTCAAAAAGCTGGAGAAGGCCGACATCGAGGCGATCTTCAATCGCTCGCCGTTCATCCGGTCGATGAACCTCGAAGTGAGGGAGGTCGATCATGCGGGTTCACGCTTTGCCGCGCGTCTACCGATGCGTCCGGAATTCGAACGCCGCCCCGGCACGTCGCAGTTCCATGGCGGCATTCTCGCCGCCTTCATCGACGTCGTCGGTGATTTCGCACTGGGCATGCTGGTCGGCGGAGGTGTTCCGACCATGAACCTGCGGATCGACTATCTGCGGCCCGCGACCGGTGATTACGTTGACGGCGTCGCGGTGGTCCGCAGAAGCGGGCGGTCGTCGGCGGTGATCGATATCGATATCTTGGCCGCTGACGGCAAACTTGTCGCTGTCGGCCGTGGAACTTATGTGCCGGCCACCGGATAGAGCAAATCACGAGGAGGGGAGACGATGAGGAACTCGAAATCAAGTCTGTATGTTGGCGCACTGCTTGCGGTGTCCGCGGCCATGATTGCAAGTCCGCCGGCAAAGGCCGAACTGGTCAAACTGGTTTACGGCAACGTCACTTCGATGACGCTGTCGCAGGCCCCGATGGTCGCCGCCAAGCAGCTCGGCTATTTCAAGGAGGAGGGACTTGACGTCGAATTGATGGGCTTCAAGGGCACCGGCACCTTGATCCCGCAGATGCTGGCGAAGCGGGTCGATATCGGTTATCCGAACCCTGATACGCTGATCATCTCGCGTGATGCGGGCAAAGAAAGGCTGCCGCTGAAGTTCTTCTACAACATGACGCGCGCGTCCGGCTGGGAGTTCGCAGTGCTGGCGGATTCGCCGATCAAGTCGATCGCGGATCTCGACGGCAAGTCCATCGGTGTCGGCGCCATGAGCTTTGGCAACGTTCCGATCACGCGCGCCCAGTTCAAGGAACTGAAGGTGAATGCAACGATGGTGCCGGTCGGCGTCGGCGCAGCGGCGTTTCTGGCGCTGACCGAGAAGCGGGTCGATGCCCTCAATCTGTTCGATGCCCAGCACGCGACGCTGGAGACGCAGGGCACGAAAATCCGCCGCCTGGAGCAGGGGCCGCGCTATGAGGCGCTGTTCAGCAACGGCTTCGTGGCGCATGAGGACATGATCCGTGACAAGCCGCAGGTGCTCGCGGGATTCGGCCGCGCCATCGCCAAGGCAACGCTATTCTGTGAGACCAATCGCGAAGCCTGCGTCAAGATGTTCTGGAAGGAGTATCCGAACGACAGGCCGAGCGGCGACGAAGCCAAGGTGCTGGCCGATGGCGTGAAGATTTTCTCTGCCCGCTTCGACAAGATGCTGGTTTTCCCGAAGGGCGAGGAGCCGCGCAAGTGGGGCGCCTACGACAAGAAAATCTGGGAGGACTTTGCCGAAGCACTTTACGAGGGCGGCCAGCTTTCGACGAAAAACGTCGATGTTGATGCTTGCTATACCAACGCATTCGTGCCGAAATTCTCCGAATTTGATGCCGCGAAGGTGGTCGCTCAGGCCAAATCCTTCAAGGATTGATCCGGATGATGCACGAACGCATTTCCACGACAGCCGGCAGCCCGATCTTTCGGGCTGAGGACCTCGAGGTGACCTATCGGTCATCTCGAGGGCCGACCAAGGCGCTGGAGCATTTTTCGACGACCTTGGCCAAGGGTGACTTTCTGTCGATCCTGGGGCCATCGGGATGCGGGAAATCCACGCTGCTGAAGGTAGCTGCGGGGCTGCTGTTGCCGTCTTCAGGCGTAGTCGAGCTCGATGGCCGGCCGATCACCGGGCCGCGCCGCGATGTCGGCATCGTGTTCCAGCAGGCGACACTGCTGCCGTGGCGGACCGTGCTCGACAATGTGATGCTGCCGATCCGGACGCTCGGAATGGATGCGCAGGCAGGGCTTGCCCGCGCACGCGATCTGCTGCGCCTGATGGGGCTTGAAGGTTTCGAGAAGCACTATCCGCACGAATTGTCCGGCGGTATGCAACAACGCGTCGGCATTGCCCGCGGTCTGGTGCATGACCCGAGCCTGCTGCTGATGGACGAGCCGTTCGCGGCGCTCGATGCCATGACGCGCGAGCACATGATGGTCGAACTGCAACGCATCTGGATGGAAGCGCGCAAGTCGGTCATCTTCATCACCCATTCCATCCCGGAAGCTGTATTCCTCTCCACCCGCGTGCTGGTGCTGTCGCCGCGCCCGGCGCACATCATCAAGGACGTCACGATTGATCTGCCGCTGCCGCGCACCCAGGAGACGCTGGCGAGCGCGCACTTCGGCGAACTGTGCGGCGAACTGCGAGCGATGTTCTCGCACGACAAGAAATAGGCGCGCGCCATGCACGAGAACCTGAAGTCGATCCTCTATCCGCTGATTTTACTGCTGGCGCTGTTGGCGCTCTGGGTGATTTCCGTCCGTAGCTGGGGCGTGCCGAACTACATCCTGCCGCCGCTCGAAAGCGTGCTCGCGGCTTTGCGCCGCGGCTACATCGAGGGCGCGTTCTGGAAGGACTTCGGCTATACGATGAGTTCGATGCTGATCGGCTATGTATTCGGCTGCTCGATCGCCTTTGTCACGGGGGTGTTGTTCGCTGAATTCCGCTGGATAGAGCGGTTGCTGTATCCGTTTGTGCTCGGTTTGCAGTCAATGCCTAAAGTGGCCCTGGCCCCGCTGATCCTGGTGTGGTTCGGCTTTGGACTCGGATCGAAGGCGGTGATGGTGGCATTGGTCTGCTTCTTCCCGATGTTCATCAACACCGCGGTCGGCTTGAAGGCGACCGATTCCTCTTTGATCGACCTGATGCGGGCCTTCTCTGCGAGCCGTTGGCATATCCTGACGCGGATCAAGATTCCGTCAGCCGCCAGTCACATCTTTGCGGGTCTGCAGATCTCGGTCGTGCTCGGCTTGATTGGCGCGGTGGTGGCGGAGTTCGTCTCGTCCTCGCAGGGGCTCGGCTATCTCATTAACGCGGCGACCACCACGCTTGACACGAGCACGATGTTTGCTGCCCTGATCAGCCTCGCGGTGCTGGGCATCGGCGGAAGCCAGCTTATCAAGTTCTTGCAGCATAAGCTCGTCTTCTGGGACCGCGGCGACCATACACAGGCCGCCGCGTGACCACCGGATCAAGTATGTCGAGCGACTCCGGCCAGTCCCTGGTCGATAATGTCGCGCGACTGCTCAAGCGCGGCGGCGCGCCAGTCCGCGGCGCTGGGATAGTAGGCTTCGCGCACGATGGAGATCAGGCGCTGTCTGAGAGCGGCGTCAGCCGTGCGATTGGCCCACAGCCAGCGCGCAGCCATCGCCGCCCGCTGCATCTGGTCGCGCGGCAGCGTGCCGAACTCGACGACAACCGCGGTGGTGGCGGCGCTCGGCAGCAGATCGACGAAGGCATTCACCAGCAGGCCCTGATAGTCCGCCACCGCCTTGTGGGTGACGCCTTCGCGATTGACGGCGCGCTCGCCCCACCACCCGCGCGCACGCTCGTAGGCGGCGCTGTCGGGACGATGGAAGCAGAGGAAAATATGGCCGTTACGCGGTCCGATCCCGGTGTGCAGATCGATCAGCGCGGCGGCCTTGGTATGCGAGAGATGTTCGGTGACGGCGCGCCGGAAGGTGAGGTTGGACCATTGCACGCGCGCACCGCCATAGAAGATCCCGTCGGCATGCGAATATTGGCCTCCGTTGAAGGCGTCCGAAAAGGCCTGCTCGCCGATCTCCTCGCGCAAAGCGGTCAGCGCCGTGAAGATGCCGGGCAAGTCATCGTCGTTCCAGACCTCGCGTGCGATGATGTCATGGACGCGCGCATAGTCGGAATTGGCCGGCCGCGGTTTGTCGAAATCGACGAAATTGCGGTTGAGGTCGACGTTTTCCTCGGTGAAACGCATGGCGTGGGCGAAGCCCCAAGGGTTATGTCCGTGAAAGAACAGCACGCCGACGTCGTCCGGCAGCGAACCGGCCTCGAAGGGGTTGAGCCAGTGGGTTTGCGCCGCCGAGCCGGGGTAGCCTTCGATACCGTGCGTTCCGGAGCCGACGACAAGCACCCTGGAGGCGTCTTTCCGGCCGAGCCGCGCGACATCCATGAACAACGCCTCGCCATCCGGGCCGGACTGGGCCGCGTGATGGTAGGCGGTGAGCTCCGCTCCCGCCCTTGACGCAGCGGCGAGGAATTTGCTCCGCGCGTCGCGATAGGTTTCGGAGAATACAGCAAGGTCGGTCACAATGAACTCCTCTGACAGGGGAAATCTATTGGTCTATGTAGAGGGCTGAACGCGAAATGAATTTGCTTTTTCATATCGCGTGAGATGACAACGGATCGCAGAATGTGGACGAACCTCGGTAAATTGATAGATCATGCTAAGAATCCCGATACGGTCGCTTTGATCGACTGTCTGGATTTCAAACAGCCGCGCTTCTATTCCCATGGGCACATGGATGCCCTATCGGATGCCTGCGCGCGCGGTCTTGTCAGGCGCGGCCTCAAGGCCGGCGATACGGTCGCTCTGATCGGTATCAACCGCGCGGAGTATCTCATCGCCTATTTCGCCATCATGCGGGCAGGGATGATTGCGGTGCCGATCAATTACAAGCTCGCGCCCGAAACCATCGACCTCGTGCTCAAGGATTGCGCAGCGAAGCTGGTGATTGCGGATCGCGAACGGATGAAGCTGGTGCCGAAGGGGCTGCCCTGTGTCGCGATGGAGGGCGAGGGGTGGGACGCTCTGCTGGATCCCGGCCCGTTCGAGACCGTGACGCCGCCGCCGAACGGCTGCGCGATGATCCTTTATACATCGGGATCGACCGGCATTCCCAAAGGCGTGCAGCTCTCCCATGAAGGCCAGCTCTGGGCTGTGAGGAAGCGCGTTGCCGCGCGCGCCTCGTTCGAGGATGAGCGGCTGATTGTGGCGGCCCCGCTGTTTCATATGAACGCGCTGATCTCCGCCAAGTTCGCGATGGCGGCCCATGCGAGCCTGGTGCTGCTGCCGCAGTTCGACGCGAAGAATTTTATCGGCGCGATCGGTGCTTTCGGCGTGACATGGGTGACGTCGGTCCCGACCATGATGGCGATGGTCGTGCGCGAGACCGATGCGCTTGCGGCGGTCGACACCTCGAAGGTCCGCTATGTGCGGATGGGTTCGGCACCCGCGACCCACCAGCTCTACGATGCAGTCCGTGCGGCGTTTCCGAATGCTTCCGTGGCCGGAGGATACGGCACGACAGAAGCGGGCCCGATGGTGTTCGGGCCGATGCCTGGCAAGACCATGCCGGGAGGCGACGCGCTGGGCTGGCCGCTGGCCGATGTCGAGGTGCGCCTGGTTGATTCCCGCGGCGTCGAGGCGGACGAGGGCGAGTTATGGATGCGAACGCCGGCCAACATGCTTGGCTATCTGAATCTGCCGGAAAAGACGCGCCAGGTACTGACCGAAGATCGCTGGTATAAATCGGGTGATGTATTCCGGCGCGATGCCGATGGCTGTTACTATTTCGTCGGCCGCGTCGATGACATGTTCACCTGCGGCGGCGAGAATATTTTCCCCGGTGAGGTAGAGAAGGTCATTGAACGGCTCCCGGAGGTCATGCAGGCTTGCGTGGTTCCGGTCGAAGACGAGATCAAGGGGCAGAAGCCCGTGGCATTCGTCGTGCTGCGGGACGGTGCCAATCTCTCGGAGCAGGCGATCAAGGATTTTGTGCTGGCCCATGCGCCGGCCTATCAGCATCCGCGCCGCATTTACTTCAGGGATGCCCTGCCGCTTGCAGCAACTAACAAAGTTGATCGCGCCGCACTCAGGAAGATCGCCGCAGCTTGATGCTTGCCGCATCTCGCACGCTTTTCCCGCAGGGCGCGCCAGGCTTGCGTCCGCTGACGTTCAGGCGAGGGCGGCGGGCGTCATTCCGACAGCAAAGTCTGATAAGTCTGCCGTGCTTTCAGGAAATGATCGAAGGGAAAGCGGACCGGGACGCCTTCGAGCGCGGCGGCGAGCATCTCGAGATGTGCGTCGAAGCCGGCACATGCCTTGGCGGCATCCTCTTCCGCCGGCAGCCGCAGGGTCAGGATCAGCCGCGTCCCGTTCCCGGCCGGTTGCAGTTCCCAACGCATCGGCCGCTGCGGTTCGTCGCCGCTGCTCCACGAGTATTCAAGCAATTGCGGCGGATCCAGCGCGAGCACGGTGCTGTCGATCGTCGTGCCGCTGTCGGCGAAGTCGATATGGACGGCGCCGCCTGGCCGTAGCTCGATAGAGCCCGGCGCGAGCCATTGCGCCAGCGCCTGCGGTTCGGTCAACATGCGCCAGACAGCGTTCCGGTCATGCTCGACAAGCCGCTCGATGCGTCCTTCAAAGCCGTCGTCGAGACGCCGTAGCTGGCCGGCCTGAACATCACCGTCATCCATCGAATTTCTCCAGGCCGCATTGCGGGGCCGTCAAGCGACATCCATCGCGGCGGCTGCCGAGTAACAACCAACATCATAGGCGGTGGCGGCGCTGCGCTCTTTGCGCGGCCACAACGTCGCCCCAGGTTTTGCGTGCCATCGATAAGCAACCAGCGAGGCCGAACCCTTCATGCACCAGCGCCGTCTCCCTCCGTTTCCCGGCCTCGGTTCGTTTCTGGCCTATCTTGAAGCGCGCGACGCGCTGCGCACCGTCGCCGCGCCGGTTGCCATGCGGCTCGAACTCACCGAGCTGCACCGCAGGGTGATCGCTGAGGGCGGCCCGGCGCTGCGGCTGACGGCGGCTCTGGCCGACGATGGCGGCGCAACGCGGCTTCCGGTGGTCGCCAATCTGTTCGGCACTACCGAGCGGGTGGCGTGGGGGCTCGGTACCGAACCTGACGGGCTTGGGCCGCTTGGGGAATTGCTCGCCTGGATGCGCGCGCCGCAGCCGCCGCGCAGCCTGCGCGAGGCGCGGCGGCTGTGGCCCGCCGCGCGCACCGCGTTGCAGGCGCGCCCGCGGATCGTCGCCACACCGCGCGAGTGGCGCGACGGCGCGGCGGATTTTTCGCAACTTCCGGTGCAGACCTGCTGGCCCGGCGATGCCGGCCCGTTGATCACATGGCCGCTGGTGATTACCCGTCCGCCCGGCGTTGACGATCCCTCTGCGTACAATGTCGGCGTCTACCGGATGCAGGTGATCGGCCGCGATCGCGCCATCATGCGCTGGCTGCCGATGCGCGGCGGCGCCGCCCACCATCGCCTGTGGCGAGCGGAGAAGGCGGAGATGCCGGTGACGGTGGTGATCGGAGCCGATCCGGCGCTGCTGCTCGCCGCAGTGATGCCCGCGCCGGAGGGCGTTTCGGAACTGGCGCTGGCCGGCATCGTCAGCGGCCGCCGGGTCGCGCTTGCGCCGTGCCGACACGTCGCGCTGCATGTGCCGATAAGTGCGGAGATCGTGCTTGAAGGCACCGTCTCGGCGACGGAAACCGCGCTGGAGGGGCCATTCGGCGATCATACCGGCTATTATAATACGCCGGCGCACTATCCGGTGTTCACGCTGAAGGCTATGCGCGTGCGTGAGGGCGCGCATTACCTCACGACCTTCACCGGGCGCGCGCCCGATGAGCCGTCGGTGATCGGGGCGGCGTTGCTCGACGTGTTCAAGCCGCTGTTGCGCCAGCAGCTTCCGGAAATCCGCGACGTCTGGCTGCCGCCCGAGGCCTGCTCCTACCGCATCGCGGTGATCGCCATCGCCAAATCCTATGCCGGGCAGGCGCGGCGGGTGATGATGGGGTTCTGGTCGCTGTTGCCGCAGTTCTCCATGACCAAGATGCTGATCGTCGTCGATGACGACATCGACATCCGCGCGTGGCCGGATGTGATGTGGGCGCTCGCCACCCGCATGGACCCCTCGCGCGATCTGCTGTTGGCTGAGCGGACGCCGATCGACCAACTCGACTTCGCCTCGCCCCTGGAAGGGCTGGGCGGCAAGCTCGGCATCGACGCCACCCGCAAGATCGGCGCGGAGACCAGCCGCGACTGGGGCGAGACGATGGCCATGGACAAGACCGTCGCGCGGCAGGTGCGCAGCCGCTGGCATGAGTTTTTCCCGGAGGCGACATGCGAAAGCGTCTGATCGTCGGCGTCACCGGCGCGTCCGGTGCGGTGCTTGCCCGCGAGACCCTGCGCCAACTGGCCGGCCGCGACGTTGAAACGCATCTCGTGGTGTCGCGCGGAGCGCGCATCGCCATCGCCCACGAACTCGGGCCGGACGGCTTCGTCGCGCTGAACGCCATGGCCACCCGCACCTATTCCGAGCAGGATCTCGCCGCGCCGATCGCCAGCGGCTCGTTTCGCACCGACGGAATGATCGTAGTGCCGTGCTCGATGCGCAGCCTCGCGGCCATGGCGCACGGTCTTGGCGACAATCTGCTGACGCGCGCCGCCGACGTGGCGCTGAAGGAAAAGCGGCGGCTGGTGGTCGCCCCGCGCGAGGCGCCGCTGCACGAAGGGCATCTCGACGCCATGCTGCGGCTTGCCCGGCTCGGCGCCGTAATCGCGCCGCCGGTGCCGCCGTTTTATGCCGCGCCGGCCTCGATCGAGGATATCGTGCGCGAGATCGCGGCGCGGCTGATCGGCTGGGCCGGCGTCGACCCGGGCGAAGCGATGACGCGCTGGGGAGAGCACGGCCGGACGGCGGATTAGCTCGCGCGCCGCGCGGTTTCGCCGCCGCTCTTTGCGCCGGAGCAAATTTCGACGCGCCCCGCACGCTAGGATGTTCCCGGTTCGGGCAAGCGGGGACACGGCCATGCGGGATGGCGAGGAGATGAGTTTGCCGGCGTTTGCCCGGCGGATGCTGCCGCCGTTCGCCGGGCTGCCGCTGGGGCCGTTTCTGACGCTGTCGCTGCGTTCGCTGGCGCGGCGGCGGCCGCAGATTTTCGAGCGGCTCGGCGAGCATCGCCATGCGCGCTACCTGATCGATCCGACCGATCTTCCGTTTGCGTTCTGCGTGGTGCCGGACGGCGCGTCCGCCGTGGTGCGCGTCGTCTTCCGCAGCGCGGAGACGCCGTCCGACGTGGCGATCCGTGGTCCCCTTCTGGTGCTGCTCGGCGTTCTCGAAGGCGTGCTCGACGGCGATGCGCTGTTCTTCCACCGTGCCATCTCGGTCACGGGAAAAACCGAGGCGGTCGTCGCGCTGCGCAATGCGATCGAGGATGCGGAGCTTCGCCCCTCCGATCTGCTTGGCCTGACCGGCGCTCTCGGCCGGTTCGCCGACGCTGGCATCCTCGGCGGGCTCGACGTCGCGCGGCGGGTGGCGACGGCGGCACCGACCCGCCGGGAGTTCGGAACATGACGGCGCAGCAGCGCATGGAACTGGTTTGTCCGGCCGGAACGCCGGCCACTTTGCGGGCTGCGGTCACCGCCGGGGCCGATGCCGTCTATTGCGGATTCAGCGACGACACCAATGCGCGAAACTTTCCCGGCCTTAACTTCTCACCGAAGGAGATGGCCGAGGGCATCCGCTTCGCCCACGGTCACGGCAGCAAGGTGCTGGTGGCGATCAACACCTTCGCGCGCGCCGGCGACACCGATCCGTGGCGGCGGGCGGCGGATACGGCGGTGGCGTGCGGCGCCGACGCGGTGATCGCCGCCGATATCGCCGTGCTCGATCACATGGCGCAGAACCATCCGCAGACGCGGCTGCATCTGTCGGTGCAGGCGGCCGCCGCCACGCCCGAGGCGATCGGCTTCTATACCGAGGCGTTCGCCGTGCGCCGCGTGGTGCTGCCGCGCGTGCTGTCGGTGCAGGAGATCAAGGCGCTCAACAGCGCCATCGCGGTGGAAACCGAAGCCTTCGTGTTCGGCGGCCTGTGCGTGATGATGGAGGGGCGCTGCCACCTGTCGTCCTATGCCACCGGGCGCTCGCCCAACCTCAACGGCGTCTGTTCGCCGCCCGAGGCGGTGAGCTACGACGAGACGGGGGAAGCGACCACCGCGCGCCTCGCCGGCTTCACCATCGACCGTTACGATCCCGGCACGCCGGCCGGCTATCCGACGCTGTGCAAGGGCCGCTTCAAGGCAGACGGCAAGACCGGCTATCTGTTCGAGGATCCCGTCAGCCTCAATGCCGGCACCATGATCGTGGCGCTGAAGGAGGCGGGCATCACCGCGCTGAAGATCGAGGGACGTCAGCGCGGCAAGGGCTATGTGTCCGAGGTGGTTCGCGCCTTCCGCCGCGCGGTCGATGCCGCCGAGCAGGGCCGCGATGCGGTCGAGATCGAGGGCATCCTCGCCGCGCTGTCGGAAGGCGGCCGGCAGACCACCGGCGCCTACCGCAAGACCTGGCGATGACTTGGAGATAAGCGACGTGTCGATCGCGCTGACGCTCGGACCCGTGTTCTTCCATTGGCCGCCCGACCGGCTGCGGGACTTCTATTACCGCATCGCCGACGAGGCGCCGGTCGAGCGCGTTCATGTCGGCGAGGTCGTCTGCGGCAAGCGGATGCCGTTTTCCGATCCGGTGTGGCCGGAGATCATCGAGCGGCTGGAGCGCGGCGGTAAGGAGGTCGTGCTCTCGACGCTGGCGATGCCGACGCTGCCGCGCGAGCGCCGCGCCATCGCGGAGCTTTGTGCCGACGGCCGTCTGGTGGAGATCAACGACGTCACCGCGCTGCCGGCACGGGCAGGGCAGCCATTCGTGGCGGGACCGTTTCTCAACATCTACAACGAGGCGGCGGCGCGGTTTTTCATCCGCCGTGGCGCTCGCACTATCTGCCCGCCGGTCGAACTGTCGCTGGCGACGATCGGCGCGATCGCGGTGGCGTGTCCCGATGCCGCGTTCGAGGTGTTCGCCTTCGGCCGGTTGCCGCTGGCGCTGTCGGGGCGCTGCTATCACGCCCGGCTGCACGGCCTGCACAAGGATTCCTGTCAGTTCACCTGCGAGCGGGATGCCGACGGGCTGGTGGTGGAGACGCTCGACGATCAGGCGTTCCTTGCGATGAACGGTGTGCAGACTTTGTCCGCGCAGGTGCAGGCGGTGCTGTCGCCGTCGGCTGAATTGACCGCGCACGCGATCCGCCGTCTGCGGCTCTCGCCCCACACCTGCGATATGGTGGCGGTGGCGCGGGTCTATCGCGCGCTCGCGGCGGGCGACATCGCGCCGCAAGAGGCGCTTGTCAGGCTCGGCGGCCTCGATCTTCCCGGAACGCTGGTTGACGGTTATGCGCGCGGCGCGGCCGGATCGCTATCGGCGGTGCCGGCGTGAGATGACGCCGGCGCCGGTTCGCGCCCCCTTGTCTTCATCGAAACAATTGTTGCCCGCGGCGGCGCGCCGAAGCGGCCGCCGCGAGCGGTTGGTGGCTCACCAGCGATGACCCCAGTGCCGATGATGGCGCCAGCCCCAGCGGGGGCCGTAGAAGCGCGGACCATAGAAGCGTGGCCCGTAGTAGCGATACCGTGGATAATAGTAGTTCGGTCGCCACCAGCATCGGCCCCAGGCGTTACAGACGTAGCGGACCTGATCGACGCCGGATACCTGGTTCGATAGCTGGTTCGCCGCCGGCAGGCCGTTCGGCATCGCCATGGCGGTTCCCGCGCCCGTTGTCACGGCGCCGAGCGCCGCGAGTCCAATCAGGGCTGATTTCAGTTTCATGATCGTCCTCCTGTAGAGCATCGAGAACGCCGGATGATTCAATCCGTTTCGGGGCATACAGGGACTTGGCGCCAAATTTAATACTGGTGAATATCCGTTCAGGTTGGGGAAGCCGCGATGCTTAACGGAATCCCAACACAGTTAGGCCAGAATTTTCGGGCAGGTGGTCGTCGCGTCCCGGTTCCGTTGACGGGTCCCGGGTCTGTTGCGACAAGCGGTCGCGGGGTCGGCCGCGGTTGCGAGGTTTGATTCGACATGGGGATCGCGGTGGGAATCGCGGACTGGCGGCAAGGACGGTTCAGGGGCATAGCACCGCGCGCGGCGTGGCCGCTCGCTCTTCTGATTGCGCTATGCGCGGCCGTTCCCGCGCGCGCCGATCTGCGCATCACACGCGATCACGGCGGCTACGTCACCGAATACAAGGCCAAGTACGAGCGCATTCGCGCCAACCGCGAGCGCGTCATCATCGACGGCATCTGCAATTCGGCCTGCACGCTGGTGTTCGGCATCGTGCCGATGAACAAGATCTGCGTGACGCCGCGCGCCAGCCTCGGCTTTCACCAAGCCTATTACGACAAGGCGTTCACCTTCGGCATCAAGGTCACCAGTGCCGAGGGCACGTCGGACCTGATGGCCTACTACCCCTCCAGCGTGAAGGACTGGATCCGCCGCAACGGCGGCCTCACGCCGGAGATGAAGAAGATCAGGAACGGGCCGGAGTTGTGGAAGATCGTCGATCCGTGCCCGGAGGAGTTTTGATCATCCGGTCGCCGCGAAGCGGTGGTCGCGACGTTTCGGACTGAGCGGAGCGCGCTTCAGAACGTCACCACGCTCCTGATCGACTCGCCCTTGTGCATCAGGTCGAACGCCTTGTTGATGTCATCGAGCGGCATCACGTGGGTGATCATCGGGTCGATCTGAATCTTGCCCTGCATGTACCAGTCGACGATCCTCGGCACGTCGGTGCGGCCGCGCGCGCCGCCGAACGCGGTGCCCTTCCAGGTGCGGCCGGTGACGAGCTGGAACGGCCGCGTCGCGATCTCCGCGCCGGCCGGCGCCACGCCGATGATGATCGATTGGCCCCAGCCGCGATGGCACGCCTCCAGCGCCTGCCGCATCACCGTGACGTTGCCGGTGCAATCGAAGGTGTAGTCGGCGCCGCCGATCTGGTCCGCGCCTGATTTCGTCATATCGACGAGATAGGGTACGAGGTCCTTTCCGACCTCCTTCGGGTTGACGAAATGCGTCATGCCGAAGCGCTCGCCCCACGCCTTGCGGTCGTTGTTGAGATCGACGCCGATAATCATGTCCGCGCCGGCGAGCCGCAATCCTTGCAGCACGTTGAGGCCGATGCCGCCGAGCCCGAACACGATTGCTTTCGCGCCGGGTTCGACCTTGGCGGTGTTGAGCACCGCGCCGATGCCGGTGGTGACGCCGCAGCCGATGTAGCAGACCTTGTCGAAGGGGGCGTCCTCGC
>JBIQLW010000060.1:0-19569 GCA_044463945.1 Bradyrhizobiaceae bacterium | reverse complement strand
GGGTCGCAGAAGGTGTCGGCGACGGTGCCCTTCGACAGCCCGGCGATGGCGACGATGTCGCCGGCCTCGGCGATATCCAGCGGCACGCGCTCAAGGCCGCGGAACGCGAGAATCTTCGAGATGCGCCCGGTCTCCACCACCTTGCCGTCGCGCGACAGCACCTTCACCGACTGGTTCGGCTTCACCGTCCCCGAGGCGATGCGGCCGGTGATGATGCGGCCGAGATAAGGGTTGGCTTCGAGGATGGTGCCGAGCAGGCGGAACGGCCCGTCCTCGACCTTCGGCGGCGCGACGTGCTTGAGAACGAGTTCGAACAGCGGCTTCATGCCGTTGCCGTTGTCGTCGGGGGAGGTGCCCATCCAGCCGTTCTTGCCGGAGCCATAGAGGATCGGGAAATCGAGTTGCTCGTCGGTGGCGTCGAGCGCCGCGAACAGGTCGAACACCTCGTTCAACACTTCGGTGGCGCGCGCATCGGGGCGGTCCACCTTGTTGATGGCGACGATCGGCTTCAAGCCGAGCTTGAGCGCCTTGCCGACCACGAACTTGGTCTGCGGCATCGGACCCTCGGCGGCGTCAACCAGCACGATCACGCCGTCCACCATCGACAGGATACGCTCGACCTCGCCGCCGAAATCGGCGTGGCCGGGGGTGTCGACGATGTTGATCTGGGTATCGCCCCAATGCACCGAGGTACACTTGGCGAGAATGGTGATGCCGCGCTCGCGCTCCAGATCGTTGGAGTCCATGGCGCGCTCGGTGACGCGCTGGTTCTCGCGGTAGGTGCCGGACTGCTGCAACAGCTTGTCCACCAATGTGGTCTTGCCGTGATCGACGTGGGCGATGATGGCGATATTGCGGAGGTTCATGACGATGCTTCTTCAGGTTTTCGATTGGCCGTATCCGGCGCTGCGTTCAGCACCGGAATGCGAGGCATGAGGTTTGAAAGGGTTTGCGCAAGGCGCGGTGCGCCGCACCGGCCGGCTGGGGGCCCGGCGGCGGCTCGATCAATATCCGGTCTGGCTCGGCCAGGTCATGGATACGGCTGTTTCCCTGCATCCGCCCGACGACGCCGGACGGTCGAATGGTATCCGCCGGCCAACGCCCTCAAGGCGCGGCTCGCGACGGACGATGACGCGGATGAAAAGGCGGCGCCCGATTCCGAACCGGGCCGGCCACCTACGCTGCGATGCAATATAAACTGCTTCGCGGCCGAAAACAACGCCCCCGCCGGGCTGTTTCATCGCTCGGCCCGGACGCCGCCCCTCACCTCAGCCGGCGATGAGTTGCACGTTGACCTTGGGCGCTTCTGGCGGCCGCGTCGCCACCCACGCCTTGCGGTCCGCCACCGCGTTATGGAACTGCTCCAGCGCGATCTGGAACGCGGTCAGCGCACCCTCCTCGATACCGCCGCGCTCAAAGCAGTCGAGCGTAGTACGCAGAATGTCATCGGCTTCCGCCTGCATCCGGTCGAGGTCTTCGATTGACTCGCTGCGCCGCGCGGCCGTCAGCATGTCGAGAAGGCGGCCGCGCAGCGAGGTGTTGCTGGTCCGCTCATCGCGCTTGAAGTAGCTCGCCAGCCACGCGACCAGCGAACCCAGCGCCGACAGCACCATCAGCGCCCACCAGATGTAATCGCTGTAGCGCTCCAGGAACGATTTCTCCTCGCCATCGACATAGGCGGCGGCACCGGGGTGCGCGGGCAGCACCGCGTCCTTGTCGGTGTCGGGCGTCTCGATCTTCGCCGCCAGCGGGAAATCGGTCATCAGATCCTGCCGCGCGGCGAACAACTGCCGCGTCAGGGCCGCGACCACGGTTTCGGACAGGCTGTCACGCGCCACCAGATGGTGGGCAAAGCTGATGGTCTTGATCCCGGCATCGGGGCGCGGCGGCGCGCCCCCGAATACGCCGGCCGGGATTTCTGCCGTCTCGTAGACCGGGTGGTTCTGGGCGATGGCGTCGGCCGCGTCGATCGGCAGGAAGGCCGGCGCACCGCCGTCCCGCACCGCGGCCGTGATGGTTTCACCGATCAGCCGGCCGCCGATCGGCCCGGCGGCGAGATAAGCATCGGCCTTGTGATGACGCACCGCCTCGGCCATCTCCGGCGGCGTGAACTGGACGACCGCCACCCTGGCCGGATCGACCCCGTACTGACGCAGCACCACGTCGAGCAGCTTGACATTGGCTTGGGTCCGGCCGATGACGCCGATGCGGCGGCCAGCCAGTTGCGGGATGCTGGCGATCGGCGCGGCGGCGGCCGGCCCGGCGGTTTGCGCCGCGGACGCCGGCGGCACCAGCAGCATCGCGACGTTCCTGCGCAGCGTTGCCACCGCCAGCGCAGTCTTGGGCACATCGAGGTCGCCACGCACCACAGCGAGGTCGGCGGTGCGCTCGGCGACAGCGGCGGCGCTGGCGCCGATACTGTCGGTAATGACCGGACGCAGCCGCACCGCACCCTGCTGGCGGGCGAACGCCTGCGCGAGCCCCTGGATCATCTTGACGTCGTCGCCGTTGGCGGGGCCGACCGCAATCCGCAGCGTCACCGGCCGCATCGCAAAATAATAGGCGCCGGCCACCAGTCCGACGAGGGCCAGCGCGCCCGCCAGCGTAACCAGCATGACCTTGCGCCGGGCGGAACGCGGCGACAGCGGCGCACTGTCACGTTCCGTTGCGGCGGATGCGTCCGCACCGCTCAAGGCCGGCAACCCGATCGTGTCAACGGTCATCTCCTCGCAAAGGGGATCGCACTTTGGCAAATCGGGCGGCCGTGGGCCTGACCTGTATCAAACGCTGGGCCGCCTTTGGTTCAATATTGTGGCATGGCTCGCGGGGACGCAATTCGATGCTACATTAAAGATTGGCAAGATCGCGGGAGACACCGACATGGCGGAACGGCTGGCGAAGGCGGCGCGCGCGGCGGCATTGAAGGAGCTTGAAGGCTGGGCCGAGGTCGAGGGCCGCGACGCCATCGCCCGCACCTTCACCTTCGGCGATTTCAGCGAGGCGTTCGGCTTCATGACGCGGGTGGCGCTGGCCGCCGAGAAGGCCGATCACCATCCGGAATGGCGCAACGTCTACAAGACGGTCGAGGTGGTGCTGACTACCCATGACGCCGGCGGCGTCACCGCGCGCGACATCGAACTGGCCAGGACCATGAACGCCCTCGCCGCGTCATCCGGCGGCGGCTGAGCCAGCCTTGCGGCGTCCGCAGAAAATGACCACATCAGCGTCATGACGATCCGCGGCACGCCGCATCACGCAGGGACCCTCGCGATGACCTCAGAGCGCACCATGGATTTCGAGCCGGCCGCGCGCCTCGCCGAGGATCCCGCGCGGCTGCGCACCGCGTTCTGGAAGAAGCTCAAGCACGTCGCCGCGAAGCTGCCCTTCATCGAGGATCTGCTGGCGGCCTACTATTGCGCGTTCGACCGCCAGACGCCGCGCCATGTACAGGCGGCGCTGCTTGGCGCGCTGGCCTATTTCGTCCTGCCGTTCGACGTGATGCCGGACCTGATGCCGCTGCTCGGCTTCACCGACGACGCCGCGGTGCTGGCGACCGCGATCCGGCTGATGGCGAGCAACATCCGGCCCGAACACCGCGATGCCGCACGCGCCGCGCTCAAGCGCGGTCTGGAAGACGACGCGGCGGCGTAACGTCCGGATGAGCCGTCGTCCCCGCGCACTGGGCGACGACAGCCCCATATCATCGCGTCACGCATCCTCACGGATGCAGGATCACCTTGCCCATTGCCTGACGGCCGGCGAGCACCTTCAATGCATCGGCGGTCTGCGCCAGCGGGAAGGTGCGATCGACGTGCGACGACAGCTTGCCCTCGGCGGTCCATTTCGCCAGCCGCTCGAGGTTCGCGCGGTTCTTTTTCGGGTTGATCTTGGTCCACGCGCCCCAAAACACGCCACGGATATCGCAGCCCTTCAGCAGCGCGAGGTTGAGCGGAATCTTCGGAATTTCGCCCGCCGCGAAACCGATCACCAGAAAGCGGCCTTCCCAGGCGACCGCGCGTAGCGCGGCTTCCGAATAGCTGCCGCCAACGGGATCATAGACGATGTCGACGCCCTTTCCGCCGGTGAGCTTCTTCAACCCTTCCTTGAGATCTTCCTTGCTGTAGTTCAGCGTCAGCTCGGCGCCATGTTGTTTGGCGAAGGCGAGCTTTTCCTCCGACGAAGCGCAGGCGATCACCTTCAGCCCCAGCAGTTTGCCAATCTCGCAGGCGGCGAGGCCGGTGCCGCCGGCCGCGCCCAGCACCGCCAGCGTCTCGCCCGCCTTCGGACTGGCGCGATCTTCCAGCGCGTGCAGCGTCGTGCCGTAGATGATGGTGATGCCGGCGGCGCGATCGAAATCGAGATTGTCGGGAATCTTGATGATCGCTTCCGCCGGCAGCGCGATCTTCTCGCGCGCGCCGTTATGGCCGCACGACGCCATCACCCGGTCGCCGACCTTGAGATCGGTGACGCCCGCGCCGACGCTCTCGATCACGCCCGCGACTTCCGCCGAAGGCGAGAACGGGAACGGCGGCTTGATCTGATACTTGCCCTGAATCATCAGGAGGTCGAAGAAATTGAGCGCCGCCGCCTTGATCGCGATCACCGCCTCGCCGGGTCCCGCCACCGGGTCCGGGATATCGGCCAGCACGAGATCGTCGGGACCGCAATATTGGGAGCACAGGATCGCTTTCATTGACACCACCTGAAGTTGCCAGCGGGGCTGGATGAAACGGGAGGAACGCGCGCGGGAAACGTCTTGCCGGATTTGTCGGCTGGCGACAATCTGATTCGATATCGCGCGCGTTGCAAGATGCGCGGGCTTGATGCTGGGCTTGGCGAGCGCGGCACGCGAAATTCCGGCGGATGGAAGGTTTCAAACGATGTTCGAAAAGGGGCTGCTGGCAGGCAAGCGCATTCTGGTCACCGGCGGCGGCTCCGGTCTCGGCGCGGCGATGGCTGGCCGCTTCGCCGAGCTCGGCGCGGCGCTGGTGATCTGCGGCCGCAGGGCCGAGGCGCTGGAGGCGACCGCGGCGCGGCTGCGCACCGAATCCGGGGCGGATGTCGAAACCATCATTTGCGACATCCGCGACGCCGCCGCCGTCGAAGCGATGATGGACGCCATCTGGCGCGGCGCGCCGCTCGACGTACTGGTTAACAATGCCGCCGCCACCTTCATCGCGCAGACCGAGCATCTGTCCTCGCGCGCGGCGGACGCGATCCTCGCGCCGACCCTGCACGGTACCCTGTATTGCACCCTCAACGCCGGACGGCGCTGGATCGAGGGCAGCCATCGCGGTGTGGTGCTGAGCATCCTCTCGACCTCGACCATCACCGGCCGTGCCTTCACGGTGCCGTCGGCGATGGCGAAGTCCGCCGTGCTGGCGATGACGCGAAGTCTCGCGGTGGAATGGGGGCCGAAAGGCATCCGCACCGTCGCCATCGCGCCGGGCTCGTTTCCCACGCCGGGCGCGTCGGGACAATTGCGGCCGCAGGGGCGCGGCGACGGCAGCCGACTCAATCCGCTGGGGCGCGCCGGTGATCATGGCGAACTCGCCGATCTCGCGAGCTTCCTGATTTCCGATCGCGCCGGATACATCAACGGCGAGATGGTGGTGCAGGACGGCGGCGCGCATCTGCGCACGTCCGGCGCCGAAGACCTGCTGCAATGGAGCGAGACGCAATGGGCCGAGCTGCGCGCGGCTGCCCGCGCCCGCGAGAAAGGCAATCGATAATCGCCATCGCCGGCACAAAATGCTATGTCCCGACCATGCAGATTCGGGAAAATCAAAGGCAAAGCCATCTTCCAGTCACATTGCTGCGGGAACGAACCCGGGTGATATCGGTACGCACAACGCTGATCCTGATGGTGGGCGCGATGCTGTGCGCGAGTTCGACGCTCGCGCTGGCGCAACGCGGCACGCGGACGCCCGCAAGGCCCGACACCCGACACACGGCAAGCAACGAACCGACGCTGCTTGGCCAGTATGGAAGCTGGGGCGCGTACACGGCATCGCCTAACGGCAAGAAGTTGTGCTTCGCGCTGGCGAAGCCGTCATCATCGAAGACCAACCCGCCCAACCGGCCGCGCGATCCCGCCTATGCGTTCATCTCGACGCGGCCGGCGGAAAAGGTCGTGAACGAAGTTTCGATCATGATCGGCTATCCGGCGAAACCCGGCTCGGAATCGACGCTCGAAGTCGGCGGTGGGAGCTATGCGATGTACACCCAGGGCGACGGCCTGTGGATTAAAAACGCCGCCGAGGAGGAGAAGCTGGTCGAGGCGCTGCGCAAGAGCGGCGAGGCCGTGGTCAAGGCGGTGTCCAGCAGGGGCACCCAGACAACCGACGTGTTCTCGCTGAAGGGGCTATCGCAGGCGCTGGACCGTGTGGCGCAGGACTGCCGACGCTGACGCCGTAGGATACCCGCGGCGGAACCGGACGATTTGCGCCTTTCCAGCGGACGCGGGAAAGCCTATGTGAGGCGGACCGCCGCACCGAACGGACCAAGGTTCCATGACCGCTACCTCCGCCCTGTCCGGCTCCGCCGCTGCGCGGCCACGCGCCGCGACCGGAGCACCGCTGGAAAAGACCCCGCTGGAGCGGTACGTGCCGCCGGCGAAGCCGTCGCTTGTCGGACTGTCGCGCGCGGAACTCGCCGACCTGCTCGGCGGCATCGGCGTGCCGCCGGCGCAGCGCAAGATGCGGGTGCAGCAGCTCTGGCATTGGATCTATGTGCGCGGCGGCGCCGACTTCGAGGCGATGACTACGATCTCCAAGGAGATGCGGGCGCAACTCGCGGCGCACTTCACCGTGGCGCGGCCCGAGGTGGTGGCCGAACAGATTTCCAGCGACGGCACCCGCAAGTGGCTGCTGCGGCTGCCGAGCGGCACCGCCGGCGAAAATCCGCACGAGGTCGAGTGTGTCTACATTCCGGAAACCGACCGCGGCACGCTATGCGTATCGTCGCAGGTCGGCTGCACGCTGAACTGCGCGTTCTGCCACACCGGCACCCAGCGGCTGGTGCGCAACCTTACCGCCGGCGAGATCGTCGGCCAGGTCATGGTGGCGCGCGACCGCCTCGGCGACTGGATCGACCGCGCGACGCCGGCGGGCAACCGCCTCGTCAGCAACATCGTGATGATGGGCATGGGCGAGCCCCTGTACAATTTCGAGGCGGTGCGCGATGCGCTGCTGATCGTCACCGACGGCGACGGCATCGGCATCTCCAAGCGCCGCGTCACGCTGTCCACCTCGGGCGTGGTGCCCTATATCGCACGCACCGGCGCGGAAATCGGCGTCTCGCTGGCGATCTCGCTGCACGCGGTGCGCGACGAGTTGCGCAACGAACTGGTGCCGCTCAACCGCAAATACCCCATCGCCCAGCTACTGCAAGCCTGCCGCGACTATCCCGGCGCGTCGAACGCCCGCCGCATCACCTTCGAATACGTGATGCTGAAGGGCGTCAACGACTCGCTCGACGACGCTAAATTGCTGGTCAAACTACTCAAGGGCATCCCCGCCAAGATCAACCTGATCCCTTTCAACCCGTGGCCCGGCACCGCTTACGAATGCTCTGATTGGGAGCAGATCGAAAAGTTCTCCGAATACGTGTTCAACGCCGGCTATTCCTCGCCGGTACGCACGCCGCGCGGCCGCGACATCCTCGCCGCCTGCGGCCAGCTCAAGTCGGAGACGGAGAAGCTGTCGGCGCGCGAGCGCCAGGCGCTGCGCGCCATGGCGATGACGGATTGAGGAACATCGCTTGACGGAGCCGCGACACGAAAGCTGTCACACTCCGCGGAGGCGAGGTGTCCAGTATCCACCATGGATTCAGGCTACCTCCACGATTGCCCGGATTACTGGATCGCCCGCCGGAGCCTGTCATCGGGCCGCGCTTTGCGCGGACCCGTTGGCGGACGATGACGTCGCGCTTCTCCGTCAAATTCCGGCATACGATTTTGCGCGGAACGGGAGAGGCATGGAGACAACGCCATCGTGTCGCTGATCGGCCACCTCGTCGCGATCGTAATCGGCCTGCTGCTGGCGTGCCTCGCCGCCGGCATGGTGATCGTGCTCGCCATCCTGTTTCCGGACTGGAGCGACATGGCGCTCGGCCAAATCGACCCCGACGCAATCGACGTCATGTTCGGCTTCGGCTTCATCTTCGTCAGCGGCTTCGCGCTGCTGCCGGCGCTCCTGGTGGTGCTGATCACCGAGGCCTTCAACATCCGCGGCGCGCTCACCTATGCCATAGGCGGCGCGCTGACCGGCCTTGCCTGCTATCTCGGCCTGGTGCCGTTCGATCCGGCGACCATGAGCTTCGACGGCGTCGTTCGCCGTCATCTCGAAATCATGATGGGCGCGGGCGTCGTCGCCGGCGCGGTCTACTGGCTGATCGCCGGACGCAAGGCAGGCGCGTGGCGCGAACCGCCGGCGCCCTTATAATCGGCGCGGCGCCCCGCCGCGGACTTTCCTCACTCTCACACCAAATTCTTTTTGATGGAGCATGATCTTGTCCGAAAACCGGGTTCCACTTTTCGGGATCATGCTCTAAACCCCAGCCATGAACCGGACCGGACTTATCATCGCGCTCGGCCTTGCGCTCGTCATCGGCGTTACGTTCGGCATCCATCCCGAACTCGACCTGAAGCTGGCGGCGCTGTTCTACGATCCGGCGATCCACGACTTCCCGCTGCGGCGGAGCCCGCTCGCCGGTTTCGCCCGTTACGGCGCGATGTGGGTGGCCTGGGCCTTCGCGCTGCCTGCGATCGTCGCGCTGGCGGTGAAGATGATCCGCCCCGACCGGCCGCTTCTGGTACGCGGGCGCACCGTCGCCTTCCTGCTGCTGACGTTGCTGCTCTCCGCCGGTGTCCTCACCAACTTCACCTTCAAGAGTTACTGGGGCCGCCCGCGCCCGGTGACTGTCACCGAGTTCAACGGTCCCCTGCCATTCGTGGCGTGGTGGGACCATCGCGGCCAGTGCCCGAAGAACTGCTCGTTCTTCTCCGGCGAGGGCGCCACCGCGTTCTGGACGCTGGCGCCTGCGGCGCTGGCGCCGCCGGCGTGGCGGCCGCTGGCCTATGCCGGCGCAGTGACCTTCGGCGCGCTGACCAGCGGCCTGCGCATGGCCTTCGGCGGCCACTTCTTCACCGATGTCGCCATCGCCGGACTGGTGACATTCCTGGTGATCTGGCTGCTGCACGGCTGGCTCTACCGCTGGCCGGCAACGCGGACCACCGACGACCGCATCGACGCCGCGCTGACCCGCTTCGCCTGGCCCGGCTACCGGATGATGCAGCGGTGGCGGGGCCGGGACGTCGGCCCGGCCCCATCGTTGTGACGACATTCGTCACATCAGCCGCCGCTGTGGCGCGACGTTCGATATTCGCGTAGTAGAACCGCAAACGAAAATCGGTCGATTGGAAGCCTCATGAGTACGATCCTGAAAAACCTGCCCAAAGGCGAAAATGTCGGTATCGCGTTCTCGGGCGGGCTCGACACCAGTGCCGCGCTCCTGTGGATGAAGCAGAAAGGTGCACGCGTCTTCGCCTATACCGCGAATCTCGGCCAGCCCGATGAGGCCGACTACGACGAGATTCCGCGCAAAGCCATGGAGTTCGGCGCCGAGAAGGCTCGCCTCGTCGATTGTCGTACGCAACTGGTCCACGAAGGTATCGCCGCCATCCAGTCGGGCGCTTTCCACGTCTCGACCGGTGGCATCGTCTACTTCAACACCACCCCGCTCGGCCGCGCCGTCACCGGCACCATGCTGGTCTCGGCCATGAAGGAAGACGGCGTCAACATCTGGGGCGATGGCTCGACCTACAAGGGCAACGATATCGAGCGGTTCTATCGCTACGGGCTGCTGACCAATCCGGATTTACGGATTTACAAACCGTGGCTCGATCAGCAGTTCATCGACGAACTGGGCGGTCGGGCGGAAATGTCGGCGTTCATGACCGCCAACGGCTTCGCCTACAAGATGAGCGCTGAAAAGGCCTATTCGACCGACAGCAACATCCTCGGCGCTACCCATGAGGCCAAAGATCTTGAACACCTCGACAGCGGCATCACCATCGTCAACCCGATCATGGGCGTGCCGTTCTGGCGCGACGACTGTGCCGTCAAAGCCGAAAAGGTCGCGGTCCGATTCGAGGAGGGCCAGCCCGTGGCGCTCAACGGCCAGACCTTTGCCGATCCGGTCGCGATGTTTCTGGAGGCCAATGCGATCGGCGGCCGGCACGGCCTCGGTATGAGCGACCAGATCGAGAACCGCATCATCGAGGCCAAGAGTCGCGGCATCTACGAAGCGCCGGGCATGGCGCTCTTGCATATCGCCTACGAACGTCTCGTCACTGGCATCCACAACGAGGACACCATCGAGCAGTACCGGATCAACGGCATGAAGCTCGGCCGCTTGCTCTATCAGGGACGGTGGTTCGATTCCCAGGCCCTGATGCTGCGCGAGACCGCGCAACGCTGGGTGGCCCGCGCTGTGACCGGCGAAGTGACGCTCGAACTGCGCCGCGGCAACGACTATTCGATCCTCAACACCGAGAGCCCCAACCTGACCTATCAGCCGGAGCGGTTGAGCATGGAGAAGGTCGAGGACGCGGCATTCACGCCGGCGGATCGTATCGGGCAACTGACCATGCGCAATCTCGATATCACCGACACCCGCGCCAAGCTGCATCTGTACGTGAAGACGGGTTTGCTGTCGGCCCCGGAAGGCGCGAACATTCCCAAGCTCGGCAGCGACAAGAAATGACCCATACGAACGCCTGCGATCGTCACGACGCGGCGAGACGAACAGGCTATCCGATCTTCTCCGCCCAATAGGCCACCGTCGTATAGGGCACGTTGACGACGTCCTTGCCGGCGAGCGCGGGCGTCGCGTCGATGAGGGCGCGGAGTTGCGCCACGACTTTCGCTTCCTCGTCCGGCGGCAGCGCGGCGATGAAACTTGTCGAGCGGACGCGGTCGATGATGGTGTCCTCCGGCGATCCGCTGTGCCGATGCGCAAAGTGCTCTTCCTGCAATGCGCTGAAGCCCTCGAACGGAAACACCGCCTTCCACGCGCTGTTGGCGTAGCGCGGCGTGTCGCCCTCGTAAGGCGAGATGATCTCGGTCATCTTCGCGATCCAGTCGATGCTTTCATCGCGCATGTTCCAGATCAGGCCGAGCTTGCCGCCGGGCTTCAGCACACGACGGATTTCGCTGAGCGCCTCTTTGGTCGCGAACCAGTGGAATGCCTGCGCACAGGTCACCGCATCGACGCTGTCGTCGGGCAGCGGGATCGAGGTCGCGCTGCCGTCATAGGTCGCGACCTTGGGCAGCGTCTGCACGATCTTGGCGCGCATTTCCTTCACCGGCTCGACGGCGATGACATGCGCGCCGGTAGCCAGAAGGCAACTCGTGAACTTACCCGTGCCCGCGCCGAGATCGATCACGCTGCGGCCCTCGCCGAGGCCGAGCCGTTCCCGCAGCCAACCGATGATGGCTTCGGGATAATCGGGTCGGCCGCGCACATAGGCGTCGGCTTTGGCGGCAAAGCCGAGCGCGGCGGATCGGTGAATCGTGGTGGTATCATCGCTCATTCAAGTCTCCGCGACTGCCTTGCAGGAACTTGAATGAGCCCGCATTGACGCGAAAAAATGGCCGGGATCGCTCCCGGCCATTTTGTTTCGATCATCTTGCGCGCTCAGCGCGGCGGCGGCGGCGCGGCGGACGCCGACTCGCCGTTGAGCAGCGGCGTGATACGGCGCACGGTGACGCGGCGGTTCTCGCGCGCCGGACCGTCGGTCTGCACCTTCAGGTTCTGCTCGCCATAGCCCTGCGTCACCAGGTTCTCCGGTGGCACCTGGAATTGCTGCGTCAGCAATTCGGCGGCCGACTGTGCGCGGCGATCCGACAGCGACAGGTTATCGACATCGGCGCCCACCGCGTCGGTGTGACCCTCGATCAGGAACACCTCGCTCGGGTTGCGCTGGATCGCCCGGTTGATGCCGTCGGCGATCACCTGCAACTTCGCGGCCTGATCGGGCGGGATGTCCCATGATCCTGTCTCGAAGTTGATGGTGTCCAGATCGACGCTCGGCATCCGCGCGCGCACCATCGGGCTGTAGCGGATTTCGTCGAGCGAATACGCACGCTCGATGCGTTCGACCGGCGGCGCCATCAGCGTCTCGTAGATCACCTCGGGCGGCGCCTGATCCGCCTCGACGATGTAGCGGTCACGCGGGATGTGGACCACGGGCGGCGGCAGCGACACGAAGTAACCGCCGATCGCACCGGCCACCACGCCGGCCGCGACACCCGCGGCGATCGATCCCGGACCGCCGCGATGACCGTGACGGTCGTTATCGATGATGACGACCTCGTGGCCGCGCGGATCGCGACGCATCCGCCGCAGCAACCGGCCGTCACGATCATTGACGGTGATGATCTGGGTGCCGTCAGGCCGCACCACGACGGTGCGGGTGTCGTTGCCGACGCGCTCCTGCCGGAAATCGCGTGCGCCCCGGCGGAAGCGGTCGTCCTCGTTGTGGCGGATGAACGACTGCCCGCTCGGATCGCGCACGATGACGCGGCCGGGCTCGGTGATGATGGTGCGGCCGCCCTGCTGCGTTTCGCGCCGCTCCGAACGGAAATCCTCGATCCGGCGCGGACCCGAGGGTGCGGCCCCCGGCGCGACCACCTTGTCGGCGACCGGAGGCGGCGGCGGCAATGGAGCGTTGACCTGCGGCGGCCGGACCTGCTGCGGCGGCACGACGGCCTGACCGCGACCGGCGGGCGGCGGCGCTGACGTCTGATTGCCACCCGGGGCGGCCGGCTGGGTCTGCGTCGCGGGAGGCGCGCCGCCGGGGCCTGCGCCGGGCGGGCGCGTCCGATCGCCACGATCGCCGCGATCGCGGTCGCCGCCGGGGCGGCCGGCCGGCCCCGGCTGAGCCGAAGACGGTGCGGGCGGCTGCGCGGCCGGCGGCGTCTGGGGCGGACGCGGCTGCGCGCTGGGCTGTGGCTGTTTCGCGGCCGGCGGCGCAGCCGAAGGCGCGGGCGCTGGTCCCTTGGTGCCTTGTTGCGGCGCGGCCGAAGGCGCTGGCCCCTTGATACCCTCAGGCCCCTTGGTACCTTGTTGCGGTGCGGCGGCGGGCGGCTGCGCGGGACGACCTGCCGCCGGCGGCGTAGCAGGAGCAGCGGGCCGCGACGGCGGCGTGGCCTGTCGCGGCGAAGGCGCCGATGGGGCGGCGGGGCGTTGCGCTGCCGGTGGCGTATGCTTCGGAGCCGCGGCGGGAGGCGCTGGCGGCGTTGGGCGCTGCGCCGGGGCCGTTCGCGGAGCAGGAGCCGCGGGTGCCGCCGGCCGCTGAGGCGGCGCGCCGGCTCCACGCGGCGCGGCCGCCGGAGGACCACCACGCGGGGCCTGATGGTCGCGCGCACCGGAGCGCGGCGGCCCCTTCATCCGGTCCTTCGCGGCATCCCCGGAGCCAGCCTGCGCCATCAGAACGGCAGCCGCCGCGGTGCGTCCGTCCTCGGCGTGCGCCGGATACGCGGCGAATTGACCGAGAGTCAACGTGGTGGTTGTCAGCATGACGAGACGCAGTTTGGTCATGATCGTATCGTTCTCCCAAATAATCCGATGCGCCAAAAATCCGATGCGCAACATATCGCATCGCGCGGCCTTGCGATCAGCCGATAGAGGTGCGGCCGCAATATGGCGATGATTGCAGGCCAGTTCGCGTTTCAGGAATTTATATTTTTATTTTTAGTTGCATGGCACAGAAACACGGCATCATTCATGCCGCATTCATATCGCCCGCGACAACGGGCGATATCGTCAACCGCCGAACCGCCATCCCGTTCCACGACTGGAGATATTTCCATGCCGCTCGCCTATTGGTGCGTTCTCGTCGCCGGGATCTTGCCGCTCGCCATCGTTGTGTTCGCCAAGGCCGGCGGCGACGGCGACAACCATCACCCGCGCGACAGCGTCGACCGGCTGCCGCCGGCGCGCCGGCGCGCCTATGCGGCGCACCTCAATGCCTACGAGAATTTTCCGTTCTTCGCCGCTGCCGTGATCATCGCCAAGACTCAAGGCGCGGACGGCAGCGCACTCGACACGATGGCCGTGATCTACATCGCGCTGCGCATCCTTCACGCGGTGCTCTACGTCGCCGACCGTTCGACGCTGCGCTCGACCGTGTTCGGCCTGGCATGGCTCGTCAACGTCGCAATCTTCGTGCTTCCGCTGTTCGGCACGTCATAGGCGCGTTAGGCGGACTCAGCGCGAAAACCGGATCGGCACCGCGAGCCCGATCGATGCGCCGCCGGTTCCGGGCGGCGGCGCGGGCACCGGGCTGGCGCGGCGTGGCAGCGACACTGCCTCCGCATCAAGGGCGCTGTCGCCGGAGGAGCGCAGCAGACGCGACCCAGTCACCTGACCGGAACGGTTGATGGTGAATGCCACCATCACGACACCGCCGCGGCCGGCCCCAGAGGGAAAGCGCTTGTAGCGGTTGAGGTGCGCCATCAGCGCGCTGCGCCACGACGCCGCAGCGGCCGCCGATGCGCCGGCACCGTGGGACGGAGCTGCCGCGCGCTCCGCACGCTGCGCCGACGCAGTGGGCGGCGCCGAGGTACGCGGCGCGGCATGGTCGGCGGACTGGCGCGGCTTTCTGCGCTCGACCTTTTTCTTCGCCGGCGGCTTCACCGGCTTGCGTTCAGTTTCTTTCGGCGGCTCCGGTTTTGCCGGCTCGGGCGGCGGCGTCAGCATTGCGGCGGCATCATCCGCCTTCGGCAACTCCGGCACCTCGACATCGGGTTTTGGCGCGCGCTCGGGCGGAGGCTCGGGCTCCTCCGGCGTCGGCCTCTCCTGTGGCTCGGGCGGCGTGTCGGGCTGCGCCTCGGTCATCTGCGGTCCCGGCGCGACGTCCTGCGGCGGCGCATCGGAGGCCACCGACAGCGGCGCGAGATCGATCATCACCGCCGGCGGCGGCTCGCCCGATGCGGCCGTCGCCGGCTGCCAGTGCAGCGCCAGCCACACCGCGACCGCGTGAGCGGCCACGACAACCACCGCCGCCACACTCCAGCGCAGCAGCCCGCGCGGCGAGAGCATCGTAAGCCAGCGGCCATCAGGGTCGGGACCTGCGATCATCACGGCGTGTCGGCGGCCGGCCGCGTCGCCGTGGACGCGGCAGGGGCGGTGGTGCTCGCCTGCCCGGTGTCCTCCAGCCCGACCAGCGCGATCTTGAGATAGCCGGCCTCCCGCAGCAGGTTCATCACCGCCATCAGTTCGCGATAGGCTACCGCACCGTCGGCGCGCAGGAAGATACGCTGCTCGCGATCGTGATCGGTCTGTTGATCCAGTGTCGCCTGCAACGCCGCACGCGGCACCTCGTCGTTGCCGAGCGCCAGCGTGAGATCCGGCTTCACCGTGAGGAACAGCGGCTTGTCGGGGCGCGGCTGCGGCTGCGCGTTCGACACCGGCAGGTCCACCGCGACATCGACGGTGGAGAGCGGCGCCGCCACCATGAAGATGATGAGCAGCACCAGCATCACGTCGATGAACGGCGTGACGTTGATGTCGGAGACTTCCGCAAGGTCGCCGTCGTGGGGGTCCTTCAGCGTCACCGCCATCGCATCACTCCGCCGCACGCGGCGCGGCCGGCGTCACCGCTGCATCGCGTGCCTGCCGCTCCAGATCGCGCGACAGATGTTGCAGGATCTCGCCGGAAGCATCCGACAGCAGCGCGCGATAGCCGGCGATGGCGCGCGCGAATACGTTGTAGATGATGACCGCCGGGATCGCCGCGATCAGCCCCAGCGCGGTCGCCAGCAGCGCCTCGGCGATACCGGGCGCGACTACCGCGAGGTTGGTGGTCTTGGCGTGCGAGATGCCGATGAAGGAATTCATGATGCCCCAGACCGTGCCGAACAAGCCGACGAACGGCGCGGTGGCCCCGATCGTCGCGAGCAGGCCAGTGCCGCGCGCCATGTCGCGGCCGGCGCGCGCCTCGATCCGCGACAGTGCGATCGCCAGCCGCTCCTTGATGCCTTCGGCGGCGAGGCCACCGGAGCGTCCCGTCTCGCGCGTGGCCGCCTGGACCAGTTCGGCCACCGCGCCCTGTCCGGCCCAGCCGCCCTCGATCGCGGCGCGGGCCTCGGCGAGGCTGTCGGCACGCGCGAGCTTGCGCGTTGCGCCACGGGCCCGGCGCTTGGCGGCAACCAGTTCCAGCGCCTTGACAAGCCACACCGTCCAGGTCACCAGCGAGGCGAAGGCCAGCCCCACCATCACCGCCTTGACCACGATGTCGGCGTTCATGAACATCGACCACGGCGACAGGTCCTGCGGCAGCGCGGCCTGTATCGCGGTCGCGACAGCGGGCGCCGCAGCGTCATCCTGCTGCGCGGCGGCGGGCATCGCGCCGAGCGCCCACAGCGCGAGGTGTATGCCGGCGCGCCGGATGCGCGCGGCGAAAGTCCTTGCCCTCGCCGCGACTGCGGCGGGACGACCCGAAACACCCGGATCGATTATGTGACGATATTCCATTATAACCTGCATCATGTTCTGTCGCCGCCGACAGCTTCACGCCGACGCGATACCGGACTTAATCATCGACCGAATTTCAACGGGATTGTCCGGCGTCAAAACTGGAATCATCCCAATCTTCCCGCGTGGTGCCGGCCCGCAACCGCACCGCTTGCCTCGCCATTCGAAAGAATTCATTCTGAATGCGTCCGCAGCGACCGCCCATGCCCGCGCCATGTCCGTCGCCCGGTTCCCACCACCGACAGGGATCGCCATGCCGCTCCAGCACGTCCTCGGTCTTGACCACGTCGTCGTCGCCACCCGCGATCTCGACGCAGCCGGCGCGGCGTGGCGCAAGCTCGGTTTCACGCTGTCGCCGCGGGGCACGCATTCGCCGCATATCGGCTCGGCCAACTATACCATCGTGTTCGGCGACGACTATATCGAGTTGCTCGGCGTTCTCACCGAAACCCCGCACAATCGCCTCACTACCGCGTTCCTCAGGCAGCGTGAAGGCATCGAGCGCGCGGCTTTCACCACCGACGACGCCGACGCCGGGCTTGCCGAACTCACCGCGCGCGGCATCGGCGGCAGCGGCCCGCTCGCCTTCGCGCGGCCGGTGGAGTTGCCCGGCGGCGGTGCGACCGAAGCGCGGTTCAACACCTTCAACTGGCCGGCCGAGGATGCGCCCGCCGGCTTGCGCATCTTCGCCTGCCAGCATCTGACCCCGGATGCGGTGTGGATTCCGGCGCTGCGCCGCCACGCCAACGGCGCGACGCGGCTTGCGGCGGTCGAGATCGTGGCGGCCGATCCGCGCGCAGCCGCCACGCATCTGTCGCGCCTGATCGATCGGCCGGTCGCAAGCGTGGGCGACGGCAGCTATCGCGTCGGCTCGGGCGGCACGCGCGCCGACTTCTTGTTCCACGACACCGCCGCTTTCGCGCGACGCTATCCCGAGCGCGTGCGTGCGGGTGCCCCGACCGAGGGCGCGGCGGCGCTGGTGATCGCGACCGATGACATGGCGAAAGCGCGCGGCATCGCCGGCGCAGTGGTGCATGACGGCGCGGTCAGCGTGCCGGCGGCGCAGGCCAGCGGCGTCATCGTCCGCTTCGCGGAAGGATAGCGGTCAGCGGCGCGGCGGGCTGGGATCGCGCGCGGCCGCCGCGGGCGGCATGAAATAGACGTCCCAGTTGACCACCGGACCAGGGATGCCCTGCACGAAGCGCCGCGTGCTCATCACCACGAAGTCGGCCGACGCGGCATTGGCGGCCATCCACGCCTTGCAGTCCCGGTAGTCCGCCGCCGCCGGATTGCAGATGCCGATAAAGCCGGTGCGCTGCGCGTCGGCAAGCGTGAGAAGACCGGATGAGGGCTCGCCCGGCGTCAACGGCAGCGGATGGTCGATGCTGTAGAACGTCATCACGTCGGCGATGCGTGTCGAACCCACCACCGCCGCCCACGGCGTATTGAACCGCAACCGCCACTGCCGGGTCAGATCCCGCGCCAGTTCGGAGCGGGCATCATAGGCGTCCACGCCCGGCACGTTGTGCCTGAGCGTCAGGCGGACGATCTGCGGCGCGGCCGCGAGCACGGCGAGCATCGCGAGCAGCCAGACCGCGGCGAGGCGGAACAGCGCCACGCGCGGGACACGCAGCATCGGGATCGCCAGCAACGCCAGCGGCGTCAAGACGAACAGCGGAATGCCCCAGTCGGTCTTCATCGCGATCACGAACACGACCGCGCCGAGCGGCGGCCCCAGCGCCAGCGCGATCTGGATGATCCAGACATGGATCGCGTTCGACACCCGCACCGCCGGATTGGCCACGCGCGACCAGTTGTGCACGACGATCGCCGGCAGGCTCCAGCGCGCCACTGACGAACGCCACGGCGCATAGAGCAGCGCCAGCACCGCCAGCACAACCGGCAGCGCCAGCAGCAGAAGGTTGTGGTTGAGATAACCGATCGCGCCCTGCACACTGGCGGCACGGCTGGAAATCTCGTAGATGCCGCCGGCATAGGTGAGCGGCAGGAAATCGCTCCGCCACAGCCAGACCAGATGCGGCGCCATCGCCGTCAGCAGGACGGCAATCGCGACCCACGGCGCCGGCGAGCGCAGGAACAAGAGCCGCTGCGGGTGCAGCAGCGCGGCGATGCCGACAGCGCCGATCATGGTCAGCGCCCAGTATTTCGCCAGCAGCGCCACCGCCCCGGCAAGGCCAAGCCACACCCCGGACATGACGCTGCGCCGCTCGAAGGCATGGAGATAGGCCAGCGCGAGGAGCGGGAGCGTCGCTAGCTGAATCAGATCGGCGTTGTACTTGAAGCCCTTGAAGTTGAAGATCGGATAGATCGCCAGCATCAGCACCACGAGAAAGGCGCGGCGGCGATCGACCACCTTGAGCGCGATCAGCCAGCACAGCCACAGGCCGAGCCCGCCGACCGCCATCGCCAGCGCGTAAGCCGCCCAGTCGGCCACCGGAAACAGCCTGAACCAGACGCCGGCCACCCAGCCCGACAGCGGCGGATGCTTGCCGTAGCCGAGCAGAAACCGCTGCCCCCACGCGAACGCCTCGGCGACATCGAAGTGAACGTCCTGCCCCTCCTTGAGCAGGGTCAGGATGCGGCTCCACAGCATGACATGGAGGAGGATGACGCCCGCGACGAAGTGGCGGCTCCGCGCCGAATCGATCGCGGCGGCCGCAACCCAAGCGGCCATCCGCCGCAAGCTGCGACGGCGCGGACGGGCGGGTCTGGGCGAAGCGGACATTCGCGATCCTTGTTCGAACGGCTGGGGATGCACCGCGCGGCGCCGGGCGGGCTCGGCTTCGGAACCGACCAAGGCCCCTCATCCGATGTCCTAGATTCCGCCACTGCGGAAGGCAAATCAGCCCACCGCGAATCGGACGGATTGTATTGATTCTATTGCTGGGCAGGGGAGCCAATGCTATCTCGCGCCGATGACCAGAACCCCGATTTCCAACATCCGCAATTTCTCCATCGTCGCCCATATCGACCATGGCAAATCGACGCTGGCCGACCGCCTGATCC
>JBIQLW010000059.1:0-19701 GCA_044463945.1 Bradyrhizobiaceae bacterium | reverse complement strand
CTCGAACGACACCGACGCCTTCGGCCGTTCGACGCCCTCCTGCACCTGATGCAGGATCCGCATCGCCTCGGCCTCGGAAATCGGCATCGGCTTGTTCTCGGCGCCGAGGAAGCCGGTCACCTTGGGCGTGTTCTTGATCAGATGGAACGCCTCGTCGGTGAGGTTCATCTTGACCAGCACATAACCCGGAAAAAACTTGCGCTCGGTGTCGATCTTGCGGCCGCGCCGGACCTCGGTGACCTTCTCGGTCGGCACCAGCACCTGCTCGAACAGGTCCTCAAGCCCGCGCTGCTTGGCCTGCTCGCGAATCGACTCGGCGACCTTCTTCTCGAAGTTCGAGTAAGCGTGAACGATGTACCAGCGCATGGTCATGATGGAATTCCGCGCCGCCCGTCAGCGAATGCCGAGCAGCATTGTGATGACAAAGCGGATGATCATGTCCGCGACGAAGAAGAACAGCGAGGCGAACGCCACCACCACGAACACCATGATGGTGGTCACCACCGTCTCGCGGCGCGTCGGCCAGGTGACCTTGGAGGTCTCCGTGCGCACCTCTTGCAGGAATTTGAACGGGCTGAAAGCCATCGTCGGTGATCCGCGTCCGCCGTCAGATGTCGGGAATCCGAACAGCCCTCCTTGCGCCCAACCCTCTGTTCAAGGATGAGCCGCCAGGCGGGCTCTCGTTTCGGGAATGAACCGCTGCGCCGGAAGTCCGAATACGGGCCGGCGGCAGGCCCCGCTTCGTACTGCGGTCCGCGCCACAGGTCAAGGCGTCCTGCCCTCGCAGCCCGGTGAAAGGCGGGACAGGCTGTAGCGGCGGCCCCGCAGCGCAGCGAGTTCCGGACCGCCGCCGGGTCGCACCTTTATATCCCCGCAGGGTTCGTCCTGAGTGCGATGCCCCCCTGCGGGCCCACTTGCCTTCTGCCGCCCCCGTCCCGGGGCCGGTCTTTACCCGGCCCTCAATAGGTCGCTGGGTGACAATTAACGTTGGGAACAAAACCGGAGAATCAAAGCTGCGGGATCACCTGCGCCCAAACCGCAATCATCCCGACGAACAGCGTGAGCGACGTCAGTGCGGCAGCTTCCTCGACAAACACCTTCAGCATGACAGTCTCCTTTGGAACATATGAAGAACATTGTTCTATATTTGTTCCGTGGAGTCAAGCCTGCCCGCAGCGCGTGCCCGAGCCTTCCGCCGGCCCAGTTCCCAGCTTCGTTAACGAAACCTTGATGCCACCAGACGTGCTGGCGCTGCGATGGCCGCACGATGTTATCCGACCCGCCGAACCGCCGTTGCACAGGAACGCCCTTCCGGCATACCCGTTGAGCCATCTCACGTCCGCGATCCGTCACGAACGTGAATTGACCTGCGACCGAAATATCGGTTTGGCTTTGCCGGAACACGAATCACGAAAGGCCGGCGGCGACCGGCGGTGGAGGTTTAAATGCGATCGGCATTGGTTGCGGCCCTGGTTCTGGGCGCCGCTGCGGTTTTCTCCGGCACGTCGGCCGAAGCCGGCGAGCGGGCCTTCTGCATGAAGGGTCAGGATTCTGGCAGCGCGCACGGCGATTGCAGCTACGACACTTACGAGCAATGCCTGGCAAGCGCCTCCGGCCGCCGGAATTATTGCGATACAAACCCGTTCTACGCCCACTTCGCGCCGCCGGTCGAGCCACGCCGATACCGCCACCGCCGCTATTACCGATAACGCCATTACCGATAAAATAAGCCTCCCGGGTGGGCGGCGTGGACATTGCCGCCGCTCCCGGCGTGGATCGAGGTTCAGCGCAGCTCGACGATACGACCGTTCTCCAGCGAGACGCGGCGATCCATGCGGGCTGCGAGTTCCATGTTGTGGGTCGCGATCAGCATCGCCACGCCCGTCGCCCGGACCAGTTGCATCAACGCCTGAAAGACGTGATCGGCGGTGTGCGGATCGAGGTTGCCGGTCGGCTCGTCGGCGAACAGCACCCGCGGCGCATTCGCCACCGCGCGCGCGATCGCCACGCGCTGCTGCTCGCCGCCCGACAGTTCCGCCGGCCGGTGCGCGACGCGCTCGTCGAGTCCGAGATAGGCCAGCAGTTCGCGCGAACGGCGCGCCGCCTCGCCGCGCTTCAGGCCGCGGATCATCTGCGGCATCATCACGTTTTCAAGCGCGGTGAATTCCGGCAGCAGGCGGTGCGACTGATAGACGAAGCCGACGTCGATGCGGCGAATCCGGGTGCGCTCGGCATCGGTCAGTCCCGAGGTCGGGAGCCCGGCGACGAACACTTCGCCGTCGTCGGGATGCTCCAGGAGCCCGGCGATGTGCAGCAGCGTCGACTTGCCGGATCCGGACGGCGCCACCAGCGCCACCGACTGCCCCGCCCATAGCGCAAGGTTCGCCCCGTCGAGGATCGTCAGCGCGGTTTCGCCCTGCTGATACTGGCGCCGGATGTCCTGCAAATAGACGGCCGGAATCTCGTTGCCGCTCTCCGCCATGTCGTCGGTCATCACCGCCATCACTCGTACCGCAGGGCTTCGACGGGATCGAGGCGCGCTGCCCGCCACGAGGGATAGAGCGTCGCCAGAAACGACAGCGTCAGCGCCATGATCACCACCGCGACGGTTTCGCCGACATCGATCTCCGCCGGCAGCCGGGAGAGGAAGTACAGTTCCGGCGAGAACAGTTCGGTGTTGGTCAGCCACGACAGGAACTGCCGGATCGATTCGATGTTGAGGCAGACGATCAGCCCGACCACCAGCCCGGTCAGCGTCCCCACCACGCCGATCGCCGCCCCGGTCATCAGGAACACGCGCATGATCGCGCCTTGCGAGGCTCCCATGGTGCGCAGGATGGCGATGTCGCTGCCCTTGTCCTTCACCAGCATGATCAGGCCGGAGATGATATTGAGCGCCGCCACCAGCACGATCAGCGTCAGGATCAGGAACATGACGTTGCGCTCGACCTGGAGCGCGTTGAAGAACGTCGAGTTGCGCTGGCGCCAGTCCACCAGATAGATCGGCCGGCCGGCGGCTTCCGTCACCGCCTTGCGGAACTGGTCGATGCGGTCGGGATCGACGGTGTAGATCTCGATGGCGGTGACGTCGTTGGCGCGGTTGAAATAAGCCTGCGCCTCGGTGAGCGGCATGAATACCATGGTCGAATCGTATTCCGACATGCCGATCTCGAACACGGCGGCGACCTTGTAGGGCTTGATGCGCGGCGTCGTGCCCATCGGCGTCACCGCGCCGCGCGGCGCCACCAGTGTGATGTTGTCGCCGGCGTGAACCGAAAGCTGATCGGCGAGCCGGCGGCCGATGGCGACGCCCTGCCCCTCGTCAAAGCCTTCCAGCGTGCCCTGCTTGATGTTCTTGGCGATCGAGGTGATGTTGTCGAGGTCGCCGGCGCGAATGCCGCGCACCAGCACGCCCGACGCATTGAACGGCGACGACGCCAGCGCCTGCCCGTCCACCACCGGCGCGGCGAGGCGAATGCCCGACACCTTGTTGATGCGCTCGGAGACCTCGTTCCAGTCGGTCAGCGGGCTTTCCAGCGGCTGGATCAGCAGATGGCCGTTGAGGCCGAGAATCTTGCCGAGCAGTTCGGAGCGGAAACCGTTCATCACCGCCATGACGATGATGAGCGTGGCGACGCCGAGCATGATGCCGAGAAAGGAGAAGCCGGCGATCACCGAGATGAAGCCTTCCTTGCGGCGAGCCCGCAGGTAGCGAGCCGACAGCATCCACTCGAAAGGCGCGAATGGCCGGGTTTGCACGGGCTCGTTCATGGCTTCATCCATCGTCCGACTGTCACACGATTCGGGCGGATTCGGGTCGCGCCGCCGCCCGCTCGCCGACAGTGCCCGGTGGATAAGCCATCACGATGTCAGGCGCGCCACGGCATCCGCGAGACTGAGAAGCTCGCGCGCGCCGCCGCTGCGTTGCTTGAGTTCGACCTTGCCCTCGGCGAGGCCGCGCGGGCCGACCATGACCTGCCACGGAATGCCGATCAGGTCGGCGGTGGCGAACTTGGCGCCGGGGCGCTGGTCGGTGTCGTCGTAAAGCACATCGACGCCCCTGGCGGTGAGGTCGCGATAAAGTTGCTCGCAGGCGGCATCGGTCTCGCCCGCGCCCTGCTTGAGGTTGAGCAGCGCGACGCGGAACGGGGCCACCGCTTCCGGCCACACGATGCCGGCATCGTCGTGGCACGCCTCGATGATCGCGCCCACCAGACGCGACACGCCGACGCCGTAGGAGCCGCCGTGGATCGGCGTCTCGGCGCCGTCCGGTCCCGTCACCAGCGCCTTCATCGACTCCGAATACTTGGTGCCGAAATAGAAGATCTGGCCGACCTCGATGCCGCGGGTGTTGACGCGCCGCGCTTCCGGCACCTCGCGCTCGAAGCGCGCGGCATCGTGGACGTCCTCGGTCGCGGCATAGTGGCTGGTCCACTGCTTGATGATCGGCGTCAGGTCGCTGTCATAGTCGATATCGACGCCGGGCACCGGCAGGTCGAGCACGGCGCGGTCGCAGAACACGCCGGATTCGCCGGTTTCCGCCAGCAGGATGAACTCGTGGCTGAGGTCGCCGCCGATCGGCCCGGTTTCGGCGCGCATCGGGATCGCCTTCAGTCCCATCCGCGCGAAGGTGCGCAAATAGGCGACGAACATCTTGTTGTAGGAACGGCGCGCGCCGGCCTCGTCGAGATCGAAGGAATAGGCGTCCTTCATCAGAAACTCGCGGCCGCGCATCACGCCGAAGCGCGGGCGCTGCTCGTCGCGGAACTTCCACTGGATATGATAGAGATTGAGCGGCAGGCTCTTGTACGACTTCACATAGCTGCGGAAGATTTCGGTAATCATCTCCTCGTTGGTCGGCCCGTACAGCAGTTCGCGCTTGTGGCGGTCGGCGATACGAAGCATCTCGGGGCCGTAGGCGTCGTAGCGTCCGCTCTCGCGCCACAGGTCGGCGAGTTGCAGCGTCGGCATCAGAAGCTCGATGGCGCCGGCGCGGTCCTGCTCCTCGCGCACGATCTGCTCGATCTTCTTTAGCACCCGGAAGCCGAGCGGCAGCCAGGCGTAGATGCCGGCCGCCTCCTGCCGCAACATGCCGGCGCGCAGCATCAGGCGGTGCGAGACGATCTCGGCCTCCTTCGGATTTTCCTTCAGGATCGGCAAAAAGAACCGCGACAATCGCATGGGCGTACTCTTGGGCGTGCTCGGGAATCAGCTGGACGTGGAGGCCGGGGGAGTGAAAGCGGATCGGCCGCCAAAACACAAGGGCGGACGCAACACAATGCCGCAAGACGCGGCGCGGCCTGCGGCCGATATCATGCCTTAAGGCATTGGAATCGATCATGTTCGGGATTTCGGCCCGGCGCGGGCCGAAATCGTCGCAACCGATCGGGCGATGCGCGGGCGGTGCGCCGGCCGCTTACTTGCCGCCGCCCGGATGGGGCTGGTCCGCATCCTTTTTCATCATCATCATGGCTCCGCCGCCACCGGCGCCGGGTGTGGCCGCCCCTAACCCCTGCACGCTGAGCGAGACGGCGACCGGGCCCGCCTTCTCGAAGTTCAGCGTCACCGGCACCTTGTCGCCCGCCTTGAACGGCGCCTTGAGGTCGATCAGCATCAGGTGATAGCCGCCCGGCGCGAGCTTCACCGTCTGACCCGGCGCGAGCGCGAGGCCGCCGTCAATGGCGCGCATCTTCATCACGCCGTCGCTCATGCTCATCTCGTGAATTTCGAGCCTGCCCGCGACCGGCGTCTCGCCGCTGACCAGCCGATCGGCCGCCGCGCCCTTGTTCTCGATGGTCAGATAGCCGCCGCCGACCTTGGCTCCGCCGGGCGTGGCGCGGGTCCAGGCGTGCGAGATCACCAGATCGCCGGCCCGCACGTCCTGGTCCTGCGCCTGCGCCTGGTGCGCGCCGAGCGTCACCGCCAGCGCGAGCGCGCCGCCGAGCAGGCGGCGTCTGGTCGAAATGTAAGGCATGGTCATTCTCCTTGAAAATTGTGCGGCGGTTTCGGCCACAGCGGGATTGAAACGTTGCGCGCGATTACCATCGCGCCTTGAACCCTGCATAGACGGCCCGCCCCGTCCCCGGTTCAAACAATGGTGAGGTGGAGGTCGCGCGATCGATGACGGCGGAGGACGCGATATACGCCGTGTTGGCGAGATTACGCGCCTCGACATAGGCCGAATAACGGCCGCCGTCGTCGAACCCCGCCTTCAGTCCGTAGATCGCATAGCCGTCCGTGCTCAGCGTGTTGGCGCTGTCGGCGTAATAGCCCTGCGGCACCCATTCGACGTTCGGCCCGAAGTAGAATCCGCGAGGGTGCTTGTAGAGCACCTCGGCGCGAACGAAGTGGCGCGGCGCGCCGGGCAGAAGGTTATTGCCGAAGGCCGCGTCGTGATCGAAGCGGAAGTCGTTGAACGTATAAGCGAGATTGAGCCACAGCCTGTCGGCCTGCTCCCCGCGCGCGAAGATGTTCCTGAACAGCGCGACCCCGAGCCCCGCCTCGATGCCCTGATGCACGGTGCGGTCGGCGTTGGTGACGTTGCAGTTGCCGAACGCGCTGTAGAGGCACAGCAGTTCATCCTTGATCGCGGCGCGATAGGCGGTCAGGTCCCACATCAGGTCCGCCCGCCTGCCGCGCGTGCCGATCTCGTAGGTGGTCGCGCGCTGCGGCCGGATACTGGTGAACGGAATCGTCGGAATGCCGGGGCCGTTGGCGCTCTCGCCGAAGCTCGGCACCTCGGCGCTGCGCGAAACGTTGGCGAAGGCTTGCCATGTCGGATCGATCTGCCACAGCAGCCCCGCCTTCGGGCTCCACAGGTTGAATGCCGTCGCGCCCGACTGGTCGCCGTCGCTGAGGAAGCGGTCGCGCCGCTCGCGGGTGGCATGGAGGAACTGGGTGCCGGCCACCGCCGCCACGTCCGGCAGGACGTAGAACGAATCCTCGATATAGACCGACGTGTTCGTCGAACTGTCGATCGATGACGACAACAGCGCGCCTTTCGCGCCGCCGAGATTGGCAAATTGCTTGTTGTCGATGCGGCCGTTGAGCACGTTGACGCCGGCAACCAGCCGGTTGCGAAAACCGCCGATCACGCGCTCGTCGGTCACGCGCGCGAACCCGCCGTAGTCCTGATAGCGATAATCCAGCCACTGGAAGATCGGGTGCATCAGGTGGCGGTCGACGCCGAACGCACCGAATTCCACGGTGGCAGTGTCGAAGCGCAGCGTGGTCTTGTTGGCGAGGCGGACGGTGTCGATGTTGCGCTGCTGATCGAGCGCGACGTTGTTCGGAGCCGCCGTGGTGGGCGAGGTCAGCGCCGAGTCCTTACTCACGGTGCCGGGGATGCGCTGACGCACATCGTTGGCGTTCAGATAGAATCGCGTCTCGACGTCCGGCGACACCTGATAGCCGATATTGCCGCTGACGCGGGTCGAATGGCCGAAGGCATGGTCGCGGAAGCCGTCACTTGCCTGGGTCGAGGCGGTGATGAAGCCGTCCCACGGACCATTCACGCCACCGGCATTGGCCTGCAAGCGCCAGAATCCGAACGCGCCGAAATCGAGGCTGGCGCCGTTGACGAACGGGTCGCGTCCCGACGGCGTGACGAAATTGATCGCGCCGCCGAGCGAATTGGCGCCGAAGCGCAGCGCATTGCCGCCCTTGAACACCTCGACATACTTGTAGGCGGTGGGGTCGATCTCCTGGAAATCGCCGTAGCCGTCCGCGGTGTTGATCGGAATGCCGTCCATGTAGAGCTGCACGCCGCGCAGGTGAAAATTGCGCGACAGGCCGGAGCCGCGGATCGACAGCCGGGTGTCGTCGCCCCACTTCGGCTGCGCGAACACGCCGGGCACATAGTCCAGCACGTCCTTGACGGTGCTGGCGACCGTCGAAGTTCTGTAGGCGTCCGCCGTCACCAGCGCGACGCCGCCCGGCGTGTGCTGGATCTCGCGCAACGCCTGCTCGGCGGTGGCGACGGTGAGCGATCCCGGCAGCGCCGGCACCACGACGCGGGACTGCGATGCGGCCGGGCTGGCCTGCGGCCGCGGCTGCGCCGCGTGGCGAGCGGATCGCGCGCGCCGCTTCTGCGCGGCGGTCACCGTGACCGTGGGCAGCGACATTTCGGTTTGCGATTGCGCCGCGGCCGGCGGCGGCGATACGAGGACGGCGGCCGCCGCCAGCGCGCCGCACAGCACGCTTCGGCCGCCCGAGGCGGAGTAACGAGACATCGGATTGATCCTGACTTCGGCTCAAGGCCGGATGCGATGAGAGATGCAAGACGGCTTGCGAACGGAATCGCAGGTCTCGCGGCGTCGCTCGATCAGGAGATGACGGGAGGCGCGCGCGCCTGCGCCTGGGAATTGACGGCCGCGCCGAGCCGTTCGGGAACGCCGTCACGCCAGACGACGATATCGGCATCGCGATGCAGGATGACGAAGGCCGCCTGCGGATCGGGCGGCGGCGTGACGCTTTGCGCCACGCAGCACAGCGTGCAGCAGGTGCCGGCGATGTGGTGCTGCGTGGTATCGCTGCCGCCGGCCTCGTCGGGGGCCGCGCTCGAACAGATGCCGGCGAGATGCAGGGGATCGGAAGCGGCGGCGCCAAAGGCCCACGATGCGCCGATCGGTGCCAGAATCTGCACCAGCATCGCAATCAGGACGATTGGAAGAAATTGTCCCAGCCGCCGCCGCATGACAGCACCGCCTTTCGATCTGCCAGCTAGCACGCTTTGCGGGCCAAGTCGATGTCGGGCGACAAACGCGACGGCTTTGCCGGGAAATATCCCTGCGGCGAGGCCCGCAGATGCGCCCGCCAGCGGGGACGCACGAGGCCGGCCCGGCGGCGGCCCGCACCGAGGCGCGGGGTTAAAATTTTTAATACTGAAAATGATGACAACCGAAACGGGATCGGCTATCGTTCCAACTTCAGGTTGCCTTCGGGCATCTGGTGGTCCAAGTCTCGGGAGGAGCCCTGGCGCGCACAAGCAGCGCTACCCCGTCAAATCAACGATAAATCTTGATATTCGGGGAAACTAAGGGTCGACACAATTTTCCGGGCAGGGGCATGGTCCCTGCTCTTTTTTTGCCCGGATGCTTTTTGGACGGGATGCTGGCGCACCGCCCCCCGATCCATGCTCTTTTTGGCTGGGTGCTTTCCCGAGGCAGTGGTCCCGGCGATAAGGCGCGATCCGGCGACGCGACAAACCACCCCCGGCAGGGTGCGAACCGCTCCGGCGTCAGTCCAGCTTGAGGCCGCCCGCGGACATCCCCAGAAGATCGGCGAGCCGGCCGACATTCAGATACCCCAGCCGATAGAGCGTCATCGCGATCGCGAAGACGATCGCCGACAGGATGGTGGTCCAGATCATCTTGCGGACCATCATGGCCTTCACCGGCGCGCCGGGGTCGGTGCCGCGGACCGTCTCGTCGGCCTCGTCCTGACTGCGCACGCCGAACGGCAGCGTCAGGAACAGCACGATCCACCACATGACGAAGTAGATCGCGAACATCGACGAGATCGAGGAAAACATGGCGCTACGCCTGCTCGATTTCGACCAGCGCGCCGGAAAAGTCCTTGGGATGCAGAAACAGCACCGGCTTGCCGTGCGCGCCGATCTTCGGCTCGCCGTCGCCCAACACCCGCGCGCCTTCCTTGATGAGCGTATCACGCGCGGCGATGATGTCCGGCACCTCGTAGCACAGGTGATGGATGCCGCCGTCGGCGTTGCGCTCGACGAACTTCGCGATCGGCGAGTTGTCGCCGAGCGGCTGGATGAACTCGATCTTGGTATTGGGCAGCGTCGCGAACACGGTGATGACGCCGTGCTCGGGCAGCGGCACCGCATCCGAGATTTCGGCGCCGAACGCGGTGCCGTAGATTTTCGCGGCCTTGCGCGCATCCTTGACGGCGATGGCGACGTGATTGAGCCGGCCCAACATCAGTTCTCTCCGTTCAAACGACCAGGACGTGAACAAAACACAAAGGCTTCTTGCCCCATTCCGCCGCCAGCGCCGAGCGCACCGCGCGGCGCACCGATTCCGCGGTCGCATCGGGGTCGCGCCGCCGCGCCCGTGGCAGCGTCTCGACGGTGGAGACGACGGCGTCGAACACGATATCGTCGAGCAGTTCGCCCGCAACGTTTTTCTCCGGAATGCCCGCGAGATCCACCTCCGGATCGTCCGCGAGCTCGCCGGCTTCCGTCATCGCGATGGCGACGAAGGCACAGCCCGAAAATCCCATCTTGCGCCGCTCGCTCACCGCGCGCGACTTGGCGTCCTCCAGCAGCAGGCCATCCTTGTAGAGCTTACCCGAGGGCACTTCGCCGATGATCGACGGCTCGCCGGGTGCGAGCCGCACCTGATCGCCGTTTCTGCACACCAGCACCTTCGGTATGCCGAGCGTGCGGCCGAGCCTGGCGTGCTCCGACAGATGCAGCGCCTCGCCATGCACAGGGATCAGAAGCTGCGGCTTGATCCACGATATCATCTCGCGCAGTTCGTCGCGGCGCGGATGGCCCGAGACATGCACCAGTTCGGTGCGGTCGGTAATGACCTCGATGCCTTGCGAGATCAGGCCGTTGATCACCGCGCCGACCGCCTTTTCGTTGCCGGGAATGGTGCGCGAGGAGAAGATGACGGTATCGCCTTTGTTCAGCGTCACCTGCGGATGATCGTCATGGGCGATGCGCGCCAGCGCCGCGCGCGGCTCGCCCTGGCTGCCGGTACACAGCGCCAGCACCTTGTCGGCCGGGAAGTGGCCGTAATACTGATCGCTGCGGAAATCCTGCACGCCGTCGAGATGCCCGGTCTCGCGCGCCACCTGAATGACGCGCTGCATGGCGCGGCCGACCACCACCACCTCGCGCCCGGCGGCGCGGGCGGCGTCCGCCACCGCGCGGATGCGCGCGACGTTGGAGGCGAACGTGGTCACGGCGACGCGGCCGCGGGCCGCCTTCACCAGCTTGGCCAGCGTCGCCGCCACCTCGGTTTCCGAGGGCGAGCGCCCTTCCCGCACCGCGTTGGTCGAGTCTCCGATCAGCGCCAGCACGCCCTCGTCGCCGACCTGCCGCAGCCGCGTCTCGTCGGTCGGCAGCCCGACGATCGGCGTCGGATCGATCTTCCAGTCGCCGGTGTGCAAGACGAGGCCGGCGGATGTGCGGATCGCCAGCGCGTGCGATTCCGGAATCGAATGCGCCACCGGAATGAACTCGACGTTGAACGGCCCGATATCGATCCGCGCGCCGGATTCGACAACCGTGACCGGGATCGGCTTGACGCCGCGCTCGGCGGCGCACTTGGCCTCGAACAGCGCGGCGCTGAACTTGGTCGCGTAGATCGGGCACTTCAGCTTCGGCCACAGATCGATGATGGCGCCGAAATGGTCCTCGTGGGCGTGGGTCAGCACCAGCCCCATCAGGTTCTTGCGTTCCTTTTCGAGAAAGCTCACGTCCGGCATCACCAGATCGATGCCCGGCAGATGTTCCTCGTCGCCGAACGACACGCCGAGATCGACCGCGAGAAAACTTCGCTGCTGGCGGTTGCCGACGCCGTAGACCGACAGGTTCATGCCGATTTCGCCGACGCCGCCGAGCGGCGTGAAGGTCAGTTCATCCGGACGCGACATCACCTGCTTCCCGTCGAGGCGACGGCCCCGAAGTGAACGTCACCGGCGGCGATCGTGGCGCGCGCGCCGTCCGGCGTCGCGATCACCATGCAGCCGGCGTCGTCGATGGTCTCAAAGGTCCCGGCGATCACCGACGATCCGGACTGGATCGACACCGGCTCGCCGAGTCCCGCCGCCCGCGCCAGCCACAGCTTCCGGATTTCGCCGAAGCCGCGCCCGTTGTCCCAGATGCCGAAGCACTCCGCCCAGGCGTCCGACAGCGCCGCGAACACGTCTTCCGCGCCGACCTCGACGCCGAGCGCGCGCAACGACGTCGCAGGATAAGGCGTGTCCTCCGGCGCGGCAACGACGTTGGTGCCGATGCCGACCACGACCGCGAGACAGCCATCGGCCAGCGCGTCCGCCTCCAGCAAAATGCCGGAAAGTTTGCGCGCGTTGCCGAGCACATCGTTCGGCCACTTCAGCGTGTAATCGACGCGGGCGCCGCCGCGCGCGGCGGCCTCGACGCTGACATTGGTCAGCGCGCGCTCCAGCGCCAGCCCCGCGGCGAAACCGAGCGTCGCCGCCACCGCGGGCGTCACGCTGAGCACTTCGAGGACGGTGCTGGCGAGATTGCCGCGCGGCGCGATCCAGGTGCGCTGCCGCCGGCCGCGTCCCGCCGTCTGCTCGGTCGTGACGAACCAGGTCGAGCGCCGCTCGCCGGCGCGCGCCGCCGCCAGCGCCTCGACATTGGTGGAGCCGACCGCGTCGAACGCGGTCAGCCGATAGCCCGCCGCACGCGCCCGCGCCCCAAGCGCCAGAGCCATCAGAACAGCGACTTCGCGGCCGCGGTCGCCGCACCGACCAATGGCCCCGGATAGATGAAGAACAGCATGTTGAACAGCGCCGAGACGACGACCACGGTCCCCAGTTCGACGCGGACGGCGTCGGTCGCGCCGGCCTGCTCGTCGAAGTACATCACCTTGATGACGTTGAGGTAGTAAAACGCGCCGACCACGCTCGCCAGCACGCCGATCACCGACAGCGTGATCATGCCGGCCTTGATCGCGGCGGTGAACACGTAGAACTTGGCGAAGAAGCCGGCCAGCGGCGGAATGCCGGCCAGCGAGAACAGCAGCATCGCGCACAGGAACGCCAGCACCGGATTGGTTCGCGACAGCCCGGCGAAATCGCTGATCTGCTCCATCGCATGGCCGTTGCGCTTCATCGCCAGGATCAGCGTAAACACGCCGAACGTCATCACGGTATAGATGACCAGATAGAGGATCACGCCCTGGACGCCTTCGGGCGTGCCCGCGGCGAGCCCCACCAGCCCGAATCCCATGTGGCCGATCGACGAATAGGCCATCATGCGCTTGATGTTGCGCTGGCCGATGGCGCCGAACGAACCGAGCGCCATCGAGGCGATCGAGACGAACACCACGATCTGCTGCCATTCCGGCGCGACGTTGGGGAACGCGGTCAGGACGACACGCACGAACACCGCGAACGCCGCGACCTTCGGCGAGGCGGAAAAGAACGCGGTGATCGGGGTCGGCGCGCCCTCATAGACGTCCGGCGTCCACATATGAAACGGCACCGCCGAGATCTTGAAGCACAGTCCGGCGAGCAGGAACACCAGCCCGAACGCCACGCCAACGCTGCCGGTCTTGGCCGCGTTGGCGATGCCGGCGAAGCTCACCGTGCCGGTGAAGCCGTAGATCAGCGACATGCCGTAGAGCATCATGCCGGACGCGAGCGCGCCAAGCACGAAATACTTCAGGCCCGCCTCGGTGGATTTCAGGTCGTCGCGGTTGCAGGCGGCGACGACATAGAGCGACAGGCTCATCAGTTCGAGGCCGAGATAGAGCATGACCAGATCGCCGGCCGACACCAGCAGCATCATGCCGATGGTCGACACCAGGATCAGGATCGCGTACTCAAAAATGCGGCGCGGCCGTTCCGACAGGAAGCCGTAGGAAATCAAGAGCGTCGCCGCCGAGCCGGCCAGCACCAGGATTTTCAGGAAACGCGCGTAGTCGTCGACGACGAAGCCGCCACCGAAGGTTTCCAGCCGCCCTTGCGGCAGCCAGCATTGCAGCGCGCCGACCGCGACCAGCAGCACGATCGCCAGCGTCACCACCAGCGGCGTCGAACGCTGGCCGCGAAAGGCGCCGACCATCAGCAGCGCCATCGCGCCGACGGCGAGCACCATTTCCGGCACCACGGGAAGCAGCGAATATCCGGCGGGAGTGAAGTTCATGGGATGAGGTCCTGGCCTGCCGTATTCATTGCGCGAGCGCGGCCGCCTTCACGGCAGCCGTGATCGCGGTGCTGTAGTTGGTGACGAGTTGCTGCACCGAGGCCGCCGACATGTCGAGCAGCGGCTTCGGGTAGAACCCGAACAGGATGGTGAGGATCAGAAGCGGCCCGAGCGTCAGCACCTCGCGGAACGTGAGGTCCTTGATGGTGGCGAGCGAGGGCTTCACCAGCGCGCCGAACACGATCTTGCGGTAGAGCCACAGCGCGTAGGCCGCCGACAGGATGACGCCGACGGTGGCGAAGAACGCGGTCGGGATCGACACCTTGAAGGTGCCGATCAGCGTCAGGAACTCGCCGACGAAGCCGGAGGTGCCGGGCAGCCCGACATTGGCCATGGTGAAGGTGAGGAACACGAAGGCATAAAGCGGCATCCGGTTGACCACGCCGCCATAAGCGGCGATCTCGCGGGTGTGCATCCGGTCGTAGACCACGCCGACGCAGAGGAACAGCGCACCCGAGACGATGCCGTGCGACACCATCTGGAACACGCCGCCGGCGACGCCCTGCATGGTGCCGGCGAAGATGCCCATGGTGACGAAGCCCATGTGCGCGACCGACGAATAGGCGATCAGCTTCTTCATGTCCTCCTGCATCAAGGCCACCAGCGAGGTGTAGATGATGGCGATGGCGGAGAGCGCGAACACCAGCGGCGCGAAATCGTGCGACGCCAGGGGGAACATCGGCAGCGAGAAGCGCAGGAAGCCGTAGCCGCCCATCTTCAGAAGGATCGCCGCGAGGATCACCGAGCCCGCGGTCGGCGCCTCGACGTGGGCATCCGGCAGCCAGGTGTGCACCGGCCACATCGGCATCTTCACCGCGAACGAGGCGAAGAACGCCAGCCACGCCCAGGTCTGAAGTCCGCGCGGCACGGCGGTGGTCATCAGCGTCGGGATGTCGGTGGTGCCGGCGTTCCAGTACAGCGCCATGATCGCCAGCAGCATCAGCACCGAGCCGAGCAGCGTGTAGAGGAAGAACTTGAACGTCGCGTAGACGCGGCGCGGCCCGCCCCACACGCCGATGATGAGGAACATCGGGATCAGGCCGCCCTCGAAGAACACGTAGAACAAGAGCAGGTCGAGCGCCGAGAAGGTGCCGACCATCAGCGATTCCAGCACCAGGAACGCGATCATGTAGGCCGGCACGCGGTTGGTGATCGCCTTCCAGCTCGCGATGATGCACAGCGGCAGGAGCGCGGTGGTGAGGATCACGAACGGCAGCGAGATGCCGTCCACGCCCATCTTGTAGGCGATGGTCGAGGTCAGCCAGCGGCCCTCCTCGACGAACTGGAAGCCGGCCTGGCTGGGGTCGAAGCGCGCCACCAGAATCAGCGAGATCGCGAAATTGACGATCGTCGTCCACAGCGCGATCCAGCGCGCGTTGCGGGCAGCGGCCTCGTCGCCGCCGCGCGCCATCAGCCAGATCAGCACCGCGCCGAGCGTGGGCAGGAAGGTGACGATGGAAAGTATGGGCCACGTCATCATTTATTGGCCCCCAAGCCCGAACATGAACCAGGTGATGAGGCCGGCGGCGCCGATCAGCATCACGAAGGCATAGTGATAGAGATAGCCGGTCTGCACCCGCACCACCCCGCGGGTGACGTCCAGCACGCGCGCGGCGACGCCGTTCGGCCCGAAGCCGTCGATGATGAAGCCGTCGCCCTTCTTCCACAGCGTGGTGCCGAGCCACTTGGCCGGGCGCACGAAGATGATCTCGTACAGCTCGTCGAAGTACCACTTGTTGAGCAGGAAGCGGTACAGCGCCTGATGCTGATTGGCGAGTTCGACCGGCAGATACGGCCGGCGGATGTAGAACATCCAGGCCACGAACAGGCCGATCACCATCATCACCGTCGGCAGATAGGCGATGGCCGCGGGAATGTGGTGCATCTCGTCGATGATGCCCGGATGCATCTTGAGCGAGGCGCGGAAGAACTCGTCGACACCGTGGCCGGCGAACAGTTCCTTGAACGGCAGGCCGGCGAGCAGCGAGCCGGCCGCCAGCACGCCGAGCGGCACCAGGATCCACAGCGGCGCCTCGTGCGCCGCCTGGTAGTGATGGCGGTCGTGCGGCTCGCCGTGGAAGGTCTTGAAGATCAGCCGCCACGAATAGAACGAGGTCAGGCAGGCCGCCACAACCGTCATCAGGAAGCCGTAGAACGCGAACGGGTTCTGCGAGACGAAGGCGGACTCGATGATGGCGTCCTTGGAGAAGTAACCGGCGGTGAGCGGGAAGCCGGTCAGCGCCAGCGTGCCGATCACCATGGCGAAATAGGTGAACGGGATCTTGTCCTTGAGGCCGCCCATGTTGCGGATGTCCTGCTCGTGGTGCATCGCGTAGATCACCGAGCCGGAGCCCAGGAACAGCAGCGCCTTGAAGAAGGCGTGGGTGAACAGGTGGAACATGCCGACCGAATAGGCGCCCGCGCCCATCGCCACGAACATGTAGCCGAGTTGCGAACAGGTCGAATAGGCGATGATGCGCTTGATGTCGTTCTGCACCAGGCCGACGGTGGCGGCGAAGAACGCCGTGGTGCCGCCGATCAGCATCACGAAGGCTTGCGCGTTCGGCGCCAGTTCGAACAGCGGCGACAGCCGCGCCACCATGAAGACGCCGGCGGTGACCATGGTCGCGGCGTGGATCAGCGCCGACACCGGCGTCGGGCCCTCCATCGCGTCGGGCAGCCAGGTGTGCAGCAGGAACTGCGCCGACTTGCCCATCGCGCCCATGAACAGCAGCAGGCAGGTGATCGTCAGCGCGTCGACGTTCCAGCCGAGGAAGTTGATGGTCTTGCCGGTGAGGCTCGGGGCGGCGGCGAAGATGGTGTCGAAATCGGTCGAGCCGATCAGCATGAACACCGCGAAGATACCCAGCGAAAAGCCGAAGTCGCCGACGCGGTTGACCACGAACGCCTTGATCGCGGCGGCGTTGGCCGAGGGCTTCTGATACCAGAAGCCGATCAGCAGGTAGCTCGCGAGCCCGACGCCTTCCCAGCCGAAGAACAGTTGCACCAGGTTGTCGGAGGTCACCAGCATCAGCATGGCGAAGGTGAACAGCGACAGATAGGCGAAGAAGCGCGGCCGGTGCGGATCCTCGTCCATGTAGCCGACCGAGTAGAGATGCACCAGCGACGACACCGTCGTCACCACCACCAGCATCACCGCCGTCAGCGTATCGACCCGCAGCGCCCAGGCGATCTGCAGGTCGCCGGAATTGATCCACGGCGCAACCTGCACCAGCGTGTCCTGCTTGAAGAAGCCGACATTGACGAACACGATCCACGACAGCGCCGCCGAGACGAACAAGAGCGCGGTGGTGATGAACTCCGCGGCGGCGGTGCCGGCCGCCGCCGGCTCGGCCGGGGCGTGATGGTCGTCATGGCCGTGCGCGGCGTGATCGTCGTGCGCCGTCGAGGCGTGCGCGTGCGCATCATGGCCGTGATCGCCGTGATGCTCGACGGTGTCGCCGCTGGGGTTGCGCGCGTGCGCGCCGGCGAGCGCGATCAGGCCCGCGACGATAGCGCCGAGCAGCGGCAGAAAGACGATAGCCTGAATCATGCCCATGCCCCCGGCTCACGCATGGTCTGGCCGGACAACCGGTCCCCACTGTTCCGGATCATGCGTCAGCCCTTCATCATATTGATGTCTTCGACCGCGATGGAGCCGCGGTTGCGGAAATAGACGACGAGAATGGCGAGCCCGATCGCCGCCTCGGCGGCGGCCACCGTCAGCACCAAGAGCGCGAACACCTGACCGACGATGTCGTTGAGGAACGCCGAGAACGCCACCAGATTGATGTTCACCGCGAGCAGGATCAGTTCCACCGACATCAGGATGACGATGATGTTCTTGCGGTTGAGGAAGATGCCGAGAATGCCCAGCGTGAACAGGATCGCGCCGACCGCGAGGTAGTGACCCAGACCGATCGTCATTTCACCCACTCCGCCGCGTCGGATTCGCGAAGGCCCTGCCCCGACGCCACCTGGCGCACCGCCATCGCGGTGGCCTTGCCGCGGGCGTTCTGGACGCTGATGTTCTGCCGCTTGACGTTCGCCTTGTGGCGCAGCGTCAGCACGATGGCGCCGATCATCGCCACCAGCAGCACCAGCGCCGCGATCTGGAAGTAATGGATATAGGTGGTGTAGAGCACCAGCCCGATCGCCTCGGTGTTGCTGACGTTGCCGGGGATCGGCGCGGCGACCGACTTCGCCACCGTCGGATTGATCACCCAGCCGCCGGCGACCAGCAGCAGTTCGGCGAGGAAGATCGCGCCGATCAACAGGCCGATCGGCAGATATTCGAGGAAGCCCTCGCGCAAGGCGGCGAAATCGACGTCCAGCATCATGATGACGAACAGGAACAGCACCGCCACCGCGCCGACATAGACCACGACCAGGATCATCGCCAGAAACTCGGCGCCGAGCAGGATGAACAGCCCGGAGGCGTTGACGAAGGCGAGGATCAGGAACAGCACCGAATGCACCGGATTGCGCGAGGCGATCACCATCACCGCCGCGCCGATCAAGACGGCCGAGAACAGGTAGAAGAACAGCGCGGGGAAGATCATCGCGAGCCCTCACTGTTCGATTGCGGAGCGGCCATACGGAAGGAGGCGTTCCCTTTCGCCTTATCAACCAAGGGAAGGCCAGTCGTCAGGGAACGACCGTGTCCCGGACACGGTGCAGCGTAAAACGCTGCGCCGCAGAGCCGGGACCGTTGCAGGCGCGGCCTTTCGTGGCGATCCCGGATCAGCAACGCAGCACGATGTGCTGCATTGCATCCGGGATGCGGGCCTCGCTCAGGCTGCCCCATGGGGAGTCCGGCCGTGCCAAGCGTCATATTCATCATCAGCATTGAGCGCCTCTCACCGGTACGGCGCGTCGAGCGCGATGTTCTTCGCGATCTCGCGCTCCCAGCGGTCGCCGTTGGCGAGCAGCTTGGCCTTGTCATAATAAAGCTCCTCGCGCGTCTCGGCGGAGAACTCGAAGTTCGGTCCCTCGACGATGGCATCGACCGGGCAGGCTTCCTGGCAGAAGCCGCAATAGATGCACTTCACCATGTCGATGTCGTAGCGCACCGTGCGGCGCGTGCCGTCGTTGCGGCGCGGCCCGGCCTCGATGGTGATGGCCTGCGCCGGGCAGATGGCCTCGCACAGCTTGCAGGCGATGCAGCGCTCCTCGCCGTTGGGATAACGGCGCAGCGCGTGCTCGCCGCGAAAGCGCGGTGAGATCGGCCCCTTCTCGAACGGATAGTTCAGGGTTGGCTTCGGCTTGAAGAAGTAGCGCATGGTGACGACGAAGGCATCGATGAACTCCGTCAGCAGCAGCGACTTCGCAGCGGTTGTAATGCTCATGACAGCCTCATTGCGGAGCTAACCCGCCGAATTGCAGCACCGCCGCGACGATCACCACCATCGCGATCGACAGCGGCAGGAAGACTTTCCAGCCCAGCCGCATCAACTGGTCGTAGCGGTAGCGCGGCACGATGGCCTTGGCCATGGCGAACAGGAAGAAGATGAACAGCGCCTTCAGCGAGAACCAGATCACGCCCGGAACCCAGGTGAACGGCGCGAACGGGATCGGCGACAGCCAGCCGCCGAGGAACAGGATGGTGCCGAGCGCGCACATGGTGCAGATCGCCACATACTCGCCGAGCATGAACAAGAGATACGGCGTCGAGCCGTATTCCACCATGAAGCCGGCGACCAGTTCGGATTCCGCCTCAACGAGGTCGAACGGCGGACGGTTGGTTTCCGCCAGCGCCGAGACGTAGAAGATCA
>JBIQLW010000058.1:0-19928 GCA_044463945.1 Bradyrhizobiaceae bacterium | reverse complement strand
CAGCCCCTGCGCGGGGACGACGGTTTTCATGCTGCAAATCCGCGCACAAAGCATAATGACGCGGATTTCATGTGATCTTGCCGCCAAACCGGTGTCCACTTCACCGGCCACAGTCGGCGCGGCGCAATGCCCCGGAACCGGAAGCGGTTTTCGAACGACTTCGCGCGCCATATGGTTAGAATCGATCATGCGCGGCGGTTTCCGGCGATTCGATCCGGGCCCGGCGCGCAGGACAGCGACAGGAATCGAGCAATTGCCAATCACCCGACGAGGTTTGCTGACAAGCGGCGCGGCGCTGGCCGCGGCCCCGGTCCTTAACGCCACCGCGACGCCGCTGATCGCGCGAGCGCGGGCGCAGACGGAAGCGCCAGCGTGGCGGCACGGGCTGTCGCTGTTCGGCACGGTGAAGTACGCCGAGGGCTTCAAGCATTTCGACTACGTCAACCCGGCCGCGCCGAAGGGCGGCGTGGTGCGGCAGATCGGCGCCGGCGGCACCTTCGACAGTTTCAACGTCGTGGTGTCCGGCGTGAAAGGCGTGGTCCCGGCCGGAGTGGGGTTGATCTATGAATCGCTGACGACGCCGGCGCTCGACGAGGTCGCCACCGAATACGGCCTGCTCGCCGAAGCGGTGCGCTATCCCGACGACTATTCCTCGGTCACCTACCGGCTGCGCGCCGCCGCGCGCTGGCACGACGGCAAGCCGGTGACGCCGGAGGACGTGGTCTATTCGCTGGAGGTCTTCAAGACGCACCATCCGCAATACGCCGCCTATTATCGCCACGTCGTGAAGGCGGAGAAGACCGGCGAGCGCGAAGTGACCTTCACCTTCGACGCGCCGGGCAACCGCGAACTGCCGCAGATCGTCGGGCAGTTGACCGTGCTGCCGAAGCACTGGTGGGAGGGCACTGACGCCAACGGCAACAAGCGCGATGTCTCCGCCACCACGCTGGAGCCGCCGCTGGGTTCCGCCGCCTATCGCATCAAGAGCTTCGTCGCCGGGCGCTCGGTGATCATGGAGCGCGTCAAGGATCATTGGGGCGCGGACCTCGCCGTCAATATCGGCCGGCACAACTTCGATGAGATCCGCTACGAGTATTTCCGCGACCCGACGGTGGCGCTCGAAGCCTTCAAGGCCGACCAGGTCGACTGGCGCAGCGAGAACAGCGCCAAGAACTGGGCCACGGCTTACGATTTCCCGGCGGTGAAGGACAGGCGCGTGGTGCTGGAGGAATTCCCCAACCGCTCCTCCGGGATCATGCAGGCGTTCGTCATGAACATCCGCCGGCCGAAGTTCGCCGACGCGCGGGTGCGGCGCGCGCTCAACTTCGCCTTCGACTTCGAGGAGATGAACAAGCAGATCTTCTTCAACCAGTATCAGCGCATCAGCAGCTATTTCCACGGCACCGAACTGGCGTCATCCGGCCTGCCGCAGGGGCGCGAGCTGGAGATTCTCGAAACCGTGCGCGCCGAGGTGCCGCCGGAGGTGTTCACCAAGCCTTACGTCAATCCGGTCGGCGGCAGCGCGGAGGCGGTGCGCAACAACCTGCGCGAGGCGCTGCGGCTTCTGAAGGAGGCCGGCTACGAGGTGCGCGACCGCAAGCTGGTGGAAGCGAAAAGCGGCGCGCCGTTCGCCATCGAGCTTCTGGCCGACGACCCGAGCATGGAGCGGGTGATGCTGTTCTTCAAGCCGTCGCTGGAGCGGCTCGGCATCGCGGTCAGCGTGCGCACCATCGATCCGACGCAATACGAGAACCGGCTGCGGAGCTGGGACTTCGACATGATCGTGTCGTCGTGGCCGGAATCGCTGTCGCCGGGCAACGAGCAGCGCGAATACTGGGGCTCGCACGCCGCCGACAGCGCCGGCTCGCGCAACCTGATCGGCATCAAGAACGCGGCGATCGACAAGCTGATCGAGCGGGTGATCTTCACCAAGGACCGCGACGATCTGGTGGCCGCCACCCGCGCGCTCGACCGCGTGCTGCTGCATCACTATTACGTGGTGCCGCAATGGACCTATCCGTTCCAGCGCACCGCGCGCTGGGACCGCTTCGGCCGCCCCGGGACGATGCCGAAATACGGTCTGGCGTCGTTCCCCACGATTTGGTGGTATGACGCCGAGAAGGCGGCGAAGATCGGCAGATGAGGGTGAGGGCGTGTCGTCCCACTTGCGATGAGCGACAAACGGTGCCGTGTCCCGGACGCGGTGCGGCATGTCTTCATGCCGCGCCGCAAAGCCGGGACCGTCGCGGGCGCGGGCGATGGAACGGTCCCGGATCAGCACCGCGCCGCTGGCGCGCTGCGGTGCATCCGGGACACGCGAACATCGGGCGAATGAGATTTGGTGGTATGATGCCGACAAGGCGGTGAAGTGAAGGTGAGGGATTTGAGCGGAAATGCAATCGAGCTTGCGAGCATTCCTCTGCGTTTGACGGAAACCAAGATCGTCATGCGCGGACTTGATCCGCGCATCCATCTTTTTGAAGAACGATGGATTGCCGGGTCAAGCCCGGCAATGACGTCTGATTACGATCGCGTGGTCCGCACCCGATGAGGCATCCCATCACGCTCAACCGCCGGCAGGTGGTCGGCCTCGCGCTCGGGGCCGCCGGCGCTGCGGCGGGTGTCGCGCCGCGCGCGGCGATGGCGCAATCCGCGGCGTCGACGCAGGGCGCGCCCGCGCTCAGTGCGCCGAAACACGGCATGTCGGCGTTCGGCGATCTGAAATATCCGGCGGACTTCCATCACTTCGACTACGTCAACCTGCGCGCGCCGAAGGGCGGAACGTTCTCCACTATTCCCTCGACGCGCGCCTACAACCAGTCCTACCAGACCTTCAATTCGTTCAACGCCTACATTCTGAAAGGCGAGGGCGCGCAGGGCATGGATCTGACCTTCGCGTCCCTGATGGCGCGCGCCTATGACGAGCCCGACGCGATGTACGGCCTCGCCGCCGAGACGGTGGCGATCTCCGAGGACCGCCTCGTCTGGCGCTTCGCGCTGCGGCCGCAGGCGCGCTTTCACGACGGCACCCAGCTCACCGCGCACGACGTGGCGTTCTCGCTGACTACGCTCAAGGCCAAGGGCCATCCGCTCATCATGCAGCAGATGCGCGATGTGACGGGCGCCCAGGCGCTGGACGAGCGGACCGTCGAGGTGCGGTTCGCCAAGGGTTATGCGCGCGACGTGCCGCTCTACGTCGCCGGGCTGCCGATTTTTTCGCGCGCCTACTATGCGGAAAGGGCGTTCGACGAATCGACGCTCGACATTCCGCTCGGCTGCGGCCCGTACAAGGTCGGCCGCTTCGAGGTCAACCGCTTCGTCGCCTATGAGCGCGTCGCGGACTGGTGGGGCGCGGACCTGCCGGCGATGCGCGGCGGCTACAACTTCGACACCGTGCGCTACGAATTCTATCGCGACCGCGACGTCGCCTTCGAGGGCTTCACCGCGAAGAACTATCTGTTCCGCGAGGAATTCACCGCGCGGGTGTGGGCGACGCGCTACGACTTCCCTGCGGTGAAGGACGGCCGCGTCAAGCGCGAGACGCTGCCGGACGAAACGCCCTCCGGCGCGCAGGGCTGGTTCATCAACACCCGGCGCGACAAGTTCAAGGACCCGCGCGTGCGCGAGGCGCTCGATCTCGCCTTCGACTTCGAGTGGACCAACAAGACCATCATGTACGGCGCCTATGCGCGCACGCAGTCGCCGTTCCAGAACTCCGACATGATGGCGCAGGGGATGCCTTCGCCGGAGGAACTGAAGCTGCTGGAGCCGTTTCGCGGGCAGGTGCCGGAGGCGGTGTTCGGGCCGCCGGTGTCGCCGCCGGTCTCCGACGGCTCCGGGCAGGACCGCGCGCTGTTGCGCAAGGCGGCGCAACTGTTGCGCGACGCCGGCTGCGCGGTGAAGGACGGCAGGCGGATGCTGCCGAACGGCGAGCCGTTCCACATCGAGTTCCTGCTCGACGAACGCTCGTTCGAGCCGCACCACATGCTCTATATCAAGAACCTCGCCACCATCGGCATCACGGCCAATGTCCGCCTGGTCGATCCGGTGCAGTACCGCGCGCGCGTCGAGGACTTCGACTTCGACATGACGGTGCAGCGCTTCGGCATGTCGGCGACGCCGGGCGACGGGATGCGGCCGTTCTTCTCGTCGCAGGCGGCGGCGACCAAGGGCTCCTACAATCTCGCCGGCATCGCGAGCCCGGCGATCGACGCGCTGATCGAGACGATCATCAACGCGCGGAACCGCAACGACCTCACCATCGCCTGCCGCGCCTTCGACCGCGTGTTCCGCGCCGGCCGCTACTGGGTGCCGCAGTGGTATCGCGCCAACCACCCGGTGGCCTATTGGGACGTGTTCGCGCACCCCGACACGCTGCCGCGCTATCTCGGCTCGGTGGGCGCGATCGAACTGTGGTGGAGCGACGCGGCGAAGGCCAATGCGTCCGACAAGGCCGGCAAGCCATGACCGCTTACATCGCCCGCCGCATCCTGCTGATGATCCCGACGCTGCTCGGCATCCTGTTCGTCTCCTTCGTGGTGGTGCAGTTCGCGCCGGGCGGGCCGGTGGAGCGCGTCATCGCGCAACTGAGCGGCGCCGACACCGGCGGCGCCTCGCGCGTCTCCGGCTCAAGCGGCGGCGATTTCGGCGCGCGCACCCAGATGGGCGCGGGAGCCGACGCGGTGAACTCGAAATATCGCGGCGCGCAGGGGCTGGATCCCGCCTTCATCAAGAGCCTTGAGAAGCAGTTCGGCTTCGACAAGCCGGCTCCGGAGCGCTTCCTGCTGATGCTGTGGGACTACATGCGCTTCGATTTCGGCAAGAGCTATTTCCGCGACGTCAGCGTGCTGCAACTCATCAAGGAGAAGCTGCCGGTCTCGATCTCGCTCGGCGTGTGGATGACGCTCATCACCTACCTGATCTCGATCCCGCTCGGCATCCGCAAGGCGGTGATGGACGGCTCGCGCTTCGACGTCTGGACCTCGGCGATGATCATCGTCGGCTTCGCCATTCCCGGCTTCCTGTTCGCGATCCTGCTCATCATCCTGTTCGCCGGCGGCTCGTTCCTCGACTGGTTCCCGCTGCGCGGGCTGACCTCCGACGGCTGGTCGCAATTCCCGTGGTACTGGAAGATCATCGATTACTTCTGGCACATCACGCTGCCGCTGATCTCGATGATCCTCGGCGCGTTCGCCACCATGACGCTGCTGACGAAAAACTCGTTCCTCGACGAAATCCGCAAGCAATACGTGATGACGGCGCGCGCCAAGGGCTGCACCGAGCGGCAGGTGCTGTATAATCACATCTTCCGCAACGCCATGCTGATCGTGATCGCCGGCTTCCCCGGCGCGTTCATCCACGCCTTCTTCTCCGGCTCGCTGTTGATCGAGACCATCTTCTCGCTCGACGGGCTCGGGCTGCTCGGCTTCGAGAGCGTCTTGAACCGCGACTATCCGGTGGTGTTCGGCACGCTGTTCATCTTCTCGCTGGTCGGGCTGGTGGTGAACCTCGCCTCCGATCTCACCTATATGTGGATCGATCCGCGGATCGACTTCGAGGCGCGGGAGGTGTGATGTCGCTGCCCGTCCGCGAGCCGATCGAAACCACCACCGTCGCGCCGCTGGGCGACGTGGTGCCGCCGTCGCGGCATCGCATCAGCCTGTCGCCGCTCAACCGCCGCCGCTGGCAGAACTTCAAGGCCAACCGGCGCGGCTACTGGTCGTTGTGGATCTTCTCGATCCTGTTCGTGGTGTCGCTGTTCGCCGAGGTGATCGCCAACGACCGGCCGTTCTTCATTTCCTATGACGGCCATTGGTACTGGCCGGCCTTCGTCACCTATTCGGAGACCACCTTCGGCGGCGACTTCGAGACGGCGGCCGACTATCGCGATCCGTATTTGCAGAAGCAGATCGCCGACAAGGGCGGCACCGTGATCTGGCCCCTGATCCGCTATTCCTACGACACCCACAATCTCGACCTGCCGACGCCGGCGCCCTCGAAGCCGACATGGATGCTGACTGAGGCCGAATGCAAGAGCGTGGTCGAGAAGAAAGGGCTGAAGAGCTGCCGCGATCTCGAATACAACTGGCTCGGCACCGACGATCAGGGCCGCGACGTGGTGGCGCGGCTGATTTACGGCTTCCGCATCTCGGTGCTGTTCGGGCTGTGCCTGACCATCGTGTCGTCGGTGATCGGCGTCGCCGCCGGCGGCGTGCAGGGCTATTTCGGCGGCTGGGTCGATCTCGCCTTCCAGCGCGTCATCGAGGTGTGGACCGCGATCCCCTCGCTCTATCTGCTGCTGATCCTGTCGTCGATCCTGGTGCCCGGCTTCTTCGTGCTGCTCGGCACGCTGCTCCTGTTCTCATGGGTGTCGCTGGTGGGACTGGTGCGCGCGGAATTTTTGCGCGGCCGCAACTTCGAATATATCCAGGCGGCGCGCGCGCTCGGCGTCTCCAACGGCGTCATCATGTTCCGCCACCTGCTGCCGAACGCCATGGTGGCGACCATGACCTTCCTGCCGTTCATCGTCTCGTCCTCGGTGATGACGCTGACCGCGCTCGACTTCCTCGGCTTCGGCCTGCCGCCGGGCTCGCCGTCGCTCGGCGAACTGTTGGCGCAGGGCAAGGCCAACGTGCAGGCGCCGTGGCTGGGGCTGGCCGGCTTCTTCTCGCTGGCGATCATGCTGTCGCTGCTGATCTTCATCGGCGAAGCGGTGCGCGACGCCTTCGACCCGCGCAAGACGTTCAGCTAGGATCGTATCAGGGATGACTGATGTGCTTAGCCGTTATTCTGAGAGTTCGACCGGAAACGAGGCGTCATCGTCCGCGCAGGCGGACGATCCAGTAATCCGGGGCGGCCGCGAGGAAAGCCTGTTCTTGCGCGGAATACTGGATACCCGCCTTCGCGGGTATGACGGTCTTCGTGTTACGCCATCGCGCCCGAAGGCCGGGCAAGAGCGCGGATGCCTCAGGATGACCGAAAAAGGGCTTTCACTCTCAATTCGCGATCTCGCCTGATGGACGCCATCAACCAGCCGCTGCTCGATGTCCGCGATCTCTCGGTCGCGTTCGGCCAGGGCGAGCGCTTAACGCTCGCGGTGGACCGCATCTCCTACACCATGCGGCGCGGCGAGTGCGTGGCCTTGGTGGGCGAATCCGGCTCGGGCAAATCGGTCAGCGCGCTGTCGATCCTGAAACTGCTGCCGTATCCCAGCGCCTCGCACCCCTCGGGCGCGATCCGCTTCAAGGGGCGGGACCTCATGACGATGTCCGAGCGCGAGATGCGCGGCATTCGCGGCAACGACATCTCGATCATTTTTCAGGAGCCGATGACCTCGCTCAATCCGCTGCACACAATCGAGGCGCAGATCGCGGAAATCCTGCAACTGCACACCCCGATGCGCAACGCGGAGATCCGGGCGCGGGTGCTGGAACTGTTGACGCAGGTCGGCATCCCCGAGCCGGAGACGCGGCTCGGCAGCTATCCGCATCAACTGTCCGGCGGCCAGCGCCAGCGCGTGATGATCGCGATGGCGCTCGCCAACGAGCCGGACCTCCTGATCGCCGACGAGCCGACCACCGCGCTCGACGTCACCGTGCAGGCGCAGATCCTGCAACTGCTTGCCGACATCCGCGCGCGGCTCGGCATGAGCATGTTGTTCATCACCCACGATCTCGGCATCGTGCGCCGCATCGCCGACGTGGTCTGCGTCATGAACCAGGGCAGGATCGTCGAGCAGGGGCCGGTGGAGCAGGTGTTCACCGCCCCGCAGCACCCCTACACCAAGGCACTGCTCGCCGCCGAGCCGAAGCCCGACCCCGCGCCGCCGCGCCACGACGCGCCGGTGGTGATGCAGGCGCGCGATCTCAAGGTGTGGTTTCCGGTCAGACGCGGGCTGTTGCGCAAGACCGTCGGCCACATCAAGGCGGTGGACGGCGTGACGCTGGCGGTGCGGCGCGGCGAGACGCTGGGCGTGGTCGGCGAATCCGGTTCCGGCAAGACCACGCTCGGCCTCGCGCTGCTGCGGCTCATCTCCTCCGACGGGCCGATCGTGTTTCTCGGCAAGGATATTCAGGGCCTGCGCTTCAAGGCGATGCGGCCGATCCGCCGCGACATGCAGATCGTGTTTCAGGACCCGTTCGGATCGCTGAGCCCGCGCATGTCGGTCGGCGACATCATCGCCGAGGGCTTGAGCGTGCATCAGCCGCAGCTTACGCGGGAGGAACGCGAGGCGCGGGTGGTGAAGGCGCTGCTCGATGCCGGGCTCGATCCGGCGACGCGCTTCCGCTATCCGCACGAGTTTTCCGGCGGCCAGCGCCAGCGCATCAGCATCGCCCGCGCCGTGGTGCTGGAGCCGAGCTTCGTCGTGCTCGACGAGCCGACCAGCGCGCTCGACATGCTGTTGCAGGCGCAGATGGTCGATCTCTTGCGCGACCTGCAACGCAAGCGCGACCTCACCTACATGTTCATCTCGCACGACCTGCGCGTGGTGGCCTCGCTGGCGAGCCACCTCATCGTCATGCGGCACGGCAAGGTGGTGGAGGAAGGGCCGGCGGCGGACCTGTTCAGGAGCCCGAAGACCGACTACACCCGCGCGCTGTTCGCCGCCGCGTTCCGGCTGGAGACGGCGAATGGCGCGGCGAACAGCGGCGATGGCTGAGCGCGACAGGACGGGCGGCATCGCGGACCGGCCGCTCGCCGTCGAGGTGTCGGAGCCGCGTTCGCTGTGCGACGGCGGCTTCCGGCCGTACGAGCGCTACACGCTGCGGCTGCCGTTGCCCGACGGCACGGCGCTGACGCAGCACCGCGATATTCTGCGCGGCGGCCGTGTCGCCGGGGTGCTGCCGGTGGACCTTGCGCGCGACCGTGTGGTGCTGCTGCGGCAGTTTCGCCTCACCGCGCATCTCGCAACCGGCGACGGCGACATGATCGAGATCGTCGCCGGCCGCGTCGATGCCGGCGAGAGCGAGGCGGACGCCGCCCGGCGCGAATGCGTTGAGGAGATCGGCGTCGCGCCGCAGGCGCTAGTGCGGCTCTACAGCCTGCTGCCGACGCCGGGACTGACCGACGAATTGGTCACCACCTATCTCGGCTTCGTCGATTCCTCGCGCGTCGTAACGCACGGCGGCGTGGCCGACGAGAGCGAGCACATCGAGACGCTGGCGGTGTCGATCGACGCGGCGCTGGACGGCTTGCGGGGCGGGCGCATCCTCAACGCGCTCACCGTCTCCGCGCTGCAATGGCTGGCGCTCAACCGCGCACGGCTGCGGTCATTGTATGACGATGCCGTCGCGGCAGGCGGCGTGGGGCAGGGGTGAGATCGTGTCCCGGGCGCGGCGCGGCGTGTAACGCCGCACAGCAGAACCGGGACTGTTTCAAAGATATCGCCCGCGACGGTCCCGGATCAGCGAAGCGGCACGGCGCTGGCGCTTGCGCCGCATCGCATCCGGGACACGATCGCGCTCAAGACTGACAAAGGCCTGGAGCCGTTTTGGCGGGTATGGTCGCTCGAAGAACGGCGTCGCTGCGTTTACCCTCACTGTTTAAGCAGAAAGAAAGCGCGGCACGAAGACCGTCATACTCCGCGAAGGCGGAGTATCCAGTAGTCCCTGTCAGAATTGGATTTCCCTTGCGCCTGCCCGGGTTACTGGATCGTCCGCCGTCGCGGACGATGACGCCTCGTTTCTCGGTCAGGCGCTGAGGGCGACGGCTGCCCTTCAAATCATTCTGTCCGTTTACAATCGCTTGATCCGCCGCACCGCGCTTCCCGCCGCTGCGATGCGGGCGAGCGCGCCGTGGGTCGGCTCGATCGCGGTGGCCATGTGATGTGCGTTGGCATGGACCAGCGTCACCGCGTCGCGAGCGATGGCGACGTGGCCTTTCCAGAACACAAGATCGCCGCGCCGGAGCTTGGCGATCTGCGACAGCGGCACGTCGGCCCCGAGGCTCGCCTCCTGCATGTCGCTGTCGCGCGGCGCGCGGATGCCGCTGGCGGTGAGCGAAACCTGCACGAGGCCGGAGCAGTCGATGCCAAGGCTCGACTTGCCGCCCCACAGATACGGCGTGCCAATGAGGCGCTCCGCCACCGCGACGAAATCGGACTCCATATGCGCAAGCGGCGCGAGGTGCTGCGCCGGCAGGTAGCCGCCGTCATGGGTGATCGCAAAGTCGTCCGCGATGCGCGCGACCGCCAGCGTCGCGCCGAGCGGCAGCGCCGCGCGCGGCGGCAGCTTGATCGACGGCCCCGGAAAGACCAGCGTGCGCAGCGCCGTCACCTTGTGGGTCGGCTTAGGCCCCGCCGGCGCGAGCGCCGCGTCGGGCAGCCAGCCGACATAACCATCGGACTCCAGTTGCCCCCACGCCCAGCCTTCACCGGGCCGGTCGTAGATCGTGACGCGCTCGCCATGCAACGCTTCGGTTTGCAGCATCGCGTCGGCGCGCGGGGCGTCGCGCAGCGGCGCGAGCGGCGCGATCACCTCAAAGGTTTCGCCCTCAGTGAAGCGCGCGGCTTCGACCTTGCCTTCGAGATAGCGCGCGGCGAGGTCCGGCCGCGCCGGGGTCAGGCGCGGGTCAGCCATAGCGCCGGCTCAGCAGGCGGAAGATGGCGCGCGCGGCCTGGCATTCGCCGCCTTCGGGGCGCGCCGGCTTGGCGACCGGCGTCCAGCCGTAGATATCGACATGCAGCCAGCTTTTCGCGGCTTCGACGAAGCGTTGCAGGAACAGCGCGCAGGTGATCGAGCCGGCGAAGCCGTTCGACGGCGCATTGTTGAGGTCGGCCACTTTCGAGTCGAGCCATGCGTCGTAAGCCGGCCACAACGGCATCCGCCACAGCGGGTCGCGTTCCTCACGCGCGCATTGCGCAAGCTCGGCGGCGAGCGCCTCGTCGTTGGTATAGAACGGCGGCAGTTCCGGCCCCAGCGCGACGCGCGCCGCGCCGGTCAGCGTGCCGAGGTCGATCAGGAGGTCGGGCGTCTGCTCGTCGGCCAGCGCCAGCGCGTCCGCCAGCACGAGGCGGCCCTCGGCGTCGGTGTTGCCGATCTCCACGCTCACGCCCTTGCGCGAGGGGAAGACGTCGAGCGGGCGGAAGGCGTTGCCGGCGACCGCGTTCTCCACCGCCGGGATCAGCACGCGCAACCGCACCTTGAGGCCGGCGTCCATCACCATCAGCGCCAGCGCCAGCACGTTGGCGGCGCCGCCCATGTCCTTCTTCATGATAAGCATGGAGCCGGGCGGCTTGAGATCGACGCCGCCGGTGTCGAAGCACACGCCCTTGCCGACCAGCGTCACTTTCGGGTGCGCCGGATCGCCCCAACTGAAATCGATCAGCCGCGGCGCGCGCGGCGACGCCTGGCCGACCGCGTGGATCAGCGGGAAGTTGTTTTGCTTAAGCGCCGCGCCGATGGTGCAGTCGAAGCTGGTGTCGTAGCGCGCGGCGAGATCGCGCGCGGCGGCTTCCAGTTCGGCGGGGCCCATGTCGTTGGCCGGGGTGTTGATGAGATCGCGCGCCAGCGTCACGGCATCAGCGATGCGCGAGAGGTCGCCGGCATCGACGCCGGCCGGCGGCACCAGCCGCACGTCCGGCGTCTCGGCCTTGCGGTAGCGGCTGAAGCGGTAGCGGCCGAGCGCGAAGGCGAGCGCGGCGAGGCGGGCGTCGTGCGGCGCGTTGGCGAAGCGGTAGACGCCGGGCGGCAGCAATGCCGGCAATTGGCCGGGGCGGAACGGGTCGTGTTTCGGGCTCGACGCCTCGTCGAGGCCGAACAGCACCGCCGCGACCGCGCCGTCCGCCGCCGGCAGCACCAGGCATTGCCCGGCCTTGGCCTTGAAGCCGTGCGCCTGCGCGAAGCGCCGCGCCGCCTCGGGGAGGGCGGCGACAATGGCCTCATGATTTGCGGACGTTGCGAAGTGGATCGGGATCGCGGCGGCCGCGGGGTCGGATTCGAAGGCGGGGTGCATGAACGTCTCGCTGGCGACGGCGGCCGGGGTCGCGGCCGGCCCGGTTAACCGCTCGTTAGGGTTAACGGCTTATTGATGAGCTTCAACCAAGGTATCCTTGCCTGCATTGACGGGTTTATCAGCCATGCGTCAACAGCCTTGTGCGCTCCGGTGGATGGGATCGGCGACTGCTGTGGCGCTGGTGTCGCTCACGCTCGCGGGGTGCCAGACCTCGGGTCTGCGCGACATCACCGGCTCGCTCGGCAGCCGCGCGCAGGCGCGCGCCGAACTCGATCCGGTCCGCGCGGTGGACGCCACCGGCGAGCGCTACCGCGCCAACCCCCGCAGCGCCGAGGCCGCGATGCAGTTCGGCGAGGCGCTGCGCCGCGCCGGCCAGCGGGCGCGGGCGGTGGCGGTGCTGGAGCAGGCAACCTTGCAGCACCCGGCCAACAAGCCGCTGCTCGGCCTCTACGGTAAGGCGCTGGCCGACAACGGCGACTTCCAGAAGGCGTTCGATGTTCTCAGCCGCGCGCATTCGCCGGCCAATCCGGACTGGCGCATCCTCTCGGTGCAGGGCGCGGCGCTCGATCAGCTCGGCCGCCACGACGAGGCGCGCCGCTACTATGCCGGCGCGCTCAAGCTCGCGCCGGAGGAGCCCTCGGTGCTGTCCAATCTCGGCATGTCCCATGTGCTGACCAAGGAACTGCCGCAGGCCGAGCAGGTGCTGCGGCGGGCCTATGCGCGGCCCGGCGCCGGCCCGCGCGTGCGCCAGAACCTGGCGCTGGTGGTGGGCCTGCAAGGCCGCTTCGACGAGGCGGAGAGCATCGTCAAGGCCGACCTGCCGGCGGAGGAAGCCGCCGCCAACGTCGCCTATCTCAAGGCGATGCTGAACGGCCGCCAGCCGCCACGGGTGGGCGATGCCGCGGCGGGCTCGCGCCGGCATTCCTGAAGCGTAATCATTGGTCGGATATCCGTGTCCCGGACGCGGCGCAGCGTGTAACGCTGCTCCGCAGAGCCGGGACCGTATCGAAGGCATCGTCCCGTAACGATCCCGGATCAGCGAAGCGGCACGCGCTTACGCATGCGCCGCATCGCGTCCGGGATACGGCGGCGCCGCATGTGTTCGCAGGCCGTCGTGCGCCCCTCAGTGCATCGCGGCGATCTTGATGTAGGTGGGGCCGAGGATCACCACGAACAGCACCGGCAGGAAGAACAGGATCATCGGCACCGTCAGCTTCGGCGGCAGCGCGGCCGCCTTCTTTTCGGCGGCGCTCATGCGCATGTCGCGGTTTTCCTGCGCCATGACCCGCAGCGCCTGGCCGAGCGGCGTGCCGTAGCGCTCCGACTGCTGCAACGCCAGACAGACCGACTTGACGCCGTCGATGCCGGTGCGCTTGGCGAGGTTCTCATAGGCCACCTTGCGGTCCTGCAGATAGGACAGTTCTGCCGTGGTCAGCGTGAATTCCTCCGCCAGCGGCACCGACTGCAAGCCGATCTCGGTCGACACCTTGCGGAACGCCATCTCGATCGACATGCCGGATTCGACGCAGATCAACAGCAGGTCGAGCGCGTCGGGAAACGCCCGGCGGATCGAGAGCTGGCGCTTGGCGATGGCGTTCTTGAGGAACAGCATCGGCGCCTGCAAGCCGAGATAGGCGGCCATCACGCACACGCCGATCCTGACCGGCAGCGGATACTGGGTCTTCGCCAGCAGGAAGATGTAGGCCGCGGTGGCGATGAGGAAGACGAGCGGCGTCACCATGCGGAAGAACAGGAACGTCATGTAGGGCGCCTGTCCGCGATAGCCGGCCATCACCAGCTTGTCGCGGGCGGCTTCCTGCGCCAGCCACTTGCCGAGGTTGAAGTCGTCCACCACGCGCGAGACGATCTGCTTGGGCGTCTGGCGCAGCGTGACCTTCTCGGTGCGCACCAGATTGGCGCGCTCGCGCTGGCGGATGCGCTCGCGTTCGCTGGCGACCGCCTTCATGCGCTTGGCGAGGTCCTGGCCGGCGAACAGCGGGGAAATGAGCGTGTAGGCGGTGGCGCTGGCGGCGATGGCGGCCAGCACCATGGTCATGAAGCCCGCATCGTGCAGCTTGTCGATAATGAGGTCGATCATGACGTTCCAGCTTCATGTCTGCGCACGATCCTGTCCGGAAAGCGGTCACCGCTTTCCGGACAGCGTGCTCTAGAAATCGAAATTGATCATCTTCTTCATGATCATGACGCCGATGCTCATCCACACGACGCAGGCCGCCAGCATGATGCGGCCGACCGGCTCGGTCCACAGCAGCGAGATGTATTGCGGCGTGGTGAGATAGACCAGGAACATGACGATCGGCGGCAGCGAGCCGATGATGGCGGCGGACGCCTTGGCCTCCATCGACATCGCCTGGATCTTCTCGGACATCCTCTTGCGGTCGCGCAGCACCTTGGAGAGGTTGCCGAGCGCTTCCGACAGGTTGCCGCCGGACTTCTGCTGGATCGCCACCACGATGCCGAAGAAGTTGGCTTCCGGCAGCGGCATCCGCTCGTAGAGCCGCGCGCAGGCTTCGCCGAGCGGAATCCCGATGGTCTGGGTCTCGATGATGGCGAGAAACTCGCCCCGCAGCGGCTCCGGCGCATCGGCGGCGACCACCTTGATCGATTCATAGAGCGGCAGGCCGGCCTTGATGCCGCGCACGATCACGTCGACGGCGTCGGGAAGCGCGGCGATGAACTTCTTCTCGCGCCGCTTCTTGAGAAAGTTGAGGAGCCAGCGCGGCACGCCGAAGCCGGCGGCGAAGGCGAGCGCCGCCGCCACGATCAGCCCGCCGCCGAGCAGGAAGGTGATGGCGAAGGCGAACAGCCCGAGCGCGGCCGAGATCGCCAGAAACTTCTCCTTCGACCACGACAGCCCGGCCCGCGAGATGCGGCTGGACAGCGGGACCTTCTTTTCCTTGCGGTTGCGCTCCTCGATTTCCTTCAGCGAGCTTTCAACCTGCTGACGGCGCGAGCGCTGGCCGCGGTCGGCGATGGCCGCGACCGGCTCCGAGCGCGCGATCGACATGCGGCGCTTCTCGGCCTTGCGCTCGCCCGAGAGCAGCGGATAGAGGAACACCCAGGCGACCCCGCCGATCGCGGTCGCCGCCAGGAAGGCCAGGGCCAGGGTTTCGAGCTTCATCGATCACCCTTCAGACGGTGGTGTCGGCGGCGGCCGCGTCGAGCGCCGCGGCGAGCCGCGCCTCCTCGCCGTAGTAGCGCGCGCGCTCCCAGAACGCCGGGCGGCCGATGCCGGTGGAGCGGTGGCGGCCGATGATCTTGCCGTTGGCGTCCTCGCCGAGCAGGTCGTAGATGAAGATGTCCTGCGTGATGATGGTGTCGCCTTCCATCCCCATCACCTCGGTGATGTGGGTGATGCGGCGCGAGCCGTCCCGCAGCCGCGCGGCCTGGATGATGACGTCGATCGAGGCGCAGATCATCTCGCGGATGGTGCGCGAGGGCAGCGCATAGCCGCCCATGGTGATCATCGATTCGCAGCGCGACAGCGCCTCGCGCGGGTTGTTGGCGTGCAGCGTGCCCATCGAGCCGTCGTGGCCGGTGTTCATCGCCTGCAACAGGTCGAACGCCTCGGGGCCGCGGACCTCGCCGACGATGATGCGCTCGGGCCGCATACGCAGGCAGTTCTTGACCAGATCGCGCATGGTGACCTGACCCTCGCCCTCGATGTTGGGCGGGCGGGTTTCGAGCCGGACGACGTGGGGCTGTTGCAGTTGCAGTTCGGCCGCGTCCTCGCAGGTGATGATGCGCTCGTCGTGATCGATGAATTGCGTGAGGCAGTTGAGCAGCGTGGTCTTGCCCGAGCCGGTGCCGCCCGACACCAGCACGTTGCAGCGGCAGCGGCCGATGATTTGCAGGATTTCCGCGCCCTGCTGGGTGATCGAGCCGTACTTCACCAACTGATCGAGCGTCAGCTTGTCCTTGCGGAATTTGCGGATGGTGAGCGCGGGGCCATCGATGGCCAGCGGCGGCACGATGGCGTTGACGCGCGAGCCGTCGGCGAGGCGGGCGTCGCAGATCGGCGAGGATTCATCCACCCGGCGGCCGACCTGGCTGACGATGCGCTGGCAGATGTTGAGAAGCTGCTGGTTGTCGCGGAAGCGGATGCCGGTCTTCTGGATCTTGCCGCCGACTTCGATGAAGACGGTGCCGGCGCCGTTGACCATGATGTCGGCGATGTCGTCGCGCGCCAAGAGCGGCTCCAGCGGGCCGTAGCCGAGCACGTCGTTGCAGATGTCGTCGAGCAGTTCCTCCTGCTCGGCGATCGACATCACGATGTTCTTGATCGCGATGATCTCGTTGACGATGTCGCGGATTTCCTCGCGCGCCGATTCGGCGTCGAGCTTGGCGAGCTGCGCCAGATCGATCGCTTCGATCAGCGCGCCGAAGATCGTCGCCTTGACCTGGTAATAGGTGTCGGAGCGGCGGATTTCCTGAACCGGCGGGGCCTGCATCGAGGCGCGGGCCGGCGCCAGCGGCGGCGAGGCCACCGGCGCGGCGGACGGCGCGGCCGCCATCGTCAGCGATGCCGTCGCCGCTTCCGGCGCGGCCTCCGGCGCCCTCGGCGTCCTGATGCTGGTATCCGCTCCGCTACGCTTGCCGAACACAACAATTCTCCACCCGGTTGGGCTTATTTCGCCCGCAGTTTGTCAAGCAGCGGCGCCAGCAACGATCCGCGCGGCTTCTTGGCTTCGCCGCGGCCGGTCAGGCGCTGCGCGATCTGAAGAAAGATCTCGGTGGTGCGATGGCTCGCGGAAATCTCCGCGATCATCTGGCCGTTATTGGCGGCCGAGCCGAACAGTTGCGGCTCGAAGGGAATGGTCGCGACCGGCCGGCTCTCGATCGCCTTGGCGAACTCGTCGGCGTTGATTTCCGGCCGCTTCGGCACGCCGACCTGGTTGAGGCAGTAGAGCGGGGCGCGGTCGTTGGGGCGCGCCGCCTTCAACAGGTCGAACAGGTTCTTGGTGTTGCGCAGGTTGGCGAGATCGGGGGTGGCGACGATGAGAATATCGTCGGCGCCGATCAGCGCGCGCCGCGTCCAGCCGGACCACTGATGCGGCACGTCGAGCACGATGCACGGCATCGTGGTGCGCAGCGTATCGAAGATCGAATCGAAGGCTTCCGCGCCGAAATCGTAGACCCGGTCGAGCGTCGCGGGGGCCGCGAGCAGGCTCAGGTGGTCGGTGCATTTCGACAGCAGCCGGTCCATGAAGGCGGTATCGACGCGGTCCGGCGAGAACACCGCCTCGGCGATGCCCTGCGAGGGGTCCTGATTGTAGTCGAGCCCGGCGGTGCCGAAGGCGAGATCGAGATCGGCCACCACCGAATCCAGCGCCAGATCGCGGGCGATCGCCCAGGCGATATTGTGCGCCAGCGTCGAGGCGCCGACGCCGCCCTTGGCGCCGACCACGGCGATGATGCGCCCGACCGCCTTGGCGTCCGGCGCAGAGAACAGGTTGCAGATCGCGCGCACGATATCGAGCGGGGCGACCGGCGCCATCACGTAATCGCTGACGCCGCGCCGCACCAGTTCGCGATACAGCGTCACGTCGTTGACCTTGCCGATGACGACGACGCGGGTGCCGGCGTCGCACACCGAGGCGAGCTGGTCGAGGCCGGTGAGGATATCGCCGCGGCCTTCGGTTTCGAGCACGATGACGTTGGGCGTCGGCGCGGTGCGATAGGCTTCGATCGCCGCCGTGATGCCGCCCATCTGGATCTTGATGTGCGCCTTGGCGAGGCGGCGGTCCTCGCCGGCCGACTGCACCACCGCGGCGGTTTCCACCGTCTCGCAGAACGCCTGCACCGAAACGCGGGGCGCCGGCGCGATGTGCGCGTCGGCGTCAGGCGAGGCGGCGGCCGCCGGCGTATCGTCGGATGTCTGGCGCTCGTAAGTAATCATTGGCCCACACTGCTGATTTTGCCCTTGTCGGCGTCGGGATAGCTGGTCGCGGTGGATTCGCCCTTGCCGTACTTGCCGAGCACCGTGGTGCGGCGGGCGTTATAGGCGGGCGTCTCCGGCCGCGGCTGCACGAGATCGGACGGGTTGTCGACCATGGCCGCGAGGTTGCGCTGGTTGGCGCAGCCGAAATTCCAGTAGTCGGTGTTTTCCAGATACGACTTGTTCTTGATCGAGGGACCGAGGTCGTCCGGCCACACGCCGCAGGGACCGGCGCTGGCGGTGATGCGCGGATAGCTGACGCGGATCGCCGCGAACACCTGCGCGTCGGCGGGCGTGTAGTGGCGCACCACGATGCCGCGCGGCGGGATGCCGCTGGCGGAGAGCAGCGAGCGGATCTCGCGCAGCGAGTCGTTCGCGGCGCGCGCGTTCGGCGTCCGTGTCGGCGTCTCGATGACGATCGCGCCGGTGCCTTCCTTCATCCAGGTGCGGCCGAGCGCGACGATCTCGGCGCGCTGCTGGGCGCTGAGGCCGCCGCGGCCGTTGCCGACGAAAATGTTGATGCTCTGGTCGGCTTCCTGGACGGCGATCGGATGGCGCAGGCGGTAGTCGTCCGGAATGCTGCCGGTCACCTCCGGCGGCCGCGTGTGGTTGCAGGCGCCGAGCGCCAGCGCCGCGCCGACCAGCAGCGCGGCGGTGCGGAGGCGACGGGAGATCTCGACGGGCGGTTGGGTGGTCATTTTCGCTTGTCCTTGTCCCGTCGTTAGTCGGTGATGAAACCGTAGACGCCGCGATACTTGCGGTCCGCCGGGTTGCGTCCGGGCACGCCGTAGATGCGGTTGATGCTGCCGAGCAGGTCGGCCTGCGGATCGGACGCCGCGATGAAGCCGTCGTCGGGCCGCGACAGGTCCTTCTGCGCCACCGCGCGCACCACGTAAGGCGTCACCAGCACCATTAGCTCGGTGTTGTTGTTGACGTAGTCGCGGCTGCGGAACAGCGTGCCGAGCACCGGCAGGCGGGCGAGCCCCGGCAGGCCGTTGATGGCCTGCTTGGTCTGCTGCTGGATCAACCCGGCCATCGCCATCGAGCCGCCGGAGGGAATCTCCAGCGTGGTGTCGGCGCGGCGGGTCTTGATCGAGGGCACCGAGGTGCCGTTCAACTGCACGGAGTTCTCGTTGGAGACTTCGGACACCTCGGTGGCGACGCGCAGGCTGATGCGCCCCGCGCTGAGCACGACCGGGGTGAAGTTCAGCGAGATGCCGAACTTCTTGAACGAGACCGTCGGGGTGCAGATGCCGTTGGTGCAGTTCATGCCCGAGGGAATCGGAAATTCGCCGCCGGCGAGGAAGTTGGCGCTTTCGCCGGAGATCGCGGTGAGGTTGGGCTCCGCCAGCGTGCGCATCACGCCCGCGCTTTCCATCGCGCGCAGGGTCGCCTGCACGCTGGCCCCGGTGCCGCCGAAGGTGCCGGTGAGCGCGTTGTCGCTGACCAGCGGCACGCCGTTGGCGGAGAACGGATTCTTGTTGTTGAAGTTCACCACCGTCGAGCCGTAGCTCATCGAGGCGCTGAGATCGACACCGAGCTGCTTGATGATATTGCGCTGGACTTCCGCCACCACCACCTTGAGCATGACCTGATCGCGGCCGCGCACGGTGATGCTGTTGACGACGTTGGCCTCGCCGCCGACCAGCCGCGACGCGACGTCGAACGCCTGCTGCGATTCCGCCTGCGTGGCGACCGAGCCGGTCAGCACCACGCCCTGGCCGATGCCCTCGACATTGATGGCGGCGTCGGGAAGCATCTGCCGGAGCATCGCGCGGATGCCGTTGAGGTCGCGGGTGACCGCGATGTCGTAGGCGGCGATCTGCTGGCCGGAGGCGTCGAAGAACACGATGTTGGTCTGGCCGACGGTGGCGCCGATGATGTAGGCGCGCTGCGCCGAGCGCACCACGGCGTTGGCGATCTTGGGATCGGCGACCAGCACGTCCTTGACGTCGCGCGGCAGGTCGATCACCACCGACTTGCCGATGCCGAGCGCCAGCGGCCGGGCGTTGAGATA
>JBIQLW010000057.1:0-19943 GCA_044463945.1 Bradyrhizobiaceae bacterium | reverse complement strand
CCAGCAAAAAATCGCCTCACTTCTGCAAAGCCCTCGCGAAGGCGGACGATCCAGTCATCCGTGTCAACGCAATGGAAAAATTTGACCCGATATAAGTACTGGATGCTCCGCCGGAGCCTGTCATCGGGCCGCGCTTTGCGCGGACCCGCTGGCGGAGCATGACGGCTTTCGTGTTGTAACTTCACCTAAAAAGCGAATTTTCCAGTCAGACTCTGGGAAGGTTTTCGCTTCTGGCGGAATCGATGATCGTCACGCGCGGTCAGGACAGCGCGTCGATCTCCTTGTCGGTCAGGTTGCCGGGCACGATGGTGACCGGAATCGGGAACGAGCCGACCGTCTTGGCCATAGCGGTAATGATCGGGCCCGGCCCCTCCGGGCCGCTGCCGGCAGCCAGCACCAGCATCGAGATATCGACGTCCTTGTCGATCACGTCGAGGATCTGGGCGTTGGGCAGGCCCTCGCGGATCACCCGCTCCGGAGTGATGGCGGCAATGCCGTTGGCGCGGCCGGCGGCGCGGTCGAGCGCCGCGTTGGCGATCTCCTCGGCCTCGGCCTTCATGATATCGGCGACGCCGAGCCATTGCTGGTTGTGATCCTCGGTGTCGATGACCCGCAGCATCACCACCCCGCCGCCGACCCGTACCGCCCAGCGGCTGGCGTAATACACCGCGCGGTCCCATTCCGCGCTGTCGTCAACGATGACCAGGCACTTCGGCTTGTGGCCCTGTTCGTAGCTTCGTCGTTGCGTGCTCATGCATGTCCCGATGCTTGAGTATGATCCGGCAAGTTTGCGATCGATTTTCTTAAAGCTGTTGTCCCTTCGAAAGGGATCGCCGCCTGCGCGAGGGCGGCGCAAAACCGGACCATGCTGCCACGGTGCGGGCGCATTCGACAAGCGTTTCGCGAGCACGGATTTGTCGCCGCGCAAATTGTGGCGAGGACAAGGAGATGCCGGATGCCTGTGAAAAACTAGCGGCGGCGGATGAAGCCGACGATGTCTTTCACATCCTTGATCGTCTGCTCGGCGATGGCGCCGGCGCGCGCGCCGCCGTCGATCAGCACGCTGTCGACATAGGCGTGATCCTGTGACAGCCGCTTCATCTCAGCGGTGATCGGGCCGAGCTTCGCCACCGCAAGGTCCACCAGATTCGACTTGAACTGCGAGAACTGCGCGCCGCCGAACTCGCGCAGCACGTCGGCCTTCGGCCGGCCCGCCAGCGCGGCGAAGATGCCGACCAGATTGTCGGCCTCGGGTCGCGCCTCCAGGCCCTTCTCCTCGCCCGGCAGCGGCTCTGGATCGGTCTTGGCCTTGCGGATCTTCTGCGCGATGGCGTCGGCGTCGTCGTTGAGGTTGATGCGGGAATAATCCGAGGCGTCGGACTTCGACATCTTCTTGGCACCGTCGCGCAGGCTCATCACCCGCGTCGCCTCTCCGGTGATGACCGGCTCGGGCAGCGGGAAATAGGTCGCCGGCTGCTTGTTGGCGGCGATCGAGGCGGCGAAGTCGTTGTTGAATTTCTGCGCGATGTCACGCGCCAGTTCGAGGTGCTGCTTCTGATCCTCGCCGACCGGCACATGGGTGGCGCGATAGAGCAGGATGTCGGAGGCCATCAGCACCGGATAGTCGTAGAGACCGACGGAGGCGTTCTCGCGGTCCTTGCCGGCCTTCTCCTTGAACTGGGTCATGCGGTTGAGCCAGCCGAGCCGCGCCACGCAGTTGAACACCCAGGCGAGTTCGGCGTGGCCGGACACCTGGCTCTGGTTGAAGATGATATTCTTCTTCGGATCGATGCCCGAGGCGATGAACGCGGCGGTGACCTCGCGGGTGTTGCGGCGCAGTTCGTCCGGGCCGCCCCACACCGCCATCGGCACGGTGATGGCATGCATGTCGACCACGCAGTAGATGCACTCGTAGGTGGCTTGCAGCTTGACGAAGTTGACGATGGCGCCGAGATAGTTGCCGAGGTGCAGGTTGCCGGTGGGCTGGACGCCGGAGAAAACGCGCTGATGGGTCATGATCTGTCAGGTTCCTTGCGGACCGGGTTTGGAGGCCGGCCCCGTTATCGCGCCGACCCTTGCCACGCCATCCTCAGCCGCGCAAGTCGCCGGACGGTTTTCGCAGCGCGCGCAACACGACGTGCGGACGTATCACGCCGAGCGCCGCGAGCCCCGCCGCATAGATGACGACGCCGCCCGCGACGGTGCAGGCCAGCGCCAGCGCGACGATCAGACGATGGCCGTCGTCGAACAGGGCGGCGAACCCGTACACGGCGAGCCACAGCAGCAGACCCATGGCGAGCGCGGCGAGCGCGATGCGCGGCAGCCGCGTGCGCGCCGCCGCATCGAAGCTGAGGCCGAAGCGGACGGCGGCGCAGATCGCCAGCACCAGCGCGCCGCTCCACGCGCCGAGCGCCAGCCCGGCGGCGATGCCGGCGACGCCGTAAGCGCGGTCGAGCGCCAGCGCCGCCGCCACCGCCGCGCCGAGGCCGACCAGCGTCGCGAGCATCGGCGTCATGGTGTCGCCGCGTGCGTAGAAGGCCGGCGCCAGCGCTTTGACCAGCACCTGCGCCGGCAGGCCGAGCGCGAGCCAGGTCAGCGCCTGCGCGGTGGCGCGGCTGTCGGGCGCGGTGAACGCGCCGTGCTCGAACAGCAGGCGCACGATCGGTTCGCTCAGCAGCATCAGGCCGAGCATCGCCGGCAGCGCCAGCCCGATCGCCAGTTCGAGCCCGCGCGCGGAGGCCTGCACGAAAGCCGCGCCCTCGCCGCGCGCCGTGCGTGTCAACTCCGGCACCAGCACCGTGCCCATGGCGACGCCGACGATGCCGAGCGGCAGTTCGATCAGGCGGTTGGCGAAGTAGAGCCACGAAATCGCGGCCGGCGAGGCGGAGGCCACCACCGCCCCGGCGACGATCAGCAATTGCGGCGACGCGCCGGCGATCATGCCGGGGATCGCACGGCCGAGAAAGCCGCGCATCTCGCGATCGAAGGCGACGCGGACCGGCGACGCGACGCCGCTGTTGCGCGCGGCGAGGACCACGAGTTGCAGGAGCCCGGCGATGCCGACAGTGGCCGACATCATCAGCGCGGCGACGGCGGGATCGCGCGGCGACAACAGCAGCGCGGCGATGACGCCGATCAGCGCGATATTGAACAGCAATGGCGAGAACGCGGTCAGCGCGAAGCGGTGATGGGCGTTGAGCAGCGCCATCATCACCGTCACCGGTCCGGCGAAGGCAAGATAGGGCAGCATCAGGCGCGCGTCGCCGATGGCGAGCAGAAACGCCGGCTGGCCGACGAAGCCGGGGGCGAGCGCGGCGATCACCAGCGGCATCAACAGGCCGATGATGGCGGCGGCGACGAACACCGCAAGGCTGACGGTGCCGAGCACGCGGCCGGCGAACGCGGCGGCCGCCGCGATGCCGTCGCGGTCGCGCACGCGCCAGTAGGCCGGCACCAGCGCGGCGTTGAGCGCGCCCTCGCTCAACAGCCGCCGCGCCACATGGATCAACTGGAACGCCGCCAGAAAGGCGTCGGCGACCGGACCCGCGCCGAGCAGCGCCGCCGTCAGCGCGTCGCGCGCGAAGCCCAATAGCCGCGAGGCCAGCGTGCCGGTGGAAACCGTGAGGATGTGGCGGATCATCGGGCAGGCCGCGATGGATACATGAAGGAGTGGCGCTTGCTGGCGCACGGTGGAACGTGTTAGGCCGCAGCCGTATTTCTCCGACTTTGATCGGATTTTCCCTCCCGCCGCAATCGCCCAACCGGATTTTTCGACGATGACCTCCGTGAAATACGATGTGCTTGGAATCGGCAACGCCATCTTCGACGTGCTGGTGCGCACAGACGAGGCGTTTCTCGCCGCGCAGCAGATGACCAAGGGGTCGATGGCGCTGATCGACGAGGCGCGGGCGCGAACGATCTACGATGCCATGGGGCCGGCGACCACGATGTCCGGCGGCTCGGCCGCCAACACCATCGTCGGCGTCGCCTCCCTTGGCGCGCGCGCCGCCTATGTCGGCAAGGTGAAGCAGGACGACGTCGGCCGCGCCTACACCCACGATATCCGCGCCGCCGGCGTCGCCTTCGACACCCCGCCCGCCGCCGACGGCCCCGCCACCGGCTGCTCGTATATTCTGGTGACGCCGGACGGCGAGCGCACCATGAACACCTATCTCGGCGCAGCGCAGGATCTGGCACCGAAGGACATCGATCCGGCGCAGATCGCCGCCGCCGCCATCGTCTATCTCGAAGGCTATCTGTGGGACCCGCAGAACGCCAAGCAAGCCTTCCTCAAGGCATCGGAGATCGCCCACGGCGCGGGACGCAAGGTGGCGCTGACGCTGTCGGATTCGTTCTGCGTCGATCGCTACCGCGACGAATTCCTCGACCTGATGCGCCGCAAGGTCGTGGACATCGTGTTCGCCAACGAGAGCGAACTGCATTCGCTCTACCAGACCGCCGATTTCGACACCGCGCTCGGCGGACTGCGCGACGATACCGGCCTCGGCGTGGTGACCCGCAGCGAGAAGGGCTGCATCGTCGTCGCCGGCAACGCGACGACCGAGGTGCCGGCGCACCCGATCAGGGAACTGATCGACACCACCGGCGCGGGCGACCTGTTCGCGGCCGGCTTCCTGTTCGGGCTGGTGCGCGGCACGAGCCATGCCGATGCCGGCCGGCTCGGCGCGCTCGCCGCCTCCGAGGTGATCCAGCACATCGGCGCGCGGCCGCAGGTGTCGCTGATGGAGCTGGCGCAGCAGAACGGCCTGCCGGCGTAGGCGCGGCCGCCCTTGACCCGGCCGCCGATGTTTTCCTTAACTTCCGGACGCCCGCACGAGGCACGCCGGAACAGGGAAGTATCATGACCGACAGCGACACCGTTCTCGTCGAACGCGACGGCCCCGTCACCATCGTCTCGATCAACCGGCCGGAGCGCCGCAACGCGGTAGACGGCCGCACCGCGCAAAAGCTCTACGATACGTTCCTCGCCTTCGACGCCGATGACAGCGCCTCGGTCGCGGTGTTCACCGGCGTCGGCGGACACTTCTGCGCCGGCGCCGATCTGAAGGCGGTGGCGGCGGGCGACACTGAGCGGCGGCACGAGATCGGCGGCCATCGGTCGATCGCGCCGATGGGGCCGAGCCGGCTGCGGCTGTCGAAGCCGGTGATCGCCGCAGTGGAAGGCTTCGCGGTCGCCGGCGGCCTCGAACTGGCGTTGTGGTGTGACATGCGGGTCGCCGCCGAAGGCGCGACCTTCGGCGTGTTCTGCCGCCGCTTCGGCGTGCCGCTGATCGACCTCGGCACCATTCGCCTGCCGCGCCTGATCGGCCATTCGCAGGCGATGGACCTGATCCTCACCGGCCGTCCGGTGCCCGCGGACGAGGCGCAGCGCTTGGGACTCGCCAACCGCGTGGTGGCGAACGGCGCGGCGCGCGCCGAGGCGATCGCCCTCGCCGGACAGATCGCGCAATTCCCGCAGGCGTGCCTGCGCGCCGACCGGCTGTCGGCGCTGCGGCAATGGGACATCGCCGACGAGGAGGACGCCATCGCCAACGAGATGCGCGGCGGGCTTGCGGTGATCCATTCCGGCGAGACGCTGGCGGGTGCGACGCGCTTCGCCTCGGGCGCCGGGCGGCACGGCAAATTCGGCGGAGAGTGACGCTACTCGCTGACGTCGTCGCGGCCGCGGATCGCCATCATCGTCGCCACCAGGAGCGCGATGAGTTTCTCCTGCCCGCCGCTTTCGGCGACCACCCGGGTCTGGGCGATGGTCAGGGTCCTGCCCGCCTTCACCACCTCACCGCGCGCCACGATCCGCTCGCCGGTGGCGGGCGCAATCAGGTTGATCTTGAACTCCGTGGTCAGCACCGCCGTATCCAGCGGCAGCAGGCTGAGCGTCGCATAGCCCGCGGCCGAGTCGGCGATGGCGCTCACCGCCCCGGCATGGACGAAGCCGTGCTGCTGCGAGATGGCGGGCACCGGCTTGAGCGCGATCTCGACCGCGCCGGGCGCGACCTTGCCAAGCGTCGCGCCGAGCGTCGCCATCAACCCCTGCCGGGCAAAGCTCGCCCGCACGCGCGCCTCGCGTTCGGCGTTCCAGAAATTATCCGTCATGCTGATCTCCCCCGGCGAAAATGGCCGGACCGGAGGCGATCCGCAAGAGCGCGGTTTCGAGAGCGCGCCCTCATGGCTTCATCGCGTGTCGAAACTCTAGCGCAGCACGCGGTACTTCTTGTGTGTCAGGCACGTGTTGACCACCAGCGCGTAATCGGCGGTGGCTTGATCGGCATTGATGGCGCCGGCCTCCGCAGTGGCCGCACCGACATCCTGCGCCGCGCTAGTGGCGTGATACAGGGTGCGCGCCTGTCGGAAGCCCGACACCGGGATGAAACTCGCCACCGTCGCGCCGACCGCGACCGCCGTTCCCGCCGCCTGCTGCTGCCGCGCGGCGCGCGCCGCCGCTTCCTGCGGGGCTGCCTGCTGCCGGCACTCGGCGAGGTCGCGGGCGTATTTCGCCGGGTTGACCCGGTGCATGTCGATCAGCGGCTCGTAGATCGGCGGCGGCGCTTCCGCCGTCGTTGTTGCCGCGACGGGCGCGGCGGCCGGAGCGGTGGACGCCACCGGCGAGCCGGTCTGCGTCGTATTGCAGCCGGCCAAGGTCAGGCCGAGCGCGGCCAGCAACCAGACTCTCATGATGATAACTCCCAAAAAACTTGCCACGGAGATCCCCGGACATCGCGCAACCCGTTGCGCGCGCACGGATCTTGACCCGGACCGGCGCGGGCGGCGCAGGCGCGGGACGACCCGAACGGGACCCCGCTCCACCATTTCATGGCTTGCGGCCGCGTCACTCCCCCGAAACGGGGGGAAGAAGATCATCGGCTCTGCGACGGCGCGGCGCGGCCGGTCCCGACGGCGTGACTTGCCGGACGCCGGGCAACGGGCGAAGATCGCCCGCACAATAAAATCAGCAGGGAGACGCACCATGGGCGAACAAGTGCAGATCGACCAGGCGTTGCGGAGCGCGAGCGACGCCGGACAGATTCCGGGCGCCGTCGCCATCGCCGCGACCGGTCAGGACATCATCTATCAGGGCGCGTTCGGCAAACGCGATCTCGGCAGGGACGACGCGATGACGCTCGACAGCGTGTTCTGGATCGCCTCGATGACCAAGGCGATCACCGCGGCCGGCGCCATGCAGTTCGTCGAACAGGGCAAGCTGTCGCTCGACGATCCGATCGGCAAGGTGCTGCCCGACCTCGCCGCGCCGCAGGTGCTGGAAGGCTTCGACGCCGCCGGCAACCCAAAACTGCGGCCGGCGACGAAAGCCATCACGCTGCGCCATCTTCTCACCCACACCGCCGGCTTCTGCTACGACATGTGGAACGGCGACATGGTGATCTATCTGGAAAAGACCGGCACGCCGGGAATCACCTCGTGCCAGAACGCCGCGCTGAAAACCCCGATCATGACCGATCCCGGCACGCGCTGGGAATACGGCACCAACATCGATTTCGTCGGCAAGGCGGTGGAAGCCGTCAGCGGCCAGCGGCTCGGCGAATACCTGCGCGACAACATCTTCAAGCCGCTCGGCATGGACGACACCGCCTTCAGGATCGGCGACAGCCAGCGCAAACGTCTGGTCGGAATGCACGCGCGCGGCGAGGACGGCTCGCTACAGCCGATCCCGTTCGAACTGGAACAGAACCCCGAGTTCGAGATGGGCGGCGGCGGGCTTTACGGCACCGCGCCCGACTATATCAAGTTCACCCAGATGATCCTCAACACAGGCAGCGGCAACGGCCATCAGGTGTTGAAGCCGGAAACCGTCGCCATGATGGGTCAGAACCACATCGGCGATCTGTCGATGGGCAAGATGACCTCGCACGTCGCGTTCGCGACTTACGACGTCGATCTCTATCCCGGCATCGTCAAGAAGTGGGGCTTGAGCTTCATGATCAACACCGCGCCGACGCCGGAGGGCCGCAGCGCCGGCAGCCTGGCCTGGGCCGGGCTCGCCAATACCTATTTCTGGATCGATCCGGCGCGCGACATCACCGGGGTGATCCTGATGCAGGTGCTGCCATTCGCCGATCCGCAATGTCTTGCGGCCTTCGCCGCGTTCGAATCCGGCATCTATGCCGGGCTCGACACCCGGCGCGCCGCCTGACCCTACGCGGGGTTTTGACGGGCGGCGGTGGCCGCCCGTCTCACGCGATTTCAAGGAGTTTCGGTATGGCTCATTCCCTCGACAGCTACGTCTGCGGCACCTCGGATGCGCCGCTGCTCGGTGAAACCATCGGGCACGCGCTCGACCGCGCGGTCGCGCGCTGGGGCGACCGCGAGGCGCTGGTGTCGCCGAGCCATGGCGTGCGCTGGACCTGGCGGGAGTTCGCCGCCCGCGTCGATGACCTTGCCGCCGGCTTCGCCGCGCTCGGACTGGAACGCGGCGCGCGCATCGGCATCTGGTCGCTGAACCGACCGGAATGGACGCTGACGCAGTTCGCCGCCGCCCGTGCCGGGCTGATCCTCGTCACCATCAATCCGGCCTATCGCCTCAGCGAACTGGAATTCGCGCTCGGCAAGGTCGGCTGCGCGGCGCTGGTCACCGCGACCGCGTTCAAAGCCAGCCAATACATGGAGATGCTCAACACGCTGCTGCCTGAACTGGCGCGCGCCGAGCCGGGCAACCTGCAATCGAAGCGGCTGCCGATGCTGCGCGCCGTGATCCAGGTCGGCGGGCTGAAGGCCGCGGGCACCATCGCCTTCGAGGAGGTGATGACGATGGGCAAGCCGCGCCATCGCGAACAGATCGCGGCGCTCGGCAAACTGTTGCAGTTCGACGACGCGGTGAACATCCAGTTCACCAGCGGCACCACCGGCTCGCCCAAGGGCGTGACGCTGACGCATCACAACATCCTCAACAACGGCTATTTCACCGGGCGCGCCATGCGCCTTACCGAGCGCGACCGCATCTGCATTCCAGTGCCGCTCTATCACTGTTTCGGCATGGTGATGGGCAACCTCGCCGCGGTGACGCTCGGCGCGACGATGGTCTATCCCGGCGAGGGCTTCGATCCGCTGGCGACGCTTCAGACCGTCGCGCAGGAGAAATGCACCACGCTCTATGGCGTGCCGACGATGTTCATCGCCGAACTCGATCACCCCGACTTCAAGACCTTCGATCTGTCGTCGCTGCGCACCGGCATCATGGCCGGCGCGCCCTGCCCGATCGAGGTGATGCGGCGCGTCAACGACGAGATGAACATGCGCGAGGTGACCATCGCCTACGGCATGACCGAAACCAGCCCGGTGAGCTTCCAAAGCTCCACCGACGATCCGCTGGAGCGCCGCGTCTCCACCGTCGGCCGTATCCATCCCCACGTCGAGGTCAAGGTGGTCGATCTCGAAGGCCGCGTGGTGCCGCGCGGCGAGCGTGGCGAACTCTGCACGCGCGGTTACAGCGTGATGCTAGGCTACTGGGAGGATTCTGAAAAGACCGCCGAGGTGCTCGACGCCAACGGCTGGATGCACACCGGCGACCTCGCGGTGATCGACGACGCCGGCTATTGCAACATCGTCGGCCGCATCAAGGACATGGTGATCCGTGGCGGCGAGAACCTCTATCCGCGCGAGATCGAGGAGTTTCTCTATCGCCACCCGAAGATTCAGGACGTGCAGATCTTCGGCGTCGCCGATTCCCGCTACGGCGAGGAGCTTTGCGCGTGGGTTCGGGTGCGCCCCGGCGAAACGCTGACCGATGACGAGGTGCGCGCCTTCTGCGAGGGGCAGATCGCCCACAACAAGATCCCGCGCTATGTCGAGTTCGTCGATGAGTTTCCGATGACGGTGACCGGCAAGATCCAGAAATTCATCATGCGCGAGCAGGTCGAGCAACGGCTCGGGCTGAAGGCGGCGAAAACAGCGTAAGGCGCGGCGCGGCCGCCGCTTACGCCAGCGTCAGATCGCTGCCGGTCAGCCGCCGGTAGGCGTCGAGATAGCGTTTGCTGGTGGCGTCCACCACCTCGGCCGGCAGCGGCGGTGGCGGCGCCTCGCCGTTCCAGCGTCCGGCGCGGCGCTCGGCATCGAGATAGTCGCGCAGCGGCTGCTTGTCGAAGCTCGCCTGCGGCCGCCCCGGCTGATAGGCATCCACCGACCAGAAGCGCGAGCTGTCCGGCGTCATCGCCTCGTCGATCAGGATGATGTTGCCGCCGCTGTCGCGACCGAACTCGAACTTGGTATCGGCGATGATGATGCCGCGTGCCCGCGCGATCGCCTCGCCTTTGGCGTAGACCGCGCGCGTCATCGTCTCCAGCGCGCTCGTGGCCTCCGCACCGATGATCTCGCGCATCCGCGAAACCGTGATGTTCTCGTCGTGGCCGGTTTCCGCCTTGGTGGCGGGGCTGAAGATCGCGGGCGCGAGCTTGACGCTTTCCACCAGCCCGGCGGGCAGTTTCTCGCCGGCCAGGGTGCCGGACTGTGCGTATTCCTTCCAGGCCGAGCCGGAGAGATAGCCGCGGATCACGCATTCGATGGGAAACACCATGGTGCGCTTGCACAGCATGGCGCGGCCGCGCAATGCCGCGCGATGCGGCTTCAGCGCCGGCACCGCCGCGACAATCTCGTCCGCGTCGGCGCTCAGCATGTGATGGGGTACGGTGCCTTCAAGCTGACGGAACCAGAACGCGCTGATCTGGGTCAGCACCGCGCCCTTCATCGGGATGGTCTCGGCCATCACCACGTCGAAGGCGCTGATGCGGTCGGTGGTCACCAGCAGCACGCGGTCCTCGCCCACCGCATAGATATCGCGGACCTTGCCGCGCCCGAGTCGGGGCAAGGGCAAGTCGCTTGAGGACATCGTGGTCATGGGGATCGCTCTGGCAGGACGGAACGTCCCGGTGATACGCCGGCGGCCGCCGCCTGCAAAGCCCTATCGTTCCGGCAGCGGGATAAATTCTGTTTCATCCGGCACCGCCGCGAAGCGGCCGGTCTTCCAGTCCTGCTTGGCCTGCTCGATCCGCTCCTTCGACGAGGAGACGAAATTCCACCACACGTAGCGCGGACCTTCCAGCGCGTCGCCGCCGAGGAACATCATCCGCGACGGCCGGGTGGCGCGCACGGTGATGCGGTCGCCGGGACGGAAGATCAGCATCCGCGGCGCCTCGAAGCGGTCGCCGGCGATCTCGATCTCGCCGTCGACCAGGTAGATCGCGCGCTCCTCGTGATCGGCGTCGAGCGGCGCGCTGTGGCCGGTATCGAGCGCGACCTCGACATAGAACCACGGCGACACCATCTCGACTTTCGACGCCGCGCCGAAGGCGCTGCCCGCGATCACCCGCGCGGTGAAACCGGTGTCCGCCACCGTCGGCAGTGCGCTCGCGTCATAGTGCTGAAAGGTAGGCGCGATCTCCTCGCGATCCTTCGGCAGTGCGATCCAGCTTTGCAGGCCGAGCATCTTCTGGCCGCGCTCGCGCTGCACGTCGGGCGTGCGCTCGGAATGGGCGATGCCGCGCCCGGCGGTCATCAGGTTCATGGCGCCGGGCTGGATTTCCTGAATGTTGCCCGCGCTGTCGCGGTGCATGATCGCGCCGTCGAACAGATAGGTGACGGTGGCGAGCCCGATATGCGGATGCGGGCGCACGTCCATGCCGTGGCCGGAGACGAACTGCACCGGCCCGAAATGATCGAAGAAGATGAACGGGCCGACCATCTGCCGCTTGCCGTGCGGCAGCGCGCGGCGCACCGCGAAGCCGTCGCCGAGGTCGCGGGTGCGCGGGACGATGACGAGGTCGAGCGCGTCGCAAGTCCGGGGATCGCCGAGGACGGGATCGTTGGACGGCATCCAGCTCATGGGCCACCTCGCTGTTTCCAAGGATAAAAGGTCATTATCCTGCCCGATCGCAGGCGTTTCAAGGCGAAGGGCGGCGGCACATTTCACGGAGGCGTGTCCGCGTGGCTGACAGAGGGGCGGTGAAATGACCGATGCGACCTATCCGCCGCTCAACACCTTGAAGCCGGTCGCAGATGACGTCTGGATCGTGGACGGGCCTCTGATCCGTTTCGGTCCCCCATTGTTGAGGATGCCGTTTTCGACGCGAATGACGATCGTTCGCCTGGCCGGTGCGCTTTTCGTTCATTCGCCGACGCCGCTGACGGCCCCTTTGCGGCGGGCCGTGGAAGCGCTCGGCACGCCGCGCTGGATCATCGCCCCCAATCGCATCCACTATTGGTGGATTCCGGACTGGCACAGCGCTTTTCCCGATGCGGCGGTTTATCTCGCGCCGCGGGTGCGCGAGCAGGCCGGCGTGCGGATCGATTTCGATTGCTTGACGCTCGACCGGGCTCAGGGTTTTCCGTGGGACGAGGCGATCGCCACGTTGCCGGTTGCCGGACACTACATGACCGAGGTCGTCTTCTTTCATCGTCCGAGCCGGACGCTGATCCTGACCGACCTTGTCGAGAATTTCGAAGCGGACAAGCTGCCATCGTGGTGGATGCGCGTGCTGACGCGGCTCGGCGGCGTCCGCGATCCCGATGGCTCGATGCCGCGGGACATGCGGACGACGTTCAGGGATCGCGCCGCTTTGAGAGCGGCGGTGGAGACCATGATCGGCTGGGATCCGGAGCGCGTGATTCTCGCGCACGGCCGCTGGTATCCGCGCGACGGCGCGAACGAGCTGCGCCGCGCCTTCCGCTGGCTGCTCGCATGAGAGGGCGAGGAGGTCGTTGCGTGAAAGTCGGATGCTTCCCGGCACGCTCCGTGATACAAGCCCTCCCATCATGGGAGGACTACATGCCGAAAGCCTATTGGGTGGCCCGCGTCACGATCCGCGAGCCGGATCGCTATTCTGAATATGTCGAGACAGCGCGGCCGGCTTTCGAGCGGTACGGTGCGAAGTTTCTGGTGCGCGGCGGCGCGTTCGACGCACTGGAAGGCGAGGCGCGCAACCGCAATGTCGTGATCGAGTTCGCCGACCGCGCCACCGCGCTGGCCTGCTACCACAGCCCGGAATATCAGGCGGCCAAGCGTATCCGCCAGCAGATCGCCGATGGCGACGTCGTTATCGTTGACGGCGTGGCGTAAGGCTGGAGGCTGGAGGCTGGCCACGCGAGCGTCGTCACGCGCGGCCAAAGCGGAGCGCCTCGCCAGCGCGCGCGAAGGTGTCGAGCGCCAGAATGGCGTCGGCGAATGTTTCCGCGCCGCCGTCGAGCACCGGGCGCGCCAGCGCCAGGAACTTCTGGCGCATCGCAGCGGTGTCAGGGAACGAGGTCGGCTCACCTGACGGATCGGGATAGAGTTCCTCGTGGACGCCGTCGCCAGTGGTCACGGTGACCCGCGCGCCGAAGGGATGGGTGCGGCCGACCTCAAGCCGCTCGTCCTGCACCACATCGATCTTGTCGGCCAGCGCGTCGATCGCCTTGTCGCCGAGGCGGCGATAGTCGTCCCAGCCGAAGCGGCCCTGATCGAGCGCGATCGCGCCGGTGAAATACATCGAGAACTGGCCGCCGACGATCGAGGTCGGGTGCCGCTTGGTGGCGGCGTCCCCGGTCAGAGTGATGCCGTTGCGGTGCAGCCCGATCTCGACGCGCCTGATCTGGTCGGGCGTGAGGTTATGGGCGCGGCGCATCGCGAGCAGCGCGTCGATCGCGGCGTGGGTATAGCGGCAACTCGGATAGGGTTTGACGCCGATCTTCATCGTCTCATAGACGCGGCCGAGCCCGGCGACCGCCTTGTCCGGATGCGCGTCGTCGCTGTAGCCCGTCAGCAGGCCATGCTTGCCTTCCACCGATTCGGTCGAGCCGATGAAGCCGTCGCGCGCCAGCGTCGCGGCAATCACGCCGTTCATGGCGGCGGCGCCGACCTGATAGCGCTTGTTCCACGCGCCGTTGACGAGGAACTGCAGCGAACCCGCCGCCTGGCTGCCCGACACGCCGAACGCCGAAACGATCTGGTCCTTCGACAGGCCGAACAGCTTCGCCGCAGCCGCCGCCGCGCCGTAGGTGCCGGCGGTGGCGGTGGGATGGAAGCCGCGCGCGTAATGCGAGGTCGGATCGAGCGCGTTGCCGAGACGGCAGCACACCTCATAGCCGGCGACGATGGCGGTCAGCACGTCGCGGCCCGAGGCGTTGACCATCTCGCCGACGGCAAGGGCGGCGGGCACCACCGGGGCGCTCGGATGCAGCGAGGAATCGGCGTGGGTGTCGTCGAAATCGAGCGAGTGACCGAGCGCGCCGTTGAGCAGCGCCGCCACCGCCGGCGTCCATGTCCGGCTGTCGCCGACCACGGTGGCCGTGCCGTCGCCGTCGAGCGACAGCGCCTTCAGCATCGCCAGCAGCGAGGGCGTCGATTCCGCCTCGCGGCGCGCCCGCACCGCGCTGCCGAGGAAATCCAGCGTGAGGTGCTTGGCCCGCTCCCGCACCTCGCGCGGGATATCGTCATAGGCGACGTTCGCGACATAGGCGGCAAGCGTGGCGGTTTCGTCGGTCATGGCATCGTCCCTGCATTCTGACGGCACGTTAGTGCGGGGCGGAGCGGCATTCAAGCCGGCCACGCCACCGCACAAAGGCATGGCGGCCATCGCGATTTGTTGGCATGGATTCGCGGCCGGGAGGATTCGCAATCCGCCCCCGGCGTGGCGGCGAGCAGGTCGGCGGGGTGGAGATGGACGGCATCCGCATGTCTGGTCTTGGCGGCACGGGAGGGATGCGCCGATGACGGCGGTGTGGCGCCGGGCGGCCGATTGGCTCAACGCGCGCCGGCCGCAGTTCGCGCTCGGCCTGCGGGTGATGACCGCGGCCCTGGCGGCGCTGGTGGCGGCACTGGCGCTGCGGCTGCCGTTGCCGCTGTGGGCGGTGCTGACGGCGGTGATCGTGACCCAGATGAGCGTCGGACGCTCGATCAAGGTGACCTCGGACTATCTGGTCGGCACCATCGGCGGCGCGGTCTATGGCGGCGTCATCGCGGTGCTGTTTCCCCATGCCAGCGAACTGGCGCTGTTGGCGGTGCTGGCGCTGGCGGTGGCGCCGCTGGCGTTCGTGGCGGCGATCAATCCCAGCCTCAACGTCGCGCCGATCACCGCGATCATCGTGCTGCTGCTGCCGTCGATTACTCACGGCAGTCCGATCGAGTCGGCGATCGACCGGGTGATCGAGGTCGCGGTCGGCGCCTTCGTCGGCCTCGCGGTGTCGGTCGCGGTGGTGCCCTCGCGCGCCCATAACCTCGCCATCGCGGCGGCCGCGCGGATGCTGGAGCAATTGGCGGTGGCGCTCGACGAGTTACTGAAGGGGCTGGCGCACGGCCTCGACAGCGACACGCTGCATCGCTTGCAGGATGGTATCGGCGAGGCGCTGGCCGGTCTCAGCGTCGTCGGCGTCGAGGCGGAGCGGGAACGAGCCGCGCGGGTCGCCGTCGGCCCGGACACTGGGCCATTGTTGCGGACCTTGATGCGGTTGCGCCACGATCTGGTGATGATCGGCCGTGCCACGGTGGCGCGGCTGCCGGACGACCTGCAATCGCGGCTCGCCGCCGCGCAGACCGACGTGCGCGTCGCCGCGGTGGCCTATCTGCGCGCCAGCCGGGCGGCGCTGCTGGCGCGGGGCGCGCCGCCGCCGCTCGACGATTTCGAGGCGGCGCTGGGGCGCTACACCACAGCCGTCACCGCCGTGCGCCACGAGGGCCGCACCCGCGCGCTGCCGGTCGATGTCATCGAGCGGTTCTTCACGGTCGGATTCGCGCTCGAACAACTGCATCAGAATTTCATCGATCTGCATCGCTGCGTCGCGTCGTGGAGCAGAGCGGGCGGCGGCGCGGCATCACGCCCGCGATCCTGATATTCCGCGCGGCGGCCGTTGTTGCGGCGCGCGCCGGAAGCTCTAGGATGGCAGTTCGAGTGCCGCCTGGCTGAAGCCGCGGGACTGTCAGGCGAACAACAAAAAACGGAGGACCCGATGCTGATTCCGCTGGCCGATGTGCCGCGCTGGTATGCCGACCGCAGGCCGAAGGAGACCGTCGCGGTCCGCCACGGCGCCGAAGAACTGACGTGGGAAATGCTGGAGCGCAACGCCAATCGCCGCGCGCGGGCATTCGCGGAGCGCGGTGTCAAAGCCGGCGATTTCGTCGCCATCGGCCTTCCCAACAGCAATGCGTTCTATGAGACCAGCTTCGCGGTGTGGAAGCTCGGCGCAACGCCGACCTCACTGTCGCACCGGCTGCCGCGCGGCGAGGCCGCCGCGATCCTCGACATCCTCAAGCCCTCGCTGGTGGTCGGCGGCGAGCCGGACTGGAACGCGCCCAACCGCGTGCCGCGCGAGTTCGTGCCCGAAGGCGTCTCCGACGAACCGCTCGACCGCCCGGTGGCGCGCTACTGGAAAGCGATGACCAGCGGCGGCTCGACCGGCCGTCCGAAGGTCATCCTCGATCATCAGCCGGCGGTGACCGATACCGACGCCGCGCCGCCGCTCCTGATCGAGCCGGGCGCGGCGCTGCTCAATCCGGGGCCGCTCTATCACAACGCGCCGTTCATCGTGTCGCACTTCGCGCTGTTCGCCGGCGGCAGCGTCACCGGCATGATGAAGTTCGACGCCGAGGAGACGCTGCGGCTGATCGACCGCTACAAGCTCGAATGGGTCAACTTCGTGCCGACCATGATGCACCGCATCTGGACGCTGCCGGACGACGTGCGCAACCGCTACGACGTTTCCAGCCTCAAGACCGTGTTCCACATGGCCGCGCCGATGCCGCTGTGGCTCAAGGAGAAGTGGATCGAATGGCTCGGTCCGGAGCGCATCTACGAGCTTTACGGCGGCACCGAGCGGCAGGGCCGCACGGTGATTTCCGGCACCGAGTGGCTCGCGCATCGCGGCTCGGTCGGCAAGGTCGATCCCGCCGCCTGCGCCATCCGCATCATCGGCGAGGACGGCAATGACGTGCCGGTGGGCCAGACCGGCGAGGTCTACTTCATGCCGGCGGAGGGCGTCGGCACCACCTATCACTATATCGGAGCCGAGCCGAAGCGCCGCGCCGACGGCTGGGAATCGATCGGCGACGTCGGCCGGCTCGATGAGGACGGCTATCTCTATCTCGGCGACCGCCTCACCGACATGATCCTGCGCGGCGGCGCTAACCTGTATCCGGCGGAAATCGAGGCCGCGGTGCTGGCGCATCCAGACGTGCATTCAAGCATCGTGGTCGGCCTGCCCGATCCCGAACTCGGCAACCGCATCCATGCGATCATCGAGATCAACGACGGCGCCGACGCCCGCGACGTGGTCAACGGCATGAGCGCGGTGCTGGCCGACCGGCTGAGCCGCAACAAGCATCCCGAGAGCTACGAGATATCGCAAGCGACGTTGCGCGACGATTCCGGCAAGACGCGGCGCACGCTGCTGCGCGACGAGCGCGTGGCCTGGCTCAAGGAAGGCCGCGAGTTCCGTCTCTACGCGGAGCGCGCCGGCCGCGATGGATGAGCGCGAAGCCCCCTGGAGTCTTTCTGCTTTTGACGAAATCAATCGCCGTGATGCGCGGACATAGCCGTTCGAAGAACGGCGTCGCTTCCGCTTCCCTATGATCCGCGCATCACCCCCACTCCCACGCTCCTCCGCAAGCGGGGGAGCGATAAAGAGAGGGGACGCCTCCTTGACGCGCCTGACGCCTACACGTCGACGTTGGCGCTGTGCGAGTTGTCCTGGATGAACTCGCGGCGCGGCTCGACCACGTCGCCCATCAGCTTGGTGAAGATGTCGTCGGCCTCGTCGGCCTCCTTAATTCTCACCTGCAAGAGCGAGCGCGCCTCGGTGTCGAGCGTGGTTTCCCACAACTGGTCCGGGTTCATCTCGCCCAGACCTTTGTAGCGCTGCAACGCCACGCCCTTGCGGCCGGCGTCGGTCACCGCCTCGAACAGCCCGACCGGGCCGTGAACCGGAATCTCGGCGTCCTTGCGGCGCAGCACGCCCGGGCGCGGATAGGTGTCTTGCAGGCGTACGGCGTATTCGTCGAGGCGGCGGGCGTCGGCCGACGACAGCAGCGCGGCGTCGATGACGGCGGCTTCACGGACGCCGCGCACGGTGCGCTCGAACAGGAAGCCCTCGCCCTCGACGAAGCGGCCGCTCCAGCCGCGCTCGACCTCGTCGGCCAGCACGTCGAGCCGGCGGGCGATGTAGTCGGCCGCGGCGCTGGCGGTCGCGGCATCGCCGGTGACGCGCGGGTTGAGCACACCGGCGATCGCCGCCTGCTCGACGACGCCGCGGTTGTAGCGATGGTGCAGGTTGTTCAGAACGTTGCGGATGACGCGGGCGTCCTCGACCAGCGCCCGCAGGTCGCCGCCGCCGCGCACGTCGCCCGAGGCGGTCTGGAAGCTGCAATCGTCAAGGCCGGTCGAGATCAGGTAGTCTTCCAGCGCGCGCTCGTCCTTGAGGTACTGCTCGGACTTGCCGCGCGTCACCTTGTAGAGCGGCGGCTGGGCGATATAGAGATGCCCCGCCTCGATCAGTTGCGGCATCTGCCGGAAGAAGAAGGTGAGCAGCAGCGTGCGGATGTGGGCGCCGTCGACGTCGGCGTCGGTCATCACGATGATCTTGTGGTAGCGCAGCTTGCCGAGATCGAAGTCGTCGCGGCCGATGCCGGTGCCGAGCGCAGTGATCAGCGTACCGATCTGCTCGGATGACAGCATCTTGTCGAAACGCGCGCGCTCAACGTTGAGGATTTTTCCGCGCAACGGCAACACAGCCTGGAACTCGCGGTTGCGGCCCTGCTTGGCGCTGCCGCCGGCGGAGTCGCCCTCGACGATGAACAGTTCGGAGCGGGCCGGATCGCGCTCCTGGCAGTCGGCGAGCTTGCCGGGCAGCGAGGCGATGTCCAGCGCGCCCTTGCGTCGCGTCAGTTCGCGCGCCTTGCGCGCCGCCTCGCGCGCGGCCGCGGCCTCCACCACCTTGCCGACGATGGTCCGGGCTTCCGCCGGATGTTCCTCGAACCACGCCGCCAACGCCTCATTGATGACGTTCTCGACCACCGGCCGCACCTCCGAGGACACCAGCTTGTCCTTGGTCTGCGACGAGAATTTCGGGTCAGGCACCTTGACGGAGAGGACCGCGGTCAGGCCCTCGCGGCAGTCGTCGCCGGTCAGCGCGATCTTTTCCTTCTTGGCCATGGCATCGGCATAGCCGTTGACCTGCCGTGTCAGCGCGCCGCGAAAGCCGGCGAGATGGGTGCCGCCGTCACGCTGCGGGATGTTGTTGGTGAAGCACAGGACGTTCTCGTGATAGCTGTCGTTCCACCACAGCGCGGCCTCGACGCCGATGCCGTTCATCTCCGCGCGCACCATGATCGGGGCCGGCACCATCGCCTTCTTGTTGCGGTCGAGAAACTTGACGAATTCCTCGACGCCGCCCTCGTAGCGCATCTCCTCGCGCTTCTCGACCGGACCGCGCAGGTCCGACAGCAGGATGTTGACACCGGAATTGAGGAAGGCGAGTTCGCGCAGGCGGTGCTCCAGCGTGGCGAAATCGTATTCGACATTGGTGAAGGTCTCGGGGCTGGCGTAGAATGTCACTTCGGTGCCGCGCTTGCCGTGGGCCTCGCCGACCTCGCGCAGCGGAGCGATCGCGTCGCCGTGCGCGAACTCGATCAGGTGCTCCTTGTCGTTGCGCCAGATGCGCAGAATCAGCTTGCTCGACAGCGCGTTGACCACCGAGACCCCGACGCCGTGCAGTCCGCCCGACACCTTGTAGGAGTTCTGGTCGAACTTTCCGCCGGCGTGAAGCTGGGTCATGATGACCTCGGCCGCCGAGATGCCTTCGCCCTGATGGATGCCGACCGGAATGCCGCGCCCGTCGTCGCGCACCGTCACCGAGCCATCGGCGTTGAGGATCACCTCGACGCGGGTGGCATGACCGGCGAGCGCCTCGTCGATGGCGTTGTCCACCACCTCGTAGACCATGTGGTGCAG
>JBIQLW010000056.1:0-21795 GCA_044463945.1 Bradyrhizobiaceae bacterium | reverse complement strand
CTCAAACTACTTCAATGCCGCTGGATATGGATTCATATGAACGCCCGAGGCTCTAAACCGCTTTCTGTTTCGTTCCCGCGCCGTGCGCGTGATCGGCGATGGCGTCGATGATCTGCGGCCACAGCGGGACCGGCAGCGCGTGGCCCATGCCCTTGACGACGACCAGCTTCGCGCCGGGAATCGAGGCCGCGGTGTCCCTGCCGCCCTCGATCTTCACCAGCGGATCGACGTCGCCGTGAATTACCAGCGTCGGCGCCTTCACCGCCTTGAGCCGCTCCTTGCGGTTGCCCGACGCCAGGATGGCGCGCAACTGCCGCGCCACGCCGGCCGGATTGAGGCCGCGCTCGAAGGTGCGGATCGCGCGTTCGCGGTCGAGCACCTCGTCCTCGGGGAAGCTGCCGACGCGCAACAGCTTCCAGGTCTGCTCGAAGCGCGCGATGAACGCATCGCGCTCGGTCACCGGCGGCGCCGTCAACAGCGCCAAAGCCTCCCGCGTCGGGCCGGGCAGTTTCGGGTTACCGGTGCTCGACATGATCGAGGTCAGCGTCCGCACCCGCTCCGGAAACACGATCGCCAGTTCCTGCGCGATCATGCCGCCCATCGACGCGCCGACGATGTGCGCCGAGCGGATGTTGAGCGCATCGAGCAGGCTCACCACGTCGGTCGCCATGTCGCGCAGCTTGTAGGGCGCGGCCACCGGAATCTTCAGAAAGCGCAGCTTGAGCAATTCCAGCACGCCGAGCTTGCCGCCGCCCGTCATCTTCGTTGACTTGCCGATGTCGCGGTTGTCGAAGCGGATCACGCGGAAGCCGCGCGCCGCGAGCTGACGGCAGAAGTCGTCGTCCCAATGAATCATCTGGGCGCCAAGTCCCATGATGAGCAGCAACGGCTCGGCGTCCGCGGCTCCGAAGATCTCGTAGCAAAGCTCGATGCCGTTGGCGCGCGCCATCTGCGGCGGCTGGTGCGGAACTGTGGTCACGTCGGGGATTCCTTGGATCGGCGGGGATGTCGGCATGTCGGTTCGAATGGCTGTGGAACGGAACGGGTGGCCGGCAGGTATCCGGAGAGGGACGGCAGAATATTGACCGCGCTCTCACAACAGTATGGAATAGCCACAAAAGAAAAGCGAGACTGACCTCTCACGAAGCAGCGCGCGATAACCCGGAGGGACTTCTGTGGCAACCAAGGGAAACGATCCGGTCGAGCTATGGCACAAGATGCTCGGCGAGATGGAAAGGGGCTTCAACGCCTTTGCCACGCAGGCGATGGCGACGCCGGAATTCAGCAAGGCGATGAATCAGGCCGGCGGTATCGCGGCGGGCGCGCAAAAGCAGTTCAGCGACCTGATGGAAAGGTATCTGGTTGGTATGAATATGCCGAGCCGCGCCCAGATCGTCAGCCTCGGCGAGCGGCTTCAGGTCGTCGAGGCCCAGCTTCACGAGATCAAGGCGCTGTTGCAGCAGGTCCATCATAACTCGGCGGCGACCGGCGGTCAGTCGCTGGTCGCTGCGCCGCGACCGCCACGCACCAAGCGTCCGCCGTCGGCTGCCAAGGGAGGTCGGGCATGAACGCGAACGCCAAGTCGGCTGCGACAACGTCGGCAGCCACTCCGTCGGCTCTCGACTTCACATCGATCCCCGAACGGATTCAGACCGAGGTCCAGCGCGCCATCCAGCGCAGCATCAAGGGCGTCGAATATTTCGCCTCGTCCGGACCGGTGCCGGGCGCGACGCCGAAGGACGTGCTGATCTCGCGCGGCACGATGCAGCTCTATCACTACCGGCCGGTCGCCGACGAACTGTATCGCGTCCCGATCCTGATCGTGATGGCGACCACCAACCGCGGCTACATCCTCGACCTCGCGCCCGGGCAGAGCCTTGTCGAATTCCTCATCAAGCGCGGCTACGACGTCTACATGCTGGACTGGACCGCGCCCAAGCCGGAGGAGAAGAACCTGCGGCTGGACGACTACGTTCTCGGCTTCATCCCGGAGTCGATACGCGCGGTGCAGAACGATTCCGGCGTCGATGACGTGACCCTGGTCGGCTATTGCGCCGGCGGGATGCTGTCCACGCTGTATGCGTCGCTGTTCCCCGACGGCCCGCTGAAGAATCTGGTGTGCTTCACGACGCCGATCGATTTCCGTCAGATGAAGCTGTTCCAGAATTTTTCCGACCGGCGCTACTTCGATGTCGACCGGCTGGTGGACAGCATCGGCAATGTGCCGGCCGAGATGATCATGACCTCGTTCGACATGCTGCGGCCGGCGGCGCGGGCGATGGGGCAGGTGCAGTTGTGGGAGAACATCTGGAACGACGAATACGTCAGGTCCTACCGGATGATGGACCGCTGGGGCAACGATACGCTGCCGCTCGCCGGCGAATATTTCCGGCAGATGACCAAGGACCTGATGTGGGAGAACAAGATACTCAACGATGAGATGATGCTGGGCGGCCGCAAGGCCGTTCTTGCGAATATCAAGGTGCCGATCCTTCACGCCGTCGCCGAGCACGATCACATCGTGCCCTACGAGGCGTCGCGGCATCTGATCGCGAAAGTGGGATCGGCCGACAAGGAGGAGGTCATGCTGAAGGGTGGCCATGTCAGTCTTGCCGCCGGTGCCAACGCTGTCAAACGGCTGTGGCCGAAACTGGATTCCTGGTTGAGCGAGAGATCAATATGAGCAGTTCTGAACTACGTTCCTATCCGCGCCGGGTGGCGACCGAAGCCGGTGAAATCGAGTTTCGCCTGATGGGGGCCGCCGACGAGGCGGCCGTGCTGGCCTTCGCGCGCGCGCTTCCGGTTCACGACCTGTTGTTCCTGCCGCGCAACATCAGCGAGCCCAAGGTGCTGAGCGCCTGGGTCAAGGAAATCGAGCGCGGCACCATCACCAGCGTGCTGGCTTGGAAGGGCGACAAGGTGGTGGGCTGCGGCACCGTGGTGCGCGACGTCCACTCGTGGTCGCCCCATGTCGGCGGCATCCGCATGGTGATCTCGACCGACGTGCGGGGCCTCGGCGTCGGCCGGGCGCTGACGCAGGAAACTTTCGCGCTGGCGTTGTCGATGGGGCTGGAAAAGCTGGTGGCGCAGATGACGGTGGACCAGACCGGCGCCATCGCCATCTTCGAGGGGCTGGGCTTCAAGGCGGAAGCGCTGTTGCGGGACCATGTCCGCGACCGCGACGGCCGCACTCACGACATCGTCGTGCTGGGCCACAACGTGGCACAGGTGCGCGCCAAGCTGGAAGCCTACGGGGTCCCGGCGGCGGTCCAGAACTGAGCGACGCGATGTCGTCAGGCGGGTCCCGCGCGGTGACGCTCCGCGCGGGCCCGCTGGGACGTGTTGTCGGGCGCACCGGTTTTCACTCGGATCGGTTTCGGCTCGCGGACCGGCCTTCGCCGTGCGAACGGGTTTCGGTCCCGCGGGCGAATCAAGCCGGTGCATGACGACGGGTGATTTCGTCAAAAGCAGAAAGCCGTCGCCGCGACCGTCGGTGCCGTCGCCGATGGGCGCGGTTCACGCAACATTAAGGCTGTCTGGTCATACCGATGATCGAATGCACGACCTTGGCGCGGGTTTTGCCGGGGTGACGCCGGGCCCGCCGTGCCGGCGAGGGGCGATTCGATGAGAATTGATGCCGCGACAAGCCTCCTGTCCGCCACCGGCAATCTGTCCGCGAGCCGGCGCACGCAGCCCGGCTCGTCCGACCCTTCGGCCGCCACATCCGTTTCGGCCGCGCCGACCGCAAGCCGGGCCGACAGTGGTATCCGGCAGGTGGATTTCACCAGCATGACCCGTCAGGAGTTGCGCGATTGGGTCAACACGCGAATCCGCGACGGAACAATGTCGCTCGACGACAGCCGGCCTTTCATGGCGATGACCATGAAAATCGAAGTGGCCAGCGGCCGCGAGGTCGATGCCGCCACCGACGCCACGCGATACGACTTCACGCAAAAGGTTCGCGACGGCATTGAGGGCGCGCTGTCGCGCCATGACGAAACCACCTTGGAGATGCTGGAATCCGCCATGCAGATCATCCGGCGCAATCAGGGCCAGACCGTCGGCGTCGATATCCGGGCGTAGAGGCGCGTCGCGAGGACCCGTGTTGGCGAAGTCCCGGCTCGGCGGTGCAGCATCGGGGCAAGTGGGATCCGCGTTCGGGGAGACGATCCGTAAGAGCCGCGATTGCAGGTCTAAGCAGCAATTTTGACGAATATTATCAATCTATTGCATCAGTCTTTTCAAGCGTTGCAAGAGTTCTGTCCAACGCGGCAGGGCACTCATCGCGGCGTTCACCACGATATCATCACAGGTTTGTGATACCGCGACGCAACATCGATATTGCGGCGCACAAAGGGATGTGACATAATACTCGCACCCCGGGCCAATACCGGACGGGCCGAGCCCATAGCTCAAACCTGAGGATGGAAGGAAATTGCCATGACCACCCAGACCAATTCCGTGCTGAACGGCGCCAAAGAAGCCTTTGCTCCGATTTCCGATGCGCTGAAGAACCTCCAGAACCTGGAAGTTCCCGAGGCGACCCGTGACTTCGTCAAGCGCGCCGCCGGCACCGCCAAGGACCGCGCCGCCAATCTGCACAGCGGCTCCGAGAAGGTGACCGCGATCCTCGAAACCGCCGCCGCCAACTCGGTGGGCGAGGCTGCCAAGATCAGCCGCAGCATCCAGCAGGCGATCTACGACGACGCCCAGGCGTTCTACAACGGCATCGAGAAGCTGGCGTCGGCCAAGTCGGTCAACGAAGCTCTCCAGATCCAGTCCGATCTGGTTCGCGCCCGCGGCGAGACGCTGGTTGCCCGCGCCAAGACCGCCAGCGAGTACTTCAGCAAGCTGCTGAGCGAGGGTGCGAAGACCGCGCAGGAGAACTTCGCCAAGGTCGCGGCGTCCTACAACAAGGCCGCCTGATCTCGCACGATCTCTCTAGCCGACGGATCGCTGGCGCTCCTCCCCGTCCGCGATCCTCGACGACGAAGGCCCGCTCTCATGCGGGCCTTCTTTTTTGTCTGTGCCGCGTGGCGTGTCGATCCCGGCGCGGACCTGACGGAAGCGTCGCGCGTGCTATAGGATGACGCACGCGAGGGGATGGGAGCCATGGTGTCCGACAGCACATCGACGTTTCTTCCTCACGCCGCCGATGCTGCGCGCGCCGCTGAGCTGCGCCGCATCAAGGCGGTTGCAGCGCTGGTGCTGGTGGGGTGCCTCGCGGTGTTCGTCACCGCGAAACTGCTGTTGCCTTATCATCCGGCGTTCGGCTTCGTCGCCGCCTTCGCCGAGGCCGCGACCGTGGGCGGGCTCGCCGACTGGTACGCGGTGGTGGCGCTGTTCCGCCGGCCGCTGGGGCTGCCGATCCCGCACACCGCGATCATCCAGACCAATCAGGGGCGGATCGCCGACAAGCTCGGCGAGTTCATCGAAACCAATTTCCTCGATGCCGCGCCGGTCGAAGCCAAGCTGCGCGAGATCGATTTCGCCTCCTTCATGTCGGAGTGGATGAGCGACCGCAAGCGCAGCGCCGATCTCGCGCGCTTCGTGCTGCGGCTGCTGCCGGAAGCGTTCGACGCCACCGAGACGTCGGGGCTGACTCAATACGTGTCGCGCCGGGTGATGGCGCAGTTGCAGTCGATCGACCTCGCGCCGCTTCTCACCAGCACCTTGCGCACGTTCGTCACCGAGGGCCGTCACAAGGCGCTGCTCGACGATCTGTTGACCGGGATTCACGGCGCGCTCAGTCAGCCGGAAACCATGACCGCGTTCCGCGCCAAGCTGCGCGAGGAACTGCCGTCGCTGCTCACCTTCTATCGCGCCGATGCGTTTCTGGTGAAACGCATCCTGGCCTCGGCGTCGGCGTTCTTCGACGAGGTCCGCGCCGATCCCAACCACCCGTTCCGCGGCGAGTTCGACCGCATGGTGCTGACCTTCGTGGACCGGATGTCGGACGACCCCGCCTATGCCACGCATCTCGACGATCTCAAGCGCGGCCTCTTGGCGCGGCCCGAACTCGGCGGACTGGCGCAGAGCGTGTGGTCGCAGGCGAAAGCGTTCATCGAGAAAAGCGCGTCCGGCGAATCGAGCGTGCTGCAACACCACCTCGCCAACGTGTTCGTCGAGGCGGGCAAGGCGCTCGGCGCCGACGGCGAGATGCGCGCCGAGATCAATCAGGGGCTAACGATGGTGCTGCGCAGCTTCATCGCCGAGCAGAAGAGCGGCGTCTCCACCTTCATCGCCGATCAGGTGAAGGGTTGGGACATGGCGCAGCTCATTAGCCTGATCGAAACCAATGTCGGCAAGGATCTTCAGTATATCCGCTTCAACGGCACGTTGATCGGCGGACTGGTCGGGCTCGCGCTCTACACGGGCGAGGTTCTGCTGCGGCTTGTATGACGCAATCGCATGGAGCCAGGCTCCGGACGGAGTGTTGCCGGACGGTGACACTGCACTGCGAAAGCGGTCGCGGGCTGCTTGAACCGATCAAGATCGGCCCCTAGCCTTACGCAACTTGGCATCGTGTTACCGAATCGCGATGAGGTTTTGACGTTTGTGAGACGATAATTTCTGACTCGGGCTGTGGCCCGGTGCCCGTGCGTCGGGCGGGAAAGGATATTCGATGGCTGCCGCTGCTCAATCGCTTGCTCCTCCGTCCAAGCTGCTGGTCCTTCTGGAAGGGCGGGCCCTGTCCGAACTCGGCGCGTTCCTCGGCGCGCTGCCGTTCCTGAGCTTTGCGCCGCGCGGCGACGGGCATCCGGTGCTGGTGCTGCCGGGATTGATGGCGAGCGACAACTCGACGAGGCCGCTGCGCAGCTTCCTGTCCAGCCGCGGCTACGCGGTCAGCGGCTGGGACCTCGGGCGCAACTACGGCCTGCGCCCCGGCGTCGAGCGGGCGATCATCGATCTGGTCAAGCGCACCAGCGACAACCACGGCCGCAAGGTCAGCCTGGTCGGCTGGAGCCTCGGCGGGCTCTATTCGCGCCAGCTTGCCAAGATGATGCCGGACCGGGTGCGATCGGTCATCACGCTCGGCAGCCCGTTCGCCGGCGATCCGCGATCGACCAATGCCTGGCGCGTCTATGAGATGGCCAGCGGCCAGCGCGCCGAAGACGCCAGCGACCATTTCGGCGGTCCGCTGGCCGCGCCGCCGCCGGTGCCGACCACCGCGATCTACAGCCGCACCGACGGCATCTGCGCGTGGCAGGGCTGCATCGAACGGCCGTCGCCGCTGACCGAGAACATCGAGGTTGAGAGCAGCCATTGCGGCATGGGCTTCCATCCGGCCGCGGTCTATGCGGTCGCCGACCGGCTGGCGCAGGCCGAGGGCGCATGGCGGCCGTTTGATCGCGGCGGCTGGCGGCAACTGGTTTATCCCGACCCCAACCGGTAACGGCTTTCGTTCTCCCGCTTTCGTGCTCACACCCGTCCGGTGACCGGGAGCAGGGCGCCGGTCACTGCGCTCGCCGCGTCGCTGGCCAGAAACAGGATCACCGCTGCCAGTTCGTCGAGCCTGACCCATGCGCTGAAATCGGCGTCCGGCATGTCGCGGCGGTTCGCCGGGGTATCGATGGTCGAGGGCAGCACCGCGTTGACGGTGACCCTGCCTTTCAGTTCGGCGGCAAGTGACTCCGTCAGCCGATGCACGCCCGCTTTCGAGGCGGCGTAAGCGCCCATGCCGTCGCCCGCGCGCAGCGCCGCCATGGCGCCGACGTTGACGATGCGTCCAGTGGGCGACTTCAGCAGATGCGGTATCGCCGCGCGCGAGGCGTGAAGGGCGGTGAGGACGTTGACGGCGTAGAGCCGCGACCATGTCGCCGGGTCGCCGTCGGCGACGGTCTGCCAGGCGAACGCGCCGGCAACATTGATCAGGCCGTCGAGTTGTCCGAAGTGACCGACAATAGCGGCGATTGCCGCGCTCGCCTGAGCTGGATCGGACAGATCGACGCCGCCGATGTGAAAATGGCGGGCGCCGGTGCTAGTGCTTGCGCGCCCGCGGTCGATGGCCCCGACCCGCGCGCCGGCGGCCGACAGCGCCGCGACCACGGCCGCGCCCAGCGCGCCCGATGCGCCGGTCACCGCGACGACTTTTCCCTGCATGAGTATCTCCCGTTCGAACCGCTAAAGTTTTCGCGATGTCTATAAGCGTATCTCAGAAAAGTCCCGTTACGGTGGCGTCCTCTCCAATGCGAAGGCGAGAGTTGTCATGTTGTTGCGGGACCTGCCGGACCACGGTTTACCACTGGTTCAGCTTAAAGAGCTTCGCCGGGACATGGTGGTTGCGCTTCAGCGGCGCAGCGGCCCGGTGACCACCGAAGAATTGATGCGCATCGCCGCGGTTCAGGCGGCGATCTCGGCGTTCGAGGACGTGATCGCCGATCTTGACGCCGAGCTTGAAGCGGCGGCATAAGCGGGCCCGGTGGCCTGCCGGTATTTTCCCGGCGCGACGCCGGTCTCGCGCCGGAACGTGCGGTTGAAATAACCGGCGTCGGCATAGCCGAGCAGCGCCGCGATCTCCTTCACGCTGAGCGACGAGAACGTCAGGTAGCGCTTGGCTTCCAGCAGCAGGCGGCGCTCGATCACCTTGAGCGCGGACGCGCCCAGCACCGCGCGGCAGATGCGGTTGAGATGCGGCGGCGTGATGCCGAGCGCGCTGGCATAGAAGCCGATCGGCCGGTGGTGACGATATTCCTGCTCGACCAGTTGCTGGAACGCCTGCGCATGACGGCGCTGGGCGCGCCCGCCGCTGTCCAGCGCCGGCTCCACCGTCGCCAGCACCGCGCGATAGATCGCCGCCAGCGTCGAACCGATCCGCGCCCGCATGGCGATGGCGCGGCCCGGCGCGCGGGTGTCGGCCTCGGCGATCAGCGCCGCGATCTCGCGGCCGACCTCCGCGAGGTTGGCGCCCGCGCCGTGCAGGATATGCGGGCGGCGCAGGCAGACGTCGACCTCCGGGGCCGGGGCCAGCACCTCGCGGACATCGCGCTCGAACAGCGTCACCACCACGCCCTCGACGTCCTCGGAGAAGACGTAGCCGTGAACCGGCAGCGCCGGAATGGCGATCACCGCCGGCGGGCCGATGTCGGTGACGGTGTTGTCCATGGTCACCCGGGCGGTGCCGCCGGTGAGATGGAGAATCTGGAAGAACTGCTCGTGGCGGTGCGGCGCGATGCGGAAGCCGTAGAGGCGGGAGCGCGACAGCACCGTTTCCCAGTGCAGCCAGTCGGGACTGGTGTCATAGCCGTGCTCGCCATAGAGCGCGTAGGTGGGAATGGCGGTCATCGTCCCCTCGATGTTCGGATTATCCCCTCGATTGCCGGTTCTGTCCATTGGCAGCACCGGGCTGGCCGCCCAACATCGGCGTGACTGAGAAGACCGCTCGCGGATCAGGGGAGGACACAGGATGCGGACGCAGGTTGCGATCGTCGGGGCCGGCCCGGCCGGCCTGATGCTCGGGCGTCTGCTTGAGAGGGCCGGCATCGACAACATCATCCTTGAGCGCCGCAGCGCCGGATACGTGCTGTCGCGCATCCGCGCCGGCGTGCTGGAGCAGGGCACCGCCGACCTTCTCGACCGCCTCGGGCTGGGCGCGCGGATGCACGCCGAGGGCCTGATCCATCACGGCGTCAATCTCTGCTTCGACGGCGATCTTCAGCACATCGATTTCACCGGGCTGGTCGGCCGTCACGTCACCGTCTATGGCCAGACCGAAGTGACCCACGACCTGATGGATGCGCGGCGGGCGTCGGGCCTGACCACGATCTACGAGGCGGAGGACGTGGCGCTGCACGACATCGACCGCGCCACGCCGCGCGTCACCTGGCGCAAGGACGGCGTCACCCATAGCCTCGCCTGCGATTTCATCGCCGGGTGCGACGGTTCGCACGGGGTGTCGCGGGCGAGCATTCCCGAACGCGCGCTGACGCTGTTCGACCGCCACTATCCGTTCGGCTGGCTCGGCATCATGGTGGACCGGCCGCCGGTCGCCGATGAACTGATCTACGCCCATCACGCGCGCGGCTTCGCGCTGTGCTCGATGCGCTCGCCGACGCGCAGCCGCTACTACGTGCAGGTGCCGGAGGGGGAGAAGGTTGAAGACTGGTCCGACGCCCGCTTCTGGGACGAGTTGCGGACGCGGATCGGCCCCGAGGCGGCGGCGCGACTCCAGACCGGGCCGTCGATCGAAAAGTCCATCGCGCCGCTGCGCAGCTTCGTCGCCGAGCCGCTACGCTTCGGATCGCTGTTTCTGGCCGGCGACGCCGCCCACATCGTGCCGCCGACCGGCGCCAAGGGTCTCAACCTCGCGATCTCCGACGTGGCGATGCTGGGCGAGGCGCTGGCCGCGTTCTATGCCGACAAGTCCGCCGCCTTGCTCGACGATTATTCGCGGCGGGCGCTCGCGCGCATCTGGAAGGCGGAGCGGTTCTCGTGGTGGATGACCTCGCTCCTGCACACCTTCCCGGAAACCGGCGCGTTCGGCCGCCGCATCCAGCGCGCCGATTTCGATTATCTGAAAGGCTCACGCGCGGCGCAGACCAGCCTCGCGGAAAACTACACCGGCCTCAGCCTCGACGCCTGACGCAGCACGGCGGCTGCGGCGCGCCGCCGGATCGGCTACAGTCGCAAGCCGGGGAGGAACGCTATGGCCGCAGACATCGCCGCGATCGTGCCGCCGCTGCTGCGGGCATTGACGGTGCTTGAATTCATCGCGCGGCATCTCGATCCGCTGACGTTCGACGAGATGTTTGCCGCCGTCGGCACGCCGGAGGCACCGCTGCGCACGGCGCTGGACGCGTGGGACGGCGAGGCCGAAGCCGAGCCGGCAATCGGCGCGGGCCGGCTCGCGCTGACCGCCTTCGACGGCATTCGCGATGCGCTCGCCAATGGCGACGATCTGTTCGCGGTCTACGCCGCGCTGCGCCATCTGCCGCGCGCGCTGGAAGCGCTCTATGCGCGCGCCGCCGATACTCCCGCCGTCAACGCCTTCTTTCTCGATTCCTCGCTGCGCGGCGATCCCGAAGCGCTCGCGCGCGCGGCGCGGCCATCGCGCGACGGCGAAACCGGGGTGATGCAGATCGACGACGGGCAAGACGGCTTCTGGCTCTACGTTCCGGAAAGCTATACGCCCGAGCGGCCGCTGCCGCTGGTGATGGCGCTGCACGGCGGCGCCGGCCGCGGCCGCAGCTTTCTGTGGAGCTGGTTGCGCGACGCCCGCAGTTTCGGCGCGATCGTCGTGGCCCCGACCGCGAGCGGGCGAGCGAGCGGACGAAGCTGGGCATTGACCGGCGAGGACGTCGATACGCCGAACCTCCACCGCATTCTCGATCGGGTGAGCGCGCGCTGGCGCATCGATCCTGCGCGGCTGCTGATGACCGGCATGAGCGACGGTGGCACCTTCTGCTATGTCAGCGGGCTTGAGGCCGCATCGCGCTTCACCCACCTCGCGCCGGTGGCGGCGACGTGGCACCCGCTGCTGGCGGCGATGGCCGATGCGGAGCGTATCCGGGGCCTGCCGATCCATATCGTGCATGGCGCGCGCGACTGGATGTTTCCGGTGGAGGTGGCGCGCCGCGCCGCCGAGGCGCTTGCAGCCGCCGGCGCCAATGTCCGCTATCGGGAGATCGACGATCTCAGCCACTGCTATCCGCGCGAGATCAACCCGGCGCTGCTTCAGTGGCTACGCGAGACGCCCGGCGAAACGCTTCGTTAAGGGACCGGCCGGGCCGAATCCGGAGCGCGCGATTCGTTCTTCCGGAACGAAATGGAGTCGTTTCGTGAACGGGTCGCGACTTGCGTCTCGACTTGCGTCGCGCTCATTCAATCAGTGGCGGTTCGCGGCGCAGCGCCAGCGCGACGCCGGCGAGCGTCAGCACCAATGCCGCGATTTCGCGCGGGCCGAACGGGTCGCCGAGCAGCAGCGCGCCGGAGCAGACGCCGACGATCGGCACCCCGAGCGAGCCGGTGGTGGCCGCCGCCGGTTTGAGGCGGTCGAGCGTACCGAACCAGGTGAGATAGGCGAGCGCCATCGGTCCCAGCGTCATGTAGAGCATCAGCGCCCAGCCGCGCGGCGACAGCGCGCCGATGTCCGGGTTTTCGAGCAGGAGCCCGAGCGCCGCCATCGGCACGCAGGCGAGGCCGAGTTGCCATGCCACCAGCGCGATCGGCTTGAGCGGGATCGCGTTTCGCGCGGTGACGCTGCCGAACGCGAACAGCACGGCCGCGCCCAGCGCCGCCACCACGCCGGCGAGCTTCGATGGATCGAAGGCGAGGCTCTGGCCGCTGAACAGCACCGCGAGGCCGGCGAAGGCCAGCACCAGCGCCGCGACGCCACGCAGCGTCGGGCGCTCGCCCAAGACCGGCCAGGCGAACAGCATCGCCCAGATCGGCATGGTGTAGCACAACAGCGCCGTCTCGCTGATCGACAGGTCCTTCATCGCCAGCGTGGCGAAGCCCATCCAGGCGAACACGTTGGTGAAGGCGGCGAAGGCGAGGCGCGGCAGAAACCGGGGCGGAAACGACAGCGCATCGCCCTTGCCGAAGGCGATCGACCCCAGCAGCGCGGCGGCGGCGACGCCGGCGACGCCGCGCGAGAACAAGGGCGGCCATTCCCGCAGCAGCACCTTGATGGCCGGCCAGTTCAGCCCCCAGACCAGGATGGTGATGGCGAGAAAGATGAACCCGACGAGGCGGGAATCTGACTGCGGGTTCGGCATGGGACGGTCTTTGGAGGGATCTTCAGGACATCCGTTTAGGGGAAGGCCGCCCGCCGTAAAACCGCCTGAAAGCACAGCAGGGTTGCGTCGGCCGGTTCACCGACCGGATTGTCCCGCGCGCCGCGGGGGACAAGCAAACAATTTTTCGGGTCAGGCGTTGCCTGCCCGATGGGGTCGGATAGGCTGACCCTCCAACCTCCGGGAGACCACCATGAAGAGTCTGCCTCTTGTTGCCGTGTTGACCTTGTTTGCCGCTGGTCCTGCGCTCGCGCAGTCCTGCAACGCCGTCAGCGCCGACGGCAAGCCGCTCGCCGGCGCCGCCAAGACCAGCTTCATGAAGAAGTGTTGCGAGGACAGCGCCAAGAGCGCCGACGGCAAGGCGCTGAAGGGTGCCGCCAAGACCAGCTTCGTCAAGAAGTGCATGAAGGGGTGAGGGCGGCTGCCGCGCCGCCACGCCATATGACATGAAAAAGGCCCCGCTTGCGCGGGGCTTTTTTGCCGGCCCGGCGGGTCCGGCCGCTATGCTCCGTCGCCTTGCGCGGCGAGCTTGTCCTGGGTCTTTGTCTCGAAGTCGCTGGCGTCGTGGCGCTCGTGCAACTGGTTCGCCGGGTCGCCGGAGACGCGGTTGACGATGCGGCCGCGCTTGACGGCGGGACGCGCCGCGATCTGTGCGGTCCAGCGCTGCACGTTCTTGTAGCTCGCGGTGTCGAGGAAGGTCGCGGCGTCGTCGTAAAGCAGGCCCTTGGCTAGCCCGCCGTACCACGGCCAGATCGCGATGTCGGCGATGGTGTAGTCGGGGCCGGCGACGTATTCGTTGTCGGCGAGACGGCGGTCGAGCACGTCGAGCTGCCGCTTCACCTCCATGGCGAAGCGGTCGATGGCGTATTCGATCTTGGTCGGCGCGTAGGAATAGAAATGGCCGAAGCCGCCGCCGAGATATGGCCCCGCGCCCATCTGCCAGAACAGCCAGGACAGGCACTCGGCGCGCCCGGCCGCATCCTTCGGGATGAATGCGCCGAATTTCTCGGCGAGATAGAGCAGGATCGAACCCGACTCGAAGACCCGGATCGGCGTGGGGCCGCTGCGGTCCATCAGCGCCGGGATTTTCGAGTTGGGGTTCACCGCGACGAAGCCCGAACTGAACTGGTCGCCGTCGCCGATCTTGATCAGCCAGGCGTCGTATTCCGCGCCCTTGTGGCCGAGGGCCAAAAGCTCCTCCAGCATGATCGTGGCCTTCTGGCCGTTCGGTGTCGCCAGCGAATAGAGTTGCAGCGGATGCTTGCCGACCGGAAGCTCCTTGTCATGGGTGGGGCCGGCGATCGGGCGGTTGATCGACGCGAACTTGCCGCCGTTCTCCTTGTTCCAGGTCCAGACTTTGGGCGGCGTGTAGGGGGCATCGGTCATCATCGACTCCAGGCGAACGGGTGAAACGTGCGTTCGGAACAGTTAGGGGCGCGCGGGGAGAGGCGCAAGGCGGGTGACGCGAGGCCAGCAATGCAGGCCGTCAGCGCCCGGCGGCGGTCGCCGCGTCCCGCGCCTGCGCGATATAGCGCGGCAGCGCGAAGGCGGCGGCGTGGACCTCGGGGGTGTAATAGCGCGTCGCCAGCGCCGCGGCGCGCCCGGCGAGGACGGCGACGGACGGCGCGCGCGGGTCCTGCTCGACGCTGCCCCAGCCGAGCGCCATGTGGCCGCCGGCGTAGGACGGCGTGGCAAGGACGTAGCAGTCGGCAACCGGAAACACGCGCGCAAGGTTGCGCATGGCGGTGGCGAACTCGTCGCGCTGCACGAACGGCGCGCCGCTCTGCGTCACCACGATGCCGCCGGGCCGCAGGCAGCGCCGCACGTCGGCGTAGAAGCTCTCGGTGAACAGCGCAGCACCTGGGCCGACCGGATCGGTGGAATCGATCAGGATGACGTCGAAGCGCAGGTCGGTGGCGGCGGCGAATGCGCGGGCGTCGGCGATCTCGATGCGGAAGCGCGGATCGGCGAACGCGGCGGCGTTGATGTCGGCGAAATGCGCGCGCGCCAGCGCCACCACCTCGGCGTCGATCTCGACTTGCAGCAGTTGCGCGATGCCGGGATGCTTCAGCACCTCCTCGGCGAGGCCGCAGTCGCCGCCGCCGACGATCAGAACGTCGCGCACCGCGCCATGGGCGAGGATCGGAACGTGCGCCATCATCTCATGATAGATGAACTCGTCGGCGGAGGTGAGTTGCGTCGCGCCGTCGAGCATCAGGACCTTGCCGAACAGCGGATTCTCGATCAGGTCGAGACGCTGTTGCGGGCTGTGGTCCCGACGCAGGACGCGCGCGATCTCGAACGACAGCCGCAGATCACGGAATGCCGTCTCGGTCAGCCAGCGCTCGTTGCTCATGCGCCTTTGCCGCGCAGCAGTTCCTGAACCGCGATGCGTTTCGGCTTGAACGCCTGGCGCAGCACGTCGATGCAGCGCGTGGGCTCGGCATCGCCGCACATGAAGACGTCGAGCGCGGCGTAGCGTCGCTCGGGCCACGAGTGGATTGAGATATGGCTTTCCGCCAGCACCGCCACGCCGCTGATGCCGCCGTTCGGCTCGAACGGATGCAGGTGCATGTGCAACAGCGTCGCGCCTGCCGTCTCGACGCAGCGCTTCAGCGTTTCGGAGATATGATCGAGATCATCCAGCCGTTCGGCGTCGTAAAGATCGATGATCAGGTGCGACCCCGCGCACACGATCCCGTCTTTCTCGATGAAATGATCGGCCTGTGCCCGAAGCGCCTCGTGCGCGTGGGCGTGAAAACGGTCTTCCTTTTGGGAGGCATTCAGCGGAACTGCGCCCATCCCCAATTGGAAGAGGGCGTCGCGTGACATGGCGTCCTCCCCAACCAGCAGATGAAGCTAGCAGTCGTGCTGCTAGCATCTGTTACTATAGTCATCGTAACGGCACGTTGCAATGTCCTTCTCCGCGCTGCCGGGTTTCGGAGAATATCTTGCCTGTCCTGCCCGCCCATGGCGCCGCTTGCGGCAATGAAGCTGCCGCGCAGGCGGATTCGCCCTATCGGGAGGTGGGAGGAAGTTGCCGGGATTCGCGGCAGGGGAGAGCGTTATTCCGCGCTGTCGCCGTTCATCGCCGGCTTCTTTCTCTTGTGTCCGGGGGGCGTGGACGGCGATCCCGCGAAAGCGATATAGCGAAGCGATGGCGCGGCGTGCCGCAGCATATTATTCTCTCCGCTGGCGTCGGAAAGCAGCCCTTGTCATACGGTCCCACCCTCGCAGTTTATGCCGGTTTGCTGATTGGGCTCGCGTTCGGCGCGGCCGGCCTGCTCAGCGGCTTTTGTCTGCTCAGCAGCCTGCGCGGCTGGTGGGGCAGCGGCGACGGCCGGCTGGCGCGTACCTATGCGCTGGCGATCGGCGTCGCGGTGCTGGCGACCCAGCTTCTGATGCTCGGCCACGTCGTCGATCTCGACAAGTCGATCTATCTGCAAGCGAGTTTTTCCGCGCCGCTGATGTTCTTCGGCGGCCTGTTGTTCGGATACGGCATGGTGCTGGCGAACGGCTGCGCGTCGCGCGCACTGGTGCTGCTCGGACGCGGCAACCTGCGCTCGTTCGTGGTCGTGGTTACGGTGGCGATTGTCGCGCAGATGACGCTGAAAGGTCTTATCGCGCCGGCGCGGCTCGCGGCGCTGCAAGCGACGCAGAGCGCGCCGCAGATCATCTCGCTGCCGGACCTGCTCGCGACGCTCGGCCTCGACGCCGCCACGGCGCGGGGACTGGCGATGGTGGTGGTGAGCGGCGGTTTTTTAGCCTTTGCCTTCTCGCACGCCGCGTTTCGCAAATCCGGCGGCCAGATCGCGGCCGGTGTGGTGATCGGCCTGCTGGTAGCGGGTGGCTGGTTCGCGACCGGCGTACTCGGCGCCGACGATTTCAACCCGGTGCCGGTAACGTCGCTGACTTACGTTGCGCCGATCGCCGACGCGGTGCAATACGTCATGTTGTCCACCGGCCTGACGCTCAACTTCGGCGTCGCGCTGGTCGGCGGCGTGGTGGCGGGCAGCCTGATCACGGCGCTTGCGACCAACCGCTTCAGGTTCGAAGGCTATGGTTCGCCGGGCCACATGATCCGCTCGATCGGCGGCGCGGCGCTGATGGGTGCGGGCGGCGCGATGGCATTGGGCTGCTCGGTCGGGCAGGGCCTGACCGGCGTGTCCACGCTGGCGCTCGCTTCGTTCGTCGCCGCTACCGGCATCGTGACCGGCGCGGCGCTCGGCCTGCGCGGGCCGCTTCAGGTCCGCGTGCTCACCCCAGACGCTGCCGCGCCAGTTTCGCGCCCGCGCCGAGCGCATTGAGCTTCGCCTCGGCAATCTCGCGGCGCATCGGCGCCATGCCGCAATTGGTGGTGAGCACGATGCGCTCCTTCGGCACGAAGGCCATCACCGCTTCGACGGTGCGCACGATGTCGTCGGGCGTCTCCACCGCGTCGGTGGCGACGTCGATGACGCCGGCCTGAATCACCTTGCCGTCGAGCAGTTTCAACAGATCGAGCGGCACCCGCGAGTTGACGCATTCGATCGCCGCCTGCTGGATCGTGCTTTTGGCGATTGCCGGGAAGATCTGCTCGTACTGCCGCCACTCGGCGCCGAGCCCGTGCTTCCAGTCGATGTTGGCCTTGATGCCGTAGCCGTAACAGATGTGGACGGCGGTGGCGCAGGTGAGGCCCTGCGCGGCGCGCTCCAGCGCCTTGATGCCCCAGTCGTTCACCTCGGCCATGTAGACGTTGAACGCCGGCTCGTCGAACTGGATGATGTCGATGCCGTCGGCCTCCAGCGCGCGGGCTTCCGCGTTGAGCAGTTCGGCGAAGGCGAACGCCATCTTCACCCGGTCGCCGTAGTGGCGGTCGGCGATGGTGTCGATCAGCGTCATCGGGCCGGGCAGGGTGAATTTCAGGCGGCGGCCGGTGTGGGCCCGCGCCACCCGCGCTTCCGCTTCATGCACGCGGCCCTTCAGGCTGAGCGGCGCCACGACCTGCGGCACCATGGCCTTATAGCGGTCGGCGCGGATTCCCATCTCGACCCGGTTGGCGAAATCGATGCCCTCGACGTTTTCGAGGAAGCCGTGGACGAAGTGCTGCCGCGACTGCTCGCCCTCGGTGAGGATGTCGAGCCCGGCGTCCTCCTGAAGTTTCAGCGCGAGCAGGGTGGCGTCGCGCTTGGCGCGCGCCAATTCCGCGCCGCGCGATTTCCACGGCGCCCACAGCGTCGCCGGCTCCGCGAGCCATTCGGGTTTGGGCAGCGAGCCGGCATTGGTGGCTGGAAACAGCATCGACGGTCCTCCCGCGACAGGGCTTGCGTCACGGCGTCCCTGTCGTCAGCTTCCGATGTGCCATGTCCGCAGCGCCGCGTACATATGCCGCGATCGGGTGTTGGTCGAATTGCCGGGACGGCGTTAGGATGCAATCGGACCCCGACGACGGATGAGGCATGATCGATCTGCACTATGCCCCCACGCCCAACGGCTGGAAAATCACGATCGTGCTGGAGGAGTTGGGCCTTCCGTACAAGGTGATCCCGGTCGATATCCGCGCCGGCGAGCAGTTTCGGCCGGAATTTCTCGCGATCAGCCCGAACAATCGCATTCCGGCGATCGTCGATCACGCGCCCGCCGACGGCAAGGGGCCGCTGCCGGTGTTCGAGTCCGGCGCGATCCTGATCTATCTCGCCGAAAAGACCGGGCGATTGCTGCCGTCCGACATCCGCGGCCGCTCGCGCGCGATCCAGTGGGTGATGTGGCAGGTCGGCGGGCTCGGGCCGATGCTTGGCCAGCACGGGCACTTCCGGCTCTATGCCGATGAGAAAATTCCCTACGCCATCGATCGCTATCGCCGCGAGGCGGCGCGGCTCTACGGCGTGCTCGACACGCAACTCGGCAGGACCGGCGCCTGGGTTGCGGGCGATTATTCCATCGCCGACATCGCATGCTTTCCCTGGACCATGACCCACAAGGCGCAGGGCTTCACGCTCGACGACTATCCCAACGTCAAGCGCTGGTACGCCGAGATGCGGGCGCGGCCGCAGGTGCAGGCCGGGCTTGCCGTCGGCAAGTTCGTCAAGGAGCCGTTCAGCGCCGAGGCGCGGCGGATCATGTTCGGAACGGGCCGGGCTGCGGAGCCGTGAGGCTTGCATTCCGCGCCGCGCGGGAGGATGACAAAAGACTCCCGCAACCGACGGTTTCGCCACAAGCACGCCGGCAATCGAAGCAGACCAGAGACGGAGTCTCACACCCGATGATCGAATTCTTTTTCGACTGCTCCAGCCCCTGGACCTATCTCGCCTTTCACAACATCCAGCCGCTCGCCAAAGAACTGAACGTCCCGATCACCTGGCGGCCGTTTCTGGTCGGCGGCGTCTTCAACACCGTCAATCCCAGTGTCTATGCGTCGCGCGAGAAGCCGATCGTGCCAAAGGCGCGGTATATGCTGAAGGATCTCCGCGACTGGGCGCGCTCCGCCGGGCTCGCCATCAAGATGCCGCCGACGGTGTTTCCGGTGAACAGCGTCAAGGCGATGCGCGGCTGCATCTGGCTCGGTAACGACGCCATGGTGCCGTTCGCGACGGCGGTATTCGAAGCCTATTGGGGCGACGACAAGGATATCTCGCAGGACGCGGTGCTGGGCGACATCTGCAAGGCCACGGGCATCGATCCGGCGAAGTTCTTTGCCGGCATCGGCGAGCAGGGGATCAAGGATCAGCTCAAGGCCAACACCGACGAGGTGATCGCGCGCGGCGGCTTCGGCTCGCCGACCATTTTCGTCGACAAGACCGACATGTATTTCGGCAACGACCGCCTGCCGTTGATCCGCGAGGCAATCCTGCGCCGCAAGGCGGGGCAGCACTGATGGCGCGCGCCGTCATCTGCCGCGAACTCGGCGCGCCGGAAGTGCTGCGCGTCGAAACCGTGTGCTCGATGCCGCTGGCGCCGGGAAAGGTCCGCGTCGCCATCCGCGCGGCGGGGATCAATTTCCCGGATATCCTGATGGTCGCCGGGCAGTATCAGTTCAAACCCGATCTTCCGTTCGTGCCCGGCATGGAAGCGGCCGGCGACATCATTGAGGTCGGCAACGACGTGCGCGGCGTCAATGTCGGCGAGCGCGTCATCGTCAAGCTGCGCCATGGCGGCTACGCCGAGAGGGTGGCGACGACGCCGGAGCATCTCGCGCCGCTGCCGTCAACGTTCGATTATGCGGAGGGCGCGACGTTTCTTGCCGCTCACGGCACCGCCCACTACGCGCTGGTGGATCGCGGGCAGGTCAAGCCGGGCGAGGTGCTGCTGGTGCATGGAGCGGGCGGCGGCGTCGGGCTCGCGGCGGTGGAGGTCGGTAAATTGCTCGGCGCCACCGTGATCGCGGCGGCGTCCAGCGAGAAGAAGCTCGCGGTGGCGAAGGCGCGCGGCGCCGATCATCTGGTGCTGTACCGGCGCGAGCCGTTTCAGGACGCGGTGAAGCGGATCACCGACGGGCAGGGCGCCGACGTGGTGTTCGATCCGGTCGGCGGCGAGGTGTTCGAGAACAGCGTGCGCTGCATCGCCTGGGGCGCGCGGCTCTTGGTGATCGGCTTCACCGGCGGCATCGGGCTGGCGCGCACCAACCTGCTGTTGATAAAGGGCGCGAGCGTGCTCGGCGTGCGCGCCGGCGAAGCGGCGCGGCGTGATCCCGCGCTCGGCAAGGCGCGGATGAAAGCGCTGAACGAGTGGGCCGAGGCCGGGCGGGTGCGGCCCAACGTCTCCCACCGTCTGCCGCTGGAGGACGTCGCCAAGGCGATGCGGCTCCTGATCGACCGCAAGGCCATCGGCCGCGTCGCGCTGACGACGGAGTGACGCCGCCCTGAAACCTGGGCCGTTCGCATCATTGTTGCCAGAGGCTTTCGCTTTTGACGCGATCGTCATGCGCGGACTTGATCAGCGCATCCATCTTTCTGGAAAATGATGGATTGCCGGGCCTCCGCCGCACTGAGGGGGCTTCGGCCCGGCAGGCGGGTCAAGCCCCGCAATGACGCCTCATGCGTTTCCGCCAAAAATGAAACGCTACAGAAGCGAAAGCCTCGCTCCGTCGATCGGAAGCGAGGCTTTTGATTTTTGATAAGCCTTGAAGAACAGGGCAGATCGCTTTACGCGGCGGTCGGGGTTTTCTGCCTGGCCTTGGCGGCCGTTTTGGCGGCGGCTTCGGCCGCCTCGTCACGACGGATCTCCGACAGCTTCTTCTGCACCTGCTCGGAGAACACGTACTGCGCCGGGCGCTGGTTGGAGAGGTTGATCTCCGGCGCCATCGGGCCCGAGGTGCGCACGCCGCGCAGCGCCACCCATGCCGCCTTGAACGGATTGCGGAAGGCGGCGTCGGCCGCGGTCGGCTCGTAACCGCAATGCGCCATGCAGTTCGCGCACTTCTCGTACTTGCCGGTGCCGTAAGAATCCCAGTCGGTGGTTTCCATCAGCTCCTTGAAGGTCTTCACGTAGCCCTCGCCGAGCAGGTAGCACGGCTTCTGCCAGCCGAAGATGTTGCGCGCCGGCATCCCCCACGGGGTGCATTCGTAGCTCTGGTTGCCGGCGAGGAAGTCGAGGAACAGGCCGGAGTGCATGAAATTCCACTTCTTGCCCTTGCCGAGCGCAAAGACGTCGCGGAACAGCTTCTTGGTCTTGGTGCGGTTGAGGAAGTGCTCCTGGTCCGGCGCGCGCTCGTAGGCATAGCCCGGCGACATCGAGACGCCGACGCCAAGCTCGGTCGTGAAGTCGAGGAACTTGGCGATCTCCTCGGCCGGATAGCCGTCGAAGATGGTGGCGTTGACGTTGACGGTGAAGCCCTTGGCCTTGGCGGCCTTGATCGCCGACACCGCGCGGTCGAACACGCCCTTCTGGCACACCGACTTGTCATGGTGGTCCTTGAGGCCGTCGAGGTGAACCGAGAAAAACAGGTAGGGCGAGGGCTCGAAGAGGTCGAGCTTCTTCTCCAGCAGCATCGCGTTGGTGCACAGCGAGACGAACTTCTTGCGCGCCACCAGGCCGCGGACGATCTCGCCGATCTCCTTGTGGATCAGCGGCTCGCCGCCGGGGA
>JBIQLW010000055.1:0-22293 GCA_044463945.1 Bradyrhizobiaceae bacterium | reverse complement strand
TGCAAATCCTGATCGGCGTGGTCGATCTCGGCTTCTGCTCGCTGGCGATGTATCTGTTGATGCCCAACACGCCCTACATCGATTTCCTGTCGCTCGCCGTGGTGTTCATCCTGGCGACGCTGCTCGGCTTCGCCAGCCACGCGCCCGGCAGCATCGGCGTGCTCGACGCCGCGATTCTGGTGGCGCTGCCGCAGTTCGGCCGCGAGCAACTGCTGGCGACGCTCTTGATGTTCCGCGTGCTCTATTTCGTCATCCCCTTCATGCTGGCCATCAGCATGATGGGCACCCGCGAATTGTGGCTCAGCGTGGTCAAGCCGTGGCAGGACCGGCGCAAATCGGGGTGCGGCGACCACCGCCTGCTGTCGCGCAACTCTTAAGAGAGCGCAATTCTTAATTAAGAGAGTCTGTGACCCGTGAATGCGGACGATCCAGTCATCCGTGCGCGTGCGAGAGAAATTCGGTTCGATACGGAATACGGGATGCTTTGCCTTCGCGGAGCATGACGGTTTTGGTGCTGCACACTGTCCAGAAACAAATCCGGTCAGACACGGAAGCCCCTCGCCGCGTTCCCGCCGGGCCGGACGGTGGAACCGCGCCGTGCGCCCTCTTATTTCCGCCCCATCCTTGACGTTGAACATGGCATGGTCCCGAATAGCGCCCCCTCTTTTGTGCTCCGTCTCGCCCTGCTGCTGAGCGTTCTCGGCCCGCTGCCCGCAACGCCGGCGCTGGCGCAGGACGCCTCCGCCGCGCCCCTGCAAATCTCGTGGGAGGTCCGCAACCGCTTCCGCCTGTTCCGCGAGGAGCGCGACTTCCAGCTTCACGTCGAGGCGATGCGCACCGGCTCGATCCTCGCCGCCGAGGACGCGCTCGCCCTGCAAAGCGACGGGCGCGGCTGGGCGCGCAACACCGTCAACCGCCTGTGCATCGACCGCAGCGGCCGGGTCAGCGAGCCCTGCCTCCGCGACAAGGTCAACGAGAGCTACCTGACGCCGGCCGATCATCCGGTGACGGTGCGCCTCGCGGGCAGCCTGCCGGTGGGCGCGACCTGCGCCTGGACCTTCGACGACGGTCAGGGCCCGCGCCAGTCGACGCTCGATTGCGCCGAGCCGGTCGATCTGCGCGTCCCGCAGGGGCAGACGATGGCGGTGACGGTCGAGGTGTCGAGCGGCGCCGACGCTCCGCAGCGGGTCGCGACCGAGATCGCGGTGCGCGACATCCTGATCGCCGGGCTCGGCGATTCCATCGCCTCTGGCGAGGGCAATCCCGACCGCCAGATCGCGCTGGCCGACGATGGCTTCTGCTTCCAGTCCTATCTCGGCGGCCCCGGCAGCGAATATTTCCGGCCGAGCCGCGCCGGCTACACCGGCGGGCGGGCCTGCGGCTCGCCCGGCACCTTGCAGGCGTGGCAGCGGCGCAGCGCGGTGTGGTTCAACCCGGCCTGCCACCGCTCGCTCTACAGCTACCAGACCCGCACCGCGCTGGCGCTCGCCGTGCGCTACCCGCACATCGCCGTCACCTATCTGCCGCTGGCCTGCACCGGCGCGACCATCGCCGACGGCCTGTTGGGGCCGCAGCGCGCCCGCGAATGCCTGGTCACCAAAACCGGCGTCGATTGCCAGGGCAGGGTCAACGCGCAGCTTGCCGAACTGCGCAGCGCGCTCGCCGCCGCCCAGCGCCGCCAGCCCGACCGCAAGCTCGACCTCGTGCTGCTGTCGGTCGGCGCCAACGACATCGGCTTCTCCGAACTGGTGGCCAACGTCATCGTCGACAGCACCACCGAACGCGCCCTGTTCAAGCGCACCGGCGTGCTCGGCTCGGTCGAGGATTCGCGCGCGGCGCTGACCACCGATCTGCCGCGGGCGTTCGGCAAATTGCGCGAGGCGCTCAAGCCGCTGGTCGGCGATCTCGCCCGCGTGGTCTACGTGTCCTACGCCAATCCGGTGATGGCCGATGGCGCGATCTGTCCGGGCGGCCGCGCCGGCTTCGACGTGCATCCCTCGTTCAACGCCGATCCGCAGCGGCTGAACCAGACCGCCCGTTTCGTGCAGAGCGAATTTCTGCCGCGGCTGAAGGCGCTGGCGCTGTGCCAGTCCGGCATCCTGTGCCGCGATCCGGCCGGAGACCGCATGACCTTCGTGGACGCGCATCAGGCCGCGTTCGCCGATCACGGCTTCTGCGCGCGGGCATCGACCGATCCCGAGTTCGATCAGGCGTGTTTTTCCGCAAAGGGCGACAGTTTCGTCAGCGACGTGGTCGCGGCGGCGTCGCAGCCGCTGGTGTGCGGGCGCGGCGCCAGCGAGTTTCGCGCCTATCTGCCGCGCGCGCGCTGGATCCGCGACGCCAACGACAGTTACTTCGCGGCCATGACCTATCCGCAGGGCCTGCCCGCCGCCTCCCAGCCGTCCGATCTCCACGACGCGACCTGGGGCGTGCTGTCGGCGGTCTACGGCGGCGCGGTGCATCCGACCGCCGAAGGCCACGCGGCGATGGCCGACGCGGCGCTGCCGGCCGCGGCATCGGTGCTGCGCCTCGACGCGCGCGTGCCGGAAGTGATCCAGGAGCCGCTGTCGTCGCCCACGGAGCAGCAGCAATAGCGCACGATGCGCCGGGTTTTCGCGATGGCGTTGCCCTGAGTCGCAAGCAAATTCTCTGAAGGGATATCTAGCACGAAGGCCGTATCCCGGGCGCGGTGCGGCGCGCAACGCCGCGCCGCAGAACCCGGACCGTATCGACGGCAGCGCCCCGACGGTCCCGGATCAGCAAAGCGGCACGGCGTACTGGATGCTCCGCCTTCGCGGAGCATGACGGCTTTCGTGCTGCACATCTGTCCAAAAAGCGAAGCGCTATAGCGCTTCATGTTTTGATGGAAACGCCATGAGGCGTCATTGCCGGGCTTGACCCGGCAATCCATCGCTTTTTTTAGGAAGATGGATGCGCGGATCACGTCCGCGCATGACAGCGGATGATTCCATCGAAAACGGGACGCCTCAGTCCAAAGAGATCGGACTCTAACGCGGATGCGTTGCCGCGCCGGTGGTGGTCGTGGCGCGCGACTTGGACTTGGCGACAACCGCCGGTGATTTCGCCGCGCCGCGCTGCTGCGTCGGCTGGGCCGCGTCGGGCAGGTACTTCGCCAGCACCGCCGGATCGAGCACCGCGATGTTGCTGTCCGGCAGCCGCTGCCACGTCTCGTTCTTGCCGAGCAGCGAAATGCCGACATAGCCGCGTAGCGTCAGCGACTGGCCGTCCGGGCTCAGCGCCATCTTGGCGTGATAGACCGTGCCGTCGCGCGGATCGAGCACGTTGCCGTTCTCGTATTTCAGCCCGGCGCGCTGCATGTCGCGAATGAACGACAGGCCGAGGATCGGCGCGTTCTTGCGATCGTCCTCGCACTTGCGGCACACCGGGTTCGGCGGTTCGCCCGGCTTGGGGAAGGTCCGCGCGATCGCGCCTTCGAAAACCCCGTCGTGATCGACCATCAGCACCCAGACCACCGGCTTGCCGTCCTCGACCTTCTGCCACAGGCCGGCGGCGGTCGGCTCGGCCGCGCCCGCCGCGGCGGCGTTCAGCATCAGCGCCGCGAGCGTCGCGGCAACAGGCATCCCTCGTCGAAATCCGGTTCTGATTATTTTCATCGAGCCTCACTTGTTCTCAAACCGACGGACACGAAAAATTGCAGAACGACTGTGGCGTTTTCGCGGGGATAAGCCCCCCGCGCCGGCGTTTCGCGGCGGTTTTCCCGCCACAATTCCGCCTCAAGGAGGCGGCGCGCCGTGGGGATGCGGCGGACACCGTTTCGCCGCAAGACTCCCGACGCCCGGTTGGCGCACCGTAATCAACCGTCTAGTTGACACCGAGCTTCTTCTGCAAGCTCGACGACGAGGTGGTGTACTGAAACACCAGCCGCTTGTCGGGATAGACGTAGCGGTGCGCCTTCTGCGCCATCAGCGCGCCCTCGTGGAAGCCCGAGAGGATCAGCTTGAGCTTGCCGGGATAGGTGTTGATGTCGCCGATGGCGAAGATTCCCGGCACGTTGGTTTCGAACGACGCGGTTTCGACCGGGATCAGGTTGTTCTCCAGCGACACGCCCCAGTCGGCGACCGGCCCGAGCTTCATGGTGAGCCCGAAGAACGGCAGCATGGTGTTGCATTCGACCCGCGTCACCGCGTTGTCGTTGCCCTTCACCATCGCGCCGCTGAGTTGGCCGCCCTCGCCTTCCAGCGCCGTCACCTGACCGATCTTCAAATCCATCTTGCCGGAAGCCACCAGCGCGCGCATCTGCTCGACGCTGTGCGGCGCGGCGCGGAAGTCGTCGCGCCGATGCAGCAGCGTCACGCGCCGCGCGATCGGATGCAGGTTGAGCGTCCAGTCCAGCGCGCTGTCGCCGCCGCCGACGATCAGCAGATCCTTGTCGCGGAAGTGCTCCATCTTGCGCACGGCGTAGAACACCGACGATCCTTCATACGCCTCGATCCCCGGCACCGGCGGACGCTTGGGCTGGAACGAGCCGCCGCCGGCCGCGATCACCACCACCTTGACCTCGAACACCTTCCCCGCATCGGTGGTGACGCGAAACAGCGGATCGCCGATCCTTTCGATCGTCTCCACCATCTCGTTCAAATGGAACGTCGGATTGAACGGCTTCACCTGCTCCATCAGCGCTTCGGTCAGTCCTTGCCCGGTGACCATCGGAATGCCTGGGATGTCGTAGATCGGCTTCTCCGGATAAAGCTCGGCGCACTGCCCGCCGATCTTGTCGAGGATGTCGACGAGATGGACCTTCATGTCGAGCAGGCCAAGCTCGAACACGGCGAACAGTCCGCACGGGCCGGCGCCAATTATCAACACATCGGTTTTGATCGTTTCGCTCATCTCGCCGTTCTTCGCTGAGTTGGGGATTTTCTGATCGGGACGCCGATGTATCTAGCGCGTTTCCGCCGACGTGGAAACGGCGCAGCCTCGCGCGCAACGCGCGGGCGGCCGCCATTTCCGCCTGCCCTCTTGCCGGCTCCCGCCGTTTCCATGTAACTGCATGGAGCCCGGAGATTACCCGTGAACAGTTCTGCCTCGATGACGCCCCGCCTGGAAGACTACCCGCTGCGCCTCTCGGACAACGTCCGTTTCGCCGATCTCGACGTCAACGGCCACGTCAACAACGCGGTCTATTCCAGCTATTTCGAAACCGGCCGCGTGATGCTGGTGCGGGACGCGGCGAGCGGCCTGACGCCGGCGGGCGCGAGCTGGGTGCTGGTGCGCCTCGACACCCACTTCCGCGCCGAGTTGCACTGGCCCGGCACCATCGAAACCGGACTTGGCGTGCTGCGGCTGGGACGAACCTCGGTGACGTTCGCCCAGGCGGTGTTCTCGCAGGGCCGGTGCATCGCATCGACGCAGGCGACGACGGTGCTGGTGAACGCGCAGACGCGCCGGCCGACGCCGCTGCCGCCATCGTCGATCGAAGGATTTCAGCGCTGGATGATGCGCGGCGAAAGCGCAGCCGGTTAAGCCTGCCGCTCGGGCGTGGTGACGATCAGTCCGTCGAGTTCGTCGGTCACCTTGATCTGGCACGACAGGCGCGAGTTGGGCCGCACGTCATAGCCGAAGTCGAGCATGTCCTCCTCCATCGGCGTCGGATTGCCGACCTTCTCGCGCCACGCCTCATCGACATAGACATGGCAGGTCGCGCAGGCGCAGGCGCCGCCGCATTCGGCCTCGATGCCGGGAATGGCGTTGCGGATCGCGCCTTCCATCACCGTCGCGCCGTTCTCAACTTCAACGGTCCGGGTTTCGCCGGTGTGGTCAACGTAGTGAATCTTCGCCATGATCGCTCGTGCCGTCACAAAGAAATGGGAGGAATGCTGGCTGTCCTATAGCGGCTCGCCCCGGCTCGCGCCAGCCGCTGCGGGCCGGAGCCGCCGATTTTCCATCATGCTACGAAAGCCTATTGGCCGCGCCGCTCCAGCATCGCGGTAATCGCCCGCAGCACCCGCCCGACTTCGCGATCGAGGCGCGTCAGCGCCGCCGCATCAATGCGCCGGTTCGCGCGCAACTCGGTTTCCAGCACGGCGGCAGCATCGGCGACGGCGAACGCGCCGATGGCGCGCGCCGATCCCTTCACGGTATGAGCCAGCGCCGCGGCATCGTCCGGATGCGCCGAAAGTCGCGTCATCAACCCGCGCGCCTGGCTCGCGAACAGGCCGAGCACCTCGCGCTCCAGCGCGGGATCACCCAGCGTCATCGCCCGCAGATGCGCGAGATCAACCGGCTGGTCCGCATCGGCGCGGTCGCCGGTATCGGCACCAGATGGCGGCGGCATCGCTGAATCCTTCCGTCGGAATCGCCCCACAATCCGCCGGGGGATAGTGAAATTTCCCTCGCCCGGAGCGGCAAACCGGCAATGTGGTTAATCGCACCAGTCCCCGCCTGCCTCGGTATAGCCGTCGATTTGGCTAGTTTTAGCCACAATTGACCCGCCAGCGCGCCCTTTCCCGCTTCTCCGCCCGGTTTTCCGGTTCCCCGTTAACGATGATTAAGGATCGTTAAAATTGTATTAATCACATCCATTTCATTCGAGCCGCCAAGCCAATAGGATGTTTGGGGAAGTCGCGCACAAGCCGGGCGGTACGGCACGGGATCCGGACCGCTGTTGACCGTCGAGGGCCGCAATCGCCCTCCGGCCGGTATCCGTGCGAGCTTCGGACGCGTAAACAAGGGCGTAGAGTAGCATGGCGAACACTCCCAAGAAGGCTCAGGACCCCACCGAGGTTGCCCTTTCGGCGATTCAGGAAGCCCTGAACATGAGCGAGACGCCGGCGTCTGATGACGCGGCCGCCGCCACCGCGCCCGCCATCATCCCGCCAATTACCGTTGCCGAGCCGAACCGCGGCGAGAACACCGCACGCCCATTCCCGGACGAGCCGGCCGACGAGCCACGCTTCTCGCGCCAACCCGCAAACGACGACCGCGAAACCATCGGCCAGATCCTGCAAGCGATCCAGAAGGGACGGCCGGCGCGCAATATTTACACCTTCGCCACCATCTTCACAGTGGTCTGGCTGATCGGCGCGGGCCTGCTCGCTTTCACCTTCTACCCCTCGCTTCAGGCGCTAGGCCAGCAAGGCGGCGCGCTGGCCTTTGTCGGCCTCGCGTCGGTGCTGCTGGCGCCGGTGCTGCTGTTCTACTTCCTCGCCAGCCTGACGTGGCGCGGCCAGGAGTTGCGCATGATCGCGCAGTCGATGGCACAGGTGGCGATGCGGTTCTCCGAGCCCGAAACCGCGGCCAGCGATTCCATGGTGACCGTCGGTCAGGCGATCCGCCGCGAAGTCGCGGCCATGGGCGACGGCATGGAGCGCGCCATCGCGCGCGCCGGCGAGCTTGAAACGCTGGTCGCCAACGAGGTTGCGGCGCTGGAGCGCGCCTATTCGGACAATGAAGTGCGCATCCGCGCGCTGCTTCAGGACATCGCGCACCAGCGCGACAACCTCGTCGGCCAGGCCGAACAGGTCCGCAGCGCCATCTCCGGCGTGCAGATCGACCTACGCCACGACATCGCCCTCATCAGCGACGCAATCGCCTCGCGCGTCGATGAAGTCGCCAAGAGCATCACCAGCGCCCTCGAAGAACGCGGCGAGCACATCACGCGCGCGCTCGGCAGCGCCGGCGACAACATGATCCTCGCGCTCGGCGAACGCGGCGGCGACCTGCTCGACCGCCTTGAGGAAGCGAGCGGAGAAACCACCCGCGCCGTGCTCGACGCCAGCGAGCGGCTGACCGCCAGCCTCAACTTCAAGACCGGCCACGTTCACGACGAGTTCGTCGATCTCGCCAATCGCGTCCACGATATGCTGAACGACCGGCTCGACCGCATCACCTCCGAGTTCGAGCAGAAATCCGCCGCCATCGTCGACAGCATTTCCGAGCGCACCGAGCAGCTTCACGACTCGCTGCGCAATTCCGGCGACTCGCTGCTGCTCGAGCTTGAGCTACGCGGCGGCGATATCGCCAGCAAGATCGACGACGCCGGCAACCGGCTCGCGGACCGTATCCTGACCAGCGGCGACAAGGCCAGCGACGCACTCGATTCCACCGTCAACGCGCTGGTGACCAAGGTCGTCAGCCAGACCGAGAGCGCGCACGACACGCTCAGTCTCCAGATGAGCACGTTCGACGAATTAATCCGCCAGCAGGGCGCTGAACTCGCCGAAAAATTCGCGCGCGACAGCAGCACGCTCGGCGCGCTGATCACCCGGCACATTTCCGAGTTCGACCGCACCGTGAAAACCTTCGGCGGCGAGGTCGTCGAGCGGCTGGGCCAGCGCACCAGCGACATCACCGACAGCTTGAAGACCTACGTCGATACGTTCGACAGCCGCTTCACCTCCAACAGCGGCCAGATCACCGCATCGCTCGATCAGCGCTTGCAGCAGTTCGAAGTTCAACTCGGCACCCGCGTCGCCACTCTCGACGGCGCGCTCGATTCCAAGATCCGCAATTTCGACGAGAGCCTCGACAGCCGCATCAAGGCGCTCGAACAGAGCTTCGACAGCCGCGCGCAGGCCGTCACCGACACCGTGGATTCGCGGCTCGGTGCCCTGTCGTCCTCGCTCACCAGCGGCACCAAGAAGGTGGTCGATACCATCGACAGCCGTCTCGGCCAGTTGACGTCATCGCTGAACGAAGGCGCCACGCAAGCGATCGACGCCATCGATTCCAGGCTGACGGAACTGACGTCGTCGCTGACCGGCGGCGCGTCGCAGACCCTCGACGAGATCGATACCAAGCTGTCACGCCTCACCTCCTCGCTGACCGAGGGCGCGACCCAGGCTATCTATTCGATCGACTCGCGACTGGCGCAACTGTCCTCGACCCTGAACGACGGCTCCGCCCAGGCCGTCGAGGCCATCGACCAGCGCATCGCGCGGGTCACCGAAACCATCGAAGGCCGCACCGGACATCTGGCGGACACCATCACCGCGCGCTTCCAGGCCATCCATGAGGGTCTGGAAAGCCGCGCCGGCGCGGTCGCCAGCGACATCGATACCCGGATCGCGCATTTCGAGGACCTGCTCGGCTCGCGCATCGAAGCGGTCGCCGGCCGCATCGAGACCAGCGGCCGTCAGGCCAGCGACACACTGATGGCACGCGCCGAGGAACTGTCCACCAGCATCAAGTCGCATGTGGACGATGCCGAGCATTCGCTGACCAACCTGACGCTGAGCACCAGCGAAACCATCCAGAGCAGCGCGCGCAGCACGCAACAGTCGCTGCTGTCGCTGTCGGCCGACATCACCGCGCAGTTCAAGCAGGCGTCGACCGAGATCGAGCAGACGGTCGGCACTGTCGGCTCGACGGCGGCGGCCGCTATCCGCGACAGCGCCCAGGATGCCCACGCCTCGCTGTTGACCATCTCCAGCGACACCGCGAGCCAGATCAAGTCGCTCACCGCCGACATCGAGCGCACGCTGACCACGGCGGGCAGCGCGACCGCGACCACGCTCCTCAGCGGCGCGCGCGAGGCCCAGAACGCGCTGACCAGCACCTCGGCCGATCTCGCCGCGCAGATGCAGTCGCTGACCCATACCATCGAGAGCAGCCTCTCGAACGTGGGATCGTCCACAGCGGCGCTGCTGCTCACCGGAACGCGCGACGCCCAGACCATGCTGTCGGAAGCCTCAAGCGAGATCGAGCGCAACCTCAAGGAAGCCAGCAGCAACGCCGCCGACACCATGGCTATCAGCGCGCGCTCGGCGCAGGCGACGCTGCTTGCGATCACCGACCAGGTGTCGAGCCAGGTCAAATCGCTGTCCGCCGATCTCGAACAGAGCCTGTCGTCGGTCGGCACCGCCGCCGTCGGCTCAGTTCTGGCGGGCGCGCAGGAAGCGCAGGCCACCCTGGTCGCGGCGTCGAGCAGCGCGGCCGATCACGTCAAGTCGCTGTCCGCCGACGTCGAGCGCACGCTGTCCACGGTCGGCGCCGACACCGCCGCGCAGATCATGCGCAGCGCCGAGGCCGCGCAGAGCGTGTTGACAAGCGCCACCACCGATACCTCGGAGCAGATGAAGGCGCTGTCGGAGACGCTGGTGACGGCGACATCCGGCACCGTGGAGCAGATCAGGACGCTGGCCGGGAGCATCGAGCAGTCGCTGGGTTCGGCGGCCGCGAACTCCGTCGATACCATCCAGAGCGGCGCGCTCGCGGCGCAGACCGCGCTGGTGACCGCTGCCAACGACGCCAACCTCAAGGCCAAGGCGACCGCCGCCGAGATCGAGCACGCGGTGCTCGGCGCCAGCGAAAAGTTCGGCACGGTGCTCACCGGCAAGAGCGACGAGATCGTCAACTACATGACGCAGCAGACCGAGCGGCTGGCGCAGACGCTCGATAGCAAGCGCGGATCGTTGGTCGAAACCATCGGCAGCAAGAGCGACCAGTTGATCGTCGATATCGACCGCGTCACCTCGGAGGCGCTCAAGTCGATCGAGAGCCGCGGCCTGAGCTTCTCGCAGTCGATCGCCACCAACGGCTCGACGGTGGCGCGCTCGATCACCGCCGCCGGCGAACTCGCCACCGGCGCGGTGAACAAGTCGCTGAAGGACCTCGAACAGGCATCGCGCGCCAGCATCGAGCAGTCGCGCCAGGTGTCGATGGCTGCGGTCACCGAGATGCAGGAAACCAGCAAGGTCCTGCGCACCGATACGGTGGCGCTGTTCGAGCGGTTGCGCGAAGGCAACATCCTGTTGCAGGAGGTGCTGACCGGAGCGCACGACAACCTCAACTCGCTGGAGCGGGCGCTGGTGAGCCGCGTGTCGGAGTTCGTCACGGCGATCACCGAGGTCAGCACCCGCAGCGGCAACGCCACGCAAAGCCTGGAAGACCAGTTGACCACCTTCCACGCCAAGACGGCCAAGGCGATCGAGGGCCTGTCGGCGCTGTCCGGCGAATTCCAGGATCACGGCCGGGCGCTGATCGAGGCGGTCACCGCGATCGAACAGAGCAACAAGAGCACCGACAACTCCATCGCCGAGCGCAAGGCGGCGCTGGATTCGCTGGTCAACACCATCGACCTGCGAACCGTCGATCTCGATCAGCGGCTAACGCGATTCACGACGCTGCTCGACGAATCGCTTGCCGCCGCCGAGGAACGCGCCCGCGACATCGCCCGCGTAGTGGCGGAAACCGCCGGCACCGGATCGGCCGCAATCGCCCGGCAGTTCGAGGCGGTGCGGAGCGCGGCCGAGGAGCAGCGCCAGGCGACCGCCGAGACGCTGAGTTCGCTCTATCAGCAGAGCACGCAGGAAACCGAGGCGATCTTCCGGCAGTCCGCCGACAAGTTCGCCTCGATGGTGCAGGGCATGAAGCAGATGGCTGCGGAAATGCACCAGGAACTGGAGATGACGCGCGAGGAGCTCCGCCGCGGCGTGTTCGAACTGCCGCAGGAGGCGGCTGAGAACACCGCGCAGATGCGCAAGGTGATCGTCGATCAGATCGAGGCGCTGGCCGAACTGAACCGCATCGTGGCGCGCCACGGCCGCGGGCTCGACGTGGTCGGCACCGATCGCGCGCAGGCTCCGCGCCGGGAGGAGACGCAGATGGCGGCGGCCGGTGGCGGCTATGCCGATACGCCGCCGCACCGGCCCGCCCCGCGCAACCGCGAGACGGGCAGCGCCGCGACGCTGCCGCCGCCCGACCTCGGGATGTCGATGTCGCACCGCACCGAAGCGCCGCCGGTCAGCCCGGGCGCCGCCGAGCAGGACCGCGACGGATGGCTGTCGGATCTCCTGAACCGGGCCGACCATGTCGCCGAGGAACGGGATGCGGCGCGCTCGCGCGCATCGCAGCCCGCCAGCGGCGATCCGCTGGAAACGCTGTCGCTCGACATCAGCCGGCTGATCGACCGTAACCTCGCCGCCGAAATGTGGGACCGCTATCAGCGCGGCGAGAACAAGGCGTTCACCAAGCGGCTCTACGCGCCGGCCGGGCAGAAGACCTTCGACGAGGTGGCCCGCAAATACCGCACCGACCGCAACTTCAAGCAGACGGTCGATCGCTACATTGTCGAGTTCGAGCGGTTGCTCGACGACGTCGCGCGCGACGAGCGCGGACCGATGATGCTCCGCAGCCACCTGATCTCGGAGACAGGGTTGGTCTACACCATGCTGGCCCATGCCTCGGGCCGGCTCGGCTGACAACGCCGGGCTGAAGCTATCGGCAAATTTCAGGGCGGGGGCGTCACGCCTCCGTCCTTGTTGTATTTTGGCGCTGGTGGAGTGAATTTGACGTTCGCTACCCAATTTGCAGCGAATCCGGCGAGCGAATGTCAAATTCAAAACTCCACTGGAAACTTGTAATTGCCAGTGGTCCTTTAATTCTAACATTTGCAAAGCACCTGCTGCGATGGGATGCAAATGTTAGAATCGGACCACCAGCGCCCGATTCGCGACGGCGCCGAACCGCGTGTGCAAGATGACGCCGAGCGAGACGCCAGTCCTTGAAGCCCGCATCGAGCGCTGGCCGATCGCCGGCGCTTTCACCATCAGCCGCGGCAGCAAGACCGAGGCGGTGGTGGTGGTCGCCGAGATTCATCGCGGCGGACAGGTCGGGCGCGGCGAATGCGTGCCCTATGCGCGCTATGGCGAGACGCCGGATACGACGCTTATGCAAATCCGATCACTTGCGGAGCGTATCGGGGCGGGCCTCGACCGCCGCGCCTTGCAGACGGCGCTGCCGGCGGGCGCGGCGCGCAACGCGCTCGATTGCGCGCTGATCGATCTCGAAGCCAAGACGGCGACAACGCACACGCGCGCGTGGGACCTGTTCGGCGCGCCGCCGCCATCGCCATGCACCACCGCCTACACCATCTCGCTCGGCGCGACCGAGGCGATGGCAGCGGCGGCCGCTGCCGCCGCGCATCGGCCGCTGTTGAAGATCAAACTCGGCACCGACGACGACGCCGGTCGCATCGCCGCCGTCCGCCGCGCCGCGCCGCACGCGCAACTGATCGTCGATGCCAACGAGGGCTGGCGGCCGGACAACCTCGCGCGCAACCTCGCGGCCTGCGCCGCGGCCGGCGTCGTGCTGGTCGAGCAGCCCCTGCCCGCCGGCGACGACGCGGCGCTGGCGGCGGTGCGCCGGCCGATCGCGGTGTGCGCCGACGAGAGCGTCCACGACCGCGCCTCCCTCGACGGGTTGCGCGGCCGCTACGACGCCGTCAACATCAAGCTCGACAAGACCGGCGGCCTGACAGAGGCGATGGCGATGGCGCAGGCCGCCGAGGCGCTGGGGTTACAGATCATGGTCGGCTGCATGGTGGCGACCTCGCTGGCGATGGCCCCGGCGATGCTGCTCGCCGCCCGCGCCCGCTACGTCGATCTCGACGGGCCGCTGCTGCTTGCCGCCGATCGCGACCACGGCCTGCGCTACGACGGCAGCACGATCCATCCGCCCGACCCGGCGTTGTGGGGCTAAGGCCAGGCAAGACCCGCCGGACCGCCGCCAGAAGCGGCGTGTGCGGGGGATTTCAGCCGCTGTCACCATCAATTCAATTGCGATTCGCGCCCGTTTCTGTTGATCGTTAACGGGGTTTCCGAATCCGTCGCGCCCACCCTCATCAAAGAGCCGGGCGCGGCGAGCGGCGCGACATGCCGCGCAGGCACGGGACATCGCATGGGGCGGGCTGAACAGCAGCGAAGAAACGCGACGGACCGGGGCAGGCGTCCGGTCCGCGCCGGCTACGCGCCTGCGCGGCGCACGCTTATCGGCACGGCAGGATGACCATGGCCGACGACGCACGCGCCAACCCGTCCCCCGCCACCGAGGCGACGACGCCCGACGAGGCGGACTACGCCGCGATCCATGACGTGTTCATGGAAACCGCGCGCGGACGCTGGTTTCTCGCGGAATTTGCCCGGCGCAACCGCAACGCCGACACCCGCATGGTGCTCGACGCCGTAGCGCGCATCGAACGCTCACTGGCGCAGCCCAAGGATGGGTTGTCCGACGCGAGCGCCGCATGGGCCGCGATCCGGGAGATCGTCACGCAGGCTCGGCACAAGGCCGAAACCGTGCTGCACGGCCAGCAGGGCGCCGAACAGTTCGCCGCCGCCTATCGCAGCGTCCGCGCGGTGCGCGAAATTGCGTGGACGCTGCGCGAGTGCGGCGCGGACGCCGGCGTGTGCGACGGGCTCGATGCCCAGGCCAACGCCATCGACCGCCATCTCGATCACCTCGCGGCCAGCGCGCCGGCGGACGCCGTCACCGTGATCTTCGACGAGTTGATGCGGTGGATGAACGAACTGGCCGACGGCGCGGCGTACCCCTCGCCGCAAGACGATAATCGTCTGCCCGTCGCGGCCGAAGACCGGATCGAGGCTGTCACCCCGTCCGTCATCAGTGCGCCACCCGCGCCGCCGCAGGCCGACACAGACCTCGCCGCCTTCGGTAAGGACGAAATGCCGGACGCGGCGCCGCAAGCGCCCCCGCCTTTCGAGGCGGACGCATCGATCGCGCCTATCACGGCGGTCGAGGACGCTGCCGCCACGGCCGAGGACGATCTCGCAGCGGCTGCGGCCGACGAGGCGCACGACCTCGCGGTGCTCGACCGGATCGCGCTGGAAATGGCGGCCGACGACACCAGCGATAGCGACGGCGACGCCGATACCGACGACCCGGCGGAAGACATCGCCGCCGAGGATGCGAATATCCGCTCGCTGGACGATGCCTTCGATTTCCGCAAAGAGGCTCCGACATCGCTCGGTGCGGCGGCGATCGCCAGCGGCTCGATTCGGCCGCGCGGCCTGCCCGGCACCGGCCGCTTCGCCGCCATCGAGCGCCTCAGTCAGGCCGAAAAGGTCGCGTTGTTCTCGTAGCTCAGGATGCGCCGATCAGCCGCGCGAACAATTCCGCATCGACGTTGCCGCCGGACAGCACGATCACCACGGTCTTGCCGCGCGCGTTGAGCCGCCCCGCCAGCAGCGCCGCCAGCGCCACCGCGCCGCCGGGCTCCACCACCAGCTTCAATTCACGGAACGCGGCGCCGACCGCTTTGGCGACCTCGTCATCCGAGGCAACGACGCCCCGCACGCCGAGCCGGCGGTTGATCGCGAATGTCAGTTCACCGGGGATCGGCGCCATCAGGGCGTCGCAGACGGTGTGGCCGCTGCCGTCATGCGCCTCGCGCCGGCCGGCGCTGAGCGAGCGCGCGTGATCGTCGAAGCCGGCCGGCTCCGCGGTCAACACCGCCGCCTGCGGATAGCGCGCCTTGATCGCCACCGCGATGCCGGCCACCAAGCCGCCGCCCGACGCCGGGGCGCTGACCACGTCCGGCACGATGCCGAGCGCATCGAGGTCGTCGGCGATCTCGCGGCCGACGGTGCCTTGGCCAGCGATGATCGCGGCATCGTCGAAGGGCGACACCAGCGTCGCGCCGCGCTCCGCAGCGAGCCTGCGCGCGATCGCCTCGCGATCCTCGCGGGCGCGGTCGTAAGGCACCACCTCGGCGCCATAGGCTTCGGTGCGCTCGCGCTTGGCGAGCGGCGCGTCGGCCGGCATCACGATGGTCGCGCGCATGTTCAGAAGCTGCGCCGCCGCCGCCACGCCCTGCGCGTGATTGCCGGACGAGAACGCCACCACGCCGCCGCCACGCGCGGCGTCAGGGATCCCCGACATCTTGTTGAACGCGCCGCGAAACTTGAACGAGCCGGTGCGTTGCAGCACCTCGGCCTTGAACAGTACGCGCGCCCCGGTCGCCGCATCGATGGCCGGCGACGACAACAGCGGCGTCCGCACCGCGTAAGGCGCGAGCACGCGCGCGGCGGCATCGATGTCGGACGGGGTCACAATGGACGCGGAAGTGAGATCGCTCATGCGGACGTGGTACGCGGGTCGCGCCGCGCCGGCAAGGGCCCGCGCGGAGCCAGCCTTGCTACGACCTGTCTTCGAACGCGAAGAAGTGATGCACCGGGCCGTGACCGTGACCGACCTCAAGCCGGTCTGCGGCGGCGATCGCCGCGCTGATATACGCCTTGGCCCGTCGTACCGCGTCCTCCAGCGGCTGCCCCTTCGCCAGCCCGGCGGCGATGGCCGACGACAGCGTGCAGCCGGTGCCGTGGGTGTTGCGGGTGGCGATGCGCGGCGCGGCGAGCCGCACCAGGCCGTCACGATGCACCAGATAATCGGTGCTGTCCGGGCCGTCGCCGTGGCCGCCCTTGACCAGCACCGCCGCGCAGCCGAGCCGCAGCAGCCGCTCGCCCTGCCCGGCGATCTCCGTTTCCGAAGCGGCGACCGGCTCATCCAGCAGCGCCGCCGCTTCCGGCAGGTTCGGCGTGATGATCGTCGCGCGCGGGATAAGTAGACGCCGCAGCGCATCGACGGCGTCGCCCGACAGCAGCCGGTCGCCGGAGGTCGCGACCATCACCGGATCGACCACCACGTGGCGCGGCGACCAGCGCATGAGCCCGGCGACGATGGCTTCGATCACCACGCGCTGCGACACCATGCCGATCTTGACCGCCTTGACGTCGAGATCGCTGAACACCGCGTCGATCTGCGCGGTGACAAATTCCGGCGGCACCTCGTGAATGCCGGTGACGCCTCTGGTGTTCTGCGCGGTCAGCGCGGTGATCACCGACGCGCCGTAAACGCCGCAGGCGGCAAACGTCTTGAGATCGGCCTGAATGCCGGCCCCGCCGCCGGAATCCGAGCCGGCAATGGTCAGCGCGATGGGGATCGTCATGTCTCTCTCGCCTGGCCGTCCGCGCGGCCTGTCAATATCACATAGCGTCATCACATAGCGTCATACCCGGACCTGATCCGGGCATCCATCTTGTGCGGACAGATGGCTTGCCGGGTCAAGTCCGGCAATGACGCAGCGAGGCCGCTTGCATCGGCACGGCATTTCCGGCTTTAGTGCGTGGAATAGACCGCCGTCCGGAGACGATAAGCGATGGTTCCCTTCTTCGTGCAGATCAAATGCAAGCTCGGCCAGTCCTATGCCGTCGCCAATGCCATCGCCGAAGCCGAAATCGCCTCGGAAATCTATTCAACGGCGGGCGATTTCGACCTGCTGGTGAAATTCTACGTCGAGAACGACACCGACATCGGCCATTTCGTCAATGAAAAGGTCCAGGTCATTCCCGGCATTCAGGACACCCGCACCATCATTACCTTCAAGGCGTTCGGCGTCACGTAGCGCCGCGCCCTCGCGTTCCGCCTTCCCGTCCTGACGAGACTCAGCGCGCCTGCGGGCGCGGCGGGCCATCGACCGCAGGCAGTGACTTGAGATAGACCGCCATCGCGGCGCGATCCTCGGGACTGAGTTGCGCGGTGTTGCGGATCACGCTCGCCATCGCGCCGCCGGTGGAATCGCCGTCCGGCAGAAGCCCGCTTTCGAGGAAGTAAGCGAAATCCTTTTCGCTCCAGTCGTCGAGCCGCTTCTGGGTGATGTTCGGGATCCAGCCCTTGCCTTCGGGATTCGGCCCGCCGGCGAAGCGCTTCGCCGCGTCGATGCCGCCCAGCGCGTTGCGCGGGCTGTGGCATTCGGCGCAATGGCCGAGAGCATTGACGAGATACGCGCCGCGATTCCATTCAGGCGATTGCCCGGCGACCGGCGCGAACGGCTGGCGCGGCATGAACAAGAGCTTCCAGATGCCGAGGTTGCGCCGGATGTTGTAGGGAAAGGCGATGTCGTGATCGGGCGTGCGCCCGGCGACCGCCGGCAACGTCTTGATATAGGCGAACATGTCGCGGACGTCCGCGATGCTGGCGCGGTGATACGACGGATAGGGAAACGCCGGGAAATAGTGCGCGCCGTCCGGCGCGACGCCTTCGACAACCGCATTGACGAATTGCGCCTCGCTCCAGCCGCCGATGCCGTCGCGCGGGTCCGGCGAGATGTTCGGCACATGGAACGTGCCGAACGGCGAGGTCAGCGCCAGGCCGCCACCAAGCCGCGTGCGGTCCTGCTGGTTCGGCACCGCATGGCAGGAGGCGCAACCGCCGGCATTGAACGCCGTCTTGCCGTTGGCGAGATCGGGCTCACGCGCCGGCAACGCGGCCGCCGCCAGCGTAACGGGCATCGTCAGCCACCAATAGACGGCGAACCCCGCTGCGGCCGCGATAACGGCAAGACTCCAAAGACGTCGCATCGCTCCTGCCGTCGCCCGTCCGCCTCACGGAGAGACTTCGTAAAGTTTCCCGTCGTCACTGTCGCCGGCACGGCGTCACGCCGGCCGGACCATGAGCTAACCTTCCTTGAGCCGATAGGTTTCGTGGCAGCCGGAGCACTGTTTGCCGAGCACCGGCACGGCGGCCTTGAGGGTCTCGACATCCTTGATGCTGGTCTTCGCCTCGCCAATAGCCTTGGCGAAGCTCGCAACGTGGGAGTCGAAGTCAGCGCGATTGTCCCAGATCTTCGGCGAGGCGCTGTACTTGCCTTCCGCCTTCAGCCCCTTGGTGTTGTCGGGAAATTGCCCGGCGAGCGCCTTGGCATTGTCGGCGAGCTTGGCGAGCGCCGCGTCAATCGCCGCCTGATCGTAGGGCTTCTCGCCCTTTGCGATAGCGCCGAGCACGCCGCCGAGATTGCGGCCGTTTTCCTTCATCATGGTCTGACGCTGATTGACGATGTCCTGCTGCGCCGACACCGCGCCAATCCCGAAGCCGACCCCGAGCAGAGCCGCCGCAACCGCCACCGATACACGCCTCATTGACTGTACTCTCCCTGACTGAGCCGCCGTCACATTACAGCGAACAGCATATCCAACGCCCACGGTCCGGCTATATTCCCGGCCGCAGGGCTGACATTATGCCGCAGCGTGACGCTCGCGCGCGCGAATGGCGCTCCACACCCGTTCCGACGTCGCCGGCATGTCGATGTGATCGATGCCATATTCGCGCCACAGCGCGTCGATGATGGCGTTGACCACCGCCGGACACGAGCCGATCGCGCCCGCCTCGCCCGCGCCCTTGACACCGAGCGGGTTGGTGGCGCACGGCACGTTGTGCGTCTCGAAGGTGATCGCGGTGCCGTCGGCGGCGCGCGGCAGCGCATAGTCCATGAAGGTGCCGGTGACGAGCTGGCCGTCGGTCGTGTCATAGACCGCGCGCTCCATCAGCGCCTGACCGATGCCCTGCATGGTGCCGCCGTGAACCTGCCCCGCCAGCAGCAGCGGGTTGAGAGTGACGCCGAAATCATCGACCACGACGTAATTCACCAGACGGATCATGCCGGTCGCGGGATCGATCTCGACCTCGACCAGATGCGTGCCATTGGGGAAGGTGCCGTCGGCGCTGGAAAACGCGGCGCTGGCGTTGAGCGTCGCGGCATCGACGCCGGGCCGCCGGGCGAGGTCGACGAAGGAAATGCCGCGGTCGGTGCCGGCGACGCGGATCACGCCGTCGTCGATTTCCAGGTCCGCCGCACCCGCTTCGAGCGCGTCAGCGGCAATCTCCTTCAGCTTGACGCCGAGATCGTGGGTGGCACGCTGAACGCTGACGCCGCCGGACGGAATCGCGCTTGAACCGCCGGTACCGAGGCCGGTGGCCACCTGATCGGTATCGCCTTGAATGACATGGATGCGCTCCAGCGGCAGGCCGAACTGCTCGCTGACAAGCTGGGCGTAAGCGGTCTGGTGGCCCTGCCCGCTCGACTGCGAGCCGATCCGCACCGTGACGTCGCCATCGGGATCGAGCTGCACGTTGGCGGTTTCCTCGCCCATGGTGCCGCAGACCTCGACATAGCTCGCAAGCCCGATGCCGCGCACCAGTCCCTGCCTGCGCGCCGCCTTGGCGCGCTTGGGGAAGCCCTTCCAGTCGCCGATCTCCATCGCCCGCTTCATGTGCGCGGCGAAGTCGCCGGAGTCGTAGACCTTGCCGGTCGCGGTCTTGTAAGGCAGCGCGCGCGGCGCGATGAAGTTCTTCAGCCGGATCGCGTCCGGCGTCATGCCAAGCTTGCGCGCGGCGGCATCGACCAGCCGCTCGATGACGTAGGCCGCCTCCGGCCGCCCCGCGCCGCGATAGGCATCGACCGGCACCGTGTTGGTGAACACGGTGCGGATGTGGCAGTGGAACGCCTTGATGTCGTAGAGGCCGGGCAGCATCCCGGCCCCGCCATAAGGAATGTAGGGACCGAAGGTCGAGAGGTAACCGCCCATGTCGCCGATCAGATCGACGTCCATGCCGAGGAATTTGCCGTCTTTGGATAGCGCCATCCGCGCGGTAGTGACGTTGTCGCGACCCTGCGAGTCGCCCATGAAGTGGTCGGCGCGCTCCGCGGTCCATTTCACGGTCTTGCCGAGCTTGCGCGAGGCCACCGCGATCAGCGCGTATTCGCGATAGGGAAACAGCTTGGTGCCGAACCCGCCGCCGACATCCGGGCAAATCACCCGCATCTTCTCGACCGGCAGATGCAGGATGTTCTGGCACAGGATATCGCGCAGGCGATGGCTGCCCTGGCTGCCGACCGTCAGCGTCAGGCGATCGCGCTTGGCGTCGTATTCGCACACCGCCGCGCGGGTTTCCATGTAGTTGGTGACGATGCGCGGATTGACGATGGAAATCTCCGCCACAGCGTCCGCCTTGGCAAACGCCGCCTCCGTCGCCGCCTTGTCGCCGATGCCGGTGTCGAACAGCACGTTGCCGGGAAACTGCGGCCACACCTGCGGCGCGCCGGCCTTCACCGCGTTGGCGGCGCCGACCACGGCGGGTAGCGGCGTCCAGTCGACCTCGATCGCCTCGATGGCGTCGCGCGCCCGCGCCACGCTGTCGGCGACCACGAAGGCCACGGCGTCGCCGACGTGACGCACCTCGCCGTCCGCGAGGATCGGATAGGGCGGCGCGGTGAACGGCGTATCCGGCAGGTTGAACAGGCAGGGCAAGCCGCCGAGATCGGGGATGTCGGCGGCGGTGAGGATCAGCGCGACGCCGGGCAGCGCGCGGGCGCGCGTCGCATCGATGGTGAACCGGGCGTGGGCGTGCGGCGAGCGCAGCACCAGGGCGTGGAGCGCCTGCGACGGCGCATGATCGTCGGTGTAGCGGCCACGGCCGCGCACCAGCGCATCGTCTTCCTTGCGTCGCGCGCTTTTGCCGACGCCAAACTTCATCGGTGCCGAATTAGCCGGGGCCATGATCTCTCCGTTCGGTTTCATCAAACAGAACCGGAAGCGCCGTCGCGCGGCGCTCCCTTAGAGCATGATCCCGAAAAGTGGAAACCGGTTTTCGGACAAGATCATGCTCATACAAAAGAAAACTGGGTTTCGATTCAACCTGGTTGAATCGAACTCCAGGCGGTTGCCTTCGCCATTATGACCGGATCAAGGATCGCAGCCAACTTCGCCCAAACAGTGTCAAGATCGCCAGCGCGTAGACCGCGCCGCCGGCCACGACGAGCAGGCCCAGAGTGGCTTCGTCGCGCCACCGCGTCAACGGCGCGAGATAAAGCCCGCCCCAGCGGGCGACGGCCCACAGCACCGCCGCCGTGACGACGCCGGCGACGGCGAACTTGACCAGCGCGCGACCGAAACCGCGGTCGAATTCGATATGGCCGGCGCGCCAGGCCAATCCCAGCACCAGCAGGAGGTTAACCCAGATCCCGACCGCGGTGGCGAGCGCCAGGCCGACCTGCGCCAGCGATCCCATCAGCGCCACCTTGAGCAGCAGATTGACGGCCAGCCCGGTCAGCGAGGCTTTCACAGGCGTCGCGGTGTCCTTGCGGGCGTAGAAGGTCGCGACCGCGCTGCGGATCATCACCACCGGGATCAGCCCCACGGTATAGGCCGCGAGCGTCGCACCGGCGGCGGCGGCATCGGCGGCGGTGAACGCGCCGCGCGCGAACATCGCCCGCATCACTACATCGGGCACGGTGAGGAACGCCGCCACGAACGGCACCGAGAACAGCAGCGAAAACTCGAACGCGCGCCGCTGCGACGCCATCGCCCCCGCCGCGTCGCCGGCGGTGAGCCGGCGCGACATCTCCGGCAGCAGCACGGTGCCGATGGCGATGCCGATGACGCCGACCGGCAGTTGATAGAGCCGCTCCGCGTAGTACAGCGCCGAGATCGCGCCGGCGGCAAGGAAGGTAGCGATGATGGTGTCGGCGAACATCGCAAGCTGCGTTCCCATCGAGCCGATGGTGGCAGGCCCCAGCGCGCGGAAGAAATCGCGCACGTCGGCATCGAATTTCGGCCGCGTCAGCCGCGGCAACAGGCCATGCCGCGCGGCGTCACCCGCCAGCAGAAAATATTGCAGAAAGCCGGAAATCAGCACGCCCCATGCCGCCGCGTAACCGGCATTGGGAAACCACGCCGC
>JBIQLW010000054.1:0-23072 GCA_044463945.1 Bradyrhizobiaceae bacterium | reverse complement strand
AAAGAATCACCAAACCTCACTCCTGCAAAGCCCTCGCGAAGGCGGACGATCCAGTATCCTGGGCGGGTGCGTGGGAAATTCGATTCGATACGGAATACCGGATGCCTCACTCAGAGTGTCGGCTTTCGGTTTGACATCAATTCATCCCGTGCGGATCGCACCCCCTCCCTGACCCTCCCCCACAAGGGGGGGAGGGAACAGAGACAATGGCCGGTGTGAATCTCCTTGAAGGGTGAAGGCCGCTGTCCGTCTCGCCGGAGCGATGCGTACGAAAGGTCGTGTCGTGCGAAGACGTGTCCCGGGCGCGGTGCGGCGTGCAACGCCGCGCCGCAGAACCGGGACCGTTGCGGATGCTGCCTTTGTGACGGTCCCGGATCAGCGAAGCGGCACGACGCTGGCGCTTGCGCCGCATCGCATCCGGGACGCGGGCGTTATTCGCGCGACGATACGTCGAGGGCCGCTTCACCCGCGATGCGGCAATATCTGGAAATCTTCTTAGATAACTTCTTAGAACGGATCGAATTGGAACGCGAAAAAAACCCCTGTACCGCAGGGGTTTCTGCGACACCTCGGCAACACTGCGCGATGATGTGGGCGATCTGAAAGGCTTCTAAGCGCGCAGGGGCTGTCAATCGTTTCGGGAGTGATAAGCAGGCCCCTAATACCGCCGGGCGTTCGGCGGGAAACCGGGGATTTTCAGAATGTCGTGTCTACGCTGGGCCAGGATTTGCCTTCTCGGAGCGGCGAGCGTCGCCGCCTTGTCGCTGACGCCGCGCGATGCCTTCGCGCAATCGTCGGAACTGCCGACCGTCACCGTCACCGCGCCGAAGCAGCGCGCCGCGCGCCGGGCGCAGCCGACCCGCCGCGCCCGCCCGCGTCCGGCACCCGCGGCTCCCGTGCAGCGGACCGCGTCGCAGCCTAGCGCGAGCGGTCCGGGAATCCCGGCCGAACGCGGCACCGGGCCGGTACGAGGCTATCTCGCCCATCAGAGCATCTCCAGCAGCAAGACCGACACGCCGATCCTCGAAACCCCGCAGTCGGTGTCGGTTGTCACGCGCGACCAGATCGCGGCGCAGGGCGCGCAGGATCTGCCGCAAGCGCTGGAATACACGCCGGGTGTCACCGTTCCGAGCTTTGGTCCCAACCAGTTCTTCGACAACTTCAAGGTGCGCGGCTTCGACGCGCCGCGCTATCTCGACGGCCTGCGGCTGCCGATGGACGCCACCACTTTCGCCGCGCCGAAAATCGAAACCTACGGACTCGAGCGCATTGAAGTGCTGAAGGGGCCGTCATCCGGCCTTTACGGCGGCAGCGATCCCGGCGGCATCGTCAACATGATCAGCAAGCGGCCGCAGGCGGCGCCGCACTACAGCGTCGAGGGCACCTTCGGCTCGTTCGACCGCTATCAGGGCGCGTTCGACATCGGCGGTCCGGCGGACGCAACCGGCGAGTGGCTCTATCGCCTGGTCGGGTTGTTCCGGCAGAGCGACACCGAGGTGAATTTCGTTCAGGACAACAGGATCTTCATCGCGCCGAGCCTGACCTGGCGGCCGACCATCGACACCAGCTTCACCATCCTGTCGCACTACCAGTTGATCGACAACAAGGGCTATCAGCAATACGTGCCGGGGCAGGTGGCCTTCTCCGGCAATCCGCTCGGCCGCATCAGTCGCAGCACCTATCTCGGCGAGCCGGACGCGGACGGCTACAGACTGGAGCAGAAGGCGATCGGCTATGCCTTCGAGCACCGCTTCGACAACAGCGTCGAGTTCCGTCAGAACTTCCGCTACATCGAGGCGACGCAGAACCTGCATTCGATCCGGCCCGAGGGCATGGTCGGCAACAATCTGGTCACGCGCTCCTACAATTACGTGGAGGCGAAGACCAGCAACGTGACGCTGGACAACCAGTTCCAGGCGGATTTCCGCTCCGGTCCGCTGATCCACAAGGTGCTCGCCGGCTTCGACTACACCCATATGAGGTCGAACACCGATTATCGGCAGGCCTACGCGTTTCCGGCCTCCCCGGCCCCTCCGGGCTTTTTCCCGCCGATCGACGCCTTCAATCCGGTCTACGGCGCGCCGGTGCCGTCATTCGAGTCGCTGCTGCCCTTCATCAAGCGGGATGACACCCAGACCCAGGCCGGCTTCTACCTGCAAGACCAGATCAAGCTGGACCGCTTCACGCTGACGATGAGCGGCCGCCAGGACGTGGCCTCGACCGCCTTCACCAGCGCCGGCGTTTATCCGCTGGCCGGATATTACGAGCGCCACGACACCGCGCAGACCGGCCGTGTCGGCCTGAACTATCTGTTCGACAACGGCGTGTCGCCCTACGTCACCTACTCGACCTCGTTCACGCCCAATCTCGGCGCCGACCTGCTCGGCAATTCGTTCAAGCCGACCACCGGCGAGAACGCCGAGATCGGCGTCAAGTATCAGCCGCTCGGCACCAACCTGATGCTGACCGCGGCCTATTTCGACACCCGGCAGAACAACGTGCTGACGGCGGACCCGCGCAACCCGCTGTTCAACACCCAGACCGACGCGGTGCGCGTGCGCGGCTTCGAGTTCGAGGCCAAGGGCAACATCACCCGCGAACTGGAGATCGTCGCCGGCTACAGCCACCTCGATCCGAAGGTGACCGCGAGCGTCGCCGGCAATGCCGGCAAGGTGATGAAGAACGTCGCGCGCGACCAGGCCTCGCTGTGGGGCAAGTACACCTGGTATGACGGGCCGCTGGCCGGCCTCGGGCTGGGAGCGGGCGTCCGCTATGTCGGCGACACCTACGGCGACGACGCCAACACGCTCAACGTTCCGGCCTACACGCTGGTCGATGCCGCCATCAGCTACGACTTCGGCTACCTGCGTCCGGACCTGAGAGGGCTCACCGCGCAGATCAACGCGCGGAACCTGACCGACCGCTACTACGTTCAGTCGTGCTTCACCGGACTGCCGTATTGCGCGCTGGGCAGCGGGCGCACGATACTCGGGACCTTGAAGTATAGCTGGTACGCCGATCCCGCCCCGCCCCTCGTAACGAAGTGAGATGGAATGAACTCCAGAGGATTGCGCCGCTGGCACTGGGTCCACAAGTGGTCGAGCATCGTCTGCACGGCGTTCATGCTGATGCTGTGCATCACCGGGCTGCCGCTGATCTTCCATCACGAGATCGACCACCTGCTGCATGAGGAGGTGGAGCCCGGCGTTGTGCCGCCGGGAACGCCGAAGGCCAACCTCGATCAGGCCGTCACCAACGCGCTGGCGAAGTTTCCGGGGCAGGTGCCGCACTTCCTGATCTGGGACCACGACGAGCCCGACGCGCTGCTGATCTCGATCGGGCCGTCGATCACCTCGAATCCGGTCGACAACCGCTTCGCGCGGGTCGATGTCCACACCGGCGCGTTCCTGGATTCGCCCGACGTCACCGGGCGCTTCACCTACATCATGCTGAAGCTGCACACCGACATGTTCGCGGGGCTGCCGGGGAAGCTGTTCCTCGGCCTGATGGGCATCCTGTTCTGCGTCGCGGTGATTTCCGGCATCGTGGTCTACGCGCCGTCGATGCGGAAACTGAAGTTCGGCGCCTATCGCGGCGACCGGCCGCGCATCGTGCGCTGGCTCGACGTGCATAACCTCGCCGGCATCCTGCTGGTGATGTGGACGCTGGTGGTGGGCTTCACCGGCGTCATCAACACCTGGGCCGATCTGGTGCTGAAGGCGTGGCAATACGGCCAGCTCGCCGAGATGACCGCGCAGTACAAGGGCCGCGAGATTCCGGCTAGGCTGACGCCGGTGCAGGACGCGGTGGATGTGGCGCGCAGGACCATTCCGGATATGCAGGTGGCGTTCGTCGCCTATCCGGGCTCGATCTTCTCCAGCAAGAGCCACTACGCGGTGTTCATGCGCGGCGATACGCCGGTGACCTCGCGGCTGCTCAAGCCGGCGCTGATCGATGCCGAGACCGGGCAGCTCACCGACAGCCGCGACATGCCGTGGTACGTCTCGACGCTGTTCCTGTCGCAGCCGCTGCACTTCGGCGACTACGGCGGAATGCCGCTGAAGATCATCTGGGCGGTGCTCGACGTCATCACCATCGTGATCCTGTGGACCGGGCTCTATCTGTGGCTGCGGCGGCGCAGGCCGGTGGCCAGCGCGGCGCGCGCCAGCGCCCCGGCGCAGCGGATCGAGGGGCGGGCGGTCGCGTCATGAAACCCGTCATGAAACCTTTGCGCGCCCCGCGCCGGACGCTGGCGCAGATTTTCGCGTGGCCGCTGGTGATCGGCGTGCTGTCCACCGTCGGCCTGGTCTCGGCGCTGGTCGGCGACGGCGTCTGGGACGGCCTGTCGTGGCTGACGCTGTTCTTGCCGATCCTGCTCTACGCCGGTTTCCTGCTGCGCCCGCGCCGCGCGCCGTGAGGCGCGGCGGCGGCTGCGCGGCGGTCAGCCGGCTTCTCAGCCGACCTGGCGGGTCTGCGCCTCCCAGTACGGCCGGCGCAGTTCGCGCTTGAGGATCTTTCCGGCGCCCGACAGCGGCAGCGGCGTCTCGCTGATGTCGGCGCTGCGCGGGCACTTGTAGCCGGCGATCAGCGTCTTGCAGAAGGCGATCAGTTCGTCGGCCGTCAGCTTCGCGCCGCTCTTGGTGACCACCACGGCATGGACCTGCTCGCCCCACTGCGGGCTGGGGATGCCGATCACCGCGCACTGGGCGACGGCGGGGTGCTTGGCGATGGCGTTCTCGACCTCGACCGAATAGACGTTCTCGCCGCCGGAGATGATCATGTCCTTGACGCGGTCGACGACGTAGATGAACCCGTCCTGGTCCATGTAGCCGCCGTCGCCGGTGTGCATCCAGCCGTCGACCACGGCTTTCGCGGTTTCCTCCGGCCGTTCCCAGTAGCCCATCATCACCACGTCGCCGCGCACGACGATCTCGCCCACGGTGCCGGTGGGTACCGGCTTGTCGTCGGCGTCGACGATGCGGACCTCGCAGCCGAGCGTGGCGCGGCCGGCGCCGCGATGGCGGCCCCTGGCGCGGCCCTCGCCGATATGTTCGTTCCAGTGCAGGACCGTGGCGATCGGCGACAGCTCGGTCATGCCGTAAGCCTGGGTCAGCCGCACGTTGGGAAGCGCGGCGGTGGTCCTGTCGAGCAGGGCCTCGCTGATCGGCGAGGCGCCATAGGCGATGTCGCGCAGCGACGACAGGTCGTGGGACGGCAGCGCCGGATGATCGACCAGCATCTGGATCATGGTCGGAACCAGAAGCGTGTCGGTGACGCGCTCCTTCTGGATCGCGGCCATCACGCCTTCGGGCGTGAAGCTCTGGACGATGACGTTGGAGCCGCCGCTGAGCATCAGCGAATACATCGCCGCGCCGTTGGCGAGATGGAACATCGGCGCGGCGTGGAGGTAGATCGACGACGCGGGAAACATGCCTTCGCCGAGGGCGTTCAGCGCGTTCGCCATCAGGTTCTGATGGCTGAGCATCACGCCCTTGGAGCGGCCGGTGGTGCCCCCGGTATAGAAGATGCCGGAAAGGTCCTCGCCCTTGCGCATGGCGTCGGGGATCGGCTCGCTGCGCGCGATCAGCGCTTCGTAGTCCTCGACGCCGGCGGGCGCGCCGGTGTCGTCGGCGAACAACAGCCGCAGGCCGGGGATGGCTTTCGCCAGACTGGCGCCGGTGGCCGCGAAAGCGCTGTCGACGACGAGCACTCCGGCGCGGCAGTCGCGCAGGGCATCCTGATTTTCGAGTTCGCTCCAGCGGGTGTTGAGCGGCACGGTGACGGCGCCGGCCCAGGCGATCGCCAGATAGAGTTCGAGATAGCGGTCGGAGTTGAGCATCAGCACGGCGACGCGGTCGCCCTCGGCGACGCCGAGCGCCCGCAGCCCCGAGGCCAGCCGCGCCACCCGGTCGCCGATCTGCCGCCAGGTCCGGCGCCGGTCCTGATAGACGGTGGCAAGCCCGTTCGGATTGATTTGCAGCGCGCGGCGCAGACCGTGTGTCACGTTCATGGTGTCCTCCGGAATAATTGGTGTCGGGCTATTTTCGAGTGGCCCTTGCGGCCATGATCTTCTTCTTTTCGGGCCGTTTGGCCAGCCCGCTGGTCAGCCGCACCGCGAAATCGTCGGCGATCTGGTCGGGAGACAGGTCGCCGTCCGGCTTGTACCAGTGCCCGATCCAGTTCAGCGCGCCGAGGATGGCGAAGGCGGTGAGTTTGACGTCGCACGGGACGATCGAGCCGTCGTCGATGCCCTGGGCGATGTAGCCGCGGAACGTGCGGTCGATGCGGCGCTTGCCGGCGAGCGAGGCCCTGCGGTTTTCTTCGGAGAGATCGGCCACGTTGAAGCGGACCAGGCTGGCGCCGAAGTCGCTCGCCATGATCCGGGCATAGGCGCGGACCATCATCCGCAGCTTGTCGAGCCCCGAACCGCTCGCCGCTTCGGTTTCGGCGATGCGGTCCTCGACCCGCTCCTGGCCCATCGTCCAGCACTCGAACAGGATGTCTTCCTTGCTGCGGAAGTAGTTGTAGAGCGCGGGCTTGGTGATGTTCAGCCGTTCGGCGACCTCGTTGAGGGTGGCGCGATGATAGCCCTGCTCCAGAAACAGTTGCACCGCGGTGCGCAGCACCGCCTCGCGCTTCTCGTCGCGGGCGCGACGGCGGCTTTCGAACGGCAGCCACGGCGGCGGATCGGAGGGCGGGGTTCGCGTGTCCATCGGGAGAAGCCCAGGGTCCTTAATCAAGGGTCCTTGAAATCAAGCGTGCTTAGTCGGGACGACCTGCGTCAAGATGCGTGCGTCAGGAATGGGTGCGGGTCGTCGACGGGCGTTGACTCCCGCGCTTTCCGTGTATATTACCCGTTGGTAAGAAAAAGTCCATGGTCAATTTTTCAAGGAGATCGGCAATGACGTCGCAGGCCCATGTCGCCGGGGTCGGGATGATCCCTTTCACCAAGCCGGGAGCCAACGAGCCCTATCACGTGATGGGCAGCGACGCGCTGCGGCGCGCGCTCGACGATGCCGGCCTTGATTACGGCGCGGTCCAGCAAGCCTATGTCGGCTACGTCTACGGCGATTCGACCTGCGGCCAGCGCGCGCTCTATCCGGTCGGGATGACCGGCATTCCGGTGGTCAACGTCAACAACAACTGCTCGACCGGATCGACCGCGCTGTATCTGGCGCGGCAGGCCATCGAATCCGGCGCGGCCGATTGCGTGCTGGCGCTGGGCTTCGAGCAGATGAAGCCGGGTGCGCTGGGCTCGGTGTATACGGACCGGCCGAGCGCGTTCGAGGATTTCGACGCCGCCGCCGACAAGCTGATCGACGCACCCGGCATTCCGCTGGCGCTGCGTTATTTCGGCGGCGCCGGCCTCAGCCACATGACGAAATACGGCACCCCGATGTCGGCCTTCGCCAAGATCCGGGCCAAGGCCAGCCGCCACGCCAAGAACAATCCGCTCGCGCTGTTCCGCAAGGAGGTCAGCGCCGACGAGGTGATGAACGATCAGGTGATCTGGCCCGGCGTGATGACGCGGCTGATGGCCTGCCCGCCGACCTGCGGCGCGGCGGCGGCGATCCTGGTCTCGGAGAAATTCGCCGACAAGCACGGCCTGCGCAAGGACGTGCGCATCCGCGCCCAGGCCATGACCACCGACACGCCCTCGACCTTCGATGCCGGCGACATGATGCAGGTGGTCGGTTTCGACATGGCGAAGGCGGCGGCGAAGCAGGTCTATGACGCCGCCGGCGTCGGCCCCGAGGATCTCGACGTGGTCGAACTGCACGACTGCTTCGCGCACAACGAACTCATCACCTACGAGGCGCTGGGACTGTGCCCCGAGGGCGGCGCGGCGCGTTTCATCGAGGACGGCGACAACACCTATGGCGGCAAGGTGGTCACCAATCCGTCCGGCGGGCTCTTGTCCAAGGGCCATCCGCTGGGCGCGACCGGGCTGGCGCAGTGCTATGAACTGACCCGCCAGTTGCGCGGCACCGCCGACGCCACGCAGGTCGATGGCGCGCGGATCGCGCTTCAGCACAACCTCGGCCTCGGCGGGGCGTGCGTGGTCACGCTTTACGAGCGGGCGTGAGGCGGCAGAAATGGTCGATCAGTCCGCCGTCGGGCGCAGCTTCACGCCGGTCACCGCCAGCGTGGAGCCGGGCCGCCTGCGTTATTTCCTCGACACCATCGGCGAGAGCAACCCGGTCTATCGCGATCCGCAGGCCGCGGCCGCGGCCGGGTATGCGGCCATCCCGATCCCGCCGACCTATCTGTTCTGTCTGGAAATGATGGATGCGGCCGATCCGTTCGAGGCGCTGACCACGCTCGACATCGACCTCGCGCGGGTGCTGCACGGCGAGCAGGGCTTCACCTATCACACCCCGGCGGTGGTCGGGGACGTTCTGACGTTCCGCTCGCGCGTCACCGAGGTGACCGAGAAGAAGGGCGGCGCAATGACGCTGGTCCTGGTCTCCACCGAAGTGACGCGGCAGGACGGCGCGCGCATCGCCGACCTGACGCGGACCATCGTGATCCGGAATCCCAAGCCGGAAACCAGGGCGGCATGACCATGGCAGAACCAGCAGCACGGGCGGTCGGCGACCGCGTGGTGAGCAAGACCTTCGCGCCGATCACTCGCCACAAGCTGGCGCTCTATTGCGGCGCGTCGGGCGATCACAACCCCATTCACGTCGATCTCGATTTCGCGAAGAAGGCCGGATTCCCCGACGTCTTCGCGCACGGGATGCTGGTGATGGCCTGCCTCGGGCAGGCGCTGACCGACGCGGTGCGGCCTGCGGACATCCGCGCGTTCTCGACGCGGTTCGCCGCCATCACCCAGCTCGGCGCGCGGCTGACCTGCGAGGGGCACGTCAGCGAACTGATCGATTACAACGGCGAGCCGTGCATGAAGATCGCGCTGACCACCAAGGACGAGGCCGGCGAGGTGAAACTCCTCGGCGAGGCCATCGTCGCGCGCTGATATCGCGCGCGACCGCCCGGTCGCGCGTCGCCGCCTGCACTCGTTTCTCCGTTTCTCGCGATCCTCAATTCATCACTTCTTTCCAAATCTCTCTTGCCAATCGGACAGGACACGCCATGGGAAAACTTGACGGAAAAGTCGCGCTGGTGACCGGCTCGGGTCGCGGCATCGGGCGCGCCATCGCGCTGAAACTCGCGAGCGAGGGCGCAAGCGTGGTCGTCAACGACCTCGACGCCGCGCCGGGCGACGCGGTGGCGAACGAGATCAAGGCCGCCGGCGGCCGCGCGGTCGCCGTCAACGGCAGCGTGATGGATGCCGGCTTCGCCGACCGTTTCATCGGCGCCGGGATCGAGACCTTCGGCGGCCTCGACATTCTCGTCAACAACGCCGGCTACACCTGGGACGCGACGATCCAGAAGATGACCGACGAGCAGTTTCAGGCGATGCTCGACGTGCATCTGGTGGCGCCGTTCCGCATCCTGCGCGCCGCCGCCGAGCCGATCCGGGTGATGGCGAAGAAGGAGGCGGAAGCCGGCCGCGAGGTGTTCCGCAAGGTCGTCAACATCTCCTCGGTCGCCGGGCTCTACGGCAATGCCGGGCAGGCCAGCTATTCGTCCGCCAAGGCGTCGCTGATCGGCCTCACCCGCACGCTGTGCAAGGAATGGGGACGCTACAAGGTCAACGTCAACTGCGTCGCCTTCGGCCTGATCAACACCCGCCTGACCCAGCCGATCGAAGCGCAGCAGAAGACCATCGACGTCGCCGGCCGCGACATCAAGGTCGGCGTGCAGCCGCAACTGCTCGAAACCATGGCGCGGATGATTCCGCTCGGCCGCGGCGGCACTCCCGAGGAGGCGGCGGACGCGGTCTATCTGTTCTGTAGCCCGGAATCCAACTACGTCAGCGGCCAGGTCCTCGTCTGCGGCGGCGGCCTGATCATGTGAACGGAGGCGGCCGATGCCGTATCGCTCGCCGTGGATGACCGAGGAACTGGACGCATTCCGCGACCAGTTCCGCCGGTTTCTCGTCAAGGATCTCGCGCCTCGGGCGGAGACGTGGCGCAAGCAGCGGCTGGTGGACCGCGCGGCGTGGCGCGCGCTCGGCGACATGGGCGCGCTGTTGCCGAGCGTACCGGAGAGCTACGGCGGCCTGAGCGCGAGCATCGCCTACGACGCGGCGGTGTTCGGGGATCTGGAGCGCATCGTCCCCGAACTGAACAACGGCGTCACCGTCTCGAGCGGCATCGTCGCGCACTATATCCTGAACTACGGCTCCGAGGCGCAGAAGCGCCGCTGGCTGCCGGGCATGGCGCGCGGCGAACTGATCGGCGCCGTCGCCATGACCGAACCGGGCACCGGCTCCGACCTGCAAAGCGTGCGCACCACGGCGCGGCGCGAGGGCGACACCTACGTCATCAACGGGCAGAAGACCTTCATCACCAACGGCCAGACCTGCGATCTCGTCATCGTGGTCGCCCGCACCGGCGGCCCCGGCGCGAAAGGGCTGTCGCTGATCGTCATGGAGGCGGCCGATGCCAACGGCCCCGCCAAGGGATTCCGGCGCGGCCGCAAGCTCGACAAGATCGGCCTTCACGCCGCCGATACGTCCGAACTGTTTTTCGAGGACGTCGCGGTGCCGTGCGACAACCTGCTCGGCGCTGAAGAAGGGCAGGGCTTCGTGCAGCTCATGCAGCAACTGCCGTGGGAGCGCCTCATCATCGCGATCGGCGCGGTGGCGTCGATGGAGCGCGCGGTCGAACTGACGGCCGAGTACACCAGGGAGCGCAAGGCCTTCGGCAAGGCGCTGCTCGATTTCCAGAACACCGCCTTCACGCTGGCCGAGCGCAAGACCGAGGCGATGGTGGCGCGGGTGTTCGTCGATTCCTGCATCGAGCGGATGATCGCCGGCGATCTCGACGCCGTCACCGCCTCGATGGCGAAATGGTGGTGCACGCAGAAGCAGGTGGAGACGGTCGATGCCTGCCTGCAACTGCACGGCGGCTACGGCTACATGGAGGAATATCCGATCGGGCGCATGTTCGTCGATGCGCGGGTGCAGAAGATCTATGGCGGCGCCAACGAAATCATGAAGATGCTGATCGCACGATCACTGTAGGAGGTTGCAGGATGCCGATGGCTTTATCCGAGCGTCGCGGCGCGGTCGCCGTGCTGACGCTCAACAATCCCGAGCAATACAACGCGCTGGGCGGCAGCGTGCTCGCGGACCTGAACGCCGCGCTGAGCGAGGCGCTGGCCGACGACGCGGTGCGCGCGATCGTGCTGACCGGGGCGGGGAAGGGATTTTGTTCCGGCGCGCAGTTCGGCGGCAATACATTCGATTCCGGCGCGGCGGTGGCGGACATGATGCGCGAGCGGATCAATCCGCTGATCGAGCGGCTGCGCGGCAGCCCCAAGCCGGTGGTGGTGGCGGTCAACGGCCCGGCCGCCGGCGCCGGCGTCGGCATCGCGCTGGCCGGCGACATCGTGGTCGCCGACCGCTCGGCGCGTTTCATCCTCAGCTTCGTTCGCCTCGGCGCCGCGCTCGACGCCGGCACCTCGCTGCTCCTGCAACGGTCGATCGGGGTTGCCCGCGCCCGCGCGCTGGCGCTGCTCGGCGAGCCGCTCACCGGCGAGCAGGCCGCGCAATGGGGCCTGATCTGGAAGGCGGTCGACGACGGCGGCGCGCTCGACGCGGCGCTGGCGATCGCGCAAAAGCTCGCCGACGGGCCGCCGATCGGCATCGGCCTGATCAAGGCGCAGGTCGAGGCGGCGTGGAGCGCGCCGCTGGCCGCGACGCTGGACAACGAGGCGGAAACCCAGGCGCGGGCCTTCGTCACCGCCGACCTGCGCGAGGGCGCGGCCGCCTTCGTCGAAAAGCGTCCGCCGCGCTTCACCGGCCGGTGATTCCATCGCAAGCCGAGGTGTGATAAGGCGGCGGCGAATAAAGCTCGTCGCATACAAGGGGATCACCATGAGCGCGATGGCGGAAATCGCATCCGGCCTGCAATTTCCGGAAGGCCCCGTCGCGCTCGACGACGGTACGTTTCTGGTCGTGGAGATCGCCCGCAAGACCCTGACCCGGATCCGCCGCGACGGCAGAACGCAGGTCGTGGCGACGCTCGGCGGCGGCCCCAACGGCGCGGCGATCGGCCCCGACGGCCGCTGCTATGTCTGCAACAACGGCGGCCTCACCTTCATCGAACGCGACGGCCGCGTCATTCCCAGCCTCGCCCCAGCCGATTATCAGGGCGGCGGCATCGACGTGGTGGACCTGGCGACCGGCAAAGCCGAGCGGCTTTACGAGACCTGCGGCGACATCCCGCTGCGCGGCCCCAACGATCTGGTGTTCGACCGCGCCGGCGGCTTCTGGTTCACCGATCTCGGCAAGACCTTCAAGCGCGCCCGGCAGCGCGATCGCGGCGCGGTGTTTTACGCGCGGGCCGACGGCAGCTTCATCAAGCAGGCGATCTTTCCGCTCGAAGGCCCCAACGGCATCGGCCTGTCGCCCGACGGCACGATCCTCTACGTCGCGGAATCCCACACCGGCCGGGTCTGGGCCTACGACGTCGCCGGGCCGGGCGAGATCCGGCCGCATCAGGGGCCGATCCCCGGCGAGATCGGCCGGATGCACTTTTCGGCGCCGCACTACGCCGTGTTCGATTCGCTGGCGGTCGATGCGGCCGGCAACGTCTGCGTGGCGGACATCCCGTATGGCGGGATCAGCGTGATTTCGCCGGACGGCCGCTTGATCGAACAGCACCAAACCGGCGATCCCTTCACGACGAATATCTGCTTCGGCGGCCGCGATCGCCGCACCGCCTACATCACCGCGTCGTCCTCGGGGCGGCTGCTGGCGATGGAATGGCCGAGGCCCGGGCTGGCGCTGGCGTGGAATTGAACGGCGCGCTCGCTCCCGACGCCCCGATGGACCGCGCCGGTGTGCTATAGGCTTTCCGGGCAAAGCGGAGGCAAAGATGGCAGCACAGAAGAACTACATCGGCGGGGCGTGGGTTGCGTCGTCGCGGACGTTGCCGGTCATCAATCCGTCGGACGGGCAGGTGATCGGGCAGATCGCGCGCGGCGGCGCGGCCGAGATCGACGCCGCGGTCAAGGCCGCGCAGGCGGCGATGGACGGCGAATGGGGCCAGTGCGACGCCGTCACCCGCGGACGGCTGCTGATGAAGCTGTCGGACCTGATCCGTCGCGACGCCGAGAAGCTGGCGCGCATGGAGAGCGAGGACGTCGGCAAGCCGCTGACGCAGGCGCGCGCCGACGCCACGGTCTGCGCCCGCTATTTCGAATATTACGGCGGCGCCGCCGACAAGGTGCATGGCGACAGCATTCCGTTCCAGAACGGCTTCACGGTGATGACGGTGTACGAGCCCCATGGCGTCACCGGCCATATCGTGCCGTGGAACTACCCGTTGCAGATGACCGGGCGCTCGGTGGCGCCGGCGCTGGCGATGGGCAACGCCATCGTGCTGAAGCCGGCCGAGGACACCTCGCTGACGGCGCTGGCGCTGGCGTCGCTGGCCGAGGAGGCGGGCTTCCCGAAAGGCGCGTTCAACGTCGTCACCGGGCTCGGCGAGGAAGCCGGCGCGGCGCTCGCGGAGCATCCCGGCATCTCGCATATCTCCTTCACCGGATCGCGCGAGGTCGGCACGCTGGTGCAGGCGGCGGCGGCGCGCCACACCATTCCGGTGACGCTCGAACTCGGCGGAAAATCGCCGCAGGTGGTGTTCGCCGACGCGCCGCTGGCCGACGCCGCCACCACCATCGTCCGGGCCATCGTGCAGAACGCCGGGCAGACGTGCAGCGCCGGCTCGCGCGTCCTGATCGAGGATCGCATCTACGATTCCTTCACCGCCGACCTCGCCACGCGCTTCAAGGCGACGCGCGTCGGCTCCGGCAGCCAGGACCTCGACCTCGGCCCGGTGGTGAACGCCAAGCAGAAGGCGCGCGTCGAAAGCTATCTCGATCTCGCGCGCAAGGACGGCCTGCCGATCCTCGCGGAAGGCCAGTTCGGCACCAACCTGCCGCAGGACGGCTTTTACGTGAAGCCGACGCTGATCGGCGACGTGCCGCCGGATCACGTGCTGGCGCAGGAGGAAATCTTCGGGCCGGTGCTGGTGGCGATCCGCATCAAGGACGAGGCGGACGCGATCCGCATCGCCAACAACACCGAATACGGGCTGGTCGCCGGCGTGTGGACCAGCGATCTCGGCCGGGGCTTGCGGCTGGCGCGCAGCGTCAAATCGGGCCAGGTGTTCGTCAACAATTATGGCGCGGGTGGCGGCGTGGAGCTGCCGTTCGGCGGCGTGAAGGGCTCGGGCCACGGTCGCGAAAAGGGCTTCGAGGCGCTCTACGGCTTCGCCACGCTGAAGACCGTCACGATCAAACACTGAGCGTTCGCGCCCGGCTCCGGCCGGCGTGAGGACAACGCCGGGGACTTAAAGCAGATTCCGATCGGGACCGGATCGGAATCCGCCCTGTCGCGCTAAAGCGTGATCGGCTTCAATTGAAGCGTGTTGTCGTTACTCTGGAAGTTTGACCGGAAGTGCGTTCTCCGGGTGAATCTGCAACACGAAAGCCGTCATACTCCGCGAAAGCGGAGTATCCAGTATTCCATAGCGGATCAATTCCCACGCGCGCTCCTCGATGACTGGATCGTCCGCCTTCGCGGACGATGACGTCTCGTTTCCTGATCGGACCCTCAGAGTGACGACTCCGATTCAACCTCGGCAAATCATGCGCTAGCGTCTTCGTCGCGTTTTCCGTTTTTGGACGGGACGCTCTATTCGGCGGCCTTGCGCGGCGGCAGCGCGACGACATGCCGGGGGTTCGGCTTGGTCCCCTGGCTGTAATCGCCGAACGGTCCGTCGCGTTCGGCGACGGCCGCCGGCACGCCGTCCCGCCTGGCCTTTTCGATGAATTGCAGAGCCTCGGGGGTGTTGCGCATCATGGAATCCATCACCGAGCCGAGCATCTGCGTCGTCGACAGGCCCATGTTGTCGTAAGCCTGATTCACCACCAGCTTCATGCTGGCCAGTTGCGACGACGGGATCGACGCCAGTTGCGCCGCGAGCTTGCGCGTCTCGGCCTGAAGCTCGGCAAACGGCACGGCCTTGTTGATGAGCCCGATCTCGGCGGCTTCCTTGCCGGACACGGCGCGCCCGGTGAGCGCAAGCTCCTTGGCCTTGGCGAGGCCCAGGCGATACACCCACATGCCGGCATGGTGGCAGCCCCACATGCGCGAATAGGGCGTGCCGATCTGCGCGTCGTCGGACGCGATGACGATGTCCGCGCAGAGCGCCATCTCGCTTCCGCCGCCGACGCACCAGCCATGAACCTGCGCGATCACCGGCTTGGGGCTGCGCCACAACGACATGAAGCGCGGCACCCAGCCGAGCTCCTGCGAGGTGACCATCATCAGGTCGCGGCCGGCGTCCCAGCGGCCGTCCGTGGCCAGATGCTCGTCCCACTGCTGGAAGCCGCCGGAAAAATTGAAGCCGGCGCAGAACGCGCGGCCGGCGCCCTGCAACAGGATGACTTTGACGGCGCGGTCGCGAATGGCCCGGCCGACGGCGTTTTCCAGTTCGTCGAGCATCGGCGGCACGATGGTGTTCAGATCGTCAGGACGATTGAGCGTGATAATGGCAATCGCGCCGTCAACGGTATAGTCGATTACTTGATAGGTCATGGCCGCCTTTCCTGATGGTCGCCGGGATTGAAGGTTGAATGGCCCGCTCAGGCCGCGCGCCGGCCGCTGAGCAGCGCCGAGGCCCGATCGAGCAGGTAAGGAAAGGACTCGCCGAACACTTCCCAGATCGGATTGTGCCGCTTGCCGCTGCGATGGCGCTCCAGATAGTAGGCCGTGATGCAGGCAAGCCGGTAGGCGGCGAGCGCCCGATACCAGCCGATGTCGGTGAGGTCCGTGCCGGTCCGTCGCGCGTAGCGGGCGATGAAGTCCTCGGGGCCGGGATGCCATCCCATGGTGTTGCGTCGCGTCGGCCCCCAGCCGGCGGCGTCGTACATCATGCACACCCAGCCGAGATCGATGAGTTTGGGGCCGAGCGACGCGCCTTCCCAATCGACGACGCCGGTAAAGTTGCCGGCGGAATCGTAGATCCAGTTGTTGGTGTAGAAATCGCCGTGAACGATCCCGAGGGGGATGTCGTCCGGCATGGCGCGCCGTAACATCTCGCGCACCGCAAGCCCCTGGCTGATCCAGTCGGGATCGTCGGATTTGCGGAGCACGCCGATCCAGTGATCGATCTCGGCCGGCGCCAGCCGCACCGCGTTCCAGCCGCTGAGTTCTCCGGGGTCGATCGCATGAATGTCCGCGAGCGTATCGATCGCCTGAGCGAACTGCCGCCCGGCGTCCACCACGCCCTTTCCGGCGTCGGGGCCGAAAAGGTCGGGCATCGCGCCGCCGTCGAGCCGCGACATCATCAGGTACGGCGCGCCGAACAGGCTCTCGTCATCCGACCAGTAGCGCGCCTTCGGCGCCAGCACGCCGTGGCGTTCCAGCGCTTGCAACAGCGGCACCTGACGCAGAACGTCGAAGTTGTTCTGCCGCCGCACACCCGCCGGCGGGATCTTGAGCACGAGCCGCTCAATGGTGCGGCCGAAGACGATGACGTCAAATCCGATGGTGACCCCGGAATGGCCGCCGAGCGAGCGCACGTCGCCGACATGCGCCGCGGGGCCATGGACGGACCGGCTCCAGATTTCCAGGCGCGGGGCGAGTTCGTCGGGGGTGGACACGGACTGCCTTGATCCTTCCGCAAAAGACGCGCTGACGATAACAGCGTTATTGATCCGCTGTCAATCGACGCACGCGCGGCTTTCTTCGACAAATTGCGCGCAGATTTGTCTTGACCGGAAATTTCTCTCCATGAATAATAACGATGTTACGAGAATGTCGCGGGAGGTCCAATGTCGAAACTTCTGATCGAGCGGCGTGGCGCCGTGACGCTGTTCACGCTCAACCGTCCCGAAGTTCACAACAACGTCGATGACGAGCTTGCGATGCAGCTTGCCGACGCCATCATCGACTTCGGCAAGGACGACAGCGCCAAGGTGCTGGTGGTCACCGGCGCGGGCGACAAGACGTTTTGCGCCGGTGCCAATCTCAAGGGCATGAAGGAGCTGTTCGAGCACCGTCATACCTACACCGCCGGGCCGATGGGCTTCGCGCGGCTCGATCCGGGCAAGCCGGTGATCGGCGCCATCAACGGCGCCTGCTACGCCGGAGGCGTGGAGCTTGCGGTGTGGTGCGACTTCCGGATCGTGGACCAGCGCGCGAAGTTCGGCCTGCTCAACAAGCGCTGGGGTCTTTCGCTGGCCGACGGCGGCACGCAGCGCCTGCCGCGCATCGTCGGTCTCGGCAACGCCCTCTACATGATCGAAACCGGCATGGAGATCGACGCCCGGCACGCGCTCCGCATCGGCCTCGCCCAGGAGGTGGTGCCGGCCGGCGGCGCGCTGGCGCGTTCGCTGGAGCTTGCCGAGCACATTGCCGGCTACTCGCAGGGCGGCATCTGCGCGGACCGGCAGGCCGCCATCGCGACGATCGGATTGCCGCTGCAAGAGGGTCTCGATCTCGAAGTCGAACTGTGTCATGGCCCGCCGCTCAGCGCCGAAGCGGTCGCCGGAATGAAGCGTTTCGTCGAAGGCGCGCGGCCGGCGCCGCCGCGGCCGGTGACCATCGAAGACTAGTCCGGAGCGGACGCGCGCGCGCGCGCGCCCCGCGGGAATGGCAAGGGGGCGACGGGGTTTCCGCGAAACCACCACGAGAGAGCGATGCCGGCAACCGAGCAATCGACGTCCAGCGATCGGGAGCGGGACCAGGCTCCATCCGCACGCTATCCGGCGGACCGGGTGAGGCTGGACCTGAGCGGCGCGCCGCGCTGGCGGACGCTCGCGCTTCCCTCGCTGCTTGAGCGCACCAGCGTTGCCCCCGACCGTACGGCGCTGGTGTTCGGGGAGCGCCGGCGGACCTACGGCGAACTGAGGGAGATGATGCGCCGGGTCGCGCACGCCCTCATCGGGCTCGGCATCGCGCCCGCCGACCGCGTCGCGCTGCTCTCGACCAATCGCCTCGAATATCTTGAGATCGAGGCGGGAATCGCCGCCGCCTGCGCCATCATGGTGCCGATGAACTGGCGCCTGCGGCCGCCGGAACTGGCCGCGATCCTGCGCCGCGCCGGCGCGCGCGCGATCGTCGTCGAACCTGCCTTTGCCGCCGTGATCGACGAGCTTCGGGGGGCCGGGGCGCTCCCCGATCTTGAGATCGTCATCACGCTCGACGGCGGCGACGATCCGCTCTCCTACGAGACGCTGACCGCGAACGCCGACGCCGGACGGGTCCCACGGTCGCCGCACATGGAAGACCCGCACGAAATCATCTTCACCTCCGGCACCACCGGCAGCCCGAAGGGCGTGGTGTGGACCAACGGCGGCCTGCTGTTCAATTCGCTCCAGCAGGTCGTGGATTATCGCCTCACGCCGGACCATTCCACCTATGCGGCGATCGATCTCTACTACATCGGCGGCCGCCACGATTTCACCTGGCCGATCCTGCACGCCAAGGGGACGGTTCACATCAAGGAGTCCGGCGGCTTCAATGCCGAGGCCGTGCTGCGTTATGTCTGCGATCATCGGATCACCCACGTCCTTTGGGTGCCGACAATGATCTACGAGATCCTGCGCCTGCCCGGTCTCGCGCGCTTCGACACCAGCCATATCCGCATGATCATGTGCGGCGGCGCGCCCGTCTCCGTGGAGACGGTCCGGGCGATGCAGGCGAATTTCCCGTCGAGCGATTTCGTGCAGGTCTATGGCCTCACCGAGGGCGGCGGCAGCGTCACCTGCATGCCCGCCGACGCCGCGATCGACAGGCCCGGATCGGCGGGACGCCCCTCGGCCCATGTGGAAATCCGGATCGTCGATGCGGACGGCCGCGATCTGCCCGCGCACAGCGACGGCGAGATATGGGTGCGCGCGCCGTCGATGACCGCCGGCTACTGGGACGACCCCGAGCTGACGCGCGAAACCCTCGCCGGCGACTGGCTGCGCACCGGCGACGTCGGCCGGCTGGACGAGGAGGGCTATCTCTACGTCACCGGCCGCAAGAAGGACATGATCATCAGCGGCGGCATGAACATCTTCCCTTCGGAGATCGAGGACGTTCTGCGCAGCCATCCCGACGTGATCGACGTCTCGGTCATCGGCGTGCCTCACGAGAAATGGGGCGAGCAGGTCTGCGCGGTCATCGAAGCCCGGCCGCAGCACGCCTCCGAGCAGGATCTGATCGCGTATTGCGCGGAACGGCTGGCCGGCTTCAAGAAGCCGTCGCAGGTTCGCTTCGTCGACGCCTTGCCGCGCACGTCCAGCGGCAAGCCGCAGAAGTTCGCTCTCCGGGAGATGTTCGGTCGCAGCCTCTAGACATCGCCGGGTCGGTTCCTGCCGGCCGGCGCTGTCCGCCATGTCGCCTCGGCATTTTTCGTAACGACGTTACAGACCGCCGCCACGCGCGGCTCAAACGGTGGGAGGAAGTCATGCGTTTTCTTAAACTACTCACGGCCGCGGCCGTGCTCGCGTTGCACGGCCCCGCATTCGCCCAGAGCACGGAGGCCCCGCTCAAGATCGGCGTCATTCCGGACATGAACGGCGTCTATGCCTACGTGACCGGCCGCGGCACCGTGGAAGCCGCCCGCCTCGCCGTCGAGGACGCCGGCGGATCGGTTCTCGGCAGGAAGATCGAGGTGCTGGTCGCCGACGACCAGAACAAGCCGGATATCGCCGCCGGAATCGTCCGCAAGTGGATCGACGTCGATGGCGTCGATGTCATCCTGGCCGGCGGCGGCAGCGCGACGACGATCGCCGAACTCAACATCGTCAAGGAGAAGAACAAGACCATCCTGATCGCGGGCGCCGGTTCGTCGGATCTCACGGGCAAGCTCTGCACGATCAATTCCACGCATTGGGTGTTCGATACCTTCGGGCTCGCCTCCAGCGTCGGCAAGGCGGTGGTCGCCGATGGCGGCAAATCCTGGTTCTTCATCACCGCCGACTACACGTTCGGTCAAGCCATGCAACGCGACACCACCCGCTTCATCGAGGCCGGTGGCGGCAAGGTCCTCGGCGAGGCGCGCCATCCGTTGAATACGGCGGACTTTTCCTCCTTCCTGTTGCAGGCCAAATCGTCCGGCGCACAGGTGGTCGGCTTCGCCAACGCGGGCGGCGATCTCGTGAACTCCATCAAGCAGGCGCAGGAATTTCAGTTGCCGCAGGGCGGTCAGAGGCTTGTCGGCTTGCTGCTGTACGTCAACGATATCCAGTCGCTCGGCTTCGAGGGCGCCAAATCGATCATGGGCGCGGCGTCGTTCTATCACGACAAGAACGAGGAAACCCGCGCCTGGACCAAGCGCTACATGGAGAAGTTTCCCGGCCATAATATCCCCAACATGACTCACGCCGGCGCCTATGCGGCCGTCAATCACTATCTGAAGGCCGTCAAGGCGGTTGGATCGCTCGATGCGGCGGCGGTCGGAAAAAAGATGCGCGAACTGCCGGTCAACGACTTCTACAACAAGAATGTGCGCATCCGCGCCGACGGCCGCGTGCTGCACGACATGATGCTGTGGCAGGCCAAGTCGAAAGAGGAATCGAAGGGACCTTACGATCTTCTCCGCATCGTTCAGACCGTGCCGGGCGCCGAGGCGTTCCGCCCGGAAGGCGAGGGCAACTGTCCCCTCGTCCGATAGGCCGCCGCCAACGTCAACGGCGTTCCGGCCTCGTCCACAGAACGAGGCCGGAACTGGCTTCCGCGGCGCGGATCGGCTATGTGCGACTGAGCTTCGTGGCGACAAGCGGAGCGTGACGCGCAATCAGGCGAGGTGACATGAACAAGCCGGTAACGCCCCTTAAGGAATCCCCGCTTCACGCGCCGCGCCGCGAAGCCGTCCTCAAGGCGGCGCGCAAGGTGTTCGAGACCAAGGGACTGGAAGGAGCCTCCATCCGGCTGATCGCCAAGGCCGCGCGCTGCACCACCGGCTCGATTTATCCCTATTTCAAGGGGAAGGAGGAAATCTACGCCGAGGTGCTGTCGCGCTCGCTCGACGACTACACCGCGAACCTGCGCGCCGAGGTCGAAGCCGCCTCCAACCCCAAGGGGCGGCTGCGCGCCGCGCTGACCTCCCACTTCGATTTCTACGAGATGCGGCCGAGCGATATGTCGCTCGCGCTCTATCTTTTCAACGGCCTGAAGCCGCAAGGTCTGACGCGCGAACTGGACGCGCGGCTCAACACCCAGCTCGGTTCGATCGTTGGCGTTTTCGCCGGCTGCGTTCGCGCGCTGGCCAAATGCAGCCAGCGCCAGGCCGAGGTCGAGGCCGGCCTGCATATCGCCATGCTGTTCGGCCTGCTGACGCTCCACCACACCAGGCGCACCAAAGCCTTTCATGTCGATGCGCGCGCGCTGCTCAAACTGCACATCGAGCATACCATCGCCCGCCTCGCGCCTTGACAACGCGCCGTCTTCGTAACACTGTTATTACGATGCCCGATGGCTCCGCCGCGGGCGATGAATCGTGCCGGGGAGGCGTGCCGTGAGACTCACGGAGTTCGACGAATATCCGTTCCATCAGCATCCGACGCCGTTTCATATTCCCTTCACGTCGGACGTTCACTTCAACGACGGATATTTCTGCGCGGCGTTTGCCCAGGACTGGTACGTGGTCGCCGGCATCCGCCTGCACCCGAACATGAACGTCATGGACGGGTTCGCGGGCATCGCGCGCAAGGGCGAGCAGCGGGTGCTGCGCGCCTCGCGCGCGCTTCGGCCCGATGCCGGGCTACTCGCCGTCGGCCCGATCCGGATCGAGGTTCGCGCGCCCATGCGCGAGGTCGCGCTGACGCTCGACCCCGGCCATGCCGACTTCTCGTTCGCGCTTACATTCGAGGCGCGGGCCGAGCCGTTCCTCGAAGCGCCCTACCGCTTCCGCAAGAACGGGCATCTGATCCACGACATGGTCCGCTATACGCAGATATGCCGCGCGTCGGGTACGGTGACCTGCGACGGTGAGACCGTTCGCCCCACCGACTGGCACGCCATCCGGGATCACTCCTGGGGCGTGCGCTCCGGCATGGGCCCGGCGACGCCGCATGGCGGCATTCGCGAGGAGGACGAAATCGATCACCGGCGCTTCCGCATCTGGTCGCCGTTCGCGCTCGACCGCTACACCGGCTTCTTCAACACCCATGAGGACGAGGACGGCAAGACGCTGGATTTCGAGGGCGTGCTGAACATGCCGGACGGCAGCCGCGTCAAGCTGACCGCGGTGCGGCATCAACTCGATTACGCGCCCGGCACCCGGAACGTCATCGGCGGCACCTTCTCGCTGTGCGACAGCGACGGCCGCTGGCGCGACTATCGGATCGAGGCGGCGGGGACGCCGGCCGACGTGCAGGGGCTCGGCTATTACGGCGGCTGGAAGGACGGCGGCAGCGCCGGGGTGTATCGCGGCACGGGGCCGGTTGTCGAAACCGACCGCTATCCGTCGAGCGCCAGCGGCGGCAAGACCGGGCTCTTGTCCCTGCCGGCGGCGAAGCGCCTCGGCCCGACGGAATTTCCCTGCTTCATGAGCGGCCCGGACGGCGAGCGGGGCATGGCGCATTTCGAGCAGCACATCTTCGGCAAGTACAAGCCATACGGATTTTGACGGGCGCAGCGAATGTGCCGGCCACGGCGCCGGATCGTCGCGCGCAAGCCCTTCCACGGATATGGCGCCGTCAATGGCTGAGGCGCCGCGCGCCGCCGATGACCTTTTCGGAGTCTGCTTGCCGGCGGCGTGGGGATTTTGGGGAACACCGCCGAAGCGGGACGCGAGACATTGCATTCGAGGGACGCAGGTGCTCGCGGTGTCGCGCCATGGCCGGAATCTTCTGCCTGGCCGGCTTCAGGTTCTGTCCTGCGCCGGATGCCCTGGCATACGCCCGGTTGCCGCCCGGCACGCCGCCTCGCCCGTTGCCTCGCCTGTCATTCGGCCTGCAATATTGACCCCCTGAGCCGGGGGATCGGCGTCCAAAAT